>NZ_JBEZDR010000008.1:0-506741 GCF_040648415.1 Nonomuraea sp. NPDC049141
GGGCTCGACCCACCAGCATCGAGATCAGTTGCTCGTCCGTCATTGAGCGGTCCGGCTCGGCAGGCACTTCGTTCATAGACAGCGACTCCACGGCACTCTCGGACATCAAGTGTGTCTCCCTTGATCATCAGATCCGCCGTTAGTTTTACAGTCCCCACGGTTGACCGCTGACCGTATGCCTGCCTGCGGAAACGGGCGTCAAGATCGACTCATGGCCGGTTTTACCCGTATCTCGGCTGGACCCGAAAGTGGGCCGGTCCGCGCAGGTTCATTGGACTTCCGAGAAGATCGTGTTCTCGGAAGCGGAGACGGCCACAACTTCCGAGAACATGCACGGCTGAGAGGCGGCTTCCCCGACGGCGCGAGATCACCTCAATGCGGGAGTTGCTTTGGTTCGGCTCAGGTTGGGCTCACCCAGTGCGCCGTGACTGTGGTCCGTCCGTCGGAGTTGCTGTAGACGCCGGCGGTTCCGGTCTGCCCGATGCGGAAGGCGTGGAGCGTCACGGCGTCCTCGGCGGCGAAGGTGTCCGTGACCGTCTGCCCGATGGTGTTCTGGGTTCCCGGGACGTTCGAGGTGTCGATGCCGGACAGTGCCTCACTTGCGGGGATGAGCCCGCCGTTCTTGAACAGCGCTGTGGTGACCCACAGCCCCGTGTTCGCGGCTGGGTAGGTCGCCGTGCGGGCGTGATAGGAGACCTCCCACACACCGGGAAAGGGAATCGTGAGCGCCGGGACCTCGGAGACCTTCTCGTAGACATTGTTGGCACCGGCGAGGGCGTGTAGGAAGGTGAGCGGGCCGGTCTGGACCCATTCCGGGCCTCCCGATCGGGAGGCCACGGTGGCCGTGGATGCGCGGGCTTTGCCGGAGACGTTCGGCGTTCCGCCGGCGTAAGCCGGTGCGGCCATGAGGGCCGTCAACAGTGCGCTGCCGACGGCCGCGTTGACGACGGCGATTGACCGTCTGGATCGAGTGTGGGTTCGTGTGGTTGCTGCCCGCATGGAGATCTCCGTATCTGTTCGCGGCGACAAGGCTGGTGCATGCCCGCCGGGTACCACATGTAACTGAATCGTTACCATGTGTTACCGAACATGTCGATCACCAGGCCCATGCGGTGCGGCAATGCCTACCGCTTGGGCCCGTCGTAGGGGTTGATCTCGGAGTAGCGGTCATCGGCCTCGGTCAGGTCGAACCCTTCCGCCCATTCCTCGGGCTTGGGCCAGTTGCCGGGCGGACCGGCCCGCAGGTGGTCGTACTCCCCGCGCGGCCCGGCCTCGCTGAAGGCGTGCAGCCACGGCTGGTCGTCGTCGTGACGCCGGACGAACTTGGCGTCGTAGACCAGGAAGTGAAACCACCCCTGGCCGCTCTCATTGACGCGCTGAGGGAACTGGACCGGCTGGAGCCGGTCGACCGGGCCCGCCGGGTACCGCCCCTGATCGACGCGGCCAAGGGTGTGCTCACCGAGGTCCGGGCTTCGCCCAGTTTCCAGGAGGGCTTCGGGTGCAGGTGCCTGGCGCCCTCGGACCATGGCTCTGGCCTCACGGTCGAGGACGTCTAGGCTGCGGCCTGGCGGTTGTAGAAACCGGCGATCTGATCCCACTCCTCGCGCAGGTTCTTCTCAATGGTGCTCTCCAGCAGGCCGCCGACCCCGAACACCTTTGCTTCCAGCTCGTAGTCCACGATGATGCGGCAGCCGTCGCCGCGTTCCTCCGCTCGCAGGGTGCCTTCTTCGCGGAGCTTGTCGGCGATGGTGCTCGGCGTGACCTTCCACTGGTACACGCGGGTGGACTTGTTGAACTGTCCGTCCTCGGTCTGGCGGAAGCCCGAGCCGAGGAGCTTCGCCACTGGCCCGGGCAGCGACATCGGCTTGGCGAACGTGGTGGTGCGGGTCAACTGCCCGTCAGCATCCGCAAGGCTGATGGTGCTGTAGTCGACGTAGCCCAAATGCCCCTGGTACAGATCTTCTGCCCGGCTCCGGTCGAAGAACCAGCCGAAGAACGCAGCCGGCTCACCGTGGAGGTCGTGGCTCACTGTGAAATTCCCCATCCCGCTACTATATGCGTTCGACTGATTACACAAAGGCGGCTTGCTGGACATCGCCTCGCCGGCCGTCTTCAGGCGACACCCGACCTTGGGACCCCTCGACCTCGATCTCGCCGTCCGGGCGGCTGGAGGGCGATCCTGCAGGAGCGCCTCTTCGCCGAACCGGAGTGGAGATTGCCTACGACCACCTACCGTCACTTAAAGTCACTGCATGAGTACACTTGGCAATATCACTCGCGGGGGAGACCCGCAGCGCCGGATGCGAGCGCTCGCAACGGGCCTGGCGGCCCTGGTGGTCGTCGCCGTCGCGGGCGCCCCCACACCGGCCGCGGCATCCGCCCCCCCGGCAGCACAACAGCGCGTACTCACCCGCACCTGCGCCCCGAGCAGCGGCACGCAGACGATGACATCCGGGGACACCTACACCAAGGCCAACGTAAATCTGTGCGTCAGCGTGGAGCAGCGCGACGACGGCACCAAGGTCATCAAGGCCGACCTCTCCGGCGACTACTTCTACTACTGGGGAGCGGCCTGGTACTCCGACTGCCCAACCTACTGCTACATGAAAGGCGCCTTCAAACTGCGCAAAGACGGCCGCGAGGTCGCCGCCGAGCCCTTCCATCGACGCTGGAGCGGCAGCAGCCTCACCGTCACGCAGACCTTCGAGGCCGACAGCGGGCACCACGAGGTTCATTTCGAAGCACTCAAGTACGGCGGGTACTGGCGCGACGAACGCATCACGACCGCCTACGAGGGCGACCACATCTCCATGAACATCCACGTCGGGGTCGACGTCCCCTGAACGACGTCCGGCGCCGAGGCCCTCGGGCCTCAGCGCCGGGCCCGGGACCACGGGCCACCCGTGGTCCCGTGGCATGTTGCAGAGGCCCAACGCCCGCACCAACGGCACCCGGGTGCACCTGTGGCAGTGCACGCCACAAGCAGGTCACGGCAAAAGCAACGCCGTGTGGCAGTTCACGAGCCCTCCGCCGACGATCGCGGAGACCTGCTGGCCGAGGGTGCTCAGCGGCGACTGGAGCTGAAACTGGAAGTAGCCGCCATCACATGTCAGGTCGCCGGATGCCGCATGTGCCGGACCCGCCAGCACTGCGGTAGAGGCCACCAGCGCTGCACCAACCACCCATACGCCGATCCTCATCGCCCGCCTCCTTCCGCCGACCCCGAGCATCAATCTCTCACAGTGAACATTCGTGCACACAAAGTCAACATTGGTCTCGGTGGCATCGAGAGCACGCCATGCACGCTGAAGATCCCAGGACTCCGCAACCCCTCATGGCCCGGTGCTCGGGTCCGTGTCACCGGGGGCAAAGTAACTGTGAGTAACCGAAGACTCCCGGAGAGCTTGACATAAAGCGCTTAGCGAGCGACGCGACCTGGGAAAACGCGCCGCAGGGCGTTATCACGGCCTCGACCGCCCGACTCATCCCCGATCGTCCCGACCGAAAACCGCACCCGAGCTGCGCCCCGGTCAACTGCTGCGACCTGGGGAGACGTTCCCGGCCCAGCGGCCAGGGCGGTAAGGCAGGCGGTATGGACACCGCCTTGCCGGGCCTGGCCGACGACGACCACGCCGACCTGGTGCGAGAGCTGACTTCTGTCATGCGGGACCGGTGACACAGCGCACTGACCTCCGCCGAGCGGAAGGCTCATGCTGGGCGCCATGACCATTCGTCGATTCAGCACGTTCGCCTCGCGGCTGGGAGCCGCGACCCTGGCCGCCACGCTGCTCGCGGCGACACCCGTGGCCGCCGCTGAGGACGGCGGCCTCGACCGGCAGCGGCTGCGCCAGACGCTGGACGCCGTGCACGAGGCCGGCATGTACGGCACCTATTCGAACGTCGTGGACGGCCGGCGGAGCTGGAAGGGCGCCGCAGGCGTCGCCGACGTCGAGACCCGCCGTCCGATGCGGCCCGAGATGGTGCACAGGGCCGGGAGCATCACCAAGTCGTTCGTCGCCGTGGCCGTGTTACAGCAGGTCGGCAAGGGCACGATCGAGCTCGACGCCCCCATCGGCCGCTACCTGCCGGATCTGATCCCGGGTGAGCGCGGGCAGCAGATCACCGTACGCATGTTGCTCAACCACACCAGCCACATCGCCAACCACACCGAGGTGATCTTCCCGACGATCGAGAGCCTGGACGCCAACCGTTTCCGCGCCTTCCCGCCGGAGGAGCTGGCGGGGGCGGGGCTCGGCGCCCCCGCGACCGGGCAGCCGGGGGTGACACCCGGATCGTACTCGAACACGAACTACGTTATCGCCGGCCTGCTGCTGGAGAAGGTGACGGGCACGAGTGCCGAGCGGTACATCACCGATCACGTCTTCCGGAAGGCCGGGCTGCGGCAGACGTCGTTCCCGCGTACGCCGTACCTTCCTGGGCCGAGTTCCAAGGCGTACGAGGCGTTGTTCGGGCTCTTCGACCCGCCCAAGGACTACAGCGTCTACAACATGTCCTGGGCCTGGACGGCGGGTGCGGTCGCCTCGACGATGGAGGACCTCAACCGCTTCTTCCGGCTGCTGCTGCGCGGCGAGCTGCTCGACGCGACTCTGCTCGCTGAGATGCAGAAGACCGTGCCCATCCGGTCGTTCTCGGGCGCCGTGCTCGACTACGGTCTCGGGATCTACCCCCTCGACCTGCCGTGCGGCAGGTTCTGGGGGCACGACGGGAGCGTCCCCGGCATGCAGACCTTCGCGTTCTCCAACGCCGACGGCGGCCACCAGTTCGCCTTCGGCACCAACCTGAGGAACTACCAGCAGCTCGACGAGAACGGTAGTCCCGTCGCGCACGCCATCGACTTCGCGCTCGGGAACCACCTGCTGGAGGCGGCGTGCGGGCCTGAGGCGGGGGCGGCGACCAGGGCAGCGCGGCCACTCCCGGCGATCGGCGTGGACGGGGGCACGGCCACACCGTGACCGGCGGCGGTCATCTGGGGCCTGATCCTGCTGCGCTCGCTGGAGCGAGCCGGCACCTACGCCGAGGACGCCGACGACGACCGGGCGCACCTGCGAGGGCTCATCGGCGCCCTGGAGCGCACGCTGCTGCCCCGGCTCGCCGGCGTCCGAGACGCCGCCGTGCGCTGGCACTCCAAGCTCGACGGCAGCCACGGCGATCTGGCGGGCGCGATGGGCGTGGCCCGCTCCACAGCGCAGAGCCGCGTCCAGGCCCTGCTGGAGCGCGAGCCGTCCGAGGGCGAGCGGCCGGCCCCAGGCGAGCGGCCCGGGCACTTGGTGACCATCGACCTGGACGACGAGCACACCCACTTCGTGCCCACCGACGCCCTGCGCGAGTTCGCCGCGAGCCAGCGCAGCGAGGCCGACGATCTGGCGGCCCGAGCGAGCGAGTCCGGCTCGGCTGATGACCACGCCCACGCCGAGCACCGCCGCGCGTGGGTGGCCACCGCCGAAGCCCTGCTCGACCACATCGACGACGCGCGGTGAACGGAAGGACCACCGCCGAGTCCCTAGCGTCACAAGGTTCAGGCAAATTCGCCTCATCCTCGTGACGGTTAGTGGGTGGCGGTGGCAGCATGGACCGTAACGCGCGATCGGCGGAAACGCCTTCCGTCACGCCACGGTGTGACGGGCCGCATCTTCGCCGACCGTCACACCGTCCGCCGAAGGGGATCGTGATGCCCGATCTGCAGGCTGTACCAGAGCGCCGGTGCGCCTCCCCGCTGTGCCGCAAGGTGCTGCCCGCCGACGCCACCGGCCGCCGCCGCTACTGCTCGGGGGCCTGCCGCCAGGCCGCCTGGCGCATCGACCACCCGGCCGCCGTCCCCAAGCCCGACCCGGCGAGCCCGGACGAGCTGGCGGCGCTGCAGGCGGACGTGCGTCGGCGCGCCGCCCACCTGGCCGTCCACGCTCAGCACGTCGCCGACCCCCTCGCCGGTAGCGGCAAGCAGGCGGTCGCGCTGCGCAGCCTGCCCGGCCTGGTGGAAGGACTGCTGGCTGCCCACGTCGCCGCCCGCCGCGCTGCCGGGGACGCCTGGGAGCACATCGGCCAGGCCCTGGAGATGCACCCCGACACCGCCCGGCGCCGCTTCGGGCAGCAGCAGGCAGACGACCGTCCCGCTCCCCCGCCGGAAGCCGACCCACACGACCCCACACCCGAGACCGCCGCGGCGCCGAGCTCGCCGCGCGAGCAGGCGGTGGAGGAACCGGCCGACCGCACCGGCGGGAGCCAGGCGACGCCGGCGCCCGTCGACGAGCGCCAGGCCCTCACCGAGACGTCCGGCGAAGGCCTCGCCGAGCAGGGCGCGTCAGCCGTACCAGCAGCCGCCGAGCAGACCCGGACGGTCGACCAGAAGGCCCCGGCCGCGCCCGCGTCCGACCTGTACCTGGTGCAACTTGGGGGCGAGAACTGTCTCTTCCTGGTCGACGGGGAACGGGCGGGATGGCTGCACGCCGCGCCCGACGGCTGGCAGGTCCACGGCCACGACGGGCGGCTCGTCACCACGCTGCCCGTCGGCGGCGCGCACGGGCACGGCGTGGGGATCGGGCTGAACCTCGCCCGGCTCGCGGCGGCCGCGCTGGGCATCCCCGGCGCCGAGCGCGCCGCGGTGACGGTCGGCCCGCTACAAGACGACCGCGGCCGAAGCATCGATACCTCGCCGGCGGCGCTGGCGTCCTGGAGCCTGCTCAAGGGCCGCGTTCCCGGCCGCGGCTGGCCGATCTGCTGACTCGACAGGGCAGAGAGGCGGAGGCAGCGCGGGTCCGTCGGCACACGGGCACGGCGACTGAGGAGATCCCCCAATTACCGTGATTACCCGGGAATCTTCGCGGAGGCGGTAGGTTCCGGTGTGACCTGCAACGTAGCTTGGGTCTGGTGCATTTGCTGGGGAGCGGTCACGGTCGGTGATCTCGGCTCAGTTCAGCAGTGCCATCTTTCTGAGGAGGTCGTAGTTGGCGCGGCCGAACATGAGCCGTTTCAAGAATTTGATCTTGCATACTTTGCCCTCGACAACGCCTGAGCTGTAAGGGAGCGTGAGTCCGTTCAGGACGGCGGCGTGGTCGCGTTCGAGGCCGTTGGCGAAGGAATGCAGGTGGGGCAGGTCGTCAGCTCGGACGGCGTCGATCCAGGCGTCGAGGCGGTGGCCTTGGCGTTCGGTCATCATCTCCGCGAAGGTCTTGATGTGGCCGTGTAAGGCGTCGAGGTGCGGGCAGGCTGCCAGGACCTCCTTGAGTTTCAGCTGTTCATCCGGGCCGAGGTTGTCGGGACGGCGGCGGATCCAGCTGGTGATGTGGCGGGCCTTGGGCGGTGCGGGGACGGCGGGCGGCGCGGCTGAGCCCTTGAAGGGCGCGAGGTAGGCGTAGACGGTGCCGTAGCTGCCGCGGAAGCCGAGCGCGGTGATCTCCCGGTGCAACTGCTGGATGTTGGCGCACCCGGAATTCCAGCGTTCATGCAGGTGGGGCTTGTAATCGTCCAGCATGCTCGGCCATCCGGTCAGCGTGCCTGCCACCACCTCGTCGACGCTTTCTGCGCGGGAGTACTTGCGGACGGTCATGGGCGCCAGGCGCAGCTCCCGCTGGATCGCGGCGTGGCTCTTGCCTTCGGCCTTCAGCGCCTGGACTTGCCGGTAGCGCTCCCTCGCCTTCACCACGCGCGCTCTGTTCTCGGCATGGTCGATGGTCATCTGTTCGGCGACCTGGCCGGGGTCGGGGACCTGCTCCTCAGCGACCTGGGCAAGGGCAACATAGTGCTCTTTGATGCACCGGTGGTGGGCAGCGACGGTCTTGTCCGCGTATTCGCGCAGGTCATCCCACATGTGCCAGCGATCCGCCACCTGCTGGGCATCGGGCGCGCCCTCCCGGCCGCCCAGGGCGTAGGCGCCGGCCCGATCCCGGCAGATCACCTCGACACCGGGATGCGCGCGCAGCCACTCGGCCAGGGTGGCGGCCTCCCGGTCGGGCAGCACGTCGATGATGCGGTGGCCGGCCATGTCCACCAGGACACTGGCATACGAATGCCCGCGCCGTTTGGCCCAATCATCGACCCCGAGCACGGTGACCCGCCCGATCTCGGGATCGGGCAACGCCCTGACCAGCCGGATCAGCGTGAACCGGGAGACGATCGCGCCCAGCGCACCGGCCAGCCGGGACCCCGCGCGGCCGGCCAGGGCCAGGGCGACCCGCTCCAGCAGACCCCGCAGCCCTGCCGTGCGGCGCTGCTGTGTGGCGGTCAGCCCGGGGACCTGCTCGGCGAACGTCGCCACCAAGCACGCCGGGTCGCCGCAGATGAACCGGCGGACCTCCACCTCGACCTGGACCGGTCTCCCGCCGCAGGCCAAGTCCTGCAGACGACGCCGATACCGGTCGTGCACCCGAGCCGACGGTGTCCCACAGCCGCGGCAGGCCACCGGCTCCGAGTCCGTACGGGCCGCGATCCTCAGGCGGTCACCCAGATCCTCCACCTGGTCAAGGACCAGGCCCCTCAGGTGCGGGAACAGCATGTACAGCAGACCGACTTCCCTGCCGGTGAGCTCGTGCAGCACAATGGCACCCCTACGGTCGTTCTTCATGATCAGATCTTGGCGATCCAGATCGTGACAGAACGGCCGTTCTCACGCGCAACGCGTTACGCGATCGCTACCACTCTCCATGCGGCCCCGGCCTCACTCGCGCCTGGAAATCGCACTCCGTGACCGCTCCCCAGCAAATGCACCAGACCCCGCTCGCTGAGCAGGAACCTGCAACATTATTTGGCCGCGTATCGTCACGGACAGCGACGGGTATCAGAGGGTGTCTCCGTCAGTATCCGACGATCTTTCCCCGACCCCCCGATTGGGTCCACGCCCCGGGCCCCGGCGTGGCAGGTTGAAGGGGTGCAGTATGCAGACTGGGGCGAACGTTCCCCACGGTGGGCCGGAATCCACAGTCAGGAGATCGACGTCTCCGGCACCAAAGTCCATTACCTGAGCGCCGGCAAGGATCAGGGCGGCCCCACCCACCTGCTGGTCCATCCCATGGCAGGCAGCGCGTCGATGTGGATGGACGCCATCGCCGAGCTGAGCGCCCACGGTCAGGTGATCGCGCCCGACCTGCCGGGCTCGGTGTTCGGCCACACCGACTCGCCGCACCCGCGTGCGTCCAAGGCCGAACTGGGCGCGCGTTTCCTGCGAGCGTTCACGGGCCGAATGGGGCTCAAGGCCACCGTCACCCACGGCTGGTCCATGGGCGGCCTGGTCGCGGTCCACTTCGCGACGTCCTCACCGGACCGGGTCGGTCGCCTCGTCCTGGCCTGCCCGGCATTGCCCGGCCCGATCCCGCCGGACGAGGTCATCTTCTGGCGCGTTCTGGGCCGCCCGCTGCTCGTGATCGGGCCCGGTCTGCTGCGGGGCGTGCTGCGAGTGGCGGGCCAGCGCATGATCGATTTCAAGCTGCGCGCCTACGCCGATCCCGGCGCCTGGTCGGGCGGCGTGGTCGGTGATGACCTTGAACGGGTCTCGCCCGAGATGATGGCCTTGCTGAGCGACGAACTGCGGGCCACCGACCCGCGCCGCCTCGGTGACGCCATCGCGGCCTTTGCCTCGGTGGTGTCCAGCCTCTACGTCAACCGGGATGCGTCCTACCGGATGATCGACCAGCTCGGCATGCCCACGTTGCTGCTGGCCGGGGCGCAGGACAAGCTGGTCACCACGACCACCGTCGACGACGTTGCCACTCGTCGTCCCGACTGGGCGCACCGCACCTTCCCTTTGGCCGGGCACCTCCTGCCCCTGTCGGAGACGCGCGACTACGTCGCGACGGTCGCTGACTGGCTGGATTGATCTAGCAAGCGACGATGAGTCGGCAGCTTTCTTCACTTCCTTCGGGACGCCCGCATCGTCCTGAGCCGGGACCTCTCACCATCAGCTGATTCCGATGACAAGAGCATCGCGGGCGGCGTCGATGACCTCGGCGGTGATCCGGTCGACGCCGTCGTTGAGTTTCATCACCCGTTCGGCTTGTTCCAGAAGCCGGGTGACCAGCCGGAAGTTGCCCGCGGTGGTGCGGTTGATCGCGGCGATGGCCTCGGTTGTGGTGGCGTCGGGGATGTCCAGGCCCAGGTGGGCGAAGGCCGTGGTCAAGACGGTGGTGAGTTCATCGGCGGCCAGGGTGCGGTAGTGGTGGACGAAGCCGATGCGGCTGTAGAGCTGCGGGTAGCGGGCCAGGCGCTTTTCGATGCCGGGCATGCCGATGAGGATCAGCCCCAGGCTGCTGCGGTCGTAGAAGTCGCGGACCTGTTCAAGGGCGCGGGTGGTGAGCCGTTCGGACTCATCGATGATGACGAGTTCGGTGTAGAGGCTGGCGCCGTGGAGGTTGGTCTCGCGCTTGGGGTCGTCGATGTCACGGGCGCGGACCATGGCGTGGCGGTTGGTCAGGCCGGTCAGGTCCGTCAGGGCCCGGCCGGGCGGGGTGTTGATCAGCGGCGTGTAGAGCACGGTGTGCCAGTCGGGCCGGTTGGCGCCGGCGTGGAACCAGTCGGCCAGGGCGTGGGGCATCTCCAGCAGCGGGCGTTGTTCCGGCCAGCGCGCGTAGGAGTGGGCCGACAAGGTCTTGCCGACGCCGGCGGGGCCGTAGCACAGGCCGATGTAGCGGGAGGTGCGTACGGTGTCGGCGAACTCGCAGAACCTGCGGTGCTCCTTGGTGGAGATCAGGTTCGGCGTCGGCGGGGTGGGGCGTGTTCCGCGCTGCACGGCTTTCCGGTTGGGGTTGGAGCGCGTGATGGTCACGGGCCGTGCTCCTCTACTCCTCGGTGTAGATCTTCAACCGGCGCTGCGCGGGTGCCGGTGGGGCGAGCTCGCGGGCGGTCGAGGGAAGGCCGGCGCGGTGGGCGAGCAGCTGGTCTACCAGGGTGGTGCGTTCGGCCAGATCGCGGGTGAGCTGACGGCGACGGGCGCGGCGGGCCGCGATGATCTCCCGCATGCTGATGGTGGTGCCGGCCAGCTCGGCGCAGATCGCCCGGCAGATGAAGACACCGCAGTGGAAGATCCGTAGTTCGGCCAGGTCGCGGGGGTCGTACCGGATAACGACGCTTTCTCCGACGAACGCAGCCAGCGTGGGGTCCAGGTAGCGCAGCCCGAACGCGTGGATGCCGTCGGGGTGGACCTTACGGGGCTTGGCCACGGTGAGCAGCAGCAGGTCCAGCTGTTCCAGGGAGTCCGGCATCTGCGGCAGGAATCCGCCCTGTGCCCAGCGAGCGGCCGGTGGCTGGCGGGTTTCGGGGTGGATGCGCAGGTGGTAGTCGCCGATGATCCAGGCGTTCAGGGCCTCATCGAGCTGGGCCAGGCTCAGCCGGGCCTGACCGGCGCGATCGGGCGTGCCGGCGTGTAAGGTCCGGCGATAAATGGCCGAGAGACCGTGGAGCTATCTGGCCGGGATGGTGGCCGTCTTGATCAGCCTTGGCGTGGGTGTGGCGTCGGCTACAGACACGCCGACATTCCTTCCGCCCCGGCCGCCGGCCGGGCGTCCACCATCGCTTCACCCGTCGCCGCGGGGCTTGTCTTCTCCACCGTGATCATCGTGCCGGGGCCGGCCACCAGCGGAGGTACCAGGCGCAGCTGCCGTAATCGGAGGCCAGGTCGACGATTCTGAATGGTCCGGCGAGTGCGTACGGCGAGGAGCGGCCTTACACCCGCCCGATACTCTGCATCGCAGCGTGTCCAGACGGAAAGAGGTCAATGTGAACAGCCGAGGCGTACTCGTGACCGGATCGTCGCGCGGAATCGGCCGCGAGGTCGCCAAGATCTTCGCCGCCGGAGGCGACCGGGTCGCGGTCCACCACCGCAACTCCCCCGACGAGGCGGAGAAGACCAGAGCGGCGCTCGACGGCGAGGGCCACACCGTCGTCCAGGGCGACATAGCGGATCCGGACGCCGTCGCCGCGTTCGTCTCGGCGGCGATCGACGCCCTCGACGGCATCGACGTGCTCGTGAACAACGCCGCCGTCTACCTCTTCCACGACCCGCTGACCGTGGACTACGCGGACTGGCAGCGGATCTGGCGCGAGACCGTCGCGGTGGACCTGATCGGCGCCGCGAACGTCTCCTGGTGCGTGGCCCGGCACATGGTGGAGCGTGGCCGTGGCGGCCGCATCGTCAACGTCGCCTCCCGCGGCGCCTACCGGGGTGAGCCGCAGGCGCCGGGATACGCCGCCGCCAAGGCCGGCCTGACCGCGATGGGCCAGTCGCTGGCCATCGCGCTCGCCCCGCATCGCATCGCGGTCTCCTCGGTGGCGCCGGGGTTCGTCGAGACGGACATGGCGGCCACCCTCCTGACCGAGGAGAACCGGCCCGGAGTCGAGGCGCAGAGCCCGTTCGGCCGGATCGCCCAGCCGGAGGAGGTGGCGGCGGCGGTGCGCTATCTCGCCTCGGCCGAGGCGGAGTTCGTCAGCGGCACGGTGCTCGACCTCAACGGCGCCTCTTACCTGCGCTGAGAGCTCAGTCGTCCTCCTGCGGGGTCAGGAAGTCCTGGAGTTCGCGGTGCCGGAACTGGTAGGTGGCGCCGCTGACGCGTAGCAACCGTGCCTCGCAGGCCCAGTCGAGAAAGGTCCACAGCCGCAGCGGAAGCACCCCACGAGCGGCCGAGACGATCAGGCCGATCATGGTGCGGGACCAGGCGATCGCGCCGAAGGCGAGGCCGAAGGTCACACCGCCGATGAGCGCGCACGCCAGCGACTCGACGACTCCCCGGTTCATGACGAACACGAGGAAGGCGGCGACACCGCCGGTGAGGCCGAAGGCCACTCCGATCATCGGGTTGCGGCGCAGGGCCTCTCGCGGGTGGGCCAGCTCCGCGTCCTTGCTCCAGCCACCCGTGGCGATCTTGAAGATGACCCCGAGCGCGAAGGCCGACGCGAAGGCCCCCACGATCTCCGCGGCCAGGGGGAGCGGGCCGGCGTCGGCCAGGCGCAGCGGCGGCAGTCCGGTGAGGGCGCCGCACAGTCCGAAGCCCAGCAGGATGACCGGCTCGGCGCGGACCGCCTCGGATATGGACATGCGCTCGGCTCCCCGCCGCGCGGCGGCGGTCAATCCGAGGACCGCCCCGAACACCCCGCCCCCAGCCGCTCCCGCGGCGACGGCGAAACCGGGGTCGAAGACCTTGCCGCCGGTCAGCACGTACCCGGCCAGGCCGCAGAGCACGCCGACCGGGCTGCCCACCAGGGCGCCGAGCAGACCGCCGATCATGCGCCGCCGGTGCGGGACGTTGGCCCGCCCACCGGCGGCGGCCGGCCACGGCGACAGCGACAGGCCGGTGGCGATGCCCACCCAGCCCGCCATGAGCGCCAAGGTGAGCCCCTCCCCCGCGTCGAGCCAGTCGCGCGGGTCACCCGGGCGCTCGGCCCCCGACCCCGCCCAGAACGCCAGCATGGCGATGACGGCGAAGATCACGCAGAACAGACAGTGCAACGCCCGGACCCGCCGCCGGCCGCCGATCGGCCACAGCAGGTGCGGGACGATGTCGATCGGCGTCAGACCTGGCGGCGGCCGATCCGTCCCGGCGGTGTAGGCGGCCTGCCACCGCAGGTGCGAGGCCAGGTTCTCCAGCCAGGACCGCACCTGTTCGGGACGGTACGGGGTGCCGTGGGCGGTGCGTGGGGTCAGGCCGGTCGCCGCCGGGACGTACGCGTCGAGCAGCCTCCGGGCGATCCGCGCCGCCGCCACCCGCGGGTCGGGGTCCGGGCCGGCGCGGAGCAGCTCGGCCGGATCGGCGCCGGACTCCACGGCGGTCACGGTCAGCAACAGCCGCCACGGCGTGGCCAGGGCGGTGCGGATGGCCGTCCCCGATGGTCCGGACAGTGCCGCGTGGATGCCGTCGCGGTACGTGTCGCAGGGATGGCCGTCCGGCCAGCGGGTGCGCAGGTACGCGTTGATCTGTTCGATGGTCAGGTCACGCAGATGGATCCGGGTGGCGTTGTCGAGTCCGGCGCGGGCTTCGGACAGCTCGGTGTAGCGGTCAGCGCGGCAGGTCACGACGACCGCCCCCGGTCGCCGTCCGGAAAGGTCGCTGTACCGGTTGAGCGCGGCCAGCAGGCCGATCGCCCGGCGGGGCGGCCCCGTTGACGGCTCGGGGTCCAGTTCGTCCAGCCCGTCCAGCACCGGCAGCACCTGGCGGTCCCGCACCAGCCGCTCCGCGTCCTTGGCCGCGAGTCCGAAGTCCCGCACGAGTTGTTCGGCCAGCCAGGGTTCGAACGGGCTGCCCAAGGTCCATCGTGCGGCGTTCAGGCGTACCGGCACCAGCTGTCGGTGACCGGCTCGTCCGCCGGTGGTCAGGAGGGGCTCCAGCAGTTGCAGCACCAGTTCGATGGCGAGCACCGTCTTGCCCGCTCCCGACTCGCCCACGACCAGCAGGCGCTGCGGTTGCAGCCCGCTGAAGAACGTCCCGATCGAGTGCAGGTCGTCCTTCACCTCCCCAGGGTCGTCGTGGTGGCGGATCGGGTCCGCGTACAGTTCGAACGAGACCGGCGCGATGCTGTAGCCGCCGAGCAGCCCTTTACGCGCCCGGTCCTCCTCCCGGGCCACACGCCGCGCCAGGAGTTCGACGGCATGGTCCCGGCCGGCGGGAGCCGCCTCGATCCCCGCCGTGTCACCCTCCGCGACCGTCTCCGCCGGGGTCTCCGCAGGAGCGACCGGCTCGGTCAAGGCGGCCCTGGCCACCCGCCAGCGTTCGAGCTCAGCGGGGATGAGCTCGCTCGGATAGTCGCGGTAACGCAGGCAGGCGGTGACGAAGGCCTGCACGAAATCCCACCGCGGCAGCCTGTCGGTCTGCCGTAGCACCTGCGAGGTCGTGCTTTTGGGCAACGCGTCGATCGTGACGCCATCCGAGGTCACCGTCTGGCCGCCGAGAGACCGCAGCCTGCTCAAGGATGGCTCGCCGGCCCACTGTTTGAGCCGGACCAGCGACCGGACGAAGTCCGCGGCGCTGCCGGCCTCGGTGGGATCGGGTGGACGGGGATGATCCGCGGTCATCAGCGCGTCGTCCTCACCAGCGACCACTCGAACACCGCCCTCCCGTGCCGGGGCCACCGGCCATCCCTGCACGTGCCTACCAGTGTCTGGACATGACGTGATTCCATCAGGAAATTGCGCGCCTCATCGGACTCCACCAGCTCCCGGCCGACCGCGATGGGCACGAATCCGTGCCGGGGAATGTAGACCCATCGGCCGCGGTCCCAGTCATAGGGATCGAACCAGTGATGGCGCACCGTACCGGACGCCCGCACCTCCGGTCCGGTCCGGGTCAGGACGAACGAGCCCTGCGAGCGCAGCAGGCTCATCCTGCTGACGTAGAACAGCTCCGTGCCGATGAACGCGTTGACCCGCGCGTCCCAGTAATCGTGTAACCAGGTGGAGTCGCCGTCCCGCAGCAGCCCCGCCTCTCGCGTGAGCTGCCGTTCGAAACGGCGCTGGTTCTTGCGCTCGGCTTTCTTGATCACTTTGAACGAGCGGAGCCAGCGCAGTGACATCGTCCTGGAGGCACCGACGCCGTCCATGAAGTGTTCCAGGAAATCCGACGCCATCGGGTGGATCTGCCGGCCGTCCGCGACGATCGAGCGGAACAACGCGGCCAGTTCCGGGACGGGCTTGCCCGTCCGTCGCCGGAAACCTCGCAGGAACATGCTCGCTGCCTCCGTGGTGGGGTCCAGGGTCACGGACACGTCTGCTGGTAGTCCTCCTCCGGCACGTAGTTCTCCCATTCGTCGCGAGTGAGGGAGCGGCCCGCGTTGGCGCAGGCCGCGGCCTCCAGATTGGCGGGTGTGGCGACGTTCCACAGCCGCGCGGTCCCGTCGTTGGCCACCGTGGCGACCGCCTTCCCGTCCCGGCCGTAGGCGAGCGCGGTCACGCCGCGGGTGTGGCCCACCATCAGGGAACCAAGCGGTCGATAAGTCCGCAGGTCCCAGAGCTGTACATCGCCGCCGGTGGCGCCGGTGGCGAGGATCTGGCTGTCCGGGCTGAACTCGAGCGCGTTGACCGGGCCGTCCTCGACGATCAGGCCGATGCCGATCTGACGGCGGCGCGCGACGTCCCACAGCCGGACGGAGTAGTCGCCGGCTGTGAAGGCCAGCCGCCGGCCGTCGGGGCTGAAGGCCAGGTCGTTGATGAATCCGCCGTCGGCCGCTGCCGCCGGGCCCGGGAACTGGCGGCGGGTGGCCACGTCGAAGAGCCGCACCCGGTTGTCGTAGCCCGTGCTCGCCAGGGTCGCGCCGTCGGGGCTGATCGCCATCGCCGTGAGCAGGTCGGTGTGGTCGGTGACGCGAATGCGCGGCCCGCTCTCCCGGCGGCGCGCGACGTCCCAGAACGCGATGGCCTTGTCCTGCTGTACGGCGACGAATCTGCCGTCGGGGCTGAGCTTGGTCACGCCCGTGAGCGTTCCGTCATGGACGAGCTCGCGGCGGCTCGCGAGGTCCCAGAGCCGCAGGCCGTCTGAGTGGGACGTCAGGAGCGTCCGCCCGTCGGGGGTGAATCCGATCGTGGCCACGGAACGGCGAGCGCCCTTGGGACGCAGCGGGGGGCCGATGGGACGCTGGGTGGCCACGTCCCACAGCTGGATCGCGGGGTCCTTGTCGTCGCTCCCCGCTCCGGCGGCCAAGGTCCGTCCGTCAGGGCTCAGCGCGACGGCGCCCTGTGCGGGCATCGGAGTGCCGATCTGCAGGTGGACCTGCGGGTCGGCCAGCCGTACCACGCCGTCGTCACTGGCCGCGGCGAGCAGCTTTCCGTCCGGACTGAACGCCACGCGCGCGACACCGCTGAGATTGTCGGCGAGCGCGACCAGCTGTTGTCGGCTGGCCGTGTCCCACAGGACGGTTCGACCGCCGGATCCCGCGGTGGCGAGCCGAGTGCCGTCCGGGCTGAAGACGATCGCATTGAAAAGGGCAGAGCGTTCCTTGAGCACACCCGTCTGCTTTCGCGTGGCTATGTTCCACAGCCGGGCGGTTCTGTCGTAGCCCACGGTCGCGAGGGTGGCACCGTCCGGGCTGATGGCGACACCGGTCACACCTTTGGCGTGCCGGGCGAACGGGGTGCCGATCTGGCGGGATGTGGCGGTGTCCCAGAGCCGTGCGGTCACGTTGCCCGCGGTGGCCAGGGTCTTTCCGTCCCGGCTGAAGGCCACCTCTTGGATGATGCTGGAGAGTTGCGGCCCGTTGTCGGGGCGGCCCATGGGAGTCCCGTGCGGACGGTGCGTGGCCACGTCCCACTGCCGGACGACGCCTCTGAAGTCACCGGTCACGAAGGTCTTCCCGTCCGGGTTGTACGCGATCGCCGACACGACCTCCTCGTGCTCCAGCGGGGTGCCCACCTCGCGATGGGTGGCCACGTCATAGAACCGGACGGTGCTGAGACATGCCGTGGCCAGTGTCCGGCCATCGGGGCTGAAGGCCAGCTCGACGTCTGAGCAGTCGTATTTCGGCCGGGTGATCGGGGCGCCGAGCTGCCGCCGCGTCGCCGTGTCCCAGAGCCGCGCGGTGCCGTCGTCGCTTCCGGTCGCGATGATCGAACCGTCGGGGCTGAATTCCAGTGCCATGACGCCTCTCGTGTGCCCGGTGAGGGTTCCCCGGCCGGTGCGGGTCGCCGCGACCAGAACGCGGTTGCGGGCTTCGTCGGTGTGCGCGATCCGCCAGGCCGCCATGGCCAGCATCGAGGCCAGGGTGGTGTCACCGGTGACCTCGCTCGCCGCCGCCACCCGGCGCGAGACCGCCGTTGTGCGTTGCCGAACGGCGTCGTTCGCCGCGTTGACGGCGGCGCCGGCCGCGATGAGGGCGAGCACCGACAGCGCCGCGAGGCCGGCCATGACGAGGCGTCGGCGGCGGCCGGCCCGCCGGGCCGCCCCCGTCGATGCCGTGATGAAGCGCTCCACGGTAGGGCCGGGCGGCGGGAAGCTGTCGGGGTCGCGGTCCCAGCGGGGCCGGGTGTCCTGGACCGCCAGCAGCCGGGCGCCCCGGTAGAGGAAGGCGGGATCGCGGTGGTGCTCGGCCCACTGGGCGGCGTCGTCGATGAGCTGGTCGTACACCGCTTGTGCGGTGAAGTCGGGTTCGAGCCATTGGCGGAGCGTCGGCCAGGCGATCAGGAGCGCGTCGTGGGCGATCTCGACGGTGTCCTCGTACAGGGTGAGCAGGCGCTGGTCGGCGAACGCGGACAGCAGCGCATCCGCCCGCTCTCGCCGCTCCGCCGAGTCCGCCGACGCGGCGGCGTGGATCTCGGTCAGCGTCGCCCTGCGCCGCGCCACCCGCCCGCCCGCGGTGATCAAGGTCATGCGCCGGAAGATCCGGAGCGCGGCCTTGCGGTCCTCGGCCGGCAGTCGCTCCAGGACCTCGTCGGCCGTACGCCGCACGGAGTCGCGGACCCGGCCGGACTCCTCATAACCCCGGACGGTCAGCCGGCCCTTCTCCCGTCTCCCCCAGGTGTTGCGCAGAGCCTGCGAGAGCAGGGGCAGGGCTCCGGCCTCGTAGCTGTCGCCGTCGTCCTGGCCGGCGCGTAACTCCCCCAGGATGGTCTCCACCAGGCCGGGCTCGATCTCCAGGTCCACCGCGGCCGCGGGGCCGGTGATGGCCAGCCGCAGATCCGACTCCGCCATCGGCTCGACGATGACCTGACCGTCCTGGATGGCCTCGGCGAACTGCGGGTAGGCCGCGCAGCGGTCCCAGTAGTCCGCGCGCACCCCGATGATCACTCCGGCGCCCCGCGGGCCTTCGGCCAGGGCGTCCAGGACCCGTACGAACGCCTGGCGCTCCTGCTCGTCGGTCACCAGGACGAACAGTTCCTCGAACTGATCGACCACCAGGAGGAGACGACCGTCCGGTGGGAGAGCCCCCGACAGCGTCCGCCGCGGATCGTCCCGCAGGTGCTCGTACACCGTCTCGACACGCCCGCCGAACACCTCCGCCCACCCTTCGGCCAGTGCCCGCAACGGCCTTGAGGTCGGCGTGACGAGCAGCCGCGGCCAACGCCGCGATCCGGCGACCGGCAACATCCCCTTCGCCAGCGCGGGCATCAGCCCCGCCCGTAACAGCGACGACTTGCCCACGCCCGAGGCACCCGAGATCAGCAGGATGGACCCGTGCTCGTCCAGGCGCGGTCCCAGGCGGTCAAGAAGGCTGCGGGTCGCCCGCGCACGTCCGAAGAAGAACTCGGTCTTCTCGCTCTCGAACGGCACCAGACCTTGGTAAGGGCACACCTCGCCCCCATTGCCGGACGGCGACAGCAGGGCACCATGGCTGCTCAGCATCCGCGCGCCACCCTCGTCACCCTCACCCATGGCCTTCATTCTCGCTAATCGCGCCGAGGCCGATCAAACGCATTGAAACGCGATGATCCGGCCCCCTCAGGCCGTCCGATTCCGTTCGCTTTCGTCTGACCAGTGGCTTGAACAGCCCGGACGCGCTTTTGATGTATCTGCGGATCTCACCGGTCTGGTCCGGCGATAAGAGCGGGGGTGTCGACCGGCCATGAGTATCAGGCACAGACCTCCAAAGGCGTGCAGACGTAAGGACGACCTTATCCAACCTGATGAGCCCGGAGCCGCTTCCCGGCCGGCCGAAGTCATACGGTGTCCCGACGCCGATTTCTCTTTGGGAACGCTGCTGCGCACGTGGCGGAAGCGGGCGTTGCTGACCCAGGAGCAACTGGCCGAACGGGCCGGCCTGAACGTCCGGACCGTTCGCCGGTTGGAACACGACGGACTCCAGCAGCCGCGTACCAGGTCGATCCTGCTGCTGGCGGAGGCGTTGGGGCTGGACGGTGAAGAGCGCGCGACCCTGGTCGCCGTGGCTCGCGGTCCGTCGGCTTCCGCCGAACGCGACGATCCGGCAGTGACCGGCCCACCACCCATTCCGCGACAACTACCGGCCGGCGTGACGGAATTCGTGGGCCGACGGCGTGAACTGATGGCATTGGCAGATTACTACGAAAATGCGAACACGATGACGGCCGTCGCCATTGACGGCATGGCCGGAGTCGGTAAGACGGCACTGGCCGTTCATGCCGCCCATCGTCTTACGTCTCGTTTTCCCGACGGGCAGCTGTTCGTCGACCTCCATGGCCATACCGAGGGAATGTCACCCGTCTATCCAGGTGACGCGCTCGCCCGCGTCCTGCGCACACTCGGCGTCGTTGACGAGTACATCCCCGAGCACCTCGATGACCGCGCCGCGTTGTATCGCAGCGTGCTGGCCGATCGCAAAGTCCTGATCGTGCTGGACAATGCCGCCGACGAAGACCAGGTCCGCCCGCTGCTTCCGGCCGGCCCGGGCTGCGGGCTGATCGTCACCAGCCGGCACCGGCTGATCGGCCTGGACGACACCCGGACCCTGTCGCTGGATGTCCTGCCGCCGGAGGAGGCGGTCGCTCTGTTCACCCGCACGTCCGGGAAGGAGCGGGTCGCGGATGCGCCGGCGACCGTCCTGGTGGAGATCGTGGAGCGGTGCGGGCTGCTCCCGCTCGCCATCCGCATCGCCGCCGTCCAGCTTCAGGCGCGTTCCACCTGGAGCGCCGGGCATCTGCTGCACCGGTTGACGGATGATCGGCTGGCCGAGTTGACGGCCGGGCCGCACAGCGTCGGCGCCGCCCTGGACCTGTCCTATCAGCGGCTTTCCGAGGAGCAGCGACGTGTGTATCGGCTGCTGGGTTCGCACGTCGGCACCGAGTTCGGCGCCGCCGAGGCCGCCGCCGCGCTGGACACGACCGTGGTGCGGGCGAGACGGCTGCTGGACCAGCTGCTGGACGTCCATCTCCTGCGGGAGTCCGCCCCCTGCCGGTACCGATTCCATGATCTGGTCCGCGACCATGTTTCGGCGCTGCCGCACAGGACGGATGCCGTTGAAGATCTCCAGGGCGTGGAGGGCGGCGTCCGGTTCCGAGTCGTCAAAGGGCTGGTCGGATGGGTTGACCGGTCGTGCGTGTAGCGGTGTTCCGGTGCGGCCGGGCCGAAAACCCGGGTGCGTTCGGCCGGGCGGATCTCGTAGGCTGCGCCCGTGCTCCCCGACGTGCCGTGGCCTTCGATGACTCACCGCGAGGCCACCGCCGAGCTGGTGCTGGCGGGCTGGACGCCGTGCGGCGTCGGCGACTGGGCGATCGGTCTGCGCTCTCCCGACGGGCTCTGGGCGGCCAGGGTGTGTCCGTTCGATCCGGCCTACGCCGCCTTCCTCGAACTGTGTCGCCGCCGACGCGGTAACCCCTACCTGCCGCGCGTCGCCGTCGACAGCCCGCTGGACGGTGGCGGCACGCTGGCCGTGCTGGAATTCCTGGCACCGCTCGAGACGGTGCGGGCCGAGGAGGTCGCCCGCCAGTGGCGCGCGGGCGAAGGCGATGTGGCCCTGGCCGACGTGCGGCAGGCCGCCGCCGCGGTCGACGCCGAGTTTCGGGCCCGGACGCCCTGGTGGGACGGCATCGACCTGAACCCCGGCAACCTGCGGCAGGCCCTCGATGGGCGGGTGGCGGTCATCGACGTGTTCTGCATGGACGGAGCCTCCGTCTACGCGCAAGTCCTCCAGGACGCCGCTGTGGTCCGCGCCAAGCTGCCCGGCAGCCGCCACATCCTCGACATCCCGTACATCGCCCGGGAGAGCACCCCCGAAGAGATCGAGGCCCTCCGCGCCGCGTGGTATCGCTGAGGCGAGCACAGCCTGCCGTCACGGTAAGTGTCGTGATGATTACTTTCCGTACATGATGGGTGACGTCCTGCGGTGAGCCCAGCTCGCCGAGCAGAACTTGCACTCAAGGAGCATTGTGAAAAGAATTCTCCTCGTCCCCGCCCTGACCGCCGGAATCATCGCGCTCACCGCCAGTGCCGCCTACGCCTCGCAGTACGTCGCCTACGAAGGCCGGGGCTTCACCGGCAGGTCCGTCGTCCTCGACGCGTGCGGGGTGTCCAACATCCCCTTCCACGGGTCCTACAAGTGGTACGGCGACGGCCAGTCAGGGCGCATGTACAACCAGCCCAACGCGCAGGGTGTGATGCACTTCGAGCTGCCTTCCAACCGCAACGCGGAGCAGCGGACGCCTGTCGGCTGGCAGAGCATCTTCATCGTGTGCTGATCGTGACCGTATAGAAGAGCATCGGTGCCCGGTGAGATCTCACCGGGCACCGATTCATGTGCGGAGCTAGTCCACCTCCGCGACCGCCTGGGCGAACTGGGCCGAGTACAGCCGGGCGTAGGCGCCGTCCGCGGCCAGCAGCGACTCGTGCGTGCCCTGCTCGACGATCCGCCCGTTCTCCATGACCAGGATCAGGTTGGCGTCGCGGATCGTGGACAGCCGGTGGGCGATCACGAAGCTGGTACGCCCCTCGCGCAGCGAGCTCATCGCCCGCTGGATGAGCACCTCGGTCCGGGTGTCGACCGAGCTGGTCGCCTCGTCCAGGATCAGGATCGCCGGCTCGGACAGGAACGCCCGAGCGATCGTGATCAGCTGCTTCTCTCCCGCGCTGACCGTCGCGCCGCCCTCCTCGTCGATCACCGTGTCGTAGCCGTCGGGCAGCGTGTGCGCGATGCGGTCCACGTGGGCGGCCTCCGCGGCGGCCTCGATCCGTTCGGGCGTTGCGCCTTCCGCGCCGTAGCCGATGTTCTCCGCGATCGTGCCGGCGAACAGCCAGGTGTCCTGCAGCACCATGCCGATGTTGGCGCGCAGCTCCTCCCTGGACATCTCGGCGATGTCGACGCCGTCGAGCGTGATCCGGCCGCCGGTCACCTCGTAGAAGCGCATGATGAGGTTGACCAGCGTCGTCTTGCCCGCTCCCGTGGGGCCGACGATGGCCACGGTCTGGCCGGGCTCCACGGTCAGCGACAGGTTCTCGATCAGCGGCCGGTCCGGCGTGTAGCGGAAGGACACGTCCTCGAACGCCACGCGGCCCCTGACCTGCTCGGGCCGTGCGGGCTTGGCGGGCTCCTCGGACTGCTCGGGAGCCTCCAGCAGCTCGAAGACCCGTTCGGCCGAGGCGACACCCGACTGCACCAGGTTCGCCATGCCGGCCACCTGGGTCAGCGGCTGGCTGAACTGCCGCGAGTACTGGATGAAGGCCTGCACGTCGCCCAGCGAGATCGAGCCCGAGGCCACCTTGAGCCCGCCCACCACGGCGACCAGCACGTAGTTGAGGTTGCCGATGAACATCATCGCCGGCTGGATCATCCCGGAGATGAACTGGGCGCGGAAGCTGGAGGTGAACAGGGCCTGGTTGTGCTCGGCGAAGATCTCGGCGGCCTCCTTCTGCCTGCCGAACACCTTGACCAGCGTGTGCCCGCCGTACATCTCCTCGATGTGGCCGTTGAGCTTGCCCGTCGAGGACCACTGCTTGATGAACTGCGGCTGCGACCGCTTGCCGATGATCGTGGTGACGTAGACGGACAGCGGCACCGAGACCAGCGCGATGAGCGCCAGGATCGGCGAGATCCAGAACATCACCACCAGCACCCCCACGACCGTCAGCACCGACGTGATGAGCTGGCTCATCGTCTGCTGCAGCGTCTGCGCGATGTTGTCGGTGTCGTTGGTGGCGCGGCTGAGGGTCTCGCCGCGCGGCTGGCCGTCGAAGTAGCTCAGCGGCAGCCGCGCCAGCTTGGCCTCGATCCGCTCACGCAGCCGGGACGCCGCCCGCTGCACGATGGTCGTGGTCAGCCGGAACTGCGCGATCCCGAGCAGCGACGCCAGCAGGTAGATCGCCAGCACCCAGCCCAGCACCATGGCCAGCGCGGTGAAGTCGACGCCGTGACCGGGCACGACGTTCATCGACGACACCATGTCGGCGAACGTGCCCTGGCCCTTGGCGCGCAGCCCCGCCACGGCCTGCTCCTTGGTGATCCCCGCGGGCAGCCGGGCCCCGATGATGCCGGAGAAGATCAGGTCCGTGGCGTGGCCGAGGATCTTGGGCCCCGTCACGCTCAGCGCGACGCTGGTCGCGCCGAGGGCCAGGACGATCCCCAGCAGCGCGCGCTCGGGACGCAGTAACCGCAGCAGCCGGCGGAGCGAACCGCCGAAGTCGAGCGCCTTCTCGGCGGGCCCGGACATCATCCGTCCCGGACCGAAACTGGGCTGTGGGCGGCGCGGGGGTGCCTGGGTAGTCATGCTGCCTCCTGTTCGGTGAGCTGGGACAGCACGATCTCCCGATAGGTCGGGCAGCTGGTCATGAGCTCGGCGTGGTTACCACTGCCGACCACACGGCCCTCGTCGAGTACGAGGATGCGGTCGGCGTCGCGGATCGTGTTCACCCGCTGGGCCACGATGACGATCGTGGCGTCGGTGATCTTCTCGGCCAGCGTGGCGCGCAGCCGGGCGTCGGTGGCGTAGTCGAGAGCGGAGAAGGAGTCGTCGAACAGGTAGATCTCGGGCCGGTGCACCAGTGTCCTGGCGATGGCCAGGCGCTGGCGCTGGCCGCCGGAGACGTTCGTGCCGCCCTGGGAGATCGGCTCGTCCAGGCCGCCGGGCATCGCCTCGACGAACTCTCGGGCCTGGGCCACGTCAAGGGCCTGCCACAGCTCCTCGTCGGTCGCGTCCGGCTTGCCGTACCTCAGGTTGGAGGCGACGGTGCCGGAGAAGAGGTAGGGCGACTGCGGGACCAGACCGACCGCCCGGGAGAGCGCGGCCGAATCGAGGTCACGCACGTTGACGCCATCGACCAGCACCTCACCGGCGCTCGCGTCGAACAGGCGGGGGATGAGGTTGAGCAGCGTCGTCTTACCGCTGCCCGTACTGCCGATGATCGCGGTGGTACGGCCCGGCCGCGCCACGAAGCTCACGTCGCACAGCACCGGCTCCGCCGCGCCCGGGTAGCGGAAGTCCACCGAGCGCAACTCAAGCTCGCCGATGTGTCTTTCCGGGATGATGGGAGTGGCCGGCGGGTGGACGGTCGGCTCGGTGCCGAGCACGTCGTCGATGCGCTCGGCGCAGACCTCGGCGCGCGGGATCATCATGAACATGAACATCGCCATCATGACCGACATGAGGATCTGCATCAGGTAGGAGATCACCGCGGTCAGCGCGCCCACCTGCATGGTCCCGTCGGCGATGCGGTGGCCGCCGAACCACACCACGGCGACGCTGGACAGGTTCACCACCAGCATGACCGAGGGGAACATCAGCGCCATCAGCCGCCCGACCCGCAGCGACACATCGGTCAGCTGCTCGTTGGCCACGCCGAAGCGCTCGCGCTCGTGCCGGTCGCGGACGAAGGCCCTGATGACCCGGATGCCGGTGATCTGCTCGCGCAGCACCTGGTTGATCCGGTCGATGCGCTCCTGCATCGCGCGGAACAGCGGCCGCATCCGCATCACGATCAGGCCCACGATGACGATCATCACGGGCAGCACGACGAGCAGCAGCGACGACAGCGCCACGTCGATGCGCAGCGCCAGCACGATGCCGCCGACGCACATGATCGGCGCGGCCACCATCATCGTGAACGTCATCAGCACGAGCAACTGGATTTGCTGCACGTCGTTGGTGGTCCGGGTGATCAGAGACGGCGGCCCGAACCGGTTGACCTCCTGGGCGGAGAAGTCCTGCACCCGGTGGAAGATCGCGGCCCGCAGATCCCGGCCCAGGGCCATCGAGGTCCAGGCGCCGTAGTACACGGCCACGATCGAGCAGGTGATCTGGATCAGCGTCACACCGAGCATCACCAGCCCGATGCGGGCGATGTATCCGGTGTCGCCCTTGACGACGCCGTTGTCGATGATGTCGGCGTTGAGGGTGGGGAGATAGAGCGTGGCCAGCGTCTGCACGAACTGGAAGAGGACGACGAGCGTGATCTCTTTCCCGTACGGCCTGAGCTGGACCCGCAGAAGACGGAGCAGCATCACGTAGGGCTTTCTGTAGGAGGAGTGGAGGACGGCCGGACGAGCAGCCCGTCGAGCAGGACGGAGACGATCTCCTCGTCGTCCATGTCGCCGAACTCGCCGTCCAGGCCGAAACCGCGGTACACGCTCACCGCGATCAGCATGAGGAGCAGGTGCGCCGCGCCCTCGGGAGAGCGGCGCAGCCGGTCGCGGTCGGGCGCGACCAGGGCGGCGAGCGCCGACCCGATCCGGCGCCGGTTGTCCAGCATCCGCTGGCGGAACTCGGGGTCGTCGACCAGCGGGTCCCCGGGCGCGGCGGAGAGCTTGGCGTTGGCGATCATGCCCGCCCGCAGCATCGCGACGGCCTCGCGCAGCCGGGCGCGCAGCTCGGTCCGCGTGCCGATGGCCGCCAGCGCGTCCACCGCCGGCTGCGGGTCGAACGCCTTCATCAGCGCCGCCCGCAGCAGCGAGGCCTTGTCGGGGAAGACGCCGAAGATCGTGCCCTCGGCCACGCCCGCGGCCTCGGCGATCTGCCGGGTGCTCAAGCCGGTGCCGTATTCACGCAACAGGGGAACCGTGGCGGCGATGAGCGCGGCCCGGCGGTCTTCTGGCGCCATTGCCGGCACCCTGCGCCTCTTTGTCACAGGGCGAGCATAATGAGCGAGTACTCACTCGTTCAAATGGTTATCTGTGGCGATCCTGTTCTCCAGGGCGGACGAGGCCGCTCTCAAAGGCGAAGACGACCGCCTGAACGCGCGTGGTCAGGTCGAGCTTCATCAGGACTCGGGACAGGTGGGTCTTGACCGTCGCCTCTCCCAGGAAGAGCCGGGCGGCGATCTGGGTGTTCGTCAGGCCCTGGGCCAGCAGCTTCAGCACGTCCGTCTCCCGGCCGGTGAGCGAGTCCAGCTCGGCTGCCCGGCTGGTGGCGCTGGCGGGATCCGGCTGGCCGGCGAACGCGGCGATCACCCGCAGGGTCACCGCCGGGTCGAGCAGCCCGCCACCGGCCGCCACCGTCCTGACCGCCTCGACCAGGTGCTCGGGCGGGGCGACCTTCAGCAGGAATCCGCTGACGCCCGCGCGCATCGCGGCGGCGACGTGCGCGTCCTCGTCGAAGGTGGTCAGCACGACGACCTTGCTCTCGGGGTGGTCGCGGACGAGCCGCCGCGACGCCTCCAGCCCGTCCATCTTCGGCATCCGCACGTCGATCAGCACGACGTCGGGCCGCGTACGCGCGACCAGGTCGAGGGCCTCGACACCGTCGGACGCCTCGCCGACGACCTCGATGTCCGATTCGCTGCTGAGCACCAGCCGCAGGCCCACCCGGATCATCGCCTCGTCGTCGACGAGCGCCACCGAGATTGTCATGCCGCTTTTCCTACCATGTGCGAGGAATGGGGAACCGGGCGCGGACCGCGAACCCGCCGTCCGGCTCGGCGGCGGCGTGCAGGCTCCCCTGCACCATCGCCAGCCGTTCACGCATGCCGACCAGCCCGTGGCCGCCGCGCCCGGGGACTCGACGCACCGCTTGTCCGGGCTCGTTGCGTACCTCAAGGGTGAGGGCCTGGTCGGTGTATCCGATGGTGACCGCGGTCGGCACCTCTCCGGCGTGCCGCAGCACGTTCGTCAGAGCTTCCTGAAGCACCCGGTACGCGGTGAGGTCCAGGACCGGCGGCAGCCGGGGCGGCTCGGCGGGGGAATCCAGGGTCACCTTCAGGCCGGCGGCGCGGACATCCGAGATCAGCTCGCCGACGCGGGCCAGTGACGGCGCGGGGGCCGGCCGTTCGCCGTCGACGTGCTCGCGCAGGATGCCGACCAGACCGCGCATCTCCTCCACCGTCTGCCGTCCGAGCCGCTCCAGCCCGGCCACGATCTCCTGCTCGGCCGGGCGTCCGTCGAGCAGCCGGCGCAGGCCGCCCAGTTGCAGGGTCATCACGCTGACCGAGTGCGCGACCGCGTCGTGCACCTCCCGTGCGATGCGCGTACGCTCCTGCGCGACCGCGGCCTGGGCGTTCGCCTCGCGTTCCGCGTCGAGAGCGGCGGCCAGTTCGGCGAGCTTGGCCGCCCGCTCGCCGCTGCGGCGGGCGAGCAGCCCCATGCACAGGCCGGGCAGCAGGATCGCCGGGATGAAGAACAGCTCCCACAGCGACAGGCCGGCGACCATCTGGGCGCTCGCGAAGGACACGGCCGCGGCGCAGAACGCCAGGGCCGAACGCCGGGGCGGCTCGCGCCAGCCGGCCCATGCCACCACCCCGATCAGCCCGATCATCGCCGCGCCACCGACTCCTGGCGCGTCGAACGCGACCACGGGGATCGGCAGGCAGGCGGCCGCGATGACCGTACCGGCCAGCGGGTACCAGGCCGCGACCACCACCCCGGCCCCCAGCAGAACGCCCCAGATCCAGGTGGCGGTGGCGCTGGCACCGAAGAAGTCGTCGAGCCGCGTCTCCATCACGGCCAGGAAGCCGATCAGCGGGCCGGCGAGCAGGGGGATGAGGCGGACGTCCCTCAGCCGGGTCATCGTCATGGCCACCGATCGTAACCAGGCGCGCCGCCTGCCGACTCCCCCGGACGGCGGACCGCCGCAGGCCGCGGCATCCGCCGTTCGGTGGACCCGGCCCGGATGCCGTCCGCCGGATCGGGGATCGATCACGGTGCGCGATGGCTGACGCGCCACCGGGTGCCGCGGCGGAAGAGTTCTCACCGCAACGTTCCACCCCAGCGACACGGAGGTACGACATGACCCCCCTTACCCACACCGCCCCGGCCGCCTCGGAGGTGCTCCCCGAAGGCGCCGACCGGGCGAGCCGGTTCCTGCGGCGCGCCGGCGGCACCGCCCTGATCAGCAGCCCCCTGCTGATGTTCGCCGGCATGATGGCGTGCCCGCCCCAGGACTCGAACTCGACGATCGACTACGTCACCTCGCTGGCCCGCGACTCGTTCCTGACGGAGCTGTCGGCGATCCTGCTGCACTACGGCCTGATCGTCGGCGCGCTCGGCGCGCTGGCGGTGCCCGGGCTGGTCCGCGGCCGCAAGGGCCGGTGGCCGGTGGCGTTCGGGGTGCTGGCCACCGCGCTGGGACTGCTGAACGTGTCCGGGGCGGTGCGCGACGACTGGTGGCGGATGGTCACCGGGCAGCAGCTCCCGATGGACGTCGCGGTGCGGATCTCCGACACCGTGGACGGGTCGGCGTTCATGCCTCTGTGGAGCGGGACCGAGATGTTCGCCTTCCTGGGCCTGCTCGCGCTGTGCGCCGGGCTCGCCCGGGCGGGTGTCGTGGGCTGGTGGCTGACCGCGGTCTATCTCGGCGCCTTCGTCGCGATGATGTTCATCCCGGTCGACCTGACGTATGTGATCGGCACCGCGTTCGCCGCGCTGTACCTGCCCCTCGGGGTGGCCGGCGTGCGCGTCTTCCAGCGCGAGCGCGCCGCGGCCGCCGCGGCGTGACGTATCGAGCGGGTTTGCCAATACGGCAACGCGATTCGTGATGCTCTCACCGGCCGCCGGATGCTTGGCGTGGGTGCCGTCGGACGGCGGGCCGACCCGGTCACGACGCCCGCGGCTCCCCCGAAGCTTTGGAGGATTGATGTCGCAGCATGATCCGGTCGCGGAGATGACGCATCGTCTGGTCCTGTCTGGCACCGGCCGCATCCACCTGGTGGAGCAGGGCTCCGGGCCGCTGGTGCTCCTGGTACATGGGTTCCCTGAGTCCTGGTACTCCTGGCGCCACCAGTTGCCGGTGCTGGCCGCGGCCGGCTACCGGGCCGTCGCCGTGGATGTTCGTGGCTATGGCCGCTCGGCCAAGCCTGAGGGGGTGGCCGCGTACCGGATGCTCGACCTGGTCGAGGACAACGTCGCGGTGGTGCGCGCCCTGGGCGAGCGGACGGCGGTGATCGTGGGCCATGACTGGGGCGCGACCATCGCCGCCGGCTCCGCCCTGGTCAGGCCCGACGTCTTCCGCTCGGTCGGGCTGCTGAGCGTGCCGTACGCCCCGCGCGGCGGGCCGCGGCCCAGCGAGGTGTTCGCGCGCATGGGCGGGGAGGAGGAGTTCTACGTCAGCTACTTCCAGGCGCCAGGGCGGGCCGAGGCCGAGATCGAACCCGATGTCCGCGGCTGGCTCGCCGACTTCTACGCCGCCTTCTCGGCCGACACCATGCCGGCCGCCGACGCCCCCGATCCGCACTTCGTGTCCCGGGGCGGGACGCTGCGCGACCGTTTCCCCGTCGATCGGCTGCCCGTCTGGCTCAGTGAGGACGACCTCGATGTCTACGCCGCGGAGTTCGAGCGGACCGGCATGAGCGGGGCGCTCAACCGCTATCGGAACATGGACCGGGACTGGGAAGACCTCGCCGGTTTCGACGGCTCCCCCATCACCCAGCCGTCCCTGTTCATCGGCGGGGCGCTGGACGCCTCCACCACTTGGCTGGCCGACGCCATCAAGGCATATCCCGCCACCCTGCCGGGCCTGCTCTCCTCGCACATCCTCGACGGCTGCGGCCACTGGATCCAGCAGGAGCGCCGCGAGGAGGTCAACGAGATCCTCAGCGACTGGCTTGCCTCCCTGAGGTAGCGGCCTCCTGCGGCTCGCCCATAGCCGAAGGCCGGCGAGCCGGCAGGAGGTCGCGACGATCAGTGCGCCGGCGTCTTACCCACCAGCCAGGTCCCCGGCTCGTCCGGATCCGAGCTGGTCAGCAGCGCCTGTGTGCCCGCGATGAGCTCCTGGCGGGAGATCGTGCCATCGCCGTCGGTGTCCAGCTTGTCGAAGGCGATCGAGATGGCTTCGTCGGGGATCTCCACAGCGTGGTAGAAGCGGGCGAACTCCTCGCGTGAGATGGTGCCGTCCCCGTCGCTGTCGGCGGCGTCGAAGACGGCGGCGGTCGCCCGGTCGGTCACCGCGAGGAAGCGTGGGTCGCGGCCCGCGCCCGAGAGCATCGCCGCGACGAACTCCTCCCGGCTCACCCTGCCGTCGCCGTCGCTGTCGATGTCGTCGCGGATCTGCTCCCACCAGGCGGCGAAGGCGGACTGAAGGGCGTTGTGGTGGGGGGATCCGGCCTCTGGCGCCAGGGCGGCGCAGAGATGACCGGCCCGCGATGTGAAGTCCGACCCGCTGATGTGGCCATCGCCGTCGCTGTCGAAGACCGCGAAGACGCCGGCGATGTTCGCCTCGACCAGTTCCTGGGACACAGCTGCCTCCTGAACGCCTGCCAGCACTGTCGCTACCTACAGTACCTAGACGAATACTTTGCGCAACCATGGGAATGTGGTGCGGTGTCATCCGGCGGTGAGCGCGGCGATGAGTTCGTCGCGTCCGCCGGCGCTCATCTTGCGGTACACCGCTTTGAGGTGCGCATGGCAGGCAGATCAACGAGCGCTCGGTCTGCGGGTCGCGGTGGAGCCCCCTGGCGACGAGCGAGGGTTCTTGCGACAGCCCGTACGCGATCAGCTCTGGCGGCCGGACGTCCTCCGGGAAGAGCTGAGCCATCCATGCCCGCCCCCCGTGGCGGACCAGGATCTCCTGCGCCTGAGGGAAGCGCGCCGGCCCCCGGCCGCCGGCGTACACCATGCCAGCCGGCACCTGTCTGCGGGCCATCTCGGCGACTCCGCACGGGTCGTCGCCGAGATGGGTGTTGTGCACCTGCCGGTACAGCAGATCGCACGGGTATTGGTGGAAGAATACGAAGGAACAAAGGCCGGTGACAGGATGCGTTCCGGCCACACGGAAGCCGTCGTGTGCGACCCAAGGGGTGATCGCGCGCGAAATCGCCGCACCGAGCTCGGTCGGGCTGGGATGGTGCGCCAGCAATGCCGTCAGCTCGCGTTCCAGACGATCTCGGCAACGAATCATAACGGCGATTCTCTCGGAGAACATCAGAACGTTCAGCCGTTATCACAAATGACCCCGGCAGTCGGCGATGAAGTGAAATAACTAATATTGGGGATTATCGGGAACCGTTTGCCATATTTACGTGCGCCGTCTGACCCGATCGGGCCGTTGGGGTGCCGCCCCGCCGGCGGTCGCGTCAAGGGGCACAATCTCGCCGCGAACCCTTGCCCAGAATCGGGTTCTAGAAGCAGGGTTGGCCCCATGATTATCGAGTACGCCGACCGCGTGTGGCGCGGCGAATCGGACGACAGCGTCGTGGACGCGGGCATGCAGGGCAAGGGCGTGCAGTCGATCACCGAAGGTCTTGGCTGGTGGCCAGGGTTCGGCAACGTGACCGCGTTCGAGACCGAGGGCGAGTTGGTGCTGTTCGACACCGGCGGCTCGTTCTCGGCGGCGAAATTGCACGAGGACGTCCGGGCCTGGACGCGGGCCCCGCTGACCACCGCGTTCTACTCGCACGGGCACATCGATCACGTCTTCGGGACGGGGCCGTTCGAGGAATCGGGGCCGCCGGCCACGATTTACGCCCATCAGGCGGTTGTCGAGCGGTTCGAGCGTTACGTACTGACGAATGGCTACAACTCGGTGATCAACCAGCGGCAGTTCCAGGCCGCCGGGCTCCGCTGGCCCACCGACTACCGCCGTCCGGACGTGACCTACACGGACGCGCTGACCGTGCGGCGCGGTGGGCTCACCTTCGACCTCGTGCACGCCAAGGGCGAGACCGACGACGGGACCATCGGCTACGTACGCGAGCACCGACTGCTGTTGCCCGGAGACCTGTTCATCTGGGTGACGCCCAACTGCGGCAACCCGCAGAAGGCGCAGCGCTATCCCCGGGAATGGGTGCACGCGTTGCACCGGATGGCCGCCATGGACGCCGAAATCATGCTTCCCGGTCACGGCGCCCCGATCTTCGGCCGCGACCGCATCCGGCAGGCGTTGCTGGAAACGGCCGAATGGCTGGAGTCGCTCATCACGCAGACCCTGGAACTGCTCAACGCGGGTGCGCGACTCGACGAGATCGTCCACTCCGTGAAAGCGCCGGAGCGGCTCGCCGACCGGCCCTATCTGCGGGCACGGTACGACGAGCCGGAATTCGTCGTACGCAATCTGTGGCGCCTCTACGGTGGCTGGTACGACGGCAATCCGGCCCAGCTGAAGCCCGCCCCCGAGGCGGTGCTGGCGAAATCGGTCGCGGAACTGGCGGGTGGGGCCCGAGCCCTCGCGGACGCGGCACTCAAAGCCCTTTCCGAAGGAGACGAGCGACTGGCCGGGCATTTGGCGGAAATGGCCGCCCTGGCGGCTCCGGACGACGCGGGGGTGCATCGCGTACGCGCGGAAGTGTTCTCCGCCAGGGCGGCCGGCGAGCTGTCCCTCATGGCTAAGGGCATCTTCGCCTGGGCCGCCACGGAGTCCAGGCAGCGCTCGTGAGAGCGCCACCTTGTTCACCGGCGTTCACCGGCGCACACCGGCGCTCGTCCAGGCCGCCTCCGCGTGAGTCAGCGGCGCTTGGCGACGGTCAGCATGTGGCGGGCGCCGCGCTGGAACTCGTACGGGACCTCGCGGACCGCGCACGCGAGCCCGTCGGCCCGCAACTCCGCCCGAAGCGCGTCGAGAAACGCGACCGGCTCGCCGTCGCCCATGCGGACCAGCGGGAAGATCCTCACCTCACGCCGGCTGACCCGGCTCATCTCCATGATCGCCGCCCGGTGCCATTCCTGATCCAGCCGGTCGGCCCAGGTGAACAGCAAGTGTGAGCAGAGCACCAGGTCCACACTCCCCTCGGCCAGCGGGAGGTGTGGCAGGCGGGCGGCGAGGTACGCGCCGGGCCGCCGGTGGATGTCGGTGATGAAGGCGCTCCTGGCGCGCAGCCGCATCTCCCGGCGGCGTTCGGCCGAGCCGTACCAGTCCCATACGAACCGGTCGGCGTTCGCGCTGATCATGGAGTTGCCCTGCTCCAGGTCGGCCGACAGACGCTCGGCGAGCACGGTGGCGCCATGCGCGTAAAGCGGGTCGGCCGCCAGAGCCCGGACGCCCATCGCTCCGGCCTCGGCGACGAAGCCGGAGGCGCCGCCGGCGCAGTCGAGGCTGACGCCGTCCAGGTCGCGATCGTCGAGCGCGAACATGGCCCGGTATTCGAGGAAGGAACGAGACGACATGATCATGTCTGCGTGAACCACAACCCGATGGTGCCAGGACGCGGGTCACCATAGTTCGATCGAGCGGGCGAAGATGCCCGCCACGTCATCCTCGGTCACCGGCAGCGGAGCGGTCGCGAGCAGGCGTTGCTGTCTCATCGTCCCTTCGACGAGTGCGTCTATGTCGCCTGTGCCGTACCCGACGGCGCCGATCCCGTTGGGGAGGCCGATGTCGCGCATGAGGTCGATGAGGACGGACGGCAGGAACTCGGCCGGCTCGGCCGGTTCCCGCCGGTCCGGGGCGAGCAGCCGTGCGGCGCGCAGGTGCCGTTCCGGCGCCGCCCGGAAGGTGAACCTGAAGGCCTCCGGCGCCGTGAGCGCGACCGACATCCCGTGCGGGACCATCGGCTCGTGCCCGGGATATCCCTTCGGGTGGAAGTCGCGCACCTGTCCGGCGATGGGATAGGCGTTGGCGTGCGGGATGTGCACGCCGGCGTTGCCGAAGCCCATCCCGGCGAACGTCGCGGCCAGCGCCATCTCGCCGCGGGCCGCCGCGTCGTCGCCGTGGCGCACGGCGCGCCGGAACGACCTGGACAGCAGCCGCATGGCCTGCTCGGCCCACATGTCGGAGATCGGGTTCGCGCCGCAGTAGGGCACGCGCTGCTCAGGGCGTTTACGCTCGCCGTCGGTGTACCAACGGGCGGTGTAACTCTCGACCGCGTGACAGAGGATGTCCATGCCGGCTGAGGCGGTCACCTGCGCGGGCTGGGTCAGTGTCAGGTCGGGGTCGACGACGGCGAGCGCGGGGCGCAGCCTGGCGTGGCTGATGCCGGTCTTGACCTGGAGTGACAGCACGTCGAGCACGCAGATGGTGGTGCTCTCCGCGCCGGTTCCGGTGGTCGTGGGTACGGCGATGAGCGGCTTGAGCGGATTGACCGGGGCTCTTCCCAGCCCGACCGGGGCGTTGACGTAGTCCATCAGCTCGCCGGGGTTGGTGAGCATCAAGTTGATCGCCTTGGCGGTGTCGATGCTGGATCCGCCGCCGACGCCGACGATCGCGTCCCAGGGGCCGCCGGCGCGGGCGTGCGCGATGGCGGCGTCAAGGCTGGCGTCGGTCGGTTCGATGTGGACCTGGTCGTAGACCTGGGCGTCGAGGCCGTGGCCGCGGATCTGATCGGCGATCCGATGCGGGGTGCCGGTGGCGGCGACGCCGTGATCGGTGACGATCAGGACGCGCCGGACGCCGTCGTACCGGCTGAGGTCGAAGCCGATCTCGTCGGCGGCGCCGTTGCCGAACTTCAGCTGAGGCGCGCCGTAGGTGAAGACGGTCTCGGGGTTGACCGGAGGCGTGGTCGTCATGTCGGTCCCCTTACCCGCCCTGGCGACAGAGGATAAGTTTGCTCGCCATGCGACACTTCGAGCTGGACATCCTTGTCGTCGCCGACGAGCTCACCGAGGCATATGTCGAGATCTTCACCGCCCCGCCCTGGCAGCACCGAGAGACCGAGGCGACCCGGGCGGCGTTCCGGGAGCGGCTCGAGTCGGACGCGCACCGTCCCGGTTTCCGGGCCATGCTGGCGATGTCAGACGACGGTGAGATAGATGGCTTCGTCACGGGCTGGATCACCCAGGCCCCGTTCCGCACCGATCGCGCCTATGGGGAGGTGACCAGGCGGCTCGGCGCCGACCGGGTGAACGAGCTGCTGGTGGGCGCCTTCGAGGTCGACGAACTGGGAGTACGGTCACACGCCCGCGGCACCGGTCTAGGGCGGCGGCTGCTGTCCGCCCTCACCGCCACCGCGCCCGGCGGTCGGGCGTGGCTGCTGGCCTGGAGCCAGGCGCACGACACGCTCGCCTTCTACCGCCGCATCGGCTGGCAGGAGCCCGAACCCCTGCCGGGCAACGAGACGGACGTCGTCGTGTTCCTGTCTCCAAGCTGATCCCTCGATCGCGGTCGTGGCCGGCAGCCGTCAGGGGCTGCTCAATGACCCGGTCGTGGCATGTGGAGGGCGGCTGTGCCGCTGTCGCTCCGCCCAGCGGACGGCGAGTGGTGCCGCCAGGCCTGTCAGGGCGAACAGCCCGCCGACGACGTACCAGCCAGGGGCACCCCATGTGATGCAGAGCGCGATGAGCAGGGCGGGGCCGAGGCCCTCGGCCAGCCCGGCGCCCAGGCCGAACACGCCCAGGTACTGGCCGGTGGCGTGCGCCGGCGCGAGGGCGAAGGACACCTCGAAGCCCGCGGCGGAGTGCCACAGCTCGCCGACCGTATGGATCACCACGGCGGCGATGAGCAGCGCCGCCGCGGCCCATCCCGGCAGGCCGGCGGACAACGGGACCAGCGAGCAGGAGATGAGGAAGGCCACGCCTGCTCGGCGATAGGCGCCCCCGCCGGCCACCGGGGAATCGATGCCGCGGCTGGCTCGTACCTGGAGCGCGACCACCATGACGGTGCTGATCAGCATGGTCCCCGACACGAGCCAGCGCGGTGCGGCGGTGGCTCCCACCAGCCACAGTGGTATGGCCACGGTCAGCACCTTGAACTGGACGGCCATGATGCCGTCGAGCCCGGTGAGCAGCAGGTAGGGCCGATCCCGCAGGGCGATCCAGCGAGGCCCCCGGACGACGGGTCCGGGCGGGACCGGCGGCAGGCGGACCAGGATGATCGCGGAAGCGGCGAAGGCGACGGCATTGCCGACCACGAGCAACCGGTACGCCATGAGAGTGTCGACCTGGACGGCCCAGCCGGCCAGCAGGGCACCGAAGGAGACACCGACGTTGGTGACGGCGCGGAGATACGCGCGGAACTCCTGGGGCCGGTCGCCACCGTAGTGCCGGATGAGCGGACTGCGTGCCGCCAGCCCGGCCGCCTTCGCCCCCGTGGCCGTGCACACGGCAAGGAGGAACGGCCAGAAGCTGTCCGCCAGCACGAACCCGGCCGTCGCCAGAGCCTGGACGACGAGCGTGACCGCGTACACGCCGCGTGCTCCGTACTTGTCCGCGAGATGACCTATGGCGATGCCCAAGGCCAGCGAGACGAGACCGGCGATGCCGAGCCCCAGACCCACCTGGCCGGCCTGAAGGTGGACCCCCTCGGTGAAATACAGCACCCCGGCGGTCAGGTAGAGGCCGCTGCCAAGGGTGTAGACGAAGTTGGAGACCGCGAGGACACGCTGCGGTCCGGCATCCGGCATCAGGTGAGGCATCGAGGGGCTCCGCGTGCCGCGAACGTTAGGACCACGTCAACTTGCTGCATATTACTTGCAATAGCAATACTTTCGTGAGAAGCGTGGCCGCTAACGTGACCTGACGACCTGGGAGCGCCGTCCCAGAAGGACGTCGAGCCCAGCACGATCAGCGTGATGAGCCCGGCGGCCACCCCCATGAGCAGGATCTGATTCACCAGGTAGGGACTGTCGGCCTCCGTCGGCCAGACGATCTCCAGCGGGCCGGACAGACCCTTGCTCGCCGCCACCTGGGCGACCCGGTCGGCACTGATCGCGGCGGTGGCGCCGTGCTGGTGGCCGTCCGAGGTGTGGGCGGGTGAAGACCTGGCCGCCGACGTCGGCCACGGCCGCCAGGAACCGGTGCACCGCCCTGAAAGAGGCGGATCTCGGGCCAGGCGGCGCCCGCCCGGCCCGGCGGACCAAGCATGGGCTGGTGGACGGGCACCGCGGTCATGAGGGTCAGACGCCCTTGGCCGCTTCGAAGCGGGCGATGACGTCGTTCCAGTTGATCAGACCCCAGAGCTTCTCGACGTAGTCGGGCCTGACATTGCGGTACTGCAGATAGTAGGCGTGCTCCCAGGCGTCGAAGACGAGCAGCGGGGTGGTGTTCATGCCGACGTTGCCGTGGTGGTCGTAGATCTGCTCGATCACCAGGCGGCGGCCCAGCGGCTCCCATGCCAGCACGCCCCAGCCCGACCCCTGCACGGTCGCGGTGGCTGTGGTGAGCTGCTTGGCGAAGGCGTCGAAGGAGCCGAAGTGCTCGTTGATCGCCTCGCCGAGGGCGCCGTCGGGGCGGTCACCGCCGTCCGGGGACAGGTTCTGCCAGAAGATCGTGTGCAGTACGTGGCCGGACAGGTTGAAGGCGAAGGTCTTCTCCAGCCCGACGAGGCCGCCGAACTCACCCTTGTCGCGGGCATCGGACAGCTTCTCCAGGGTGTCGTTGGCGCCCTTGACGTAGGCGGCGTGGTGCTTGGCGTGGTGCAGTTCCAGGATCTCCCCGGTGATGGCCGGCTCCAGCGCCGCGTAGTCGTACGGCATGTCCGGAAGGGCGTACTGGCCCATCGCTGTCTCCCATGCGGTTGATTAGTTATTGCAAGATCTATGCAACAACTAATATCAGGCGATTAGTGGGATCGGCAGCACTGACGGCGGTCGGGGCAGTGGCCGGCGATCAGCGGGACATCGGCAGGAGGCGGGCGCCGGCGCGTTTGATGTGGCGGGCGATCAGCGCGGTCTCCACCTTCAGGACTCCGGGCAAGGCGCCGATACGGGTGGCGAGGTAGTCGTACAGGGCATCGGGGTCGGCGCACACCGTGAAGGCGATCATGTTGGGATCGCCGGTGGTGGCCGCCGCGAAGGCGATCTCGGGGTGGCCGGCCAGCGCCTGGGCCACCTCGGTCAGCTCGGAGGGCGCGACGGTCAGCCACAGCACGGCCTCGGTGGCGTACCCGAACAGCATGGGGTCGATCTCGACCTCGAAGTAGAGCACGTCGTTGCGGCGCAGTTCGTCCAGGCGGCGGCGGACGGTGGACTCGGACCATCCGGTGGCGGCGGCCAGCGCCGGGTAGCCGGCGCGCCCGTCCGCGGCCAGCACGGGCAGGAGCCGCTGGTCGGCCTCGGTCAGCTCCATGTGGCCGTTCAGAGTGGGTGGCTGAGGGCTGAGGGTCTCGATCTGCTGGGGGTTCAGGGCGCTGGTACGGCCGGGCCAGCCGCTCGTGCCGGCGACCGCGCGCAGCAGGCAGTGCGCGGTGACCGCGGTGATCCGTGCCGTACGTGGCAGCTTCGGCAACAGCACGTTGTCCTGATCGGACCTGATGTGGGCGCGGATGATGCAGGTGACCTCGGTGGCGCCGGAGGTGAGCGTGACCCAGGAGGTGTCCTCGCGGCGGGCCAGCGCCGCCGCGACCGTGGTGACGGCATCGGGCGTGCACCGGATGCGCACGAACCAGTCGACATGCCCCAACGGCCGAACCTGGGGCAGACCGACCACACGGAGCACTCCCGCCGAACGCAGCCGGCGATAACGGCGGGCGAGGGTCCGATCGGACGCGCCCAGCACGGCGGCGATCCGGCTGAACGGGGCACGGCCGTCGATCTGCAGGGCGTGCACCAGCTGCCGGTCGAGGTCGTCAAGAGTGAGTGGATCCACCACGAAATGGTAGCCGCCTGTCAGAAAACGCCGCATGGCGCGGATTCTGCGTCGGTGGCAGTCGGTATCGGGAAGTCTCGTCCGCGTAGCCCGCGAACGACGCAAACCGTTCCGGGGCCGTCTTCCATCATTCGGAGCCATCGATGCGGAAATGGTTTCCTCTCCTGACCGTCTGTCTGGCCACGCTCATGTTGCTGGTCGACATCACCATCGTCAGCGTGGCCGTACCGGCCATGACGACCAGCTTGCACTCATCGCTTTCGGCCCTGCAGTGGACGGTCGATCTGTACGTTCTGGTGCTGGCGGCCCTGCTCATGGCGGCCGGCTCCGCCTCCGACCTCGTCGGCAGGCGCCGGGTCTACCTCGTCGGCCTGGTCGTCTTCGCCGGGGCGTCACTCGCCTGCGGCCTGGCGCCCACCAGCGGTCTCCTTGTCGTCGCCCGCGGCGTTCAGGGGCTCGGCGCCGCCGCGATGCTCTCGACCAACATCGCGCTGCTCGCCGGAACCTACAGCGGCCGCGACAGAAGCGTGGCGTTCGGCATCTGGGGAGCGGTCAACGGCATCTCGGCCGCCGCCGGGCCGATCCTGGGCGGGCTGCTCACCCAGCACATCGGGTGGCGGTCCATCTTCCTCGTCAACCTGCCCATCGCGGCGCTCGCATGGGTGATCGCCCGGCGTCATGTGGCCGAGTCGAAGAACCCGGCCGGCGGACGCGTCGACGTGCCCGGCGCCATCACCTTCACCCTGGCCGCGACACTGTTGATCTTCGGGCTGATCCGGGTCGGCGACGACGGCTGGACGGCCCCGGTCCCCGTCGCGCTCTTCGCGGCGACCGCCGCCGCGCTGGTGGCGTTCGTGCTCGTCGAGCGCCGCCGGCGCAATCCCATGCTGGACCTGGCATTGGCCCGTACCCCGTCTTTCGCCGCTCTCATGCTGGGCGCGTTGATCCTCAGCGCGTCCGCGTTCGCCAACCTCGTCTTCGTGTCGATCTGGGCGCAGTCGGTGCTGCGCTTCGACCCGGTCGCGGCCGGACTGGTGCTGACGCCTCTGGGCGCCATGGCGTTCGTGGTGTCCGGTTTCGCCGGGCGATTCATGAACAACATCGCCCCTCAGTGGCCCATCGGGATCGGGTTGCTGCTCATCGGCGCAGGCGGGCTGTTGGACATGCTCGTGACCGGCGACTCGGAGTGGACGGCGCTGCTGCCCGGACTGCTCGTGACCGGGGCCGGGGTCGGGATCTCCTCACCGACACTCGCGGCGGCCGCTGCCGCCGCCGTCCCGCCCGGCAAGGCCGGCATGGCCGGTGCCGCGGTGAACACCCTGCGCCAGTTCGGCTTCGCGCTGGGTATCCCGATCATGACCACCGCGATGGCCGGCGCGGTCCGGCCCGTGCTGGCCGGCAGCGGCTACTTCCCCGACCTGGACCCGGCGACCGCCGCGGTCACCGGTGGTCAGGCGGACACCGTCCTGGACGGCCTGGCCACAACGGTCCACGACGCGGCCGGCCACACGGTGCGATCCGCCTTCGTCGCCGGCCTCGACCAGATCTTCCTGCTCAGCGGAACCAGCGCCCTGATCACCGCCGCCGTTGTCCTGCTGCTGGTCCGCAGGGCCACGCCGGATGGCCACCAAGCCCCTGAAGTCCATCGCGCTCTGAGAGCACCAACCAGAAACATGCCTTGACGCTGACCGTTATTTGAGCGATCGTTCGACTACTTAAGAACTGAGGGGCAGCGGTACACCCTTGGCACGATGGGCGGTTTCAGATGCAAGGCTGGCGGAAGCGGAGTATCGCCACCGGAGTGGTGGCGCTGGTGATGGTCACCTCGGGCTGCTACCGGGACGGCGGCGGCGTCGCGGGCACGGCGGCTCCGGGGAGCACGCCCCAACGGGAGCTCGTCACGACGACCCCCGCCGGGGTCGGGCAGGTCGACAAGGTCACCTGGGCGCTCTACCGGGGCACCACCTCGATCGACCCGATCACCGCGGGCGACTATCCCGAGATCACCGTGACGAGCCTCCTGTGCGAGTCGCTGTTCCGCCAGGCGCCGGACGGGTCGGTGGAGCCCGGCCTCGCGACGCGGCTGGACTTCCCCGACCCGAAGACCGCCGTCCTGACGCTCCGCAAGGGCGTGACGTTCTGGGACGGCTCCCCCATGACCGCCGAAGACGTCGCCTTCAGCATCGAGCGCAACCGCGACCCCAAGGGCGGCGGCTACTGGGTGCCCGTCCTGAACCGCGTGACCTCGGTCGAGGCCACCGGCCCGCTGGAGGTCACCATGAAGCTGAAGCGGGCGGACTACTGGCTGCGCAACGTCCTGTCGTACATGCCGGGCATGGTGGTCTCGAAGAGCTACGTCGAGGCCAAGGGCAAGGACTACGGCACGGTGAAGGGCGGTGCCATGTGCACCGGCTCCTTCGAACTCGGCCAGTGGCGCACCGGCGACGTGCTGTCCGTCGTACGCAACGACGGCTACTGGAACCGCGCGGAGTCCCCGCTGGTGCGGCAGATCGACTTCAAGGGCATCCCCGACGAAGCCACGCTGACCGCGGCACTGCTCACCGGAGAAGTGGACGGCGCCTACCTCGAACTGCCGCTGTCGACGATGGAGCAGATCCGCGCTAGCGGGACGGTGAAGGTCTACCACGGCCCGTCGTACCTCATCGACGCGCTGATCGTCGCCGACGTGGGCAGGGGGACGCTCTCCGACGTACGCGTCCGCCGCGCCCTGTCGCTGGCCATCGACCGCGAGGCGTACATCAAGACCCTGTACAAGGACAGCGCCCGGCCGGCTCGCGCCCTCGGCACCCCCGGCACCTGGGGGTACGAGCAGCAGACCTTCCAGTCCGCCTGGGACGCCCTGCCCGGCCCCAAGACCGACCTGGAGACCGCGCGCAGGCTCGTCCAGGAGGCGGGCGCGACCGGCAAGACCGTGACGTTCGGCATGAGCAACGAGCTCAACAAGCTCGCCACCGAGGCCAACCTCTTCAGGACGGCGGCCGAGAAGATCGGCCTCAAGGCCCGGCTGAAGGCGGTGTCCACCGACGCCTACAGCGGGTTCTTCCTGGATGCGAAGGCCCGCGCCGACGTGGACGGGTTCTTCACCACCAACTACCCCAACTGGGCCGATCCCGGAGCCCTCTACGCGACCCTGTCTCTGCCGGGCGGCCCGCAGGACTACGGCCACTACCGCAACCCGGCGGTGGCCGACCTGCTCGAACGAGCCCGCGGCACCGAGGACACCCGGCAGCGGGCCGAGAGCACCGTACAGGCGCAGAAGATCGTGACCGCGGACCTGCCGTGGATACCGATCGTCGCCCCCGACACGGTCCTTGTGCTCAATGCCAAGCTCACCGGCGCCACGGTGTCCTCTCAGCACCTGTTCGCGCCGTGGGCCGGCAAGCTCGGGGCGGTGGGCTAGGCGCATGGCCGCTTACCTCATGCGGCGGGTGATCATGCTGGCGGCGACACTGCTCGTGTCGAGCTTCGTGGTGTTCGCCGGGCTGTCGGTCGCACCGGGCAATCCGCTGGCCACCCTCTCGGGCGGCCGCTCGCTGCCGCCGGAGAGCGTCGCGCTCCTCGTGCAGCGCTATCACCTGGACGAGCCGTTCCTCGTGCAGTACGCCGCCTGGCTGGGCAACGCCGTCCGGGGCGACCTGGGCATGTCGATCGCTCTCCGGCAGGACGTGTCGGAGCTCATCGGCTCCCGCTCCGGGACGACCATCGCCCTGATCCTCTACGCGGCCCTGATCGTGCTGCTCGCAGGCGTGTCGCTCGGGCTGCTGGCGGCGCTGCGGCCAGGGATCGTGGATTCCCTCGTGGTGATGTCGACAGCGGTGGTGGTGGCCGTTCCGCCCTTCGTCGCCGCGATCGTGCTCATCGGGATCTTCGCCGTGAACCTGCGGTGGCTGCCGGCGCTCGGCAACGGCTCCGGGCTGTGGGACGGTATCCGCCACCTCACGCTTCCGGCCTTCGCCCTGGCAGCGGCCTCCACCGCGGCCGTCGCCCGGGTGACCCGGACCACCGTGCGCGCGGAGCTGGGCCGCGAGCATGTGCAGACGGCGGTCAGCCGCGGCATTCCCTACCGGGCCGTGGTACGCCGCCATGCCCTGCGCAACGCCGCCGTCCCGATCAGCACGCTGGCCGGCATGACGGTGGCCTCGATGATCGCGCTGGCGGCGGTGGTGGAACGCGCCTTCAGCCTCAACGGCCTGGGCTCGTACCTTGTCAGTGCCGCGCTGTCCAAGGACTTCGCCGTCGTGCAGGGCATCTCGCTCGTACTCGTCACGTCGTTCGTCCTCGTCAACACCCTGGTCGACGTCATGGCAGCGGTCCTCGACCCCCGGATCAAGCTGGGGAGGCGAGCATGACCGCGGTCATCGCGCTCCTGGGGAGAAGCCGCCCGAGCAGGTTCGGGCCGCTCGGCACGACGGCCGCCATCGTGATCGTCGCGGCGGTCGCCCTCTCGGCACTCGGACCGGCGCTGTCGTCCGCCGACCCGAACGCCAGCGACTTCGCCAGCGCCTACGCCGCCCCCGGGGCGGGACACCCGCTCGGGTACGACGGCCAGGGACGTGATCTTCTGGCCCGCCTGCTGACCGGCTCGCGAACCTCGCTGCTCGGCCCCCTCTGGGTCGTCGCACTGAGCATGACGGCAGGAACGATCATCGCGATCGCGGCCGCCTGGATCGGAGGATGGCTGGACTCCGTCGTGTCGGCGGCCCTCGACGTGGTGTTCGCCTTCCCGGGAGTCCTGCTCGCGATGCTCGTCGCCGCCGTCTTCGGTCCGGGCCTGAGCGCGGCGGTACTCGCGCTGTCCGTGGCCTACGTCCCGTACATCGCCCGGCTGCTGCGCAGCGCGGCCCTGGCCGAGCGCCGCAAAGCCTACGTCCAGGCGCTGGAGGTGCAGGGGTTGGGGGCGGTGGCGATCTGCCTGCGCCACCTCGTGCCCAACCTCATACCGCTCATCGCCGCCCAAGCCACGCTCTTCTTCGGCTACGCCATGGTGGATCTGGCCATCGTGTCGTACTTCGGCCTCGGCGTGCGGCCGCCCGACGCCGACTGGGGCGTCATGGTCGCCGGCGGGCAGTCCGGTGTCCTCCAGGGGTACCCGGCCGAGTCGTTACTGGCGGGCGGCTGCATCGTCGTCCTGGTCGTGGCGTTCAACGTGCTCGGCGAACGGCTGTCCGACGGCTCCGGGCAGGGCGGGACGTTCGGCCCGTCGCGCTGGTGGCGGCCCAGGCGAGGAGGTGCCGCGTGAGCGACCTGATCGACATCAGCGGCCTGACGGTGCGGCTGCCGCTCGACGGCGAACCGCGGACGGTTCTCAACGACGTGTCGCTGAGCATCGCCGCCGGGGAGGCGGTCGGCCTGGTCGGCGAATCGGGGTCGGGAAAATCCATGACCGCCCGCTCGATCGTGCGGCTGCTCCCTCCGGGCGCGCTCGTCGAGGGGACGATCCGCTACCGCGGGAACGACGTCCGATCGCTGCGCGGGCAGACGCTGCGCGACCTTCGCTCCAGCGTGTCCATGGTCTTCCAGGACCCGCGCGCCCACATCAACCCGGTACGTACGGTGGGCGACTTCCTGACCGAGGCGCTACGCGTCAACCAGCGGGTTTCCCGGCGGGAGGCCGAGGGCCGCGCGATCCGCGTCCTCGACGAGGTGGGCGTGGCGGACGGCCCGCGACGGTTGCGGCAATACCCGCACGAGCTCTCCGGAGGCTTGCTGCAGCGCGTCATGATCGCCGCCGCGCTCCTCACCGAGCCGCGCCTGCTGCTGGCCGACGAGCCCACCACCGCGCTCGACGTCACCACACAGGCCGAGGTGATGGCCATCCTCGACGAACTGCGCCGCGAACGCGGGCTGGCCATGCTGTTCATCACCCACGATCTCGAACTCGCGGCGGCCGTCTGCGACCGGACGGCGGTGATGTACGCGGGCCGTGTCATGGAGGTCCGCGCGTCGGCGCTGCTGCACGACCATGCGCTGCACCCCTACACGGCGGCGCTGGCCGCCGCTCGTCCCTCCCTGGAGCGGCGGGCCGAGCGCCTGGTGACCACACCGGGCCGGCCGCTGTCGGCGTTCGAGGCGCCGGACGGCTGCCCGTTCAGCACCCGGTGCCCGCACGTACGGCAACGCTGCCACGACGAACGACCGGCCCTTCGCCCCCTGGATGGCGGCCAGGTGGCCTGCGTACGAGCCGAGGAGCTGGCGGTGTCACATGACTGACGCGATCCTCGAGGTCGAGGGGCTCCGCAAGGACTTCGGGGACGCGATCGCCGTACGGGATGTGAGCTTCTCGCTCCCCCCGGCAGGCGCGCTGGCCATCGTCGGCGAGTCGGGATCCGGCAAGACCACCGTGGCCCGCATGATCGTGGGCCTCGAACGGCCGACGGCCGGGCGCGTCACCGCCTGCGGGCGCGACCGTTCCCAGCCGGCCCGCTCGGCGCGGGAACGCCGGGACCGCGGCGGCGAGGTCCAGATCGTCTTCCAGGATCCGTACTCCAGCCTCGACCCCCGCCAGAGTCCCGCCGCCGCGGTGGAGGAGGTCCTGCGGTTGCACACCCGGCTCGATCGAAGGCGGCGGCGCGCCAGGGTGGCGGAGCTCGCCGACCTCGTCGGGCTCGACGAACGCCAGCTGGCGGCGCTCCCGTCGCGGCTGTCCGGCGGGCAGCGCCAGCGGGTGGCCATCGCCCGGGCACTCGCCGCCGAGCCGCGGATCCTCATTCTCGACGAGTCCGTCGCCGCGCTCGACGTCTCCATCCAGGCGCAGGTGCTCAACGTGCTGGCGGACGTACGTGAACGTACCGGTGTGGCCTACCTGTTCATCAGCCACGACCTCGCCGTGGTCCGCCAGGTCACCGACGACGTCGTCGTGATGCGGCACGGCGTGATCGTCGAACGCGGGCCGACCGGCCACGTGCTCGACGCGCCCGAGCACCCGTACACGCGGCTGCTGCGCGCGAGCGTCCCCCGCCCCGGCTGGCGTCCCGCCCGCCGGTCTGCCTGACGATGGTGTGGTCTGAAACACGCCGGTGCCCGCTGCTCCGTCACTGCTTGGCTGGTTGCCCTACTCCACGCCTCCGGCTGAACGGGAACCATGTCCACGATCACGCCCATCCGGCCACGCTCACCACTCATCGACTGGCTGGCGGTCGCCTCGCTCACGCTGGGCATCTTCGCGATCGTCACCAGTGAAATCCTGCCCATCGGCCTGTTGACCACCATCGGTGCCGACTTCGGCCTGTCCGACGGCATCGCCGGGCTGACCATGACCCTGCCCGGCATCGTCGCCGCGATCGCCGCGCCCGCCGTCACGCTGGCCACCGCCCGTATGGACCGGCGGGCCATGCTCTGCGCCCTCATGGCGGTACTCGCCATCGCCGACGTACTGGCGGCCGTGGCCGGGTCCTACTGGATCATGCTGATCTCCAGAGCGCTCGTCGGCCTCACCATCGGCGGCTTCTGGTCGATCGGGGCCGGACTGGCCGCCCGCCTGGTGCCGCCGCCGTCAGTCGGCACCGCCACCGCCCTGATCTTCTCCGCCGTGCCGCTGGGCTCCGTACTCGGTGTGCCGGCCGGGACCTTCATCGGCCACCTCGCCGGCTGGCGAACCGCCTTCCTCACCCTGGCCGCGCTGGCGATCCTCGTCCTGATCGCCCTGCTGGCGCTGCTGCCACCGCTGCCCGCCCACCAGGTCACCAGCCCCCGCGTCCTGCTCGACCTGCTACACGAACGGGGCACGAAGATCGCCTTGCTGGCCACCTTCCTCATCGTCCTTGCGCACTTCGGCACCTACACCTACATCACGCCCTTCCTCCAGCACATCACGCACCTGTCCCCCACGGCCATCAGCGCGGCGCTCCTGGCGTACGGCGTCGCCGGAATCGCCGGCAACTTCCTGGCGGGCAAAGCCATCGCCATAAGCCTGCGCGGCGCCTTCGTGGTCACCGGCTGCTTGATCGCGCTCACCACCCTGATGCTGCCCGTGGCCGGCACCACAGCCGTCGGCGCTGTCGTGCTGCTGGTGCTGTGGGGTCTGGCCTACGGCGGCGTGCCCATCTGTTCCCAAGCGTGGTTCCTCGACTCCGCTCCCCGAACGCCGGAAGGCGCCACGATCCTCTTCACCTCCTCGTTCCAGGCGACCTTCGCCCTCGGCGCGTTCGTCGGTGGCGGCATCGTCGACGCCTTCACGGTCTCCACCGTGATGATCTGCGGCGGGCTGACCGCTCTCCTCATGGCGGCATCCTTGTGGTCACTCACCAGGCCACGCTGATCCGGAGGGCGCGGTCCAGCGTGAGAAGACTTCATCTTTACGTGTCGCCACAGTCACTCTATGTAGCGAAAAAACTACAGTGAGTGCTGGCTTTGGAACGGCCGGCAGCTCATCGCCCGGCCCGAGGAGAAGCCTGTCCCGTACAGTCCCTTGCTCGGAAGAGAGCCAGCATGCCTCGCGTCAAGAAGACCACCATGGCCATGGCCGTGACCCTGACCACCTGCGCCGGCGCGCTCGGCGCCTTCGCCCTCCCGGCACTGGCGGATCTCGGCGGCGCCTCCGGCCCGGGCGTCCGCGCCGCCGCCGTCGTCAACGCCAACGGCTCCGTCGTCCGCTCCAAGGGCGTCACCGCCGTCCGCAGGATCGCCGTCGGTCAGTACTGCATCCGGCTCGACGCCGACATCAACGCCATGAACACCGTCCCGGTCGCCACCAGCCAGTGGACGGGCGCGCCCTGGGACTCCAGTATCTTCGTCCGCCCCGACGGCAGCGTCCCCTGTGGGGACTCCCGCGACGTGTTCGTCGGCACCGGTACCGCCGCCGGCGCCCGCGACACCGGCTTCCACGTCATCATCCCCTGACCGAAGCCGTCCCCAGTTCGCCCAGGCGGCCCACCGCCTGGGCGACTCTTTCCGTCCGGTCAGCGCCAGATGCCGGGCACCACGTCCGGCAGCTTCTCCCCGAGCTCTTGCCTGTCGATCACATCGCCGTTCAGGGGCAGGAGTACGGTGACCTGGCGCCCCCACGCGGAGTAGCGGGTGTCCGACTCGATCCGGATGGAGCCGTCGTAGAAGGGCAGCACGGCGATGGCCGACAGCCGCTCCACCAGGCCGGTCGAGCCCAGCCGGATGGTGTAGGAGACCTTGCCGACGCGCCCGCTCTTCGAGCGACTTCCGAAGTGCGAGACGAAGGAGGGGGACACCTTGGCCAGCCTGTCGGTCTTGATCGTCCCTTTCAGCACTCCGTCCCGCCAGGACGCGCGGTGTGCCAGGAGGGCCTTGAGCGTGGCGGGCTCCAGGACCTCGAGCACCAGGTCGCTGGCCGGCAGATCCGTATCCCGGTAACGCACCCACCTCGTCCCCTGGGGCAGCGCGTCATCCACCAGGGGGCCTGATACGTAGTCGTCATACGCCGAAGAGATCATTCTGAGGGGCGTCTGCCACAGGGCGGCGTCGTCCTCTTTCACGATGCTCATCGGTTTCTTGCTGTACCGCATGGTCTGGGACAGATCGGAGGCGATCTCGCCCTGGGGGCCGAACCCGATCGTGCCGTCCATGTCGACACTGATGGACAGGCCGCGACCGTAGTTCACCTTCACGGTGGACACGACGTTGACGGCCTTGCCGCGCGTCAGCTCGGCCTTGAGCGCCTTGACCGGGTCGACCCTGGGTGCCGCCTGCGCCGGGGTGGCGGTGAGCTGCATCAGGCCCGCGACCACGGCGAAGCCGACGATGGTTCGCTTCATTGGATTCCTTGGATGGTCCGAAAAGACGCGAACAATCTCGTGCACCTGTGATCAACAGTCAAGCCGAACCATGAAAGCCGATATTTCCCCATACGGACGGCGGTGTCCTCCTCCCTCTCCTCCGGGTGGACCTACGAGCTTGCTTGATGGTTTTGGAGGGCGCTCACGAATGCCTCGACGATCTGCGGATCAAAGGAGTTGCCCGCCCCCTTCTGAAGTTCCGCCACTGCTTCCTGAAGGGAGCGTGCACCCCGATACCTGCGGTCGGTCGTTGGCCGGCGTCCACATCACGGGCAACGTAGGTGGGCAGGTCACCGGGCGCGCCATCTACCTTGATCGCGGCGTGCACGCCAAGTCGGCGCTGATCGGCATGGGCCACGCGCACGGTGTCCGGCAGTCCCTGAGGAGCGCTCGAGGCTATTCGCTGCCTGGCGGCGTACCAGGCCGAACGCTGCTCGCGCGGCACCCCGCACGCACGCAGGTACCGCTCCAACGTCTCCTGCGTCGGCAGCGTCGCGCCGGACAGCAGATTGTTGAGAGTGCTCGACGGCAGCTTGTCCGGTCTCACCGCCTTGTCCAGTTCGGTGTAAGAGCGGCTCGCTCGCAGTTCATCAAGGGCTTGGGCGAACTCGGTCAACGTCTCGACCGTGGTGGGGTCAGGTGTAGAGGCCATCGCGAGCTCCGCCGGGTCGGCTCTGTCCGCAACGCGGTCGGCGGCGGCGGACGCCTACACCTCGCAGTATGACGCGCCGGCGACCGTCACGCCGGTTGACCACGATGGCGGTGGCCAGGTTGAGGGTGGCCACGGCCAGAGGAAGGAGGGTGAGCAGGAGATCCATCGCATGCGCTCCAGGGTTTCGGCCGAGCCGGGTGCACGGCGCTTCGCCCCCAAGCACAGCCCGGCGAGGATGGGTCCGGCACCCCATCCGGACCAAGTCGGACGCACCCTCTCGAATGATCTCGAGTTCGGGCAGGCTGGAGCGGTTGCCGGCGCGCGGATCTACGTGGGGAACGGGCGAGTCCGGTGCTGTCCGTCGCGTGTCGCCGAAGACTTGGTCGCGCCGCCGGATCGATGACCGCTGACCCCCGCCTGCGGCGCTCGCCTTCCCGTCATTCCCTGACATGTCACACAACCGCCACGCGGCCGTTCATGTCCTCGGGCGATCATCCGGGTGTGTATCGCTTCCCCATGGCCGTCGTACTCGCGGTGGGCATCGGCCTGACATCCCCCGTCCAGGCCACGACCGTCCGCGACGCCGTCTGGCGGATCGGCTACCGCTCCGGCCCGGACACGGTCGTCAACGACCTCGCCGCCACCGGACCGAGCGACGCATGGGCCGCGGGCGCGCGCGGCACCAAGGAGCGGGATCCGCGTACCGGCTCGTTCTTCACCGCTCCCCTGATCATGAGGTGGAACGGCCAGGTCTGGACCGAGATGCGCTCGGCCCCCTCCGGCCCCCAAGGATTCCCGCTCCGCGAGCTCTCCCGCATCGAGGCCTCCTCACCGGCCAACGTGTGGATCGCCGGCACCGCCGAGGGCGACCGCTCCGTGCTGTCCCGCTGGGACGGCGGCCGCTGGCGGCTCATGGGCTGGGGCCGCACCACGATCACCGATCTGGACGTCGCCGGCGCCGACCACACCTGGGTGGTGGGCCACGACGAGCGCTCCAAAGGGACGTTCTTCAAACACTTCCACCACGGCCGCTGGACGAGCCTGTCCGCTCCGGCCGGCCTGAAGGAGATCAGCGTACGGTCGGCCTCCGACATCTGGGGGCCGGCCTCCGGCACGATCACGCACTGGAACGGCAAGACGTGGCAGCCGGTGAACCTGCCCGCCATCACGCCGCCGTCCGCGCCCGACCCCGCCTACGGCCCCGTGCGGCCCACCTTCAACGAAGTGCTCGTCACCCGGCGGAACGAGGTCTGGATCGCCGTGGGCTTCCAGCAGGGTGACTGGTCGCAGCCGGGAACCGTGCTCCTGCACCAGCAGGCCGGCACCTGGCGGCAGATCCGGCTGCCCGGCGACGTCGTCACGGCGCTGTCCTGCGATGGCGACGGGCCTGTGTACGCGGCCTCCACCCGCCAGTCGATCACCGCGACGCCGGAAGGGCAGGACCCCTACGCCTACACCACCGTGTCCATCGACACGCTACGGGTGACCGGCGCGAGCCTGACCCGGCAGAACGTCACACCGGTCACGACCGGATTCCAATGGTCGAACGTGACCACCATCCCGGCCGCCGGCACGGCACTGGCCGCCGGTTACGCCTGGAGGCCGCCCCAAGGCAGCGTCATCCTCCGCTACGACTCTCCATGACGCCGTCAAGCAGCGACGGGTTGCGGGGAACAGCCCTTCCGGCTCCGCGTGACGCCCCGGGCGCGCTGACCGACTTGACGCAACCAGATGGTTGCCATAAATTTATAGCAACCGAATGGTTGCCATAGATGGAGGTGCGTCATGGGTTTTCCCGATCGGATCGAGCGCAGCATCACCGTCGCCCAACCGCCGGCGACGGTGTGGGAAGCGATCACGACGGCTGAGGGACTGGGCACGTGGTTCGGCCACAAGGCGACCGTCGACCTGCGCGTCGGCGGCCTCGCGCAGCTGACCTTCGAGGGCGGCCACCGTGCCGACCTGCGTATCGAGCGCCTCGAGCCACCGCACGTGTTCGGCTACACCTGGGGCATCTACGGCCTGCCGGCCGACGATCCGCGCCGTACCTATGTCGAGTTCACCCTTGAGCCGGTAGGTGAAGGGACGCGGCTCACCGTGGTCGAAACCGGCTTCGCGCAACTGCCCGACGACCTCTACTCCGGCGCGTACGGCGGCAACGTCGAGGGCTGGCAGAAGGAGCTGGGCGAGCTGGTCGAATACCTCGATGCCCGCGCGTGACCCGGAGGCCGTCGCGGAAGAGGTCTTCGCCGCGCTGGCCGATCCCAGCAGGCGGAGCATCCTGGCCGCGCTCGCGTCCCGCGGGCCGGCCACGGCGACGGACCTGGCGGCCGACCTGCCGATCACCCGGCAGGCGATCGCCAAGCACCTCGCCCTGCTCACCGAGGCCGGGCTGGTCATCGCCGAGCCCGGCGAGCGGCGCCGCGTCCGCTACCGGCTCCAGTCGGCCCCCATCCAGGTCGCGCAGCAGTTTCTCGCCGCGCTGGCCCGTGACTGGGACTCGAACCTCGACGCCCTCAGACGCCGGCTGGATTCGTAAGGGGTACCGACCGGGGCGTACCGGAAAACGCCGAGGGCATGCCCCCGATGTAGCCCTGTGTGTTCCTGGGCTCACGAAAGGAGAGAACAATGACCGATCACAAGACCGGAACACGTGAAGAATGGCTCGCGGCCCGCCTGGAGCTGCTCGAAGCCGAGAAGGCCCTGACGCGGCGCGGCGACGAACTGGCGCGGTGGCGCCAGGAGCTGCCCTGGGTCCGTGTCGACAAGAAGTACCACTTCGAGACCGACGAGGGCGCGGCATCCCTCGCCGAGCTCTTCCGAGGACGCTCGCAACTGCTCGTCTACCACTTCATGTTCGGGCCCGACTACACCGCGGGGTGTCCGTCCTGCTCGGCGATCGCGGACGGCTTCGACGGCTCCGTCGTCCACCTCGCCAACCACGACGTCACACTCTGCGCGGTGTCGCGGGCGCCGCTCGCCAAGCTGCAGGCGTACAAGCGGCGGATGGGCTGGAGCTTCCCCTGGGCCTCGTCATACGACAGCGACTTCAACTACGACTTCCAGGCGGCGCACACCGAGGAGGAGTGGCGGTCGGGAGCCGTCGAGTACAACTTCCGCAAGAGCGACTTCCGGCCGCCGGCCGGTCAGGAGGGTGCCGGGCTCGACGAGTTCGCATCGAGCATCGTCGGAACGGACTGGGTGACGTACCGGCGAGAAGGGCCCGGTGTCAGCGCGTTCGCGCTCGAGGACGGCGTCGTCTATCACACCTACTCGGCGTACGAGCGCGGGCTGGACGGCCTCTGGGGCATGTACCAGTGGCTCGACCGCGCGCCGCTCGGCCGCAACGAGAACGGCTTCTGGTGGCGCCGCCATGACGAGTACGACAGTCAGTGACACGTGGAAAAGGCCGCCAGCCGGTTGCGCCGCTCCAGGCGGCTGACGGCCGCCGCCGAGGTCAGGCCGGCGGCGGCCAGGAGCAGCCAGGGCAGGTTCGCCCAGCCGGAGGAGCGGGCCACGTCGACCAGGGCGCCGGCCAGCAGGTTGCCTGTCAGGATGCCGGCGCCGGACAGCAGGTTGTACACCCCGTAGTAGGTGCCGATCAGCCGGTCTCCCGCCATGTCGGCGATGGTCGCCATCTCGAAGGGAAAGGCGATCATCGTGCCGAGGGTGAGCAGGATCGCACAGGCGACCGCGGGCAGCAGGGACCACGGCGCGGGGACCGCCACCGCCATCGGCGCGAAGGCCAGCCCCGTCAGCGCCAGCCCGCGGGCGATCGCCTGGCCCCGGGTCCAGCGCGCGGCGCACCAGGCGGTCAGGCGCACCTGTCCGGCGATGCCGAGCAGGGCCGACAGCGCGTACAACGCCGTCACTCCCCGGTCGCCGCCGCCGGTGCGCTGCACCTCCAGCGGCAGCCCGAGGTACATCTGGTAGGACAGCCCGTAGGAGGCGATCATCGCCGTGGCGAAGGACAGGAAGGCGCGATCACTGAACGCCTGTTTCCAGTCACGCAGTACGGGCTGGCGCTCATCTCTGTCCATGACGCGACGCTTGGGCAGGTACCTCCCCTGCAAGACCGTCAGCGCCGCGAAGATCGCCGCCGCTGACAGGCACACGGCGGTGAAGCCGACGCTCAACAGGACCACGCCGACGAGCGGGCCCAGCAGGATGCCGGCCTGGTAGAACACGTTGAACACGGCGAACGCCTCGACCTTGCGCTCCCCCGCCTCGCAGGCGAGGTAGGCGCGCGCCGCCGGGTTGAACAGCGCCCCGGCGAAACCGGTCAGCACTGCGGCCAGACCCAGCAGCGGAAGCGAGGTGGTCAGCCCGAACAGGGCGAACCCGACGGTCCGCAGCGCGCACCCCATCATGATCATCGGTTTGTAGCCGAGCCGGTCCGACAGGCTGCCGCCGACCAGGAACATGCCCTGCTGGCTCATGTTCCGCAGTCCCAGGATCAGCCCGATCGCCCAGGCCGCCAGCCCCGCGCCGGTGGCCAGGTGCTGGGCGAGGTAGGGCATGAGCATGTAGAAGCCGAGGTTGATGCCGACCTGGTTGATCTGCAGGAGCTGGATCGGGCGGTCGAAGGAGCGGAACTGCCGCAGCGCGCCGATCACCGCATGCTCCCCAGCGGGTCGCTGATGTTGGCGCAGCGTGTCCACCGGTGCACCTCGCGGTCGGTGGGGGTCTCCAGCAGGTCCGGTTCGTCGTTCGGGACGGTGCCGAGCAGGGCGTTGGCGTGGCAGTAGTCGTCGTCGTAAATGGTGTCCCAGTACCGCCACGGCCCGTCGGGGAAGACGGCGACGATGGTCTGGCCGGCGGTGACGCGGGCGATCCAGCCGGCCACCAGTGTGACCGCGCCGGTGCTCCATCCGCCGGAGATGTAGTGGCGGGCGGCGAGGGTACGGCAGGCCCACACCGCCTCGGCCGGGCTGACCCAGTGCACCTCGCTGAAGGAGTCGTAGGCGACGTTGCGGGGGTGGATGCTGCTGCCCAGCCCGCGCATCAGCCGTGGCCTGCCGGGCTGGCCGAAGATCTTGGACCCGACCGTGTCGACGCCGACCAGCCTGAGGCCGGGGAAGTGGCGGCGCAGCACATTGAAGATGCCGGCGCTGTGCCCTCCGGTGCCGACCGAGCACACCAGGACGTCGATGTGGGGCAGCCGGGCCAGCAACTCGTGTGCCAGCCCGGCGTAGGCGTCGACGTTGTCGGGGTTGTTGTACTGGTCGGGGCAGTAGGAACCGGGGATCTCCGCCAGCAGGCGCTGTACGTGCTCCCGGCGGGCCTGCTGCCATCCACCGACGGCATGCGGCCGGGCCACGATCTCCAGGCGGACGCCGTAGGAGGTGAGCAGCCGCCGCATGAGCGGCTCCATGCCCGGGTCGCCCACCAGCACGACCGGGTGGCCGAAGACGATGCCCGCCAGCGCCAGGCCCAGCCCGAGCGTGCCGCTGGTGGACTCGATGATGGTCGCGCCGGGTTCGAGGTCTCCTCTGGCGCGTGCCTGGCGGACCATGTGCAGGGCGGGCCGGTCCTTGATCCCGCCCGGGTTGAAGCCCTCCAGCTTGGCCCAGAACCCGCTGCCTCCTGACACGCGGGGATCGGCGATGAATGCCAGCGGGGTGTTCCCCACCGCGAGGGAGAGTGATGAATATCCGGCTGATGGCGCGCTCGGAAAGCGTACGGAAGTTGATGGCGATGGCATGTGGTTGGTCCCCGATGCGAATGATGCTGTCCGGGCCTGACGGAATAACCGCCGGGCCAACGGAAATGGACGACGACGAATGAAAACGCCGACGTCCTATATGCGCAGGGCGCAGAATTCCGCGAAAGCGGTCAAAGCCGGTGGCGACCTGTCCCCCCAGGTCGCCGGAGATCTCCCGGCGAGCCGCGCCGAGGAAGCGCAGGAGCCCGCCGGCAGGTCGAAGGACACCGACACGCCGGCCGGGCAGTCCTCTTCGGTCCCGTGATGATGGCCGACCGGCAGTTCGCGATGCAGACACCGCGCATCCGGCGAGCTCACCGACATGATCGGGGTGAACCGGACGCCGTGCTCAGCGTGCGCGCCCGCTTCCGACAGCATCACGGCCGCGCACCCGCCGCCATGAGCGAACACCACACCAATGATCATGACGAGGACGACCAAGGCGTTCGCGAACAGCCGGCCGGCGCTCCATGGGGCCGGACGGCGAGAACGAACTGATCGTGTCGCGAGCATCACTGGCAATGATGCCCGGCGCGCGGCAGGACGCGCCCAGCGAAGACAAAGGTTTCCGTAAAGCGGGATTCCCTGTTCGCGACATGCCACATTCAGCGAAATACATTTGGTCATCCTGCCGACTTACGTGGAGTTTTTCTATGAGCCTGTCCCGACGCAGGATGGTGGCCGGGCTGGGCGCGCTGGCCGCCGGCCCCGCCCTCACCGATCCGCTGATCGTTCCGTCGGGCATCGCGCCCGAGCTGCTGGCCCGCGATGAGCCCTTCTGGGCCGCGGTCGCACGGCGGTTCCGGGTGAGCACGGAGTTCGTCAACCTGGAGAACGGCTACTACGGCATCATGCCCGAGCCCGTACGACGGGCCTATCACCGCAACGTCGACCACCTCAACGAGGTCAGCTCCTACCTGCTGCGCACCACGTACAAGAGCCAGGCCGACCAGGTCCGCCGGCGTATCGCCGCCCTGCTGGGCGTCGCGATGGAGGAGATCGCGCTGACCCGCGGCGGCACGGAGGCCCTGCAGAATCTGATCGCCGGCTACCGCGGGCTCCGCCCCGGCGACGCGGTCATGTACGCCGACCTGGACTACCACAGCGCCCAGTACGCGATGAACTGGCTGCGCGAGCGCCGCGCCGTGCGGGTCGAGCGGCTCGTCATCCCGGAACCGGCGACCCGGCAGGCGGTGCTGGACGCCTATGCCCAAGCACTGCGCGAGCGGCCGGGAGTCAAGCTGCTCCTGCTGTCGCACATGAACAACCGCACCGGCCTGGTGCTGCCGGTCAAGCAGATCACCGCGCTGGCCCGCGCCCACGGTGTCGACGTCATCGTCGATGCCGCCCACTCCTGGGGACAACTGGACTTCACCATCGCCGACCTCGGCGCCGAGTTCGCCGCCTTCTCGCTGCACAAGTGGATGGGCGCGCCCTTGGGATCCGGATTCCTCTACATCCGTCAGGATCGCCTGGCCGACATCGACCGCGTCTTCGCCGATGAGACCTATCCCGCGCAGGACATCCGCTCCCGGGTCCACTCCGGCACCATGGACGTCGCCCCGATCCTCACCGTGGGCGCGGCCCTGGACTTCCACGACGCTCTCGGCTCGGCGCGCAAGCAGGAACGCCTGCGCTACCTGCGCGACCGGTGGGTCCAGCAGGTGCGTGACGTCCCCGGCATGGAGATCCTCACGCCCGAGGACCCTGCGATGTACGGCGCCCTCACCGCGTTCCGGGTGAGCGGGCGTACCAGCGAGGCCGACAACGTCGCCATCACCGACCATCTGATGAGCCGCCACCGCATCTTCACCGTCCGCCGCGGCGGCGTCAGCGCGGGCGACTGCGTCCGGGTGACTCCCGCCCTGTTCACCTCTGCGGACGACGTCGACCGGCTCGCCCTGGCACTGCGCGACCTCGCCGGATCGCACCTATGGTTGACGCATGAACGCATCTTCAGCTAATCAAGTGACGGACGTCGACAGCTGCAGCACCAGGGTGGTCGACGCGGAGCGGGTCGCGGCCGTGAACGCGCGCATGCCGGCCGACACCGACCTGACCGACACCGCCGACGTCTTCGGACTGCTCTCCGATCCCGGCCGGTTGCGGCTGCTCATGGCGCTGCTCGAGGGAGAACTGTGCGTGTGCGATCTGGCGGTGGTGAGCGGGCTGAGCGAGTCCGCCACCTCCCACGCCCTGCGCCTGCTCCGAGCGCATCGCGTGGTCTCGGTACGGCGGGCCGGCCGGATGGCCTACTACCGGCTCGACGACGCGCACGTCCGCATGCTGCTGGACCTGGCCGCGGCTCACACGGCCCACACGCAGGCGATCCACCCCGAACGAGAGGCGTAGGAGAACGATTGACAGATCGACAGCGGTCCTGCGACCCTCACATCTGAGCATCTGTTCATGTATTAGATTGAGAGGACATCATGGCGGAAGACCATCACCACGGCGGACAAGGGCATGGGCACGGGCACGGGCACGCCGTCAGCGTGGACGCCGACCGCCGTTACCTGGGCGGCGCGCTGGCGCTGATCGTCGGCTTCATGGCGGTCGAGGTCGTCATCGGCCTGGTGGCACAGTCACTGGCGCTGATCTCCGACGCCGGGCACATGCTGACCGACGCGGTGGCCATCGTCTTCGCCCTGATCGCGATGCGCATCGCCGCCCGGCCCCCGCAGGGTGGCTTCACCTACGGGCTGAAGCGGGCCGAGATCATCTCGGCCCAGGTCAATGGCATCACGCTGCTGCTGTTGAGTGCGTACTTCATCTACGAAGGCGTCCGCCGGATCCTTGAACCCTCCCAGGTGGAGGGCCTGTACGTGGTGGTGACCGGACTGGCCGGGATCGCCGTCAACCTGGCGGCCACCTGGCTGCTGTCGCGCGCCAACCGCTCCAGCCTGAACGTCGAGGGCGCCTACCAGCACATCCTCAACGACCTGTTCGCCTTCATCGCCACCACGATCGCGGGCGCGGTGGTGTGGCTGACCGGCTGGGCGCAGGCCGACGCGATCGCCGCCCTGGTGGTGGCGGGGCTGATGCTCAAGGCGGGCTGGGGGCTGGTGCGCGACGCCGGCCGGGTGTTCATGGAAGCCGCGCCCGTGGGCATGAACCCCGCCGAGATCGGCCAGCGGGCGGCCGCCCTGGACCACGTCGTCGAGGTCCATGACCTGCACGTCTGGGAGGTCACCTCCGGCTACGCCGCCCTGTCGGCGCACATCCTGGTCATGCCGGGCGCCGACTGCCACGCCGTACGAGTGGCCGCCGAGCGGCTGCTGCACGACTCCTACGCCATCGAACACACCACCCTGCAGGTCGACCACGCCCCGCCCGAGCTGCTGACCATCGGCGAGGCGGACGCGCACTGCGCCGACTCACACGGCCCCTCGCACAAGGGAACCTCGGTGCCACAGCCGAAGGATCTGCCTGTCGACCCGTGATCAAAACGTTGAGGTTAGTCAGAGATTGCCGCCCATATCCCGACTTACGCTACGACGGACGGCGTACGGGGTGAGGGGATCGCATGGGGACGTTGATGACGCGGATGGCCGCCGCCCTCAAGGGAGAGGTCCGGGCCGACGAGCTCGAAGCGTACCGGCGGGCGGGCGGGATCGTGTACACCGAGCTGGAGCAGGCTGAAAGCCTCCGGCGCCGGCTGGCCCAGGACGGGGTGAACCTGTGGCACGGCCCGCAGGGGGCGGCCGGGCAACTGCTGTGCGTGTGGAACGCGTTCGTCCTCCAGGCCATCGGCGAGCACCTGCTGGACGCCGACTACGCGGCCGACCCCCGCACCTCCGGATTCGTGCCGCCGGTGACCGCCCAGCAGGTGGGGGCGTGCTTCGCGCAGGTGGAAGGCTGGGTGTCGCGGGCGCGGCAGGCGGCGGGCAACCCCGGCTACCTGGTGGAGCAGGAACTGCTCCTCCCGGCCGACCTGCCGGAGTGGGCCGAGGCCAGCCCATGTCCGCTGCCGCACCTGCATGGCATGCTCGCCGCGTCCCGCTCGATCCGCCAGCACGCCGAGGTCGCCCTCGGCGTCTTCGAGCAGACGGTCGCCGACGCCGATCGGCACCTGAACGCGTTGCGGCGGCTCAGGCAACTCGTCGCCGAGGCCGCGACCGCCGCCGACTACGCCGAGGGGCTGCTGGACACCAACCCGAACTCGCGCATGCACGAGGCGATCGAGCAGCGGCTGCAGCGGGCGCTGGAGATCTACTACCACCTCGGCCAGCTGACCGCGATGCCGCAACTCATCGCCGGCTACAAAGGGGTGGACGCGAGACGGGCCGCGCCGCCCGTCGCGGTGCCGCCGGTGAACACCCGCGATTTCGACCCCTGGTGCCTGACCGACCCGCAGAAGCGCGGTGTATGGCAGGCCGATCCCCGCGCCCGGCAGGCGATCAAGGAGATGTGGGAGTACGACCCCGACCCGGCACGCACCCTGCGCATCCAGGCCGAGATCGACGCCGCGTTCACCGGTGGCGCCATCACCTACGCCACCGACGCAGGGGGCAATCCGTACGGCAGCTACTACTGCTGCCCGTGGGCCGCCATCTACCTGGTCCGGCGCCCGGTCATCATCGGTGGCACCCGGCTTCGGACGATGCAGCAGTTCACGTACGAGGTGTCGGCCGAGGACGTGCCACGGGGCGGCCCGTTCAAACGCGAGATCATCGTGTCCAACTTCAAGCCGACGAACCGGGTCGACTACTGCGACCCCGACGGCCTGCACGGTTGATTACGCGAGCGTCCCAGGGCCTGTCGGCCTCGGGGCGCAGCTCGTCCTCGCCATAGACACCTTAAATTGAACACACATGTTCAAGTTGCTCGTAGAGTCGTCTACGATAACTCGTACATTGCTGTTCAATTTAAGGAGATCTTGTGGCTCACGGCCATCATCTCGCTCTGTCGCCGGACCAGGCGGAGGCGACGGACCCGCAGCGCTGGAAGGCTCTGATCCTGCTGTGCGTGGCGCAGTTCATGCTGATCCTGGACGTCACCGTGATCAATGTGGCGCTGCCCAGCATCGGCGCCGACCTGCATCTCGACCGTGTCCCGCTCACCTGGGCGGTCACCTCGTACACGCTGTGCTTCGGTGGGCTCATGCTGCTGGGCGGGCGGCTCGGCGACACCTTCGGGGCCCGCCGCATCCTGCTGACCGGGCTGATCGTCTTCGTCCTCGCCTCACTGGTGACCGGCTTGGCCACCGGTGGCCCCATGCTGATCGGCGGCAGGCTCGCCCAGGGCGTCGGCGCCGCTCTGCTGTCCCCCTCGGCGCTGGCCACGCTCACGCGGACCTTCCACGGAGCCGAGCGGAACAAGGCGCTGGGAATCTGGGCTGCTCTGGGCGGTGTGGGGTTCGCCGTCGGCGCGATTCTCGGCGGCGTGCTGGCGGCGGGGCCGGGCTGGCGATGGGTGTTCTTCATCAACGTGCCTGTCGGGCTGGCCGTACTGGCCTTGCTGCCCCGCCTGGTCGCCGCCGACCGGCCCCAGGTGCGGCGGCGGGTGGACCTGCCTGGCGCCGTGCTGGTCACGGGGGCGACAGCGGCGCTCATCTACGGTCTGGTCAACGCCGGAGAAGCGGGCTGGGGAAGCATGGCCACGCTGGTCGCGCTGGTCGGGGCCGTGGTCGGTTACGCCGCGTTCGCACTGGTCGAGCGGGCTGTCCAGGAGCCGCTGATGGACGTGCGCGTTCTGGCCCGCCGCCCCGTCGCCACCGGCGCGTTCCTCATGCTGGTCGGCACCGCCCTGCTGCTGGGCTTCGTCTTCCTCGGTTCGCTGTACCTGCAGCGCGTACAAGGGCAGTCCGCGCTCACCGCCGGGTTCCTGTTCCTGCCGGTCGCGGTGGCGACCGCCGTCGCCGGGCATCTGGCGGGTCGCCTCATCGGGCAGCTCGGCGCACGCGTGACCGCGGTGGGCGGGCTCGTCCTCGCCGGGGCCGGTGCCGTGGTGCTGGCGCTGTCGGAGGGTACGGCGGGCATCGTGATCGGGCTGACCATCGGCGCCGCCGGAGTGGTGCCGGTGTTCGTGGCCGCCACCACCACGGCGCTCGGGTTCGTCGCGCACGACGAGGCCGGGCTGGCATCCGGTGTGGTCAACACCTTCCACGAGGTCGGCGGGTCCATCGGCACGGCGGTCTTGTCCACGATCGCCGCCGTCGGCATCGAGCAGGCTTCGACGGCCGGATTCGCCGCCGCCTACACGGCCTGCGCCGTCGGCGCGGGGGCGGCCGCGATCATCGCGCTAGCGCTCGTGCCCAGGGGCAAGGCCCAGCTCCCCGCCGGCGTACACGCCCACTGATCCGCAAGATAAGGACGGTCATGGACGTTTCTGTCCAGTTGAGAGTCAATGGCATGTCGTACGAGCTGGATCTGGATCCCCGGGTGAGCCTGCTCGACTGCCTGCGCGAGCACCTCGGCCTGACGGGCACGAAGAAGGGTTGCGACCAGGGCGCCTGCGGTGCCTGCACGGTGCTGGCCGACGGTCACCGGATCAACTCCTGCCTGGCGCCGGCCGTGCAGTGCGAGGACATGGAGATCACCACGATCGAGGCCATGGCCGCTCACGAGGTGGGCAGCCGGGTGCAGGACGCCTTCCTGGCCCATGACGGATTTCAGTGCGGATACTGCACGTCGGGGCAGATCTGCTCGACCGTCGCCATGCTCGCGGAGCACCGTGCCGGAATGCCGAGCGCCGTGTCAGCCGAACCCGGCGGCCCCGCGGCGCTCACCGACGCCGAGATCAGGGAGCGGATGGCGGGGAACCTGTGCCGCTGCGGCGCCTACAACGGCATCGTGGCCGCCATCCGCGAGGTGGCGCGGTCATGAAGGAGTTCTCCTATGTCCGGGCCGCGACCATCTCCGACGCGATCGACCAGGCAGCGGGGTCTGCCAGGTATCTCGCAGGTGGGACGAACCTGATGGACCTCATGCGGGAGGAGGTGGAGCGCCCGGAGCGGCTCGTGGACATCACCCGGCTGCCGCTCGCCGGCATCGAGGACCTGCCCGGCGGCGGCCTGCGGCTGGGGGCGCTGGCGCGCAACTCGCAGGTGGCCCATGACGACCGGGTCCGTCGCGGCTACCCGCTGCTCGCGAAGGCGATCCTGAACGGCGCCTCGCCCCAGCTCCGCAACAAGGCGACCGTTGGCGGGAACCTGCTCCAGCGGACCCGGTGCGGATACTTCTACGACGCCGCCGCGGCCTGCAACAAACGCGCGCCGGGCACCGGCTGCGACGCTCTCGACGGCTTCAACCGCACGCATGCCGTTCTGGGGTCGAGCGAGAGTTGCATCGCGGTGCACCCGTCCGACATGTGCGTCGCCCTGGCCGCCCTCGACGCCGTCGTCAACGTGCAGGGACCTGGCGGGGTGCGACGAGCCGTACCGCTCACGGATTTCCACCGGCTGCCTGGCCGCACGCCCGACGTCGAGACGGAGTTGCGGGACGGCGAGCTGATCACGAGCGTGGACCTGCCGCCCGGCCGGCCGGGGCAGGCGGCCTATGTGAAGGTCCGCGACCGTGCCAGCTACGCGTTCGCGCTGGTGAGCGTCGCCGTGCTCCTGCGGGTCGAGGAGGGCAGGACGGCGGCGGTACGCATCGCGCTGGGCGGGGTGGCGCACAAGCCGTGGCGGGCGTACTCGGCCGAGAAGCTGCTGACGGGTGCGGTGGCGGAGGCGCCGGCGTTCCGTCTGGCCGCCGAGGAGGCGGTCGCCGAGGCGCGCCCCCGGCGGCACAACGGCTTCAAGGTGGAGCTGGCCGAACGCCTGATCCGTCGTACGCTCACCGAACTGGCAGGTCTGTCATGAGCCTCACCTCACGTGGATTCGGCCTCGGCCTGAGAGCCGTGGGCAAGGTCGCCAGACTGCTTCCTGACGGCCGGCACGATCCGCTGTCGACGGAGAAAGGCGAGATCGGCCGTATGGTCGACAGGGTCGACGGACGCGCCAAGGTCACCGGCGCCATCCGCTACACCGCCGAGCACGACCTCCCCGGGCTCGCCCACGCGGTCGCGGTCGGCAGCACGATCCCCAAGGGCCGCATCATCGCCATCGACTCCTCCAGAGCGGCCACGGCCCCGGGTGTCGTCCTGGTGATGACCCACCAGAACGCCCCGAGGATGAAGCCGACCGCGGCGTACGCCACGGTCAAGGGAATGGTCGCCGCGGCCGCCATGAGCCTGCCGATCCTCAACACCGATGAGATCTTCTGGAACGGCCAGCCGGTCGCGGTCGTCGTGGCCGAGGCGCGCGAGCAGGCCGAGCACGCGGCCAGGCTCGTCGACGTACGGTACGCGCCGGAACCGGCCGTGTTGTCGATGACGCCCGAGGCGGCCTTCACCCCGGCCCACGCGGTGCTGGAGGAGGCCAGGACCCTCGTCGGCGATCCCCGCGCGGGCCTGGCGAACGCGCGGGTCAAGGTGGAACACGTCTACACCACACCGCTCGAACACCACAACGCCATGGAACCCCACGCGACCCTGGCGCACTGGGACGGCGACGACCTCACCGTCTACGACGCCACGCAGTACCCCTATGGCGTCAAGGAGATGCTCGCCAAGAAGTTCGGGCTGCCGAAAGGGCGGGTCCGCGTGCTCGCGCCGTACATCGGCGGGGGCTTCGGCGGCAAGACCACGGCCTGGCCGCACGTGTCGCTGGCGGTGGCGGCCGCGAAACTCGCCGGTCGTCCCGTCAAGCTCGTCCTGTCCCGGGCACAGACCTTCCACATGACCGGTGGGCGCGCGCCCACCCGGAGCCGGATCGCTCTGGGCGCCGACGCCCAAGGGCGTCTCACCGCGATCACGCATGACGCGCTGTCCACCTGTACGACGGACGAGTTCGCCGAAGCCGCCATCGCCGCCTCCCGCCACCTGTACGCCTGCCCCAACATCCGCGCCCACCAGCGGGTGGTGCGGGTGGACCGCATCCAGAACGCGTTCTTCCGCGGGCCCGGCGTGGCGCCCGGCTCGTTCGCGATGGAGTCGGCGATGGACGAGCTCGCCTGGCGGCTCGCCATGGACCCGCTCGACCTGCGCCTGCGCAACGAGCCCGACCGCGACCCGGTCTCCGGCAACCGCTTCACCAGCCGCCACCTGCGCGAGGCGTACGCGATCGGCGCGGAGGCTTTCGGCTGGCGCGCCCGCCCGCCCGCGACGCGCGCCATGCGCGACGGGCACCACCTCATCGGGTACGGCATGGCGGCGGCGATCAACCCCGACGCCATACTCGTCGCGGCCGTCAGACTCCGGCTCGCCGCCGACGGAACCATCACCATCCACAGCAGCACGAACGAACTGGGCGCCGGCACGTCGACCGCGCAGACCCAGCACGCCGCCCAGCGCCTGGGCCTGCCGATGGACAAGATCCATTTCCTGCACGGCGACTCGAACGTGGCCAAGACCCGCATCCCGGGCGCCTCGGCCGCCACCACCACCATCGCCTCGGCCATCTGGTCGGCCCGCGACAACCTGGTTCGGGAGTTGCTGGCGCTGACCAAGGGCACCGGCTCACCGCTGGCCGGGCGCGGGCCCGAGGAGGTGGAGACGCGCGACGAGGGAGTGTTCCTGCCGGACGGCCGTGGCATGACGTACCAGCGGATCCTCGCCGATGCCGGCCGGGAGTCGCTCGAGGTGACCGGCTCGTCCGCGCTGCCGTACCAGACGATCAAACGCGCCACCAACACCTACGGGGCGCACTTCTGCGAGGTGCGGGTGGACGAGGACACCGGCGAGGTGCGCGTCGTCCGCTGGGTAGGCGCGTTCGACGGCGGCCGCGTCGTCAGCCCGAAACAGGCCACGAGCCAGATGGCGGGCGGGATCATCATGGGCATCGGCATGGCGCTGACCGAGGAGACCCTGTTCGACGAGGGCACCGGCCGGATCGCCAACCCGAGCCTGGCGGAATACCACGTGCCGACCCACGCCGACGTCCCCGACATCGACGTGCGCTTCGTCGACCGGCCAGACCCGCAGACCCCGCTCGGCGCCAAAGGGATCGGCGAACTCGGCATCGTCGGGGCGGCCGCGGCGATCGCCAACGCCGTCTACCACGCCACCGGCAAGCGGCTGCGCGATCTTCCCATCACTCCGGACAAGTTGATGTGATCTATGAGCGACCTCTACGTGGACACCTCCATCGCCCGCTTCCGCTACCGCAGCACCGGATCCGGCCCTCCCGTGCTGCTGCTACCCGGCAGCGGCGGCTGGCGGCTCTCGTTCCACGCGATGATCGAGGTGCTCGCCGGGCACCACACCGTGTACGCCCTCGATCCTCCCGGCCAGGGAGGCACGGTGGTTCTCGACGCGACGTTCCGCCATGACGTGGACGCGATCGCTCACTCCATCGCGGCGTTCCTGAACGCCCTGGACCTGCCAGAGGTCGCCATCGTCGGCCACTCCTGGGGCGGCGGGTTCGCCCTGCGTTTCGCGGAGCTGTTTCCGGCCAGAGTCAGCCGCCTGGCGCTGCTGGCTCCCGGAGGGCTCGACGTCGGCGATGCGTGGGAGTTCCGGCTCATGCGGCTGCCGCTCATCGGCGAACTCGCCGTACGACTCATGCCTCTGTGGTCGGTACGGCACCTGCTGCGTAAATCCTTCGTCCACCGTGATCGCGTTCCCGATGCCCTGGCGCGCGAGGCGGCCGCGGCGATGAGATCGCCGCGCAACCGGGCGACCATGCTGAAAGTCGAGCGATCCGTACGATGGACGGCCACCGAGCGGGACCTGCACCTGGTGAGGGCACCGGTGCTCCTCCTGTGGGGCGATCAGGACCGCTTTCTGCCCGTCGATCTCCTCCATCGGTTCACCGACCGGCTGCCCGCGGCCGAGGCCCACGTCCTGACCGGCTGCGGGCACTCACTGCATGACGACTGCCCTGATCAGACGTATCGACGATTGACCCCGTTCCTGCTGCCCAGGCGCTTGTGACGCCTGGGCAGTTCCCTGGATCAGAGTCGGTCGAGGATCTTCTGCAGCTGCGCCACCTCAGCCTGCTGGGTGGTTTCGATCCTCTTGGCGAGCTCCTTCGCCTTCGGGTTGGAGCCGTCGGCCTGCTCGGTGCGTCCCATTTCGATCGCGCCCTTGTGATGGGCGATCATCAGCTGGGCGAACAGCTTGTCGAAGGCCTTGCCCTTGGCCGCTTCGAGCTTCTTCATGTCCTCCTCGGACATGATGCCGGGCATGTCATGCCCCACACCGCCAGAGGGTACCGGCTTGCCCCACTCGGTCAGCCAGCCCTTCATGGTCTGGATCTCCGGATCCTGGGCGGACTTGATCTTCGCCGCGAGCTCCTCGATCTCCGCGTCGCTCGCGCGCATCAGCGCCAGGTCGGCCATCTCGACCGCCTGTTCGTGATGCGGGATCATCATCTGCGCGAACATCACATCCGCATCATTGAAGGTGGGCGACGGTTGCGCGCTGGGCGTGGTGGCGGCGGGCTCGGTGCTGCCCATACCGTCGTGTCCGGCCATGGACTCGCCGTTGCCCCCGCACGCGGTCAGCAGGGCGAGCGCGCCCGTGGCGATGATGAGCGGGATCTTGCGGTTGATACGCATGGTTGCTTGTTCTCTCTGTTGTCAGAACGGCCGGCCTTCGCGGACGACCTCGGGGCCCATCCGCGCGTCAACGGCCTATATGCGCAGCAGAGAGACATGCCAGGCGCAGGGAGGTGGGCTCCGGCGGCGGCCTGGCGACCTGCCGGACAGGTGAGAGAGGTCCGTCGATGCCGGTGCTTCCCCGCCTCGATCGAACCCAGGCGACCATCAGCACCAGGAGCAGAAAAGAGGTCAGCACCGCCAAGCACACGCCCAAGGAGAGAACGACGAGCAGGGAGCCACGCGCGACCCGCAACGCGAGGCCCTGCCGCAGAACTCCCACTGGCTCCCCTGGGGTGAACCGGAAACTGTCCGAGTCCCGCCAGCTTACTATGATGGGTCGTAGGTGCGGCGGCAAGCGCGCCGGTAGCATCAGGCGGACGACAGCCGGAGGAGATGGTCAGATGGTGCGCCGCCTGGGCGAACTCGAGTCCACGATCATGGATCGTATGTGGGCCACCAACGCGCCCGCCTCGGTCAGGGACGTCCTGGAACATCTCCAGCAGGAACGCACCATCGCCTATACGACCGTGATGACCGTGATGGACAAGCTCCACACCAAGGGCCTGCTCAAGCGCGAACCTGTCGGCCGGGCCTACGTCTACGAGACGGTGTCCTCCAAGGAGGCCTACACCGCCGAGGTGATGCGCGACTCGCTGTCCAGGAGCGGAAACCGGGCGGCCACGCTGGTGCACTTCATCGAACGACTCACACCCGAAGAGGCGAACGCCCTGGATGCGGCACTCCAGGTCTACCCGCCGAAGGGACGCCGGTCATGATCGTGGCAGCGATCCTCGCGCTGTACTGCGTTTTCGCCGCTCTGGTTCTGCCGCGCTTCCTGAGGCGGGCCACCTGGGCGGACCGTGCGCCGCGACTGGCGATCGCGATGTGGCAGGCGGCGAGCATCTCGGTGGTCATCTCGGCGCTGCTGTCGGCGTTCGCCGTGGCCGTGCCCGCCTCGGTGGTGGGGCACGAGCTCGCCGAACTGTTCGAGGCCTGCGCCGCCCTGCTCGGCGACGGAGCGACGCTGAGCAGCACGAGCACGCGCGTGGGCCTCGCCGCCGCCGGGCTGCTCGTGGCGCGGGTGCTCTATACCGGCGGGGCGGTCCTGCTCGGCGCACGCCGGGAAAGGCTGCGGCACGCCGAGGCGCTCGCCCTGCTCGGACGGCACGACGGCGAACTGGGCGCGGTCGTGGTCGACTACGAGGAATGCCTGGCGTACTGCCTGCCCGGCAGGAACGGCAAGGCCGTCATCACCACCGGCGCGCTGCGGTCCCTGGCTCCCGAGCACGTCGCCGCCGTGCTCGCGCACGAGCAGGCCCACCTGCGCGGGCGGCATCATCTGGTCCTGGCCGGCACCGAGGCCCTGCTGCGGGCCTTTCCCGGTGTCCCGCTGTTCGTCCGCGCGCAAACCGAGATCGCCCGGCTGGTCGAACTGCTGGCCGACGACGTCGCGGCCAGTCGCCATCCACGCGTGCACATCGCCGCGGCCCTGGTCCGGCTCGCGACCGGCCGGGTTCCGGCCTTCGCCTTGGGCGCGGGCGGCCAGACGGCCCTGACCCGCGTCCGCCGGATGTTGAACCCGGAGGCGCCACTCGCCCGGCGGGAACGCCTGGCCGGGCGGGCCGCGGTCACGCTGCTGCTGGCGGGCCCTGCCATCTTGGCCGCCATCCCGGGCGTGAGCGCGTTCCTCGCCCACCACTGCCACTCCTTCTTCAACCTCTGAGCCCAATCTACGATAGGCAATAGTAGTAATCGGGCATCACCCGCTCCCTCTTGCTCATATACCCATGGGGGGTATAACTTCGGAGCAAGCCAGTTAAATCACGACCTTGGGAGTACCTCATGAGCGAGCAGCACCATCAGCACGAGGCGCATGAGCACGCCGCGCAACCCGGCAAGGTGTCGTGGTCGACGGCGGCGTCGGCGACCCTGCACTGCCTGACCGGGTGCGCCATCGGCGAGATCCTCGGCCTGGTGATCGCCACCGCACTTGGCTGGAGCACGGCCCCGTCGATCGCCGTGGCCGTGGTGCTCGCCTTCTTCTTCGGCTACCTGCTGACCCTGCTACCGCTCCGCCGAGCAGGGGTGAACTGGGGCACCGCGATCAAGCTGGCACTGGCCGCCGACACCGTGTCGATCATCGTGATGGAGATCGTGGACAACGGCGTGATGCTCGTCATCCCCGGCGCCATGAACGCCACCCTGGCCTCCGGGCTGTTCTGGGGCGCCCTGGCACTGTCCCTGCTGGTCGCCTTCGTGGTCACCACTCCGGTCAACAAGTGGATCATCGGCCGGGGCAAGGGCCATGCGGCGGTTCACGCCTACCACCACTGAGCCACCACGTCGACGCCGACGAGCCCCCGACCTGCATCGGAGGCTCGTACTGAACACCTCTCGATTACGCTAAGCGACGATGGTTATCGACACCACCGGTGTGGTGAAGGTCCGAGTCGTCCCCGTGCGCGGGTCGTACATCGTGACCCGGCCGCGCAGCGTGTCGATGCCGGAGTCACCGTTCAGCAGGCCTCCGGGACCCTCGGCGCGGGCGCCGACACTGTATCCAGCGTCTGGTGAAGCGCCCTGGACGAAGATGGGCGTGACGAACAGCGTTCTCAAGACCCCGCCGTCGTCGTCGAGCACTGTGGCGCTGACGGGGTCACCGATGGCGTCGATGATCGTCTGGGCGTCGTCTTGGCCGATGCGGTAGTCCAGGCCGATTTCGGCGGCATATCTACCGTTGCCGAGTGCGGTGATGGTGAGGCACACATTGGATTCGACCTGGCCGGAGCATGATTGCACCGCGGCGGAGGCGGGCAGAGCCGTGACCCCCATGGCGAGCAGGAGCGCCGCGATGGTGCCGAACACCTGCAGGAGGCGGAGTCTGGTCCGGCCTCGCTTTTCCGTGGAACCGACAGACATGTGTTCTCCATGCTTGGGCCGTCATAGAAGGACAGCCGGTCACCACTAAGGCGTGCCATCCCGTTCCATGCGGAACGGTGAAATGGAACGGCGCCCCCAGTAATCGTGCCGTCACGGGTGGCTCGGGCGGGTGGTCGGGCGGCACCACCACCACTCTCCGCGGTATTGGTGAACGCCCCGACGTCACGGCATGCCGGCGCGGTGGCCGCGGAAGGTGGCCTCCAGGGCGATGCGCCAGTGGCGGTCGGCCTGATCGCGGTCCGCCAGGGCGCCCTTTAGCTCCAGGCTCGCCAGTCCGTGCACCAGGGCGTTGAGGTGGACCGCGACATCGTAGGGGTTCGATGGGGCGAACCGCCCCGTATCGATGCACCGCGCGACGGCGCCTATCAGGGTGTCGAACGTCCCCTGGATCTGCGCCAGGGCCGCCTCGTCGGGCCGGAAGTCCGCGATGGGCCGTCCGAACATCAGCTCGTACAGGTGAGGGTTGGCCAGGGCGGCGGCCCGATAGGCGTATCCGAGGGCCATCAGATCGGCCTCTGGGTCGCCATCGCGCGGCACCGTGGCGAACTGCTGGGCGAGCCGGGCGAACCCTTCCAGGAACATCGCGCGCAGCAGGCCGGCCTTGTCGCCGAAGAGGTTGTACACGGCCGTGGTGGACGTACCGACCTCCTGGGCCACTCGTCTGGTGCTCAGCGCCTGCGGGCCTTCCTGAGCGAGCAGCCGCCCGGCTGCGTCCAGGAGGTCTCGGCGCAACTCGTCGTAGTCGCGGGTGCGTGGTCGGGCCATTTGACAATCATAGCGTAACGCTGTTTCATAACACCATTACGAAATCGCTTCGCTCCCTGCGGCCGATCACCCGGCTCTGGGGAGAACCACTTGAGGAGGCCGCTGTGCCCGCTGTATCCGACCTGCATGTCGTCCTCGGCGCCGGCGGCGCCGCGGGCAGCTCCGTGGTCCGCGAGCTCGTCTCCCAGGGACATCGCGTCCGCGCGGTCAACCGCAGCGGCCGGGTCCCGGCCCTGCCCGGTGTCGAGGTCCACCAAGGCGACATCACCACACCCGCCGGCGCCAAGGCCGCCTGTGACGGCGCCCACGTCGTCTACCACTGCGCCGCCCCCGCCTACGACCGGTGGGTGCAGGAGTTCCCCCACCTGACCGACACGGTGTGCCAGGGCGCGGCCGCCGCGGGGGCCAAACTGGTATTAGCTGACAACCTGTACATGTACGGCCCCGTCGACAGCCCCATGACCGAGGACATGCCGTATGCCGCCCGCAATCCCAAGGGCCGCGTCCGCGCCGAGATGGCCCAGGCGCTCCTGGAGGCACACCGCTCCGGTTCCCTGCGCGTCGCCATCGGCAGAGCCTCCGACTACTACGGCCCAGGCGGCGTCAACACCGTCGTCGGTGCGACAGTGTTCGCCGCCGCGCTCGACGGGAAGGTCGCCCGCTGGATGGGTCCGCTCGACCAGCCCCACTCGCTCAGCTACCTGCCCGACATCGCCAAAGGGCTGGTGATCCTCGGCAACGACGGGCGGGCCGACGGCCAGGCCTGGCACCTGCCGGCGGCACCGCCCGTGACCGGCAAGCAGTTCCTCGACCTGGTCTCCGCCGAGCTGGGCCGACCCGGCAAATCGGCAGCTCTCGGCCGCCCCATGCAACGCATCCTCGGGCTGGTGAATCCCACGGTCCGCGCCCTGGGCGAGACCTGGTACCAGCGCGACCGGCCCTTCGTGGCCGACACCTCGAAGTTCACCCGCGCCTTCGGCCCGTTCGTCGCGACACCGCATGCCGACGCCATCGCCGCCACCCTCGACTGGTACCGCGCGAACCTCACGCCATGAACGGCGGCAGCACGGCCGCATCGTGACCGCGCGAACTTCACGCGGCTGCGCGGCGGCGGCGTCGACCAGAACCTCGACAGTGCTGACGTCGCGGGAGAAGCATCAGCCGACGCCGAGGGCCTCGCGCAGCCCCGGGCTCGGCGGCGAGGCCTCGTCGGGGGAGCCGGGCGTGCGCCGCAGGAAACCGTCCACCACCTCGTAGTGCCCGATGCCGCGCAGCGGCGGCGAGTAGACGTGGATCGTGATCGCGCCCGCCTCGTGATCCATCCGGTGGATGCCGGTCCCGGGAAAGGAGAACGACTCCCCCGCTCCGTAGAACCCGACCCGCCGCGTGCCTTCGATCGGAAGGCCCTCGTTGGACACCCTGCCCGCCAGGACGTACACGCCGACCGCCGATCCGTCGTGGTCGTGGAAGCCGGTGTCGCGAGCCTCCCACCAGGTGTTGAGCCAGGCGATGGAGTGCTCGCCCGACCACAGCAACACATAACCTCCGGGCCCGCTCCGCGGCAGCGCGCCGATGTCGACGGACTCCGCGGCCTGACGGGCGAGCTCGGCGCACTCCTCCGGCGTGTACGCCCGGTGGGTGGCGGCGAGGGCGGCGAGATCGGCGCTCATAATTCCCACTTTCCCTACTAGGAAGATGCAGAAAAGCTAGCACGGGATCCCGCGAGGTGGAGTGAGATGCGACTGCCGATCACGCGTACGACCGGACCGACGTGCACGAGAGGGCCCGTGGCATAACCGCTGGTCGGCATAATTGTCGGCATGTGCGAAGCCGGGGGCTGTTGATGTGGTTCGGGGTGTTGGGACCAGTTGAGGCACGTCTGCCCGATGGGGGCCCGGTGGCGGTGGGCGGGCCGCAGGTGCGGTCACTGCTGGCGATGCTGTTGCTGGAGGCCGGCCGGGCAGTGAGCGTCGGCCGGCTGGCCGCGGGACTGTACGGCGAGGACGCGCACGCCGACGTAGCGCACGCGCTGCAGTCGCAGGTCTCCCGGCTGCGGCGAGGGCTGCGGGACGGAGCCGCGGTGGAGTTCGGATCGGCGGGCTACCGGCTCGCGGTCGGCCTCGACACGGTGGACGCGCACCGGTTCGCCCGGCTCGCCGGCCAGGGCAGGCAGGCGCTGGCCGGCGGGGACCCGGCGGCTGCCGCGGTGTTGCTGGGTGAGGCGTTGGACCTTTGGCGCGGACCGGCGCTCGCGGACGTCTTGGACGCGCCGTTCGCGGAGGCGGCGGCCGCCCGGCTGCTGGAGGAACGGCTGGCGGCGGTGGAGGACCGGGCCGAGGCCGCACTGGCCCTGGGCGAGCACCACGCGGTGGCCGCCGAACTGGCGGAACTGGTCGAGGCGCACCCGTTACGAGAACGGGCACGGGCGCTGCTGATGCGAGCCCTCTACGCCGGTGGCCGGCAGGCGGAAGCGCTCACCGTGTTCGAGGAGGCCCGCCGATTCCTGGGCGACGAGCTGGGCGTCGACCCGTCCGCCGAGCTGGCCGAGGCGCACCTGTCCATCCTGCGCGCGGAGCCGGCGGCCACCCCGGCGCTCCGGCGGGTGCCGGCCCAGCTCACCAGCTTCGTCGGACGGGCGGAGGAGCTCCGCCGGCTCGCGACGCTGCCGGCCGGGTCACGGCTGGTCACGCTGACCGGTCCGGGTGGCACCGGCAAGACCCGGCTGGCGGTGGAGGCGAGCGGCCGAATGTCCGGGGAGGTGTGCTTCGTCGACCTGGCCCCGTTGAGCGACGGGGCGCAGGTGGCGCCGGCCGTGGCCGCCGCGCTGGGTCTCCGCGAGTCGGGGCCGCCGGAGGATCGGCTCGTCGCGGCACTGGCCGACCGGCCGGTGCTGGTGATTCTGGACAACTGCGAGCACGTCGTCGCGGGCGCGGCCGGGCTCGCGCACCGGCTTCTGGCCGCCTGCCCCGCGCTGCGGATCCTGGCCACCAGCCGGGAGGCGCTCGGCATCACCGGCGAGGTCCTGTTCCCGGTCGGGCAGCTGGCCGTGCCCGGACCCGACGCCACGCTCGCCGAAGCGCTGGCCGGTCCGGCGGTGCGCCTGTTCGCCGACCGGGCCGCCGCGGTACGGCACGGGTTCGTCGTGGACGCGGCCACGACCGGCGCGGTTCGGCGGATCTGCGCCGCCCTGGACGGGCTGCCTCTGGCCATCGAGCTGGCGGCGGCCCGGCTGCGCTCGTTCACCCTGGAGGAGGTGGACGCGCGGCTGGCCGACCGGTTCCGGCTGCTGTCCCGCGGCGAGCGCACCGCGGCGCCCCGGCATCAGACGCTGCGCGCGGTGGTCGACTGGAGCTGGGGGCTGCTCGACGCACGTGAACAGGCGCTCGCACGCCGGCTCACCGTGTTCGCCGGCGGCGCCACCCTGACGGACGCGGAGCAGGTCTGCGGCCTGGCCGGGCCGGTCGGGTACGACGATGTGGCCGGTGTGCTGGCCGGCCTGGTGGACAAGTCGCTGGTCGAGGCGCACGACGGCCGGTACCGGATGCTGGAGACGGTGCGCGAGTACTGCGCGGAGCGGCTCGCCGAGACCGGGGAGCGGGCGGAATGCCTGCGGGCGCACGCGGAGTGCTTCACCGCGCTGGCCGAAGCCGCCGACCACCACCTGCGAGGGCCCGACCAGCTGAACTGGCTCGCCCGGCTGGGCGCGGAGCACGGCAACCTGCTGGCCGCACTGGGCTGGGCCGTCACCGCCGACCCGCCGCTTGCGTCGCGGCTGCTCGCGGCCTTGTCCTGGTTCTGGTGGCTGCGCGGCCTGCGTGGCGAGGCCGCCCCGCTCGCCGCCCAGCTGCTCGGCGAGCTGGGTGATGGTTCCCCGGCCGAGGTGGCCGAGGTAGCCCAGGTAGCCCAGGCAACCGAGGTAACCAAATGGGCCGAGAGGACCGAGAGGACCGAGAGGACCGAGGTAGCCGAGGAGTACGCGTGCTGCGTGGTGACCGCCGCCGCGACCGGCAACGGCAGCGACGCCGGCTTGCGCGACCACCTGGACCGCGCCGCCGCCGGCCTCGCCGCGTACGATCGGCCGCTGCGGCGGCCCCACGTCGTGTTCCTGCTCGCGATGGCCGGACGCCTGGTCGACGTCGCCCCCGCGCGGCAGCACCGGCTGTTCGACACCGACCCGTGGTCACAGGCGTTCCTGCGCATGGGCGACGGCCTGCGGTTGCTGCTCGGCGGGCAGACCTCAGCGGCCGAGGCTGAGCTCACGACCGCGCTGGCCGGTTTCCGGTCGACGGGTGATCGCTGGGCGATCGCGAACGCGCTGGACAAACTCGCCGGGATCGCGGCCTCGCGGGGTGAGCGGGCACGCTCGGTGGCGTGGATGGATGAGGCCATCATGCTCATCGAGGAGCTGGGTCGTACGGAGGACACCGCTGACCTGCTCACACGCCGCGCCGACCTCCTGGCCGAGGGCGCCGACCTCTCGGCCGAGAGCGGCGGGCTCGCGGCTGCGCGAGCCGGCTACGAGCGGGCCGCCGAAGTCGCCCGCGCGGTCGGCGCGCCGGATCTGCTCGCCGATGCCCGCCGGGGGCTCGCCGACCTCGCGCGGCGATCCGGCGAATCGGGCACGGCCCGGCAGTTGTACGAGGCGGCGCTGGCCGACTGCGGGGATGCCTCGATCACCGGGCAGCGGATCCGGGCCCGTATCCTCACCGGGCTCGGCTGGACGGCCACCATGGACCGGGACGCCGCGCAGGCCCGCGCCCACCACCGGGCCGCGCTCGAGACGGCTGTACGCGGCGGGAACCTGCCGGCCGCCGCGGACGCGGTGGACGGTCTGGCCGGGGCCGCACTGCTGACCGGCGACGCGGAGCGGGCGGCGACACTCATGGGCGCCGCGGCGTCACTGCGCGGGGTGGAGCTGACCACCGACCACGAAGCGGCCTCCTCGTCGGAGGTGGCCGAAGTGGCCGGAGCTGCTGAGGTGGCCGAGGTAGCCAGAGCGGCTGCGGTGGCCGAGGTGGCCAGGGCGAACGCGGCCAGGGCGGAGGCGGCCAGGGCGGAGGCGGCCGGAGCGGAGGCGGCCGGAATGGCTGCGGTGGCCGGGGTGGCTGTGGTGGCCGGGGTGGCTGTGGTGGCCGCCGCGGCTGAACGCGCGCTCGGGTCCGATCGGTACGTCGAGGCGCGGCGGCGAGGTCGCGGGATGACCGCCGAGGAGGTGCTCGGGCTGGCCGGTTAGTGACGGTGAGCGCGTGGTGAGCCCTCGGTAAGCGGGCCCGGCGACGCTACTGCCATGACACAGCATCTCGCGAACAAGACGGTCCTCATCGTTGGCGCCAGCGTGGCCGGTCCCGCCCTCGCGTACTGGTTGCACCGGTACGGCTTCACCCCCACCATCGTGGAACTGGCCCCGGCGCTGCGGGAAGGCGGCTACAAGGTCGACCTGCGCGGCGTCGCGATGGACGTCGTCGACCGGATGGGCCTCACCCCGGACATCACCCGATACAGCACCCGGATGCGTGGCGGGGCGTGGGTGAACGAGGCCGGCAAGCCGCTCGCGACCCTGGGCCCCGACCTCATCGGCCTGCGCTCCCCCGGCGACGACGAGGTGCTGCGCGGTGACCTGGCCCGCATCGTGTACGACGCGACCAAGCACGGCGTCGAGTACCTGTTCGGCGACTCCATCACCGGCCTCACCCAGAGCGACGACGGCGTGATGGTCACCTTCGAGCGCTCCGCGCCGCGGATGTTCGACCTCGTGATCGGCGCCGACGGGCTGCACTCGAACCTGCGGGCCCGGGTCTTCGGCGACGAGGCGAAGTTCGTGCGGCCGCTCGGCATGCACGCGTGCGTGTTCACCGTGCCCAACCACCTCGGCCTCGACCGCTGGGAGCTGATCTACGCGACGCCGGGCAAGGTCGTGAACCTCTACAGCACCCGCCAGTCCGCCGCCAAGGCCCAGTTCATCTTCCCCAGCCCCGCCGTACTGCCCGACCGTCGCGACGTCGCGGCACAGCGGCGCCTGGTCGCCGAGACCTTCGCCGGCGCCGGTTGGGAGAGCGCCACCCTGCTGGCCGCCATGCCGCACTCCCCCGACTTCTACTTCGACTCCGCGAGCCAGGTCCATCTGGACCGCTGGTCGGCCGGGCGGGTGGCGCTGGTCGGGGACGCCGCGCACAGCCCGTCCCCGCTGTCCGGGCAGGGCACCAGTCTCGCCCTCGTCGGCGCGTACGTGCTGGCCGGCGAGTTGAAGGCCGCAGGTGGCGACCACCGGGTGGCGTTCGCCCGCTATCAGGAGGAGATGCGGGGATATGTCGACGTGAACCTCAGCCTTGGCGAGAGCAACGCCAAGCAGATGGTGGCCGGCAGCACCCGCCAGATCCGGATGCAGACCACCATGATGCGGCTGGTCAGCCGCCTGCCCTGGAAGGACCTGGCCCTGCGGCCGATCCTGAAGCCGCTCAACGCCGCCGCGAACGCCATCGCCCTCAAGAACTACTGAGTCGCCCCGAGCGCAGCAGGCGCGACAAGCCCAGGGCCGCGGTGCGTACGGCCGGAGCGAGCTGAGCCGGACGGAACCGCGCGCGCGGCACGGCCACCGACAGGGCCGCCACCGCCACCTGTCCGTCGAAAACCGGCGCCGCGATGCAACTGACACCCATCGCCGCTTCCTGCTCCTCGTAGGCCAGGCCCGACACCTGGGCCTGTTCGATGGCGGTGCGCAGGCGCACCGGGTCGGTGATCGAGTGCGGGGTGAGCCGGGCCAGCGGCCCAGCGAGCACCTGCTCGGTCAACTCGGCATCCGAGAAGGCCAGCAGCGCCTTTCCGACCCCGGTACAGGTAAGAGGGAGTCGGCCGCCGATGCGGGAGGGCAGCGGCAGGACGTCGTGGCCATGGATCCGCTCGACGTACACCACCTCATATCCCTCCCGGACCCCCAGGTGCACGGTCTCGCGGGTGGCCTCGAACAGATCCTGCAGGAACGGCAGCGCCGCCTCGCGCAGATCATGGCGGCGCGGCACCAGTGAGCCCAGTTCGAACAGTTTGCCGCCGAGCCGGTAGGTGTCCGCCTCCCGTTCCAGCAGGCCCAGGCGGACCAGATCCGCGCAGAGCCGGAACACCGTCGTCTTGGGCAGTGACGTACGAGCGGAAAGTTCTGTCATGCGGAACGACCCGCCGTCCGGCCGGTAGCAGTCCAAGATCGATACCGCCTTGTCGAGCATATTTCCCGCAGCGCTGTTCCGTGTCACGGAACATATTTTGCCGCCCCACTGACCGGTCGCCTATATCTGGGGGCACCCGGGCGCCCCAAGTGCCCGGCTCCCCCACCTTTTCTGGAGGTACCCGCAGTCATGAGCCTGCCCGATGCCGTGGCCAAGGTGGCGACCCTCCTGGCGGAGGCCGCCCTCACCGGTGTGGCCCACCCCCCGGTCCGCGACCTGTTGCCGGAGGCGGACATCGAGGCCGCCTACGCCGTGCAGCGGCTGAACGTCGAGCGCGGCCTGGCCGCGGGCCGACGGCCGGTCGGCCGCAAGATCGGCCTCACCTCCCCCGCCGTGCAGCGCCAGCTCGGGGTGGGGCAGCCGGACTTCGGTGTGCTGTTCGCCGACATGGCCGTGGCTGAGAGCGGCCAGATCGCCGCCGGCCGGCTCCTGCAACCGAAGGTCGAAGCGGAGGTGGCCCTGGTCCTGAACGAGGACCTGCCGCACCGTGACCCCACCGTCGCCGACCTGCTGCGGGCCACGGCGTTCGCGCTGCCCGCGCTGGAGATCGTCGACAGCCGCATCGCGAACTGGGACATCACCATCGTCGACACCGTCGCCGACAACGCCTCCAGCGGCCTGTTCGTCCTGGGCGGCACCCCCGTGCCGCTGGACCGGGTCGACCTGCGCGGCGTACGGATGAGCATGACCAAGAACGGCCAGACCGTCTCGGAAGGGACCGGCGCCGACTGCCTGGGCGGCCCCCTCAACGCCGCCCTGTGGCTGGCCGCCACGCTGGCCGGCCTGGGCGACCCGCTGCGGGCCGGCGACATCGTCCTCACCGGTGCTCTCGGGCCGATGGCGGTCGCCGCGCCGGGAGACGAATTCGTGGCACGGATCGAGGGCCTCGGCACGGTCGGGGTCGGCTTCGCGGCCTCGGAAGGAGTGAAGGCATGACCACCGCCACTGAGCGGACCAAGGTCGCGGTCATCGGCTCGGGCAACATCGGCACCGACCTGATGATCAAGATTCTGCGGCTGTCCGGGTCCCTGGAGATGGGGGCGATGGTCGGCATCGACCCGGACTCCGACGGTCTGGCTCGCGCGCGCCGCATGAAGGTCGCCACCACCCACGAGGGTGTGGACGGTCTGCTGGCCCTGGACGAGTTCGCCGACGTCCGCATCGTCTTCGACGCCACCTCGGCGGGCGCCCATCGCCGCAACGACCAGGTGTTGCGCGCCGCCGGTCGTACGGTGATCGACCTGACGCCGGCCGCCATCGGCCCGTACGTCGTCCCCCCGGTCAACCTGGACGCGCACCTGGACGCCGACAACGTCAACATGGTCACCTGCGGCGGCCAGGCCACCATTCCCGTCGTCGCCGCCGTCGCCGCCGTGACCCCGGTGCACTACGGGGAGATCGTGGCCTCGATCTCGTCGCGCTCGGCCGGCCCCGGAACCCGCGCCAACATCGACGAGTTCACCGAGACCACCGCCGCGGCCATCGAGAAGGTCGGCGGCGCGGCCCGGGGCAAGGCGATCATCGTCCTCAACCCCGCCGAGCCGCCGCTGATCATGCGGGACACCGTGCACTGCCTGGTCGGCGAGTGCGACGACGCCGCGGTGACCGCCTCGGTGGAGGAGATGGTCGCCCGGGTGCAGGCCTATGTACCGGGCTACCGCCTCAAGCAGAAGGTGCAGTTCGACCGCGTCGCCGCCGACGACCCGCTGCGCGCGCTGCTGCCGGCCGGCAGCCGGTCCGGCGAGGCGGCGAAGGTGTCGGTGTTCCTCGAGGTCGAGGGCGCCGCCCACTACCTGCCCGCTTACGCCGGCAACCTCGACATCATGACCTCGGCGGCGCTGCGTACCGCGGAACGTATCGCCGCGCACCGCTTCACGGAGGTGATCTCCCGATGACCGCTGACCTGTACGTCCAGGACGTGACCCTCAGGGACGGCATGCACGCCGTCCGCCACCGCTACACCGTGGAGCAGGCCCGCACCATCGCCGCCGCCCTGGACGCCGCCGGAGTCGCCGCGATCGAGATCGCCCACGGAGACGGCCTGTCCGGCTCCAGCATCACCTACGGCGTCGGCGCGCACACCGACTGGGAGTGGATCGAGGCCGTCTGCGACGTCGTCCGCGATGCCGTGCCGACCACTCTGCTGCTGCCGGGCATCGGCACCCTGCACGATCTGAAGCAGGCTCACGCGCTCGGCATCCGCTCGGTACGCGTCGCCACCCACTGCACCGAGGCCGACATCTCCGCCCAGCACATCGCGGCCGCCCGCGACCTGGGCATGGACGTCGCCGGTTTCCTCATGATGTCCCACATGGCCGAACCGGCCGAGCTCGCCCGGCAGGCGAAGCTGATGGAGTCGTACGGCGCCGCCTGCGTGTACGTGACCGACTCCGGCGGCCGGCTGACGATGGACGGCGTGCGCGACCGGTTCCGCGCCTACCGTGACGTGCTCGACGACCGCACCGAGGTGGGCATCCACGCCCACCACAACCTCGCGCTGGGCGTCGCCAACACCGTGGTCGCCGTCGAGAACGGCGCCAGGCGCGTCGACGCCTCGCTGGCCGGGCAGGGCGCCGGTGCCGGCAACTGCCCGCTGGAGGCGTTCGTCGCGGTCGCCGACCTCATGGGCTGGAAACACGGGTGCGATCTGTTCGAGCTGATGGACGCGGCCGACGACGTGGTCCGCCCGCTGCAGGATCGGGACGTGCGGGTGGACAGGGAGACCCTCACGCTCGGCTACGCCGGGGTGTACTCCAGCTTCCTGCGCCACGCCGAGGCCGCCGCGGCCCGTTACGGCCTCGACACGCGGGCCGTTCTGGTGGAGGTCGGACGGCGCAAGATGGTCGGCGGCCAGGAAGACATGATCACCGACATCGCTCTCGACCTGGCCGCGGCCCGCGACGCCGCGACCGCCTGACTCTCGCCGCGCCCAGCGCCGACGTGGTCCCTGCCCATGTCGGCGCTGAGCAGTCAAGGGCTCGTGCGTCTCGGGACGTCCCGGTCGTGGCAGCGCGCCGAAAATCGGACCTGAATATCGGTCACAAATCGGTACTGTCTAGACATCCAATCCATCGGCAGCATGGGACTCGATAAAACTGCTGCGAAAGAGTGACGGACCATGGGACAGACCAGCGTGACCACCAGCCCATCCCCGCAGGCCCGCAGGCCGGCGCCGGTGAGCGGGGCGACCTGCCCCAACGCCTCCCGCCGCGCCCACCGCGTGGGCCGGTGACCGGCCATGCCAATGGCAATCCTGCTCGCGCTGGCCGCCGCGGCCCTGTACGGCGCTTCTGACTTCCTCGGCGGGCTCCTGTCGCGCCGAGCCCACTACGGCCTGGTCGGGCTCATCGGACAATGCGCCGCCGCGGTCGGCGGTCTGACCGCCGCACTCGCCGTCGGCACTCACCCCACCCCGAGCGCGATCGCATGGGGGATGGCCGCCGGAATCGGCGGCGCGATCGGCACGCTGGCCCTGTATCGCGGCCTGTCACGGGGACAGATGAACGTGGCCGGGCCGCTGTCGGCCGTCGGCGCGGCGGGCCTGCCCATTCCCGTCGACCTGCTGTCCGGCCACGAGTTCACGACCCTCGCCCTCCTCGGCCTCGGCCTGGCCATCCCCGGGATCTGGCTGGTCTCCACGCAGTCGGGCGGACGCGGCTCCGGCGGCGTCGGCCCGGGGCTGCTCGCCGGGCTGGGCTTCGCCGCGCTGTTCATCTGCCTCGACCGGGCCGGCGACGGAGCGGGCCTGTGGCCGGTGGCGGCGAGTCAGCTCAGCGCCGTCGTCGTCCTGGCCGCGGCTCTGGCGGTGTTCGCGCTGGCCGGCAGGCGGTCCGGAGCCGACAACGCGACCCACCGGAAACCGCCGTGGGCCGCGCTCTGGACAGGAGTTCTGGGGGTCGGCGCCACGCTGATGTACTTCCTGGCCACCGGCCAGGGGACACTCGCCGTCTCGGCCGTCATCACCTCGCTCTACCCGGCCTTCACCGTCGCGCTGGCCACCGTCGTCCTGCGCGAGCGCACCAGCCCGGTGCACGCCGTGGGACTGCTCCTGTGCGCGGTCTCGGTCGGCGCCTTCGCCGCCGGATGACCGTAGTGGACAAGCGGGCGGCCGTTACCCTGCGACGGTGAGTACGGTGAATTCGAGCCTGGTACACGACCTGCTGGTGGACCTCGACCGGACCGGCACCACCCCGTTGCACCGCCAGATCGAGGCGGCTCTGCGCGACGCCATCCGCGCGGGCCGGCTGCGCCACGGGGCCTCTCTGCCGGCCTCCCGCCGCCTGGCCACCGAGCTCGGGGTCTCGCGGGGTGTCGTGGTCGGGGCCTACGACCAGCTCACCGCCGAGGGCTATCTCACCAGTACGCCCGGCTCCTACACCCGCGTGGCCGCCGTACCCGGGCAAACCACCCCCACTCCCGACCCGCCACCGTCCCCCGGCCCGCTCATCGACTTCGGGTACGGCCGCGCGGACCCGGCGAGCTTCCCCCGCGCCACCTGGCTCCGCTCACTGCGGCGGGTCCTCACCGACGCCCCACACGACCGGCTCAACTACGCCGACGGATACGGCCTGCCCGAACTGCGCACCGCCCTGGCCGACTACCTCAACCGCTCCCGCGGCACCTGCGCCGACCCCGCGCACGTGCTCATCACCAGCGGCTTCGCGCAGGCCGCCATGCTGATCACCAGCGTGCTGGCCCATCGCGGGGCGCGCCGCGTCGCCGTGGAGGACCCCTCCGCCCACGACGACATACGGCAGCACGCGCGCACGCACAACCTCGACCTTCTCGGCCTGCCGGTCGCCGAGCACGGCATCGACCTGGACGCCCTCGAACGCGGCGACGCCGACCTGGCCGTCCTCACCCCGTCGCACCAGTGGCCGCTCGGCGGCGTCCTGCCCGCCCGTAGCCGTATGCGGGCGGTTCAGTGGGCCCGCGCCCGTGGCGCCCTCATCCTGGAGGACGACTACGACGCCGAGTTCCGCTATGACCGCGCCCCCATCGGCGCCATGCAGGGCCTCGCTCCCGACGTGGTCATGTACGCCGGCTCGGCCAGCAAGACCCTCGCCCCGGGCCTCCGCCTCGGCTGGCTCGTGTTACCCCCGCACCTGGCCGACGCCGTCGCCGAGGCCAAGCTCCTGGCCGACCGCGGCTCACCGGCCATCGAGCAGCTCGCCTTCGCCGACTTCCTGCTGCGGGGCGAGTTCGACCGTCATCTGCGCCGCATGCGCCCCCTCTACCGGCGCCGCCGCGACCTCCTCCTCACCCGGCTGGCCCAGCAACTGCCCGACTTCGAACCCACCGGGATCGCGGCGGGCCTGCACGTCGTCGTCTGGCTCCCGGACGACCTCCAGGAGGAGGACGTAGTGGCGGCGGCCGCCGCCCAAGGCGTCCGCGTCGCCGGTGTCGCCCCCTACCGGCTGACCACACCGGGCCGCCAAGGCCTCATCCTTGGCTACACCAGCCTGAACGACAACCAGATCACCGACGGGGTCGCGGCCCTGGCGGCAGCAGTACGCCATATGCGCGCGGGCCTGAAACAAGCCGGTCCGACAGGAGGTCGGATCTTTGCATAAACAAGATCCGCATACCCGGCAGGCGCCTTTACAAAGTAAATCAAGACCTTTCGCCCATCTTTCCCATGCGTATTTCTCCACATTCCTTCGTTGAACCCAGCCGCTGCCGCACCCCGTACAACCGTGCGTCAACAGCTAAAAGAGCCTCACCCTCGAGGCATCTGAAAGGGTCATCATGACGAAGCGCACCCTCACCGTCCCCGGCCTGGTTCTCGGTACCATCCTGGTCGCCGGCGCCCTGGCACCCACCGCCGCGCAGGCGAGCACGAGCTCCGACGTCTACCTGGCCGCCTCGCTGCTGGGCAAGAACGAGGTGCCCGCGGCGGGTCAGAAAGTCGGCGACAAGAACGGCAGCGCGATCGCCGTATTCCATATCCACGGCAACCAGGTCGATTACGCCATCCGCTGGCAGAACGTCACCGCCCCGACCGCGTTCCACATCCACCAGGGCAAAGCCGGCAAGAACGGCGACGTCAAAATCCCGTTCTTCGGCGAGGCGCTGCCCGGCAGCCTCAGCGCCGTGAAGGGCACCGTCAAGGTCAGCGACTCCGGCCTGCTCAACCGGATCACCAGCAACCCCAAGAAGTGGTACGCCAACCTGCACACCAGCGAGTTCACCGGCGGCGCCGTTCGCGCCCAGCTTTACCGGATCCGCCCGGTGGCGCTCGAGTCGGTGCTGGCGAACGGCTCGCACTCCACGCTCACCGCGTCGGCCGACGGTCGCCAGGAGGTTCCGGCGCCCGGCACGAAGGTCGGCGACAAGGACGGGCGGGCCGCGTGGCTCGTCTGGGTGAAGGGCACCCAGGTGCACTTCGCCACCGCGTGGAAGAAGATCGCCGCGCCGACGAACGGGCACATCCACCGCGGCAAGAAGGGCAAGAACGGCCCGGTGGTCGTGGACTTCTTCAGTGCCGCCAACGGCCTGCCCGCCGGGATCAACGGCATCGCGGGCTCGGCGAGCACCTCCGCCAAGGTCGCCGGCGGGATCAAGCACAACCCGAAGAACTGGTACGTCAACCTGCACACCGGCGAGTTCCCCGGCGGCGCGGTGCGCGGCCAGCTCCACGGTGGCGGCTGGTAGGCCGATCCACACATCGCGCGGGCCGGCCGATCATGGCCGGCCCGCGCGATGTGCGTTTCGGCCAACCCTGCGGACCGCCACCACGGACCGTCAGCGCGGACCGTCAGCGCGGACCGTCAGCGCGGACCGTCAGCGCGGACCGTCAGCGCGGACCGTCAGCGCGGCCGGGCGGAGCGGCCGGGCGGAGCGGAGGCCGTCGAACACGATGCCCAGGGCTCGCTCCCGCAGGTCTCGATCCCAGCCGGCGCGCTCCGCGGCCAGCGTCATACCCGCCAGAATCGCCATCACCTCGGTGATGCCGGCATCGTCACGTACCGCACCCGCGCCCTGCGCTCGGGTCAGAAGCCCGCCGAAGGCCTGTACGAGCTTCCGCCCGCTCGCCGAAGTGGCCGCTTTCACATCGACACCGGCACGGACCAGCGTGTCGGCGAACGCCTTCTTCGTGGCCGCCTCCTCCACCATCCGCGTGAACAACCCGAAGAAGGCCGCACCGGCGTCCGCCGCGGACGCCAGCGCGTCCGCTTCCTCGGCCAGCCGCTCGTAACGACTGACGACGATCGCCTCGAACAGCGCTTCCTTGGTCGGGAAATGCCGGTAAATGGTGCCGACGCCGACTCCGGCGTGCCGGGCGACCTCCTCCATGGACGCGGACAGTCCCGCCGCGGCGAACACGGCCTCCGCCGAATCCAGGACGCGCGCCCGGTTGCGCCGGGCGTCGGCGCGCAGCGGTTTGGGGTCGGCCATCACGACGTCCGGACGTTGACAAGCGGAATCGATATTCCGTATCGTCTAAGCGGAATCACAATTCCGGATTCTACCAGGGGAGACACTGTGGACTACGTGACCATGGGCCGGTCCGGGCTGAAGGTCTCGCGAGCCTGCCTGGGGACGGTGAACTTCGGCACCGCCTGGGGACTCGGTGTCGGGGAGAGCGAGGCGCGGCCGATCATCGACGCCTTCCTGGACACCGGGCACAACGTCATCGACACCGCCGCCAACTACGCCGACGGCCAGGCCGAGGAGATCGTCGGCCGGGCGGTGCGCGGGAGGCGCGATTCGGTGGTGATCGCCACCAAGGCGTTCATGCCGCAGGGGCCGGGCCCCAACGACCGTGGGTTGTCCCGGGTTCATCTGACCCGCGCTCTCGAAGCGAGCCTGCGCCGGCTCGGCACCGACTACATCGACCTGTACCAATGCCACATGTGGGACGCCGACACGCCCATCGAGGAGACAATGGCCACGCTGGACGGCTTCGTACGTTCGGGCAAGGTCCGTTACCTCGGCTGCTCCAACTTCACGGCCGGTCAGATCGTCGAGGCGCAGTGGGCGGCCGAGCACTGCGGCGGCACGCCGTTCATCAGTCTGCAACCGCAGTACTCACTGCTCGCCCGGGACATCGAGGCCGAGATCCTGCCCGTCTGCGCCCGCCATGGCCTCGGCACCCTGGTGTGGGGCCCGCTGGGCGGCGGCGTCCTCGCCGGCCGCTACCGGCGGGACGCCGCTCCGGAGCCGGGAACCCGGATGGGCCGCCTGCTGGCCAGCGGCCGGCCGGCGGCGCGCGAGTGGGCCGCCGGCCAGCTCACCGAACGGAACTTCGGCATCGCCGAGGAGGTCACCAAGATCGCCGCCGAGCTCGGCACGACCCCCGCCGCGGTCGCGCTGGCCTGGGTTCGCGGCCGTCCCCATGTGACGACCGTGATCGTCGGCCCCCGCACCATGGAGCAGTACGAGCAGAACCTGGCCGGCCTTCATCTGACCCTGCCCGGGGAGCTGGTGGCCCGCCTCGACGAGGTCTCCGGTCCGGTGCCGGCCGCCGTCACCGGACACACAGCTCGCCGCTGAGGGGGCGACCCGCCCTCGGCGCACGTTCTGGGCGATGGATACGGTGTGTCGGATGCTTACGGTAGTGACGGCGTTCACCCCCATCTGGATCATCGGCGCCCTCGGCTGGCTGACCGGGCGTTTCCGGGTGGCGAGCGGGCAGTTCCAGCAGGCGCTCACGGGATTCACCTTCACCATCGCCATGCCCGCCGTGCTGTTCACCACGCTCAGCCGGACGCCGCTGAGCCAGATCCAGCCGCGACCGCTGCTCGCCTTCGCGATCAGCACCGTCCTGGTCGGCCTGCTCGCGCTGGTGACGCTCCGGGGCAAGCTGCCCGACCGGGTGATCGGCGCGATGTCGTCGGCCTACGTCAACGCGGGCAACCTCGGCATCCCCATCGGCCTGTACGTCCTGCACGACGCGACCTTCGTGGTGTCGGTCCTGATCTTCCAGGTGCTGGTGATGTCTCCGCTGATCTTCCTGGGCCTGGGCGTCGAACGCTCGTCGCTGCTGGCCCCACTGCGGATGCCGATCGTGGTGGCCTCGGTACTCGGCCTGGCCATGTCCGCCCTCGGCTGGCGGCTGCCCGAACCCGTGATGCGACCGCTGGACCTGCTCGGCGGCGCGGCGGTGCCCTTGGCGCTGTTCGCGCTGGGCATGTCGCTGAACGGCTCGGCCGTCGCCTGGCGCCGGGTCGCCCCGGTGGTGACGCTCAAGCTGCTGGTCCAGCCGCTGATCGCCTTCCTGGCCGGGCGCTACCTGCTGCACCTCGAGGGCCACGCGCTGTTCGCGGCCGTCCTGTTCGCCGGGCTGCCCACCGCGCAGAACACCTACGTCTACGCCGCCGAGTACGGCCGGCCCACCGAACTGCCCCGCGACACCATCCTGGTCTCCAGCGTCCTGTCGCTGGTCACCCTCTCGGTGATCGCCCTGCTGGGCGGGATCTCGGGCCCCCTCGCGCCGGGCGGTCGCTGACCGGCGATCTTTGCGATAGAAGGTACTCGTGAGGAGACTTCTGCGCCTGTTGACCGCCCCGCTGCTCATCGCGACCCTCGTCCTGACCGGCACTCCCGCCCGCGCCGACACCGACCCGGTGCTGGCCGCCCAGTGGCAGCTCGCATGGGACACCTACCGGTTCTACGAGCACCTGACCGGGCCCCTTCCTGTGGACGGCCGGACCGCGGCCACCCGTGACCTCTCGATCGACATCGACGCCCCCATCGACCACGTCTTCGCGGCGTACTCCGACATCAACCACCACATCGGCCTGCATCCCTTCCTGAAGCGCGTCGCCACCCACGCCGACTACGTCCAGGACGGCCTGCGCTACGTCAACTTCACGGCCGTCGAGGACGTCCCGGTCACCGACGGGGTGCCCATCACCGTCAACACGCACGCCCAGCAGCGCATCCACGGCGCGGACTATTTCTACGAGACCGACACCTGGACCATGCCCAACGTCGTCACCCACCAGGTGATCGTCTTCACCGATCTGGGCGGCGGCCACACCCGGGTGACCGAGCACCTCACGTTCGAGGCGAACGTCCTGCTCATCGACTTCACCGTGACGAACGGCGTCTCCTCCCACCAGCAGACCCAGGTGGCGTTGAAGGAGGCGATCGAGAGCGGCCGGCTTTGACTGAGATCCAAGAATCCCCTAATTTCCTATTGCTTTTGTGGGGAATTTAGCGCAGGATCTGGACTGTGAAGAGCAGCGAGCTTCTGGTGGCTCGCCTCCACGTCGATCTCAGACGGCAGGCGAGCGCGCTCTGTGCCATGCGGTGACCTCCGGGTCCCGCTCCCCGTCTCCCCTTTTCACACTCCACCATCTCAGGAGCGCTTCAGCATGCCCACGACCAGCATTCTGACCGTCAATCGCGTGGCCGGGCACATCGGTGCCGAGATCACCGGCATCGACCTCGCCCATCCCCTGGACCCCTCCACCGTCGAGGAGATCCGCCAGGCCCTGTTCACCCACAAGGTGGTCTTCTTCCGTGGCCAGACCCTCGACCACGCCGGCCAGATCGCCTTCGCCCGCCAGTTCGGCGAGCTGACCCATGCCCACCCGCACGAGGACACCCCGCCGGAGGATCACCCGCAGATCCTCACCATCGACCCGCGCCGCTACGAGGAGCGATACGGCCCCGACTACCGCGAGCTGAACCGCAAGCGGCGCTACTCCTACAACTCCGGCTGGCACACCGACGTCACCGCCGCCGTCAACCCGCCGGCCGCCTCAATCCTGCGGGCCGAGACCGTGCCGGCGTTCGGCGGCGACACCCAATGGACCAACCTGGTCGCCGCGTACGAGGGCCTGTCCGCGCCGCTGCGGGCGTTCGTGGACGGCCTGCGCGCCGAGCACCGCTTCCTGGCCGGATATCGACCGGCCGAGAACGACGGCAAGCTCGTCAAACGGATCAACGACAACCTGCTGGTCTCCGTCCACCCCGTGGTGCGGGTGCATCCCGAGACCGGCGAACGGGCGCTGTTCGTCAACCCCGGCTTCACCGATCACATCGTCGGCCTGTCCGCCGTGGAGAGCCGCCGCGTGCTGGACCTGCTGTACGAGCAGATCACCCGTCCCGAGTACACCGTCCGGTTCCGCTGGCAGCCGGGCAGTCTGGCCTTCTGGGACAACCGGGCCACCGCCCACCTCGCTCCGTCCGACCTCGACCACCTGGACGTCCAGCGCACCCTCCACCGGGTCACCCTGATCGGTGACCGGCCCGTGGGTCCCGACGGCTTCGTGTCCGAGATCGTCGCCGGTCGGGAGTTCAGGGCCGAGTCCCTCGTCGTCGCCTGACGGCCCGAGAGCGTGCGGGCGTGATCGGGGCCGCGCCCGCACGCGCTCTGTTATCCGTCTCGTCGACCGGCCCACGGGAGCCGGCCCTGAGTGACGGCGAGGACGGCGCCGACGAGGAGCACCGCCGCTCCCACCGCCTGCACCGTGCCGAACGACTCCCCCAGGAACAGGGCCGAGCAGGTGGTCCCGACCACGGGCACGAGGAACATCATGATCGACGCGGAGGCGGGGCCGACGGCGTGGATGCCCCGGTAGTAGAGCAGATTGGCCACCGCGGTCGGACCGAGCGCGACAAAAACGACGTTCAGCCAGACGTGGGCGGGCACGTTCTGCCAGGCGACGTCGACGGCCGATGGCACGCTGTACACCGCCAGCAGCACCGCCCCGCTCAGCGTCGCGTACGTCGTCGCCTCCAGCGGTTCGATCCCCGCGAGCACGCGGCGCCCCGCCAGCGTGAACGCCGCCCAGCAGCAGGCGCTGAGCAGGAAGAGCAGGTCCCCGGCGAGCCGGCCCTGCCCACCGCCCGCCGCCCCGCCCGAACCCGCGAAGAAGATCAGCGCACCGGCCGCGCCGACGGCCAGACCCGCCACGCGCGCCGGGGACGCCTTCTCCTTCCCCGTCAGCAACAGGAAGGTCGTCGTCAGCACGGGGCTCATGACCGGCACGATGGTGCTCCCGTCGATCGCCGGCGCGAGCGACAACCCCCAGAAGAACAGCACGTTGTACACGAAGACACCGAGCACACCCGCGCCGGCCGCCCGCGCCCGGTCCCGCCAGGACGCCCGCCGGGCCTCGCCGCCCCGGCGGAAGAGTCGCAGGGCGATCAGCAGAGCCACGGCCCCACCGCCGAACCGCAACGCCGCCACCACAGGGTGCGGCAGGTAATCGACGATCACCTTGGAGCTGCCGAAGCCACTCCCCCACAGCAACATGGTCGTTCCCAGCAGCAAGTACGGCCTCGTCCGTACAGGGTCACTCGTTGCCGTGCTCACCATGAGGTCACCTCCGTCACATGCCGCCGCCCTCGGCGGCAGTGACCAGCCTGCGCCGAAGCCGGTATGCCGGTCTTGTACGCTCGTGCACTCAGTGAGGAGCCGAACGGAGGTGACGAGGAGTTGAGCGGCGCGGCCGGCGAATGGACCCGTTACTGGCGTTCGCCCGACAAGCCGCTGGAGGCCATGTACGCGCATTTCCTGCGCCATCGCTACCACCGGCACAGCCACGAGACCTACTCCTTCGGCGTCACCGAGCACGGCGCGCAGACCTTCACCTGCCGCGGCGCCGGGCACACGAGCTCGGCCGGCATGGTGATGGTCTTCAACCCCGACGAGGTCCACGACGGGCACGCGGCCCACGAGCTGGGCTTCATGTACCGGATCGTGCACATCGGCCATGAACTGATCGCCGACGTGCTCGCGGACGTGACCGGGCGTCCGGCGGGGCTGCCGCTGTTCGCGGCCCCGGTCCTGGACACGCCTGTCCTGGCGGCGCGCCTACGCGACCTTCACACCGCCCTGCTGCGGGGCGCAACCCCGCTTGAGCGCGACGAACTCCTCTCCTCCGCGATCACCGCCTTCGTACACGTGGCGGCGCGAACACCGCCCCCGCCGCCCGCCGCGCTCCACTCGCCCGCCATCACGCGGCTGGCGGCGAAGGCGCGCGAGCTCATCCACGACCGCTACGCCGAGCCGATCAGCGCCGACGACCTCGCTGCCTGGACCGATGCCAGCCGGTACGCGGTCTACCGGGCCTTCCGCGCCGCCTACGGGGTGACGCCGAGCGAGTACCAGCGCCAACTGCGACTGCGCGCCGCCCGCCGCCTTCTCGGCCAGGGGCATCCCGCGGCCCGCGTCGCCGGCGAGACCGGATTCACCGACCAGGCCCATCTCACCCGCTGGTTCACCCGCTCGTACGGGGTCACGCCCACGCGGTACCGCCTGTCGACCGGCCGAGATCAGCCGACCGCGTGACCACTGCACGGTTCTGAGCAGCGGCCAGGCGACCGGGCCACCGGCGGCGTTCACCCCAGGGGAAGGAAGCCATGAGGACATGTCGCTATGGCCGCCTGCGGTGCTGGCCGAAACGATGAGGGAACCCCTGATACGGATCGACCGCCTCGACCACCTGCCGAAGGCCGCGCATGCCGTGCCCGGCAGCGCTGACCTCTGCCTGATCAGCGCTGCCCCGCTGGAGCAGGTCATGGCCGAGTCTTACCGAAGGCTTGTCGAGGTTTCTGGTTGCCCGTTAATCGCCGTCCTCCTCGATTCAGAACAGCCCTGTGCCCGGCTTCATGTCGCCTCCCCCGTGACAGGGCGTTTGGCTATGGTGAGCGCGCTGTCCGTACAGGAGACGATAGTGAGCTCGAGCGGCGTAACGTGCCCTTGGGGAAAAGTGATCTGGATGCGGTCATCCCCCTCAGATCGCCAGCGGCCGACCATCGGCCGTGGACGATCGTCCGGGCCGGGACGAAGCTCGACGAATGTCCCGTCCGCCCGGAACTCCAGCCCTCGCCGCCCTCGCCGCGAGGGAGGGAACGAGTAGTCATAGGGCCGGTACACCGCCGTGGTCTCGGTGTCCTCCTCGTGGGAGTGGAGCCAGGCACCGATGATGTCCAGCGGTGTACAGCTCACTCGTCGGCCTCCCTCGGGTGCTTGTCGTAACCGGTCATCCGCTTGAACGGCCGGTGACCATGCCGAGCGCCGAGCGGACGTCGTTCAGGATCTCCCTGGTCAACCGCTCGGTGTCGTGAAGTAGCCGCTCCACTTCTCCGTTGTGCGCGGGGTGGGCCCCGTTGTGACCCACCGAGGCAGGCACCCGCACCTCCTGCGCGACCAGGAACGAGGCTCTCGTCCCCTCCAGGCAGGCGTTCATCCGCGTGCCCTGACCTTTGGTGAACATGAACATGGACACGTCGTCGGTGTAGTCCATGTAGTTCATGAACATGTCACCATCGGGCGCGTTGCCGCAGGTGACGCGCGGGAAGGTGGGGACTCCCGTGTTTGAGCCCGCCTGGTTGGGCGTATCGGCCACCTTGTCGTCGGTGGTGCACCCGCCATCATCGTCGCCCCAGATGTGGTAGAGGTTCAGCCAGTGGCCAATCTCGTGCGTCGCGGTACGGCCGCCATCGAAGGGAGGCGTCGCTGTGCCCGTGGTCCCGAAGGCGGAGTGGAGGATGACCACGCCGTCGGTCTGCGGCGGACCGCCGGGGAACTGCGCATAGCCGAGGAGGCCGCCCCCCCAGCTGGCAGACCCATAGGTTGAGGTATTGATCGCTCGGCCATGGATCGGCGCCTCCGGTGGCGCTGGCCTTCACGGCGTCGTCCCAGGTGAAGCTGGGCTGATCGGTCTCGACCCGGATGATCCCGTCAGTCGGCTCACCATTCGGATCCCGCGTCGCAAGCTGGAACTCGATCTGAGCGTCTGTCACCAGCGGCTTCCACACCTGCGGTACTTTCCCCACATCGGGGTTTTTCGCGCGGAAGTCCTGGTTGAGAACGGTGATCTGGCTGTGGACCTGCTCGTCGCTGATGTTCTGCTCTGGCACCTTCGGGTTGTGGACCACGTGGACCACGACCGGCAAGGTGACCGCGTCGGTGCGTACGGGAGCGCGCCGTTCACGCTCGTACCGAAGCGCCCGATTCTCGATCACATTGCGCCGGGCACGGTAGGTCATGCTCTCGTTGAGCAGTTTGCGATGCACGAGCATGGTGCCGCACAGATCACGGGTCGGCGGCTGTGGAGCGCTGTATTCGGACATGGAAATCCTCCCATAGTCGAATAGGAGCACTTCACCTCATTTGAGCGAGCGAGAGCACTCCTAGGCGCGTTGGAACGCTTTGCACCTTTCGTACCCACGCCCAGATTCTCTTCAAGCTCATAAAGTCACAAATAACCACATAACGAGACCATTGCCACCCGGTCATTCACGGAACGGAGTCTCCGGAACAATGCCCGAAAATCGGGCTTAATATGGCACGGCGCCAACATGACCCGCAACACGTGCGCGACTCCCGACCTGCCTACCGTGACCTCGCAGCACAGTCACAGTAGCGGTGACGGCTGCCGCGGCTCCTCCTCAGGCCTCACATGCTGTCCGCGCGCGAGATGCTGCTGCAGCTCGATGTGCCGGAACTGGTAGTAAGGCCCCTCTGCGCGCAGCAGGCCCAGACGGTGAGCGTCGTCCAGGAAGTTCATGGCCCGCAGGGGCAGCATCCCCTTGGTGGCCAGGCGAGGTACCGTCAGGTTGTAGGCCAGCCAGGCGTGGTGGCTGCCCAACATGAGCCCGACCAGCAGTCCGAGCGACAGGCCGCCCACGATCGCCATAGGCAGGTGTACCTTCAGCGAGATGGCCCCAGCCACCATGAGCCCGAGCACGAGCCCGCCGATGATCCGGACGACAGTCAGTTTCCTGTCGGCCTGCCAGGTCGAGCGGGGGGATCTTCCGGTTGCCGTGGTGGCGGGGCGCTCGACCCAGCGGATCAGGCCGAGCACAACGAGGAACCCGACGCCGGACAACAGGCCAATTTCAATCGCGCCCTCCCAGATGACCTCCGGCCCTCCCATCCGGTTGCTCCTGAGCCAGGCGACGAGAGCCCCCAAGGCTCCGAACAGAGCCCCCAAAGCTCCGACGAGAAGCCCTTGCCCAAGGACGCGGAGAACCTCGGAGAGCCTGCCGCGGAGCTGGAAGTCGGCGTGGCCCGGCGACTCGGTGAACCAGGATCCAGTCATGATCATGACTGCGAGCGCGGACAGCAGGCCGATCCCCGCGCTGGCGTCGGGGCGTGCCAGCAGCGTGAAGGCCAGCCCGACCACTACTCCGATCACGACGCCGGCCCACACCCGGACCAGACGGCTGGGCGTGTGGCGAGCCAGGTGCCACCACGCCATGTCGAGCGAGTCCTCCCCTCTGAGCGTGAGCTGCCGGGACAGGTACGTGAGCCAGCGGCTGACCTGATCCGAGGTCCACGCGTACTGCGGCCGGAAGACCCCTGCCCGGCCGCGGACCGGCGGCCGCGCGCTCACCAGGGCGGGGATGAGCTGATCGCACAGATGATCGTGCAGCTCTGCCGCGCTGCCGCGCCCGAGCTCCAGCAGCGGCGTCGGATTCACCCGCGGTGCGATGTAGGTGGCACGGACCAACCAGAGCCCCAGAGAGGTCGAGGCGACCTTGGACAGGGCTGGGGCCGCGCCCGTACCCAGCGCCTCCAGGACCTTGGGCCAGACGGGGTGGGGCACGGGGGGAAGGCACGCCCGCAGGTAGTCGGTCGCCGCGACGGGGGATATGGGCTGCGGCTCGATGACCGCCGTCGCTGTGATGACATCGCCGATCTCCTCAACGGCCTCGGCGAACTGCGTCGTGCGGCAGGTGAGGATGAGCTGGTCGGTCTCGAACATCCCGCGGTTGAGCGCGGTGAGCATGGCCGCGCGGGCGGCCTCCGGCAACTCGTCCAGCCCGTCGATGACGGGCAGCACTTCACCGCGGGCCACGAGCGTCTCCGGGATGTCGGGACCGAGGCGCTCGGCGCGCAGCGCGGGATAGTCCGTCGCCAGACTCGCGGCCAGCCAGTCCTGCAGCCGCGGATGTACACGGTCGTCCCAACGCGCGGCCGACAGCAGCACCGGGACGGGCTCCTTCCGCTGCCGCGTGCGCAGTAGTTCGAGCACCAGTTGCACGGCCAGGGTCGTCTTCCCAGTGCCAGGACCGCCCAGAATGATCAACCGGCGGCGTCGCAGCGCACGGAAGTTGCGCGCGATGCCCGCCATGTGCACGTCCAGGCCGGGGAAGGCCACGGCGCCCTTGGCGTTGATCTCGGGATGGTCGGCCAGCTCGCGGCGTTCGGTCGAGCGCCAGGCCAGCGGCATGGGCGCGGGATCGCCCAGTCCGCACAGGACCGTCTCGTCGCGCCACTGCTGAGCCACCAAGCCGGCAAGGATGTCCTTCGCGGTGCGGATCTCGTCGGGCGTCGGCGCAGGCGCAGGCGCACCACGCTTGCGCCACCAGGACAGGTACCGCATCAGGTCGTTGCCCAGCGTGAGCGCGCTGCCCGCCGCCGCCATGGCAGAGGCGGTTCCGATCATTATCCCCGCTCCCGGCTTCCTGGACACGAACAAAAAAATGGCGGACAGCGCTAGGAGCAAAACACCCAGCCCCACCGACGCGATGGCTTTGCGATTCTGTCGCCAGTATTGCATGGACATAAATCTATTGTGTGCATATTTAACATGAAAATAGGCCAGAAAACTCCATACGCAAGGTCGATAAAACGAAAAAACCGGCCACCTCATTGATGGGACCGTAAATCGATCGGCATCGATTCGGAAACTTCCTCAGGCGCGAGAAAGACGCCTGCTCGGCCGGTCGCGGCGGCCTGCCCTCTGCGGCCGGGGATGACGAGGTTGCCGTTGGTGACCAGCATGAACCGCTCCAGAGCCGGCACGATCACGTGCACGGCGGTGACCCCGCCGGGGAGAACGCACACCGTACGGTGGTAGGCCGGGTAACCCCGCGCGGCCAGCATCGCGGCCACCTTCTGCACCTGGCCGCCGGGAGTCGCGACCACCTCGGCGACCTGCGGGAAGGGGACCACACGCGCCTCACGCAGGAGACCGGTGAGATCGAACCGCCCGCACGCGTGCAGATCCGGGTGCCCAGCCAACCCGGCCAAATCGCTCTGTGTGGGGGCGCTCGACAGCCTCTCGCCGAGGGTGGTCTGGATCAGCTCCGTGAGAGCGCGCCAGGCGGCGTAGGCCGGGCTCAGCGAGGTCCCGGCACCGCGCCGGTGCGGATGGAGGGCGGTGGGGGACGTGTACGCCAGCATGGTCGGCACTCCGACATCGCTGGTGATGTCTAGCAGATGCACCGGTGATCCGATCAGCTCTCCCGCCGTCGCGTACGCCCGCGCGAGCCCGTTCAGCAGCGTGTCCGGATCGATCAGCCGGAGCCGCAGACCACCCGCGCCCAGGAAGGCCCGCGCCAGGAGCAGGGACAGGGCGTCCCGCTCGATCGCCTCGTTGAGGGCGTGCAGCAGTGCCTCGGCGGCGGTGACGCCGACGGCCGAGCCGCTGTTGCAGCTGTAGCGCGTCAGGTGGGCGTAGTCGCAGTCGTCCCCGGCCAGTCGGCGCAGGCGCGCGGCACCGGTCTCGACGTACCAGGGCGCGAATAGGAACAGCGGTACCAGCGCCTCCGCTCCCCCGCCGAGGGCTCGATAGCGCAGGCAGGCCATTCGCCGGCCGGGCATCCGGGCCAGCAGCAGTGCGCAGACGTCCTCGCGCAGCGGTCCAGCGGCGATCTCGGCCGGCGCGGCAGGTTCCATGCCGATGGGGTCGAACCCCGCCGGGCCAGTAAGGAAATGCTCGACGGCCTCGAACAGCGCGCCCACGCGGGCCTCTTCTGGGTGCCCCTTCCCCATCCCGCACGCGACCGGGGAAACCTCCCCTGCGCCGCCGAGCAGCTCGCACCACCAGGCGGTCGGATCGCGGCCTCCTCCCGCGTCCGCGAGCTCCGCCCGCAGGCCCAGCGCGGCCAGCGCCGCCTCCACGCGCCTTCCGGCCTCGCCCAACGGCACCGACCGCTCCACCTCGCAGAACGCCCGCTCCACCGTCTCCGCGCCGTGCGGCAGGGCGCAACCCCATGCCCACCGCTGAGATTCCGGATCCCGATATGGCCTACTGCTCGCCATCGCCGGACATCGCGGACGACAGTTCCTCCAGTCGGTCGAGTTCGGCCTGAGTCAGATGCTGATTCGGCCTGTCCAGCGACTCGACCGGCACATAATCGACGACATTTCCCATGAGACTCCCCCTCCACCATCATCTTGATTGCCGCTCCACCTCGACAAATACCATAAAAATAAACATAAGTCGTTTAATGACATATTTACGCATGCAGGGGCTTAACTTAACCTCGGATTCCGCGATGAGGGGACATGGTCGGGCTCTTTCGCATCGGGTCACGCGGGAGCAAAGGCGTACTTGTGGTGACGCCTCTTCCCCGGCCGAGCCACGGCAACATGTGGCCTTCCGTCTCCATGTCAGGTTCAAGCGACCTATACAGGCGGTCAATTTGCCCATCGCTCCCTGGACGCTAGCTCGGCGCAACGCGCATATTTATTGTGATATGCCCGTTTTAGTGGGATCGTTGAAACTTGGAGTGGCGGGTCGCTATGGATATATCAACAAAAGTCCGGGAAAATAAGCTGGAGCGGACGAAGGCGGCCGCCGAGCGCTACCGCTGGAGCGGGTCCGACCGTTATGACGCCTGGCGGAGGCAGAAGCGGGGGGAGGCGTTCCCCGACTCGCCAGAGATGCTCGCGGCCCGCGCCGCTCGCCTCATCCAGCGCAATGGGGTGCCGGTCGAGGCGGCGATGGAGGCCATCCGTGCCGACGGCCTGGATCGGCCAAGGATGTACGAGCGCGTCCTCGGAGTGGCCAAAGACCTGCAGGCGTGGAGCTTCCTGCCCCGTGGCGTGCGGGCCGCACGGACCGTCGCACGGATCTCGGTCAGCGAGAACGGCCGCGAGATCCCGCTCGGCACCGGCTTCCTGGTCTCACCGAGGCTGCTGCTGACCAATCACCACGTGTTCCCCGACATCACGGCGGCACGGTCGGCCTTCGTGGAATTCGACGCTCAGGTCACCATCGACAACGCCCCTGACGTGTCCAAGCGGTTCGCCCTCGCCCCGGACACTCTCTTCATCGCCGACTACGATCTCGACTTCGCCCTGGTCCTGGTGAGCCCCGATTCCGATGGCCGACCCTCAGGGGAGACGTTCGGCTGGAACAGGCTCAGTGTTCAGACGGGCAAGCTGGTCATCGGAGAGCCGGTGAACATCATCGGGCATCCCGGCGGCCGGCTCAAAGAAATCTCCATCCGCGAAAACCGGCTGGAGGCGCGGTTGGACGACTTCATTCAGTACCAGACCGACACCGAGCCCGGCAGTTCCGGCTCCCCGGTATTCAACGACCAGTGGGAGGTGACGGCACTCCACCACAGTGGCGTGCCCAGGACCGACGACCAGGGACGGATCCTGCGGCGCGACGGGCAGATCTGGCAAGAGGGAGACGGGGACGACGCCATTGACTGGATCTCCAACGAGGGCGTGCGCATCAGCGTCATACTCAAGCATCTGGCCAGGCTGCCGCTCGACGACGCTCGCCTGACGTTGCTGGCCGAGATGGGGTCAGAGTCAGGGCTCCAGGACGGCACCGCCGCTCGGGCCGTCGTCATCGGCTTGGTCCCGCCTCCCGCCTCTTCGGTTGACGGGCTGTCCGTCGAGACAGACGTACGAGTGGCTGCCACGCACGTCCGGACCGCCGCGGCCGGCGTCGGTCTGGCCGCCGACCCGACCGCGTTCGGCGGATCCAGGCACCTGGTCTTCCTGCACGGCCGCGGCCAGCAGGGACACGACCCCGAGCGTCTGCGCCGGTACTGGACCGCCGCGTTGAACGGCGGACTCACCCGCGCACATCTGCCCACAATCGCGCCAGCCGACGTCTGGTTCCCCTTCTACGGGCCCCAGCTCGTCCAGGCCATGCAAACCCGGGAAGGCATCCCCTACTCGCCGCGGGAGATCGCCGGCGATCTCGTCGAGGCGGCCGCACCGGGATCCGGTACCACGCGTCGACTGTACGAGCAGATGATCATCGAGGCGGCGGCCCGGACAGGCCGGCCCGCCGAACAGCCGGCCAGGGAGGAAGGGCTGAGCGATGCCGTACACCAGGGGTTGAGCTGGCTGGCCGACACCACCAACCTGGATCGGCTGTTCATAGCCGCGATCTTCGCCGATGTGGCCGCCTACCTCGACAACCAGCGGATCCGGGATACCGTTCTGAACTGCGTGCTCCAGACGATGCCGCAAACCGGCCAGTTGGTCCTGGTCAGCCACAGCCTAGGCACGGTGGTCGCCATGGACCTGCTCACCCGGCTCGACCCGAGTGTCGAAGTCGAACTTCTCGTCACCGCCGGCAGCCCGCTCGGGCTGGACAGCGTCTATCAGCGCCTGCTCACCGGCGGGCCCCAGCGTCCAGACCAGGTGGCCCACTGGTTCAACGCTTGGTGCCCCAGCGATCCGGTCTCCATCGGCTGCCCGCTGAGTGACCACTGGCAGGGGGAACTGGTCGAAACCCCGGTCGCCAACCCCGCAGGCCATACCCACGACATCGAGGAGTACCTCGCTCACCCGGAGGTCGCCCAAGCGATCGGAGCCTCGCTCACCTCGCCGACCCCGGTATGACGCCCGGCGGCGCCGCAACGGGACGGACGTCCCTGCAAAGGCCACCATGCGTTCGATGAAAGGAGAGACGGAGCCATGACGACACTCAAGGTCACGACGGTCAACGGCGAGTGGATGAACGACTGGTTCACCCTCGACGCTCAGCCAGCGGCCTTCAAGCCGACATTCTCCCGCGATGGAGAGCAAGGAGTAACGGCGGAGGCCGCCGGCCGCCTGGCCGGACTGATCTCCGCCATCAACGCGGACATCGTCGCATTGGTGGAGGCGCCGAGCCGCACGGCAGAGCTGGCATTGTTCATCGAGGAGTATCTGACCGTCGACGGCACCGCCACGTATGACTTCGTGCAGGGCGATTCTGGTGGGAGCCAGAAGCTGGCCCTGTTGTTCAAACCCGACCGTGTCGCGGGCGCCCTCAGCCCCTCGGACGAGGTGGCGCCGTTCATCGAGCCGTGGCTGGCCGACGTCGACGGTGACGCGGTTCTCGACGAGTACGCGTTCACCAGGAACCCGCTGTGCTGCACAATCGATGTCGCCGGTATCAAGTTGCAGGTGGTGGTCGCACATCTGAAGTCGAACTTCATCAATCAGGGCAGCGAGATGTGGCATGACCCCGCGCGGCGGCCGGAGTTCATCCGGGCCGCGTTGCGGAACCGGCGGCGGATCGCCAACGAGGCGATGCGCATCCGCCGGGCCACGGAGCAGCGCATGGACGCCGATCCGGCCTCGGCGATCATCGTGCTCGGAGACCTGAACGACGGCCCCGGCCAGGACTACTTCGAGGAGTTGTACCTCGCGCACAACGTCACCGACATCCTCGTCGGCTCGCCGTACCGACCCGAGCGACTCTTCGGCCACGCCCAGGCCGATGTCCCTGAGGACCAGCGCTACAGCGCCGAGTTCGACGATTTCGTCACCGACGAGGCGCACCGGCGCGTGCTGCTGGACCACGTCCTCCTCTCGCCGGCCCTGACGAATGGCGTCTCACCACTGACCAAGGTGCCAGGATCCGGTCTCGTCGAACATCACGCCTGGGCCGCTCAGATCGCCGGCGACGGATCCGCACGGGACCATCGGGCAACCGATCACCGCCCGGCCAGCGTCACCCTCACCCACTCCTGAATCGATACCGGCCACCAACACCACCGACCGCGTGACCGCTGCACGGTAGCCTTGCTCCGCCTGCCGCCCGGCCGATCTCCGGCGCGACGGCGACACGAGCGAGCGGTTGCCGCGAGCGGGCACCGGCCGGCCCGTTGACGAGACACCTCAGGTGGAGCCGGTCGAGATTTTGCGAGAAGCGTTCGTCTTACCCGGGCCTTGTCGAGGTTCCATACTGACTCCTTGACATGAGCGTCGGGAGGCCGGATGTTGTACGGACGCGGGGCCGAGCAGGCCGAGGTCGACGCGCTGCTCGAAGCCGCCCGGGCCGGTCGCAGTGGCGCGGTCATCGTCAAGGGCGAGACCGGCATCGGCAAGTCGGCGCTCCTCGACTACGCCGCTGAGCAGGCCGCCGGTTGGCCGATGCTGCGCACGCTGGGTGTGGAGTCGGAGAGCGAGCTGCCGTTCGCCGCCCTCCATCTGCTCCTGCGGCCGGTGCTCGGGCACGTCGAGCGGTTGCCGCCCGGCCAGGCGGCGGCGTTACGCGGTGCGATCGGGGCGGCGCCGGCCGGGGTGGCCGACCGGTTCCTCGTCGGGCTGGCCGCGCTCACGCTGCTGTCGGACCTGGCCGGAGACGGGCCCATCCTGTGCCTGATCGACGACGCGCAGTGGCTCGACGACGCCTCCGCCGACGCGCTGCTGTTCGCGGCCAGGCGGCTGAACGCCGAGGGGGTGGTCATGCTGTTCGCATCCAGGGACGGCGCGGCCGCCCCAAGGCCCGGTCCGATGGCCGCGCCGGGTCCCGGAGCGATGGCCATGCCGCCACCCGGAGCGGTGACCGCGCAGCGCCCCGGAGCAGTGACCGCGCCACCACCCGGGGCAGTGACCACACCGCGTCCCGGTGCAATGACCACGCTGGGAAAGACTTCCATGGGAGCGTTCGCCGCGCCCGGAGTGGCATCGTCGCGCATGGAACCGGTGGCCGCGCCCGGAGTAACCCGGCCGCGGCTGGAGGCGCTTGCCTCGACCGGGGTGGCCGAGCTGCGGCTGGGGCGGTTGGAAGAGGTGGCGGCCGAGGCGTTTCTGGCCGAGCGGGCCGCTGATCTGGCGCCGCAGGTGCGGCGTCGGATCCTCGACGAGGCGGCGGGCAATCCGCTGGCGCTGATCGAGTTCGCCGCCGTGCTGACCCCCGAGCAGCGCGCGGGGCGGTTGAGCCCGCTGCCGTTCGCGGGTGAGTCGGGGCCGCTGTCGCAGCGGGTGCGGAACACGTTCGAAGCCCATATCGACCGGTTTCCCGAGCCGGCCAGGGCGGCCCTGCTCGTCGCGGCGGCCGATGACACCGGGGATCTCGATCTGGTGCTGCGGGCCGCCGCTCGTCTCGGCGCGACGGTCGCGGACCTGGCGCTCGCCGAACGCGAGGAGCTGATCCAGCTCTCGGCGGCCGGGCTGTCGTTCCGGCATCCGCTGATCAGGAGCGCGGCCTACCGCGGCGCCCCGTACTTCCGCCGAGTCGCCGCCCACCTGGCACTGGCGGAGTCACTGAGCGACCAGACGGCGGGGTGCCTGGGCGACCCGACGGCCAGGTCCCTGACCGGCCAGGTGGCCAGGTCCCTGAAAGCCCGGCCGGCCACACCTCTGCCCGGCCGGGCCGCCGCACCCCCACCTGACCGGACGGCCCCGCCTCTGGGCGGTCAGGCGGCCCCACCCCTGAAAACCCGAACGCCCGCACCCCTGCACGACCGGACGGCCCCGCCCCTGGGGGGTCAGGCGGTCGAGTCTCTGGGTGGTCAGGCGCGGGCCGATCGGCGGGCCTGGCATCGGGCCGCCGCCGCTACCGGTCCGGATGAGGAGGTTGCCGGGGATCTGGAGCGCGCGGCCGTACGGGCACGCGATCGGCAAGGATCGGCCGCCGCGTCCGTGGCGTACGAGCGGGCCGCCGACCTCACCGCCGACACCGGCCACACGGCGCGCCGGCTGATCGCGGCGGCGGAGCTGGCGGTTCAGGCGGGGCAGCTGAAGCGGGCCATCGGGCTGGCCGACCGGGCGGCGCCGTTCGCCACGACTCCGACCGAGCACGCCGGACTTGCCCGGGTACGTGCTTGCGTGGAGGTGGAGCAAGGCTCGCCGAGCGCGGCGGGCCGGCTCCTCACCGAGGGCGCCGACCACGTACTGACGGCCGACCCCGCCCTGGCGGCCCGCATGCTGGCCGAGGCGATCCACTACGCCTCCTTCGCGGCCGACCCGAAGCTCGCCCACGACGCCGACCTCCGGCTCGCCGCGCTCCCGCTACCCAAAGAACCGCTCCTCGCGGGAATGGCGGTAGGGGAGGACCTACCCGTGGGAGATGACTCCCCCGCCCGCACGACGTCCGAGCTGCAGCCGCTGGCCACGGAGACGACGGTCGTGGCACGGCCGGTGGAGGGCGTCTCCCGCACAACGGCCGAGCTCGCCGCGGGGATGGCGGTCGTGGCGCGGCTCGTGGCGGGGCAGGCTGTGGCGGATGTCTCGCCCATCCGGGCGGTCGGCGCGCTGGCGGACGAGTTCGGCGAGTTGCTGCCGCTCATCACCTCCCTGAGCGTCGTCTCGGGCGATGAGGTGACGGCACACCGGCTGGCCGGGGCGCTGGTCGCGCGGTGTCGGGAGCACGGTCTGATCGGTGTGCTCCCCCAGGCGCTGGCGCTGCTCGCGCAGGCTCAGCTGCTGCGCGGCAGGCATCGCGAGGCGTCGGCCGCCGCGTCGGAGGCGCTGAGCGTGGCCGCCGACATCCATCAGGCCCATCGAGCCGGCCATGTGCACGGCCTGCTCGCCTGGCTGGCCGCGGTCGGCGGTGAGGAGGGGCGCTGCCAGGAGCTGGCGGCGAAGGCGGACGGCGACGTCGAGGCCACGCGGGCGCTCGCCGCCTGGGCGCTGGGGCTGTCCCAGTTGGGCTGGGGGCGGGCCGGGGCCGCTCTCGACCAGCTCCAGACGGCCGGTCAGCGCCATCCCGTGGTCGCGCTCTACGCGGCGCCCGATCTGGTCGAGGCGGCGGTCCGCGCCGGGCGGGAGGATCTGGCGGTGCGGGCGGCGGCCGGGTTCGAGGGGTGGGCGACGGTCGTGGACCGCCCGTGGGCGACCGCCGTCGCCGCCCGGCTCAGGGGGCTGCTGGCCCAGGGCGACGAGGCGGGCGAGCACTTCGCGCGGGCTGTGGCCGTACCCGCTGATCAGCCCTTCCAGCAGGCGCGCAACGAGCTGCTGTACGGCGAGTGGCTCAGGCGCGCGCATCGGCGTTCGGACGCGCGGCTACGGCTGCGCGCGGCCCTTGAGGGGTTCGACGCGCTCGGCGCGGTGCCGTGGGCCCGGCGCGCCCATGGCGAGCTGGAGGCGGCCGGTGCGGCCGCCGTGTCCAGGAGCGGCGGCCTGCTCGACCGGCTGACGCCGCAAGAGCGCCAGGTGGTACGGCTGGCGGCGGCGGGATTGTCCAATCGGCAGATCGGCGCGCGGCTGTTCCTCAGCCCGCGTACGGTGGGACATCATCTGTACAAAGCGTTTCCCAAGCTCGGCGTGGCCTCCCGCGCCCAGCTCACCGGCCTCGACCTAAGCAGGTGATCGCGGCTACTTAGTCGCGAGCCGGCATGACCGGGGCGGTGCCGTCCACCGACCGATTCGCAGGTGATCGTCCGCGTTTTACCGTGCTTCCGACCTCACGGAAACGGAGAGCGTGGATGCACAGATCACTCAGATCCGGTTTAGCCCTGCCGCTGGTCGGGGCCATGATCGCAGCCGCCCTGATCGCCACCGCACCGGCCGCCTCCGCCGCCGCGCCCGCGCGGAGCGACGGGCACCGGATCACCCTCATGGTCCACGGGTTCGACCGCGAGGCCGACACCAACTGCGCCAGCTCCTGGAAGGACGCCGAGAACCTCCTGAACGCCAACGGCTGGGGCGACGTCGTCACCTTCGGCTACTACAACAAGGCCACCAACTGCGACCTCAGGCTCCAGGGGACCACCGACACGCGCATCCAGGAGATCGGCCGCCAGTTCGCGTGGACCGTCTACTACCTGTACTCCAGCCATGACGTGGCCATCGACGTCGTGACGCACTCCATGGGCGGCCTGGTCGCGAAGGCGGCCATCGAGGGCGTCAACAGGTACGGCGTGGGCAAGACGCCGCCCGACCTGAGCGGACTGACGGTCGACAAGAACAACATCGGGGCGACCGTGTGGCCCATCGCCTGGCCTCCTTACCTGTACATCGAGGACATGGTCACACTCGCGACGCCGCACCAGGGCATCGGCAGCGCCCTGGTGACCGCGTGCGCCATCACCCACGAGCAGTGCAGCGACATGCGCCCGGGCAGTGGCTTCCTGAGCTGGCTGGGGAAACAACCACTCTCCCAAATGGGTACGGACTACACCTTCCTCGCCTCTAGCCACGACGACACGGTCAGCGCGGACTCGGCGACCAACAAGCGCACTGCCCATCATTGGGCGCTTTATGACAAGAACGCGGACGGCGGGACGCTGAGCCACACCGCCATGCGGACCACCTCGACCGGCGCATGGCAGGCCTCGTGGGGCGGGCAGCTGAGCGACGCGGGTACGGGCTCATACCCCGCGCCGCTCCTGCGGATGATGGACGGCCTGTACGACCAGCAGGCCCAGTAGTCCGGAAACGACGATCGGCACGCCGTCACGAGGACAGCGTGCCGATCTGCTTGCGGGGCTACTTGAGGCCGTAGGCCCGGGTGATCGTCTGGTCGATGGTGTTGCCCTCGGCGTCCACGCCCTGGGCGCGGATGCCCACGGTGCCGTTGGTGGCGGACAGGGCGGGGTGGGCGATGGTCGCGGTGTAGGAGGTGGCGTTCTTCTTGGAGGTGGTGACGGCCTTCCAGTGGGCGCCGTCGTCGTAGGTGACCGAGAGCTTCAGGCTGCCGAGGCGCGCGTCGGGCACGTCGTAGGAGCCCTGGTAGCCGGTGACCGTGATCTTGTGCGGTCTGGCCGCCGCGGTCTTGTTGTCGAGGTCGAGGTCCAGGTCGTAGCGGAGGTTGAGCCTGCGGACCGGCTCGCACGGGGTGAGGGTGCTGGCGAAGAACCAGCCGAGGCACAGGCCGTCGTTGAGCGTCTGCATCCCACCGGTCGGACGCTTCGACTTGAACGTCCACTCCGTCGCCACGTCGGTCGCGTACTGCTGCGCCGGCTGCGGAGTGTGGAACTTGTCGGTGAGGCGATAGCGGGACTCGCCCTCCGGCAGGTTGAACCTCGGCATCTGGATCAGGATCGGGCCGCTGGTCCCCGATTCGACCATGGGGATCTCCTGGCCGTCACGGTAGAGGTGCAGCTCGTCCTTGCCGCCGCGCGTCTCGTCGAACCGCGCGTTCCAGGTGAACGCCTCCTGGTGGTTCGGCCCCGGGCCCAGGATCGGCAGGGCGGCCACGAACATGTCGCCGGTGCGGCAGGGGAAGCACGTCGTGGTCCCGGTGGCGCGGGTCAGGTCGGAGAACACCGGGGTGCCGGGCACGCGCGGCTGGGCGCCCCACTCCTCGGTCTTCTCGCCGGCCGACGGGTAGACGTCCACGGCGGTCGCCCACATTCCGAAGGTCCGGCCGTTCTCGCTGCCTCCGTCGGAGTAGGCCAGCTGCGTCTCGCGGGTCCACGACACGTCCGGCGAGACCGGCCCGACGTACTCGGTCACGGCGGTCCGCGCGGGCCAGGAGTAGCCGAACCGAGAACCGAGCAGCCAGCCGGGGTGGGTCACCACGGTCGCCCCCCAGAACATGGAGGCGGTGGCGGGCCGGTCGGAGTGCAGGCGGTTCTCGATCTCGTAGAGGTTCCGCTTGCCGAGCTCGTAGTCGACCTTGGCCGGGACCCGGCCGCGCTCGTGGAGCATCAGCGAGTAGATGTACGGGGTGGCGGTGATGCCCTCGGCCTGGACGCTCACCGGCCGCTTGGCGAGCTGGGCGGCCAGGGCGCGGCCCTCGTCGGCGGTCAGGCTCATGGTCGGGATCGGGTAGACCGGCCAGGACTTCGTCAGTTCGAGGAAGGCCCGGTTGACCGCCCCGTAACCGAGCACCCCGGCGGCGCCGGCGTCGGCCGCGGCCTTGACCCGGTCGAGCGCGTTGCCCGTGCAGGCGTTGTCCGGGCACAGGTCGGACAGGTCGAGCAGGACGAGCTTGCCGCGTACGCCGGCGCCGGCGAGTTCGGCGGCCTGGCCGCGACCCCCGGACACCAGGGTGAGCGTGCTACGTCCGTTGAGCTTGGGAACCACAGGGTCCAGGTTCTGGTAACGGGGATGCAGGGTGAGCCGGTCGGTCTTCATGCTGATCACCGGGGCGCCGCGCAGGATCTGTCCCGCGACGTCGAAGGTGCCCTGGGTGACCGAGCGGGTGGGCAGCAACCAGTAGTTGTGCAGCCCGTAGGCGGGGGTGGACTCGAACCGGACTGCCCCGATGCCGTTGGCCGCCTCGCGCTCGTAGAAGTACTGGGAGTCGTAGACCTCGGTTGGTTTCGGGGTGCTCTGGGTGACCTGGCGGGCCTTGCGCAGGTCGAGGGTGATCGTGGTGTCCTTGGTGGCCGTGAACTCCGGCTGCGACGGCAGGGCGAGGTTCCACTGGCCGTCGGTTCCGCGCCAGCTCACGCCGGAGTTCACGCTGAAGGTGCCGGCGTAGACCTGCGTCTCGGACTCGGTGCCGCTGTCGGGGTAGTAGACGAAGTCGAGGTCGTCGCGGTCGTCGGTCCGCAGGATCGCCCACGGGATCGGCTGCACGTCGGTCGCGCCGTCGGGGAGCACCATCTTGGTCCGCACGGTGACCTTCGCCGGCTCCACGAACGCGCCCACCGCGGTGCTCACCGTCACGGCGCCGCTCGCGTCGGCGGCGTGCACGAACCCCTCGTACCAGGTGGCCGGGCCCGACGGGTCGAAGGTGACGGCGACGGGCGCGGTGCCGTGCGCCGGGACGGTGACCGTGTCGTGGTCCAGGGTGAGCGTGCGCGCGGGCGCGTCGCCGCCCTTGTGGGCCGTGACGCCGGACTTCAGGGTCAGCGTCACCGGCTGGTCGCCGCCGTTGGTGTAGGTGATCGTCTTGGTGACGGGGTCCTTGTGGGGGTAGGCCAGGACGCCGAAGTCGAGGTTGCCGGACGCGCTGACCGCCTGCCGTACGGCTCGCGCCACGTCCACGCGCCCGGAGCCCTGCTCGTACGCGCCGAAGCCGTCGTCGTGGGCGGTGCTGACGAGCGCCGCCTTCAGTTGGGCGCCGGTCCAGTCCGGGTGCTTCTGGGCCAGGAGCACCGCGGCGCCGGACACGTGCGGCGTGGCCATGGACGTGCCGGACGCGCCGGTGTACTTGTCGTTCACCACCGAGCCCATCGACGTCCCTGCGGCCCTGGCGGCCACGATGTCCACGCCGGGGGCGACGAGGTCGGGCTTGAGGCTGTAGTCGCGCAGCACCGGGCCCTTGCTGGAGAACGGGGCGAGCTTCTCCGACCCGTCGACCGCGCCGACGGTGAGCGCCGACGCGGCCGAGCCCGGTGTCGCGATCTTCCGGTTGTCGTAGTCGTTGCCCGCCGCGATGACGAACAGCGACGTCGACTGCGCGCTGAGGTTGTCGACCGCCTCGCTCAGCGGGTCGGGCCCGGCGTAGCAGCAGGCGCCGGCGCTGATGCTGATCACCCGGGCCTGCTGGGCGACCGCCCACTCCATGCCGGCGATGATGCCGGACGAGTCACCGCTGCCGGCCTTGTTGAGCACCTTGCCGACGAGCAGGGACGCCTTCGGCGCGACGCCGGTGTACTTGCCGTCGGAGGCGGCCCCGTTGCCGGCGATCGTGGAGGCGACGTGGGTGCCGTGCCCGTGGCCGTCCTGTACGTCCGCCTCTTCGGTGAAGTTCGCGGTCGCCGTGATGCGGCCGGCGACGTCGGGGTGGGTGGTGTCGATGCCGGTGTCGAGGACCGCGACCTTGACGCCCTCGCCCTTCAGGCCGGCGGCCCACACCTCCGGGGCGCCGATCTGCGGCACGCTCTTGTCGAGTACGGCCTTCACCTTGCGGTCGAGCCAGATGGCCGACAGACCTCGGTCGAGCGAGGCCGTAACGCCCTTGTCCGTCGCCGGGCGGTCGACGGCGGTCCAGAACTGCCCGACCGCCTTCTTGTCCACCCGCACGGCGGCGCCGCCGACGCTGGGCAGGCCGAGCGGCTCGGCGGTGGCGGGCAGCGCGTCGGCCTGCTGCGACAGTGTCTTCGCCGCCTGCTTGGCCTGACCGTACTGGACGATCAGCGGCAGGCTGGCGCTCTCCTTGTCGGTGTAGCCGTTCGCCGACAGGTAGGCGACGTCGAACAGGGCCTTGTCCAGGCGGCCCGAGGACACCAGGCCCATCACGTCGGAGGGGTAGACGTAGTAGGAGTTACGATCGCGCACGGCGATGAAGGTCACCGGGGCGCCGTCGGGACGCCGGGCGGGGGTGACCCGGTGGCGCGGGCTGCCGTCGGGGGCGGTGTCGTAGGCGACCACGTCGCCGGTGATCAGGGTGATCTTCGCCGCGTCCGCGGCCGGTGTTCCGGACGACTCGACGGCGGCGGCGGTCTGGCCGGAAAGGGCGGGTGCGGGGGTGGCCGAGGGCGATGGCTGTACGGCCATGCCGGTCGACAGCACCAGCCCCATCGCTAAAAGCCCGATGGACGGGCTTCGCCATCGTTGACGAGTCATGGTTCTCCTCGCGGGATAGCAGGCATGATCGACTCTCCCGAACCATGACATGTCAAGAAATATCCTGAAAAGATGACTCGTCGTCCTATTCCCGCCAATGACGGGAAAAGGACGACGAGGGCGCCGGGTTGTGGGTGATCATGGTGAGATGCTGAGCATCCTCGGCCTGTCAGCGGCGGAGCAGGCCCTCTACGAGGCTCTGGTCGAACACTCCCCCGTCACCCTCGAAGAGCTGGAGCGGCTCGGCGGCACCTCGGGACTGGCCGTCGGCCTGGAGGAACTGGGGCTGATCGCCCGCCTGCCCGAGGATCCGCCCCGCTTCATCGTCGTACCGCCGGAGATGGGGCTGGACGCGCTGATCCGCGAGCGGACCCGCGCGCTGGCCGAGGCCAGGCTGCGGGTGGCCCAGCTGTCCACGCGCTATCACCTCACCACACCCGACCAGGAGTCGGCCGGGCTGGTGGAGGTGGTGATCGGGCGGGAGGCGGTGCTGCGCCGGTTCGAACAGCTCCAGCGCGGCACCCGGCGCGAGATCCGGATGTTCGACGCGCCGCCGTACGCGGGCGTCGTGGGCGGCAACACGCAGGAGTTCGACCTGCTGAACCGCGGCGTCGACTACCGGGTGGTCTACGACAGGCGGGCCATCGAGATGCGCGGCACGCTGAAGACCATCGTGGACTACATCGCCGCGGGCGAGCAGGTGCGCGTCGGCGACGTCCCGATGAAGCTGGTGCTCAGCGACTACCCCATGGCCCTCGTGCCGCTCCGTCACGACCTGCAGATGGTCGAGTCGGCGCTGGTCGTACACGACTCGACGCTGCTCGACGCGCTGGCGGCGCTGTTCGAGATGTACTGGGAACGCGCCGTGCCGCTGCACGTCAGCCACGGGCGCGCCCGCCTGCCGGAGACCAGGAGCCCGACCGACGCGCAGCGTGACCTGCTGGCCCGGCTGGTGGCCGGCCAGACGGACAAGGCCATCGCGGCCCACCTCGGCTGGAGCGACCGCACGGTACGGCGTCACGTGCACGCGATGATGATCCAGCTGGACGCCCAGACCCGCTTCCAGGCCGGTTACCAGGCCGTCCTGCGCGGCTGGCTGGCCGACGAGAAGGGCGTACACGATGACCCGGAGTGACGGGAACCACGCGGGAGCGCTCGGCGCGGCCGGTCTCACCCCGGACGAGGAGGCGGTGTACGAGCTGCTCATCGACGGCTCGCCGGCCACCGCCGCCCGGATCGCGTCGCTGGGCACGGCGATCGGCCTGCGCGCCGATCAACTGCCCGCCCTGCTCGCCTCGCTGGAGGCCAAGGGGCTGGTCACCCGCTCCGACGGGCCGGCCCGCTACGCCGCCGTCGCCCCGGAGGCCGCCCTCGACGTGCTCCTGGTCACCGCCGAACGGCAACTGCTGCGGGCCCGCGAACGCGCGGGCGAGCTCGACCAGGCCTTCCAGCGCCGCCGGGCGACCGGGGAGACGCCGCCGGCGGTCGTCGAGGTGGTGACCGGCCAGCGGGCGGTGCAGCAGCGGCACGCCCAGATCCAGCGGGCCGCCTGGCACCAGATGCGCTGCTTCTCCAAGCCGCCGTACTTCGACCCGCCGGGCAGCGTGACGGCGCAGCGCGAGCTGCTCGACCGGGGCGTCACGAGCCGCATGATCTACGAGCGGGAGTTCGTCGACCGGGTCGGGGCACTTCGGCAGATCGAGACCATGGTCGGGGCGGGCCAGCAGGCGCGGGTGCTGCCCAGCCTGCCCATGAAGCTCTACCTCATGGACGACCGGTTCGCCCTGTTGCTGCTGCGCCACCACCCGGACGACCCCGACGCCGACGCCGCGCTGGTGGTCCACCCGTCCGGGCTGCTGGAGGCGCTGAGCAGGCTGTTCGAAGGGCTGTGGCAGCGGGCGCTGCCGCTGCGCCTGCGGCCTCCCGCGCCCGGCACCGCACCGCCCGCGCGAGCGCGTCCCTCGGCGCACGACGACGAGCGGTTGATCGCGCTGCTGGTGGCCGGGCTGACCGACGAGGCCATCGCCCGCCAGCTCGGCGTCGGCTACCGTACGGCCGAGCGGCGCATCGCCGATCTCATGAGCCGGCTGGGCGCCCACACCCGCTTCCAGGCCGGCGTCCAGGCCGCCTTCCGCCATCCCCCACCGCCGGAGGGCTGAGGCTCAGCGGTCCAGGCATTCGGGCGAGGGGGCGAGGCGGGCGGACATGTTGCGCTCCATCATGCGCAGGGCCGCCTGGCCGAGGTCGTGGTGGATGGCGGCCACGCAGTCGGGCGGCACTCTCAGCGCGAAATGCCGTACGTAGGCGTCCAACGCGCTGTAGAGCACGCACTGCTCGGTCACCTGGCCGGCCAGCACGACGGTGTCGACCTCGGTCCGAGCCAGGAGGTACTCCAGCGCGGTGCCGTAGAAGGCGCTGTGGCGGACCTTGGGGAGGAACGCGCACTCCGGCGGCGGCAGGAGCGGCTCCACCAGGTCCGGGCGGCGGCCCTCGCGGGCCCGGGACTCGATCTCCCGCCGATCTCTGGTGAAATCGCCGTAGTTGTCGTTGACGTAGACCAGCTCGACGTCGTCACGGGCACGCGCCTGCGCCACCAGTTTCGCCATCGGTTCGACGGTCTTCTCCACGTGGCGGCACAGCTGTTCGGCGTCCTGGTGTTCGTACGGATTCAGCATGTCGATGATGACCAGCGCGGTTCTTGCCATACGTCCTTACTGTCCACGACATGCAGTTTTACCCGACGCCGGGCAGACGGCACTCCCGGACGAGGGAACGGAGAAGCTCCATGGACGCCATCGTGTTGCTCAAGGACGACCACAAGACCGTCGAAGGGCTGTTCAAGAAGTTCGAGCAGGCCGGGGAGAAGGCCTACGCCGAGAAGCGCCGCATCGTGGACAAGTTCACCAAGGAGCTGGTCACGCACGCCCACATCGAGGAGGAGAAGGACTGGTTCCCGCAGGTCCGCGCTGCGATGGGCCGCAAGGAGCTGCAGGAGCTCGGCGAACGCATGGAGGCCGCCAAGGCCGAGGCGCCCGCCGAGCCGCTCGCCGTCAAGAGCGCCGCGCAGTAGGCCGCCCGCTTCCCCCCGTGACGAGGTGCTCGACGAACAGGGCCGCGGCCGCCGTGGGAGTGGGCAGCGGGTCCCAGGCCAGGCCGATCGGGCGGTGCTGGGCCGGGACGAGCGGGAGGTAGGCGGGGTCGTCGTGCTCCAGCGAGGCGGGGAGCGGCAGGACGCCCACGCCGAGCCCGGCGCCGATGAGGCCGCGTACGGTGGCGATCTCCTCGCTCTCGAAGGCGATGACCGGCTCGAACCCCGCCTCCTCGCACAGCCGGTCGATGACCCGGCGCAGGTCCGTGGTCGGGGCGAAGGCGACGAACGGCTCGTCGCGTACGTCGGCGAGCGTCAGCCCCGGCGCGGCGGCGAGCGGGTGCTCGACCGGCAGGGCGAGGCAGAGCCGCTGCTCGCGTAGCGGGTGCCAGCGCGCGGTGTTGCCCTCCGGTGGCGGGGTGACCAGGGCGGCGTCGATGTCGCCCTGGGACAGCCGGGTGAACAGCTCCCTGGCGAAGCCCTGGTGCAGCTCGAAGCGGATGCCTGGCGCGACGGCCCGCAGGTCGCGCAGAACCTCCGGCACCAGCCAGCGGCCCACCGAGTGCAGGAAGCCCAGCCGGATCAGACCGGTGTCCGGGTTGGCCAGGGCGTCGATGCGACGGCGCGCGCCGCCCAGCTCGTCCACGGCGCGGGCGGCGTGCTCGCGGAACAGCAGGCCGAACCGGTTGAGCGCGAGCCGGCGCCCGTGCCGGTGGAACAGCTCGACGCCCAGGTCGGCCTCCAGCCGGGCGAGCGCCCGCGACAGCGTGGACTGGTTGATGCCCTCCATCGCGGCGGTGTCGCGCATGTTCTCCGTGTCGCACAGCGTCAGGAACCAGCGCAGGGTCTGCAGCTCCATCTCATGATGATGCTCTCCACGCATCAGCTCCGTCAAATTCTGCATTTTGCGCATCAGGAATGATCGGGCACGATCGACGGGTGATCTCGCCTCTCGAGTCAGGGGATCGCGCCTCCCTCCGGATCAGGTACGGGCTGATGTTCGGCGGGCTGGCCAACTTCCTGGCGCTCTACTATGTCCAGCCGCTGCTGCCCGGCGTCGCCGAGCGCTACGGGGTCTCGGCGTCGGCGGCGACGGCGGTGCTGTCGCTGGCGACGATCACGATGGCGGTGGCGCTGCTGTTCGTCGGGCCGATCTCGGACCTGGTGGGCCGCGTGGTGATCATGCGGTGGTCCTTGACCGCGTCCGCGGTCCTGGGCATCGCCACCGCGTTCGCGCCGAGCTGGCACTCCCTGCTGGTGCTGCGGGGGCTGCAGGGCGTCGCGCTCGCCGGGCTGCCCGCGGTGGCCCTGGCCTACCTGCGCGAGGAGGCGCCGCCCGGCACCCATCTGCGGGCCAACGCCACCTACATCACGGGCACGGCCCTGGGCGGGGCGGCCGGCCGGCTGCTTCCCGGCCCGGTCCAGGCGGTGTGGGGATGGAGCGGCGCCAGCGCCGTCGTGGGCGTCGTCACCCTGCTCTGCGCGATCGGCCTGTGGGTCCTGCTGCCGCCGTCGCGGCGGTTCGACCGGTCCAGTCCGCGGCTGCGCAGCGTGCTGCGCAACACCGTGCTCACCCTGCGCGACCCGGCCCTGGTGGCGCTGTGCCTGGTGGGGGCGGCGACGATGGGGGCGTTCGTCGGGCTGTGCAACGCGCTGACCTTCCGTCTGGAGGCCGCGCCGTATCTGCTGGGCGGCGCGGGCGCGCTGGTGTTCCTGGCCTACCCGGTGGGCGTGCCAGGACCGCTGGCCGCCGGGCGGCTGGCACTGCGGCGCGGGCTCGGCCTGGCCGCCCTGCTCGGCGTCGCCCTCCTGCTGACCGGTACGCTGCTGACCGCCGCGCCCCAACTGCCCGCCATCGTGATCGGACTGGCCATGGTGACCTTCGCCTTCCTCGGCACCCACTCCCTGGTCAGCGGCTGGGTCTCCGACCGCGCCCACCGGGTCGGCGTCGGCGTGGGCCAGGCCGCGGGACTTTACCTGCTGGCCTACTACGCCGGCAGCTCCGTCTTCGGCTCGGTGGCCGCCTACCGGTGGCAGACGGGCGGCTGGCCGAGCGTGATCACCGTTTCCGTCGGGCTGCTCGTCGGCGCCGCGTTCCTGCTCGACCTGGCCCGCCGCTTCGACACGCGATCATGCCGGTAGCCGTCGCCGGGGACGGCGTCGCCGTCTCGTACCAGACCCGTGGCCAGGGCGAGCCCCTCGTCCTGCTGGCCGGGCAGGCCAATTCCCACCGCTGGTGGGACGGCGTCAGGGACGACTTCGAAGGCCGCCACACCACGGTCACCCTCGACTACCGCGGCACCGGGGACAGCGACAAACCGGACGTGCCCTACACCACCCGGGGGTTCGCGGCCGACGTCGTGGCCGTCCTCGACCATCTGGGCGCCGACCGGGCCCACGTGTACGGCACGTCGATGGGCGGCCGCGTGGCCCAGTGGCTGGCGGCCGACCATCCGCACCGGGTGGGGTCGCTGATCCTCGGGTGCACCTCGCCCGGCGGCGCGCACGGCTTCGAACGGGACAACACGGTGAAGAGGTCACTGGCCCAGCCCGACAAGCAGGCGGCCCGGCAGGCGCTGCTGGAGCTGATGTACACCCCGGCCTGGCTGGCCACGCACCCCGGCCCGTACACCACCCTGGGCGATCCCGGCATGCCCGCCTTCGCCCGGCGGCGGCACCTGGCCGCCAGCGCCGGGCACGACGCCTGGGACGCGCTGCCCGGCATCACCGCGCCCACGCTGATCGTCCACGGCACCGATGACGTCTTCAACCCGGCGGCCAACGCGCCCCTGCTCGCGGGCCGCATCCCCGGGGCGGGGATCCGGCTCATCCCCGGCGCCAGACACGCCTACTTCGAGGAGTTCCGCCAGGTAGCGGGCCCCGCGGTTCTCGACTTCCTGGCAGGCCGCTGATCAGTCGATCATGACCACCGTGTTGGCGGCCAGGTCGTGCAGCGCCTGCTTGCGGCTGGTGAACACGATCCAGACGAGATCGATCACGGTCACGCCCACCGCGACGAAGAAGCCGGACATCAGCGCGCGACCCGCCGCCACGGCGGGGGTGAGCCGGGCGCCGTCCTGCCGCACCACGCGGATGGCGAACGCCTTCTTGCCGACGGTCCGTCCGTTGCAGTAGCCGGTCAGCAGCCAGTGGTAGGCGTACCACACCAGCGCCCCGGCGATCAGCCGGCGCCAATCCAGGTTGACGACGTAGTCGGCGAAGTCCTTCGGCTGGAAGACTCCCGACCGCGCCAGAAGAGGCCAGGTGAGCACGCCCACGAGGACGACATCGTAGATACCGGCGAACAGCCGCCGCCAGCGTCCCGCGATCAACTCCGGCACGAGATAGCCGTACGGCGGGCCGTCCTCCATGGATCCACTCCCCCGAAGTGAGTAGCGGTCTTTCCCCGAAGGGCGTTCCATCTCGTTCCACAGACCCGGCATGCCAGAATCGAGCTGCCAGAACGCACCTGAAAGGACGATGACCATCCCCGCCGACCGAAACGCCGAGCCCACCGCGAGCCGGACGGCCGTGGTGAGCCGGACGGGCCCCAAGCGTAGCGAGAGCATCCGGCTCGCGGTGCTGAACGCCGCCGACGATCTCCTGGTCGAGCGGGGGTTCAACGGGGTGACCATCGAGGGCATCGCCGCCCGGGCCGGTGTCGCCAAGCAGACCGTCTACCGCTGGTGGAAGTCCAAGGTCGACATCCTCCTCGACACCCTCGCCGACGACGCCCGCGACGCGCTGGCCTGGCCGGGCGGCGAGGGGGACGCCGAGGAGGAGCTGGAAGCGCAGCTCCGCCGGATCGCGGGGTTCTTTCAGGAGCCGGCGGGCCAGGTCCTGCGGGCGCTGCTCGGCCATGCCCAGACCGACCAGGCGACCGCGCGGGCGCTGCGTGAGGGGTTCCTGCGCGAGCAGCGCGAGCGCGACCTGCTGGGACTGCGCGCCGTACTCGAACGCCACACCGGCCGCCCGGTGCCCGAGCCGACCGTGGACGCCCTGCTGAGCGTGCTGCTCGGCCCGCTCTACTACCAGGCGCTCGTCCACGGCGACCCGCCCACTCCCGAGCTCCTGGACGCCACGGCCCGCCACGTCCTCCAACTGGCCCTCACCACCCCCTGAACCTGGCTGTGCGCAGCCCCGCACCAGACGGCAGCGTCCGGTCGTCTCCCCACGTCCGCGGGCTGCTCACCTCTTGCTCTGCTCGACGATCTTCTCGTCGATGCAGTCGGCGAGCCGTATCTCAAAGACGGTGTACTCGCGGATCCCGCCGTCCTCCTCGTACGTCCTGATGCCGTCGCCGAAGCGGCGTCGCACCGCCTCCAGCGCCGGTGCGACCTCGCGGGAGGCCGCCAGAGCCGCGGGCGGCATGCCCAGCAGCACCTCGAGCAGGCGGCTGAAGCCTTCCGTCTCGTCGTCCTCGTGGTAGACGACAAGGTCGGCCCGCCGCCGGACCTCGGCGGCGATCGTGTCGGCCGTCTCCGGGAGGCCGATCGCCCGCAGGGCCGACTCCGCCTGGTGCCGGGTGTCCCGGTAGATCTCGTCGTCCTCCAGCACGGCCAGCAGGGTCGGCGTCGCGGGCGCCGCGGCCGCACCGGCCTGCCTGAGGGCGTACATCAGCCAGTACTTGGTCGACTCGTCTCCGAACCAGTGGTCGGCGTCCTCGCGGGCAGGGAGGGGGAACGCGCGGAGCGCCGCGTGCACCGCCGGGACCGCGGCGGCGCCCCGCTCGCCCAAGGTGGCCGCGGTCAGCACACCGAGGAAGGTGCCGGCCTCGGGCAGGCTCGCGACAAGCTCCTCCGTCGAGGACTCGCCCTCGCCGGTGAAGTACGCCAGTAACCGCTCGGCGGAACCATGGCCGTCGTGACGATCGAACATCTGGTGGAGGGCGGTGGTGGCCTTGGCCTCGTCGATCTCCGCCAGCGCGATCACCGCGGCCTCCCGGGCAGCCGGGTCCGCACCGTTCACGATCAGGTCCGCCAGCGCGTCCACCGCCGTACCGTGCCAGGCTTCGTCGAGGTCGCGCGAGGCCAGCTCTCGGACTGCGGTCACGCTCGCCGGGCCGTCGTCCCAGTGGTGGCGGACGTCATCGAGCAGGGTCTCCACGTCGCCGCCGTCCATCGCCCAGGAGGGGTGGCCGACGCGTCGCGGCACGAGCCCGGCATGGCCGGACCAGTGGAGAACGTGGACCTGGCCGCCGCGCCCGCCGATCAGCCAGCACCGCCCGTCCGGTGTGCCGGCCACCTGGGTCAGCTCCCTGGGGCCGGAGGGCGTGGGGGGCGTGAAGCGGCCGACGGGCCCACGGCCGTGCAGCCGCCAGAGCGCGGCCGTTCCCTCCTGGGAAACCGACATCACCAGGTCAGTGCGGGTGGCGAGTGCCAACGCCCGGACGCGGCCGCCATGCGCCTGAACGCGCCCAAGGCAGTGGCCCGAGCGGGCATCCCACCACGACAGCGAACCGTCCCGCCCGCCGAGCACCACCAGCGGCAGGTCCGGATGCGCCACGATCGCGGTCGGCCGGGCTGACGGGACGAACGCGGTCACGACCGCCCCGGTCTCCGCGTCGAGAACGACCACCCGGCCGCGCCGCGGGGACACCACGAGCCGCCACCGGTCGCAACAGCGCGTCAGCCGCTGATCCGCCGCATCGCGTCCGCCGAAGGCCCACACGAGCCCGGCGTCGCCGTAGGTCTCCCCGCGAGGCCGTCGCCAGGCCTCGATCCGGCCCTCGTCACTGCTCACGACGATCAGGCCGGAGCCGGTGCGCCCCAATGCCATCGGGGAATCCGACTTGATGCCGCCGTAGAGGGGGCCGAAAACGCCCAGCCAGCGAAGGTCTCCGCACTGCCTGAGTACCGTCTCCCGGTCCGAGGACGTGAGGAACCGCCCCCCGTCCCAAGGGAGTTGCCGCCATTCCAGGGCCTCGGCGGTCACCGTCCACAGCGAGGCCGATGGGCCTGTGGTCAGCAACGTGGGCCGCTTGGCGTCGCCGATGAACACGGCGCTCTCCACAGGCCCGCCTTGCAGCCCGCCCACATAGGCGGTCAGCAGGCCATGGCGCAGATCCCACAGCCGGACCTCGCCGCAGCGCGCGCCGGTCGCCCCGATCCGTCCATCCGGGGAGACCGCGACCGCGGTGACGGCGTCGCCGTGGTCCTCCGACGCTCCGATGTAAAGATCACCTTCGTCGGGCATCCCCGAGAGGTAGCACATTTCGAACGGGTCCGGCGACTCGAAATCCGGCGAACGGCCGCGAGCGGCCCGGTAAAACCAGAGATAGGAGCCCTCGCGACCGCGTTCTGACGCCGTTCAAGCCGCTCCCAGACCTGTGGACACTTCTATTCAGACCGGAGTGCATGGTCTTATTTGCTAAATTGCTTGCGCAATGGGGCAGATCTTGCCAACGGGGAGGTTTAATGCGCAGGTGGACTGCTCCATCCGTGATCGGCTGGACAATCGCGTCGATCGTTCTGCCGGGTGCCGCGCATGTGCGTGCCGGACGCAAGCGCACCGGTCTGATCATGATGGGGATCTTCGGTGTGCTGCTGATCGGTGCCGTGATCGCGCTGATCAACGTCAAGGCGCTGGCCGGCCTGCTCCTCGACCCGACCTGGCTGACCGTGATCATGAGCCTGTGCGTGGTGGGCGGGCTCGCATGGGCCGCAGTCGTGATCAGTTCCTACATCGTGCTGCGTCCCAGCAAGCTCGGCAGCCGGGGTCAACTCGCTACGGGCGCGGTCGCGGGCCTGCTCGCGGTAGCCGTGGCACTGCCGTTCGGACTGGTCGCCACCACTGCCCACACCTCCGACGACGCGATCGGCTCCGTCTTCAAGGCTTCACCGTCCCAGCCGATCGATCACAAGGATCCGTGGCGAGGACGTGATCGGCTCAACATCGCGCTGCTGGGCGGCGACGGCGCGGCCTCCCGCAAGGGGGTGAGCATCCGCACCGACAGCATCAACGTGGTCAGTATCGATGTCCACACCGGCGACTCAGTGGTCTTCGCGCTACCGCGGGAGTTGGAGAACGCACCGTTCACGCCGGGCTCCGCACTGGCCAGGCGATTCCCGCCGCCGAAGAACTTCTGGCTGCCACCGGGTCAGGGCCGCGGCTCCGCCGACCTGATCAACGGCATCTGGGCCTACGCCGACATGCACCCCGAGGTCGTGGGCCACTCCCCCGACCGCGCCCCGGAGGCGACCAAGAACGCGCTGGGCCAGATCCTCGGCATCAAGATCGACTACTACATGCTGGTCAACATGTGGGGCGTGGCGCGCCTGATCGACGCACTCGGCGGCGTCACCATCAACGTCGAGCAGGACATCTGCTACGGCGTGGGCCGCGCCGACGGCGGCGTGGTCAAGGCCGGCAACCGCACCCTCAACGGCACCCAGGCTCTCTGGTACGGCCGGGCCCGCGACCATCCGGGCAGCACCTGCGCGGGCGGCGACAACCGCACCCGGATGCGCCGCCAGCAGTGCGTGATGAGCGCCATGCTCAACCAACTCAACCCGAGCAACGTGCTGCTGAAGTTCAACGCCCTGGCCAAGGCGGCCAAGGAGACCTTCCGCACCGACGTCCCGCGTGGCCTGCTGCAGGACCTGGTCCCACTCGCCCAGCAGGTCAAGACCGCCCGGGTGTCCAAGCTGAACTTCGTTCCGCCCGCCTACAACCCGGCGTACCCGAATTATCCGCTCATCCTCAAGACAGCGAAGGCCGCCATCGCGCGCTCCCGCGGTTCGAACCAGACTGTCCGCGCCGAAGGCGCCACCCCTTCTCCTTCCAGTACGGCTACCGCCACGCGCTCGCCGCGTCAGGGCGTCAAGCAATCCAGTCGGCTGGACACGCTGGGCTCGTCATGCGTGCCCACGAACAAGGGAACCTAGCCGGCCTGGCAGGTGACCCGGCCTTCCTCTACAGCCTGTAGAGTATGCGCGATATTCGGGTGAAGGGTGGAGCATGCTGCGCTGGTTCCGGGTCGTGGCGGTGGCCGAGGCTTGCTCGTGGGCGGGGCTGCTGGTCGGGATGTTCTTCAAGTACGTGGCCGCGACCGGCGAACTCGGGGTCAAGGTGTTCGGGCCGATCCACGGGGCGCTGTTCGTGCTGTACGTGGTCGGAGTGCTGCTCTCGGCACGAGAGGCGGGCTGGAGCCGAGGCGCGGTGGTGCTGGGCCTGGCGTGCGCGGTGCCGCCGTTCACCTCACTGTGGTTCGAACGGCGAATGGCGGCGCGCGCGATGGCCGGTCAACCCGCCTGACCCGGACCGGTGGCGTAAAGACGGCGTGATCACGGCACGAGCAGGGCGTTCAGTTCGTCGTCGATCAGCAGGCCGGGGTCGATCTTCATGCCGGTGAAGTGGCCGGCGAGTTCGAGCGAGAGCACGCCGTGCAGGCGGGTCCAGAAGGACAGGGCGCGATGCAGCGTCGCGGCGTCCGCCGGGTGGCCGGAGGCCCACTCCCGGTGAGTCTCCAGGTGGCGTCGAATGGCGTCGCCGGCTTGTCCGCCGACACCGCGCCGCAGACCTCGAGCAGCACCGTCATGACCTCGAATGAGATCTTGGTGGTGTCGTCGGGTGCCTGGTAGCCGGGGACGGGCGTGCCATAGATGAGGAAGTACCGCTGTGGGTCGCTCCGGGCCCATTCCCGGATGACGCGGGCCAGCCCGATCAGGTCGGCACCGGAGTCGGACGCCGCCCGGACGGTGTCGGCGATGCTTCGGTAGGCGTCGCGGATGAGTGCGGTGATCAGCTCGTCCCGGCCGGCGAAGTACCGGTACAGGGCGGGACCGCTCATGCCCATCTGCTTAGCGATCGCGTTGAGCGAGAGCGCGGCCACCCCCGCTGTGGCGATCTGTTCCCACGCCTGGCCGCCGGGAGGACTGGCCGTCCTGGCAGGAACCCGTCACCAGCGCGAAGCGGCTGGACCAGGGACCGCTGCGGAAGGACTCGCGGTTCCGGTGGACCACTCCGGCACGCGCGACGCCCACGACCCCCGCCACCACACTGGTCATCACCTCCACCGTCAAAGACGTCCAGCAGGGCACGTGCGTCCGCTGGAGCGGACCCGCGATCGGCAAGGGGCTGCGCATCGACGAGGGCGTCCACGTCTGGAACTTCATCAAGGTCAAGGACGGTGTCATCGTCCGCACCGAGGAGAGCTGGACCGGCGATCAGATCGAGGCAGACCCGGAGACCTCCATCAAGTACCTCGCGCCAGGTCTCGACTTCTGGCTGGCCGCCCTCAAGGCCACCGCCGAGGCCCGCGACCGCCGCAACTGAGCCAACGGTCGTCCCGTCACCGCCTGAGGAGTCCACATGAGCAACGCCGCTTCGCGCGGATCGCCGCCCAACGGCGGCACCTGCTCGCCGGTCGACGAGCGCACCGTGCGAACCTCTTACACGAAAGCGGGCCCGGTGCCCGTCCGAGTGTGAGGAGCCCCCCGACGTGTCCCCCGTGATTCTCTCCGCCGCAGGCGCCTGTCTCGTCCTTGACGTCACGGGCTCCGGCCTGCCGCGAGTGCGCCATTTCGGCGCCGACCTCGGCGTGGTCGCCGAGCCGCACCTCCTGCCCGCGCTGGCGTCGCTGACGCCCGCACCGCCGCTGGTGCCGGTCCAGGGCGACAGCTGGTACGGCAGGCCGGGCCTGGCCGGAGCCCGTACGTCCGGGAACTGGCCGGTCAGGTGGAGCCTTGAAACCCCGGTCGAGGCGCGGTCCGTGCCCGGTTCGGGCGGCAGCGTGACCGTGACCGCGTCCGACGAGCGAGCCGGACTCCGGCTGGTGAGCGAGCTGGCCATGGACGCCCAGGGCGTGGTCACGATGCGGCACGCGCTGACCAACACCGCCGCCGACCCGTACCGCGTGGACGGGTTGACCTGCGCGTTGCCGCTGCCCGCGCGGGCGGATGAGCTGCTCGACTTCACCGGGCGGTGGGCGCTGGAGAAGGTGCCGCAGCGCAGGCCGCTGGCCTACGGCGTCTGGTCGCGGGAGAACAGGCGCGGGCGCACCGGCCACGACGGCACGGGCCTGCTGGTGGCGGGGACCGGTGGGTTCGGGTTCCGGCACGGTGAGGTGTGGGCGGCGCACGCCGGGTGGAGCGGCGACCACGTCCACTACGTCGAACGGCTGCAGGAGGGCGTGACGCTGCTGGCCGCGGGCGAGCTGCTCGCGCCCGGCGAGATCATCCTGGGCGAGGGCGAGACGTACGAGACCCCGCTGGTCTATTTCACCTGGTCGGACGCCGGGCTCGACGAGGCCGGCGGGCGGCTGCACGGCCACCTGCGCGCGCGTGGCCCGCGCCCGGCCCGCCCGGTCACCCTGAACAACTGGGAGGCCACCTACTTCGACCACGGCCTCGACCGGCTGCTGGCGCTGGTCGACCGGGCCGCGGAGGTGGGGATCGAGCGGTTCGTCCTCGACGACGGCTGGTTCCGCGGCCGCCGCGACGACCACGCCGGGCTCGGTGACTGGTACGTCGACGAGCAGGTGTGGCCCGACGGGCTGCACCCGCTGGCCGCGCACGTGCGCAAGCACGGCATGCAGTTCGGGCTCTGGTTCGAGCCGGAGATGGTCAATCTCGACTCCGACCTCGCCCGCGAGCACCCCGAATGGGTGCTCGGCCGCGCCGACCGGCTCCCGCCGCCGCAGCGCAACCAGCACGTGCTCGACCTGGCCCGGCCGGAGGTCTTCGACTACCTGCTGGAACGGCTCGACACGCTGGTGGGCGAGTACGCGCTGGACTACATCAAGTGGGACCACAACCGCGACATCGCCGAGCCCGTCCACGACGGCGTGGCGGGCGTACACGCGCAGACCCTCGCGGCCTACCGGCTGATCGACGAGCTGCGCCGCCGCCATCCGGGGCTGGAGATCGAGTCGTGCTCGTCCGGCGGCGCGCGCGTCGACTACGGCATCCTGGCCCGCACCGACCGGGTCTGGACCTCCGACAGCAACGACGCGCTCGACCGGCAGGCCATCCAGCGCTGGACCGGCCTGCTCGTACCGCCGGAGCTGATGGGCAGCCACGTCGGCGCGCCCCGCGACCACGTCACCGGCCGGTCACTGCCGCTGTCGTTCCGCTGCGCCACCGCGCTGTTCGGGCACATGGGCGTCGAGTGGGACCTGACGTCGGCGAGCGACGCCGAACGCGAGGAACTGGCCGAGTGGATCACCCTGCACAAGCGGCTGCGGCCGACGCTGCACGGCGGGACCGTGGTCCGGGCCGACCATCCCGACCCGGCGGTGCTGCTCCACGGTGTCGTCCGGGGTGGGCACGCGGTGTTCGCCTGCGTCCAGCTCACCTCCCGCGTGGCCACGGGCCCGGCCCCGCTGCGCCTGCCCGGCCTGGACCCCGAGGCCGTCTACGAGGTGCGGGTGGCGGGCCGCCTGCCCTCAGGTGTCGCGCTGCCGGAGTGGACGGCCGCCCCGGTACGCCTGCGCGGGTCGGTCCTGGCCGGGCTCGGGCTGCCGTCCCCGGCGTTGAAGCCCGCTACGGCACTGGTCATCGAGCTGGAGCTGGTGCGCTGAACCTGGCCCGGTAGTCGGACGGGCTCATCGCGAAGGACTGCCGGAAGCGGCGGCTGGCGTAGTTGGGGTCGCTCCACCCCACCTGCCTGCCGATCGCCGCGACCGGCAGGTCCGTCTCGATGAGCAACGCCGCCGCGCGTTCGGCGCGCAGCCGGTTCAGGTAGGCCATCGGGGAGATCCCGAGCTGGGCGGTGAACGTCCTGGCCAGGTGCGCGGACGAGACGTGCGCGAGCGCCGCCAGGTCGTCCACCGACCAGCTCCGCCGCGGGTCGCCTTCCAGCTCCTGTACGGCCAGCAGCACGGCGGGGTGCGTCCCCGCGCCGCGGGCGGCGGGTTCGCCGAGCGAGGCCGCGGCGCCGCCCAGCAGGCACAGCAGCGCTCCGACCTGCGTGATGTGCCCGCCAACCGCCGCGGGAAGCGCGGCCTCCACCACCGCGAGCGCCCCATCGTCCAGCCGCGACACGTGTCCCGAGGTGTGCAACAGCCGGCCGATGTGCGGTTCGGCCCGCAGCCAGGCCAGCTCCCGCTGGAACATCTCCGGACCGACGTACACGTTGTGCACCACCAGGTCGCGGCACGCGCGGTAGCCGTGCCAGTCGCCGGGTCGCAGCAGCGCGACCGAGCCGCGGCTCAACTCCTGCTCCCCGGTGACGGAGACGTGCGTGGCCGTGCCGCCGACGACCACGGCCAGCTCCAGGAAGTCGTGGCTGTGCGCGCCGTTGTCGGCCGCCAGCTCGTGCCGCTCGGCCACCACGGCGGGCCGGTCGGGGGTGAAGACGTCGTCGCGTCGTACTCGGTGCACATCAGGATTGTGCTATGCACGAGCACCCCCGTCCTAGCCCGCCCCCCGGTCGCCCCGAGAGAGTGGAGGCACATCGACAAGGGAGAAAGACATGCTTGACGACGCTCAGGTGGCCGCCTACCGGCGTGACGGTTTCATCCACGTACCCCAGGTGATCTCGCGGCCGGAGGCCGAGCGGTACGCCAAGGCGGCGCTGGCCGCGCAGGAGACCGTGCGGGACAACCGCGAGGGTGCCATCTTCGTCCAGTTGCTCCAGCTCTGGCAGCAGGACGAGACGCTCCGCGAGCTCACCCTGCACCCGGGGCTCGCCGCGCTCGCGACCCGCCTGGCGGGCGTGCCGTTGCGGCTCTGGCACGACCAGCTGCTGATCAAGCAGCCGCACAACGGCGCGGCCACCGAGTTCCACCAGGACCAGCCGTACTGGCCGCACTCCGGCTCGCGACACGCCCTGTCGGCCTGGATCGCGCTGGTCGACGTGCCCGTCGAGCGGGGCTGCATGACGTTCCTGCCCGGCTCACAGGACCTCCAGGACCTGCGCGCCCAGGACCTGTCGGACGAGCAGGATCTCTTCCGGGTGGCGCCCGAACTGCGGTGGCGGCAGCGGGTGACCGTCCCGTTGAAGGCGGGAGACTGCACCTTCCACAACTCGTACCTGGCGCACACCGCCACGCCCAACTTCACCGACGACCCGCGCATCGCGCACGTGGTCATCTACATGGACGCCGACGCGGTCTTCGCCACCGAACCGGCACACGTGCTGACCGATCCCCTCGGCCTCACCCCCGGCCTGCCCCTGCCCGACGAGCACTTCCCGCCGTTTTCCGCCAGCACGTCGACGTCCTGACCCGCCACCGACCAAAGACCAGTAAGTCCCAAGTCGTCTAGGGCGTTGCCGCGCCCTGCTCCGTGATTCCAGCCTTGGCCGAAGCGGGCTCCAGGGCGAAGCTTCAGTCACATGACTCAAGACCGCGACGTCGCTCCCCACCTAGAGTCCTGTTAGCGATCGCCACCCAAAAGTGAGAGGCAGGACCGCGATGGATCTCGGGCTACAGGGCAAGGTGGCCGTCGTCACCGGCGCCAGCAGGGGCATCGGGCTGGCGGTTGTGCGCGCCCTGGCCGGTGAGGGCGCGCGGGTGATCGCCGGAGCTCGCAAGTCGTCCGCCGAGCTGGACGAACTGGCCGCCGCGCAGGGGGTGCGCGTCTTGCTGGGTGACCTCACCGGGCCGTCGGGGCCGGCCGAGCTCGTCGAGGTCGCCGGTGACCGGCTCGACATCCTGGTCAACAACGTGGGCGGGGCGCCGGCGCGGACGGCGGGATTCCTGAGCGTCACGGACGAGCAGTGGCTGGCCTCGATCAGCCTCAACCTGATGCCGGCGGTCCGGGCGACGCGGAGCGCGCTCCCGCTGATGCTGGCCGGGGGCGGCGGGTCGATCGTGAACATCAGCTCGGTCAACGCGTCGCTGCCCGATCCGGCGGTGATCGACTACAGCGCCGCGAAAGCCGCGCTGTCCAACTTCTCCAAGGCGCTGTCCAAAGAGGTCGGCGGCCGGGGCATTCGGGTCAACACGGTCAGTCCGGGGCCGGTCGAGACGGCGCTGTGGTTCGGCGAAGAAGGCGTCGCCGCGACCGTCGCCCGGGCCACCGGATCGGCGGCCGGGGACATCGTCGCCAAGGCCGCGCACGACTCGGTGAGCGGCCGGTTCTCGCGTCCGGAGGAGGTCGCGGATCTGGTGCTGCTCCTGGCGAGCGACCGTACGGCGAACGTCACGGGCGCCGACTTCACCGTGGACGGCGGCCTGGTGCCGACCTGGTGACCACCCGCCGCAGCCGGACCGGAGGTCAGAAGCTCGACCCGCTCACATCGGCCGCTTCGAGGGCACCGAGCGCTTCGGGCGCTTCAGGTGCTTCAGGCTCCGGGCGCTTCAGGGCCTTCAGGGCCTTCAGGGCCCGAGTGGACCAGTGGATGGGCGAAGTCGTGGGTGCGGAGTCGGCCGCACATGCCCCAGCGGGCTTCAGGTGGCGCTTCGAGGAGGGTGGCGCCCTGAAGGTGCGTCCCGTCGCCGCGCTCCAGCGCGTCGAGCACCTCGGCGGTGCGGCGGGTCTCTCGGGCGACGGTGTCCTCCCAGGTACGGCGCCAGCCCGCGACGGCGGGGCGCACCAGCGCGACCGCGCTGTCATAGAACGCCTGCAGAGGCCCCGGGTCGCCGTCGGAAAGGCTCTTGGCCAGGCGCAGGAAGCCTTCCACGGCCAGGTCACGACGGCGCCGGACAGCGTCCTCCGCCTCTTCCCCGACCGGTAGGGTGGCCGCCTCCCGGTAGCGGGCCGCGTCGCCCACGATCTCCGGCGGGAACGTCATCACCGCGTCACCGGCCTCGGGCAAACCGGCGTTCTGCATGACCACGACCACCTCCAGACCGCCGCGGTTGATCGCCCGATGAATCGTCCCCGGCGTGAACCACACCGTCGAACCGGTACTCAACTCCGTCTCACGGAAACCGTGCACATCCAACGTCTGCAACGCGCCACGCCCGCCGATGACCACATAAGCCTCGGTGGAAGCGGTGTGCATGTGCGGGGTGCCGCCTTCGAGGCCGTCCTGGCACGTACCGGAGTAGACCGACAGGCGGGTGACCGACGTGCCTCCGGGAAAGGCGGGTGCCGTCATTGCTCTCCTCCGTGGGGGCGCGCGGTGCTGCCTCTGACGATGAGGGATGTGGCGAGCTCGATCCGGGTGCCGGCCGAGCCCTTGCGGTGAGTCAGCTCTTCGGTGATCAGCCGGACCGCCTCGTTGGCCATGTCGTCGAGTGGCTGGCGGACCGTGGTGAGCGGCGGGGACATCATCTCGCACACAGGAGAGTCGTCGAAGCCGACGACGGACAGCTCGTCGGGGATCCGGATGCCGCGCTCGGCCGCGGCCTGGTAGACGCCGGCGGCCTGCAGGTCGGAGCCCGCGAAGATGGCCGTGGGGCCGTCGGGGTGGTCGAGCAGCTCGGCGCCGAACGTCTTGCCGCCGGAGACGAGGAAGTCACCGAAACGCGTGAGGTCCGGCCTCGGCTCGACGCCGAAGGTGCGGTGCGCGGCGAGGTAGCCCTCGTGGCGGTCGAGGCTGCACTGCGTGTCGAGCGGCCCGCCGATGAAGCCGATCCGCTCGTGCCCCAGCTCGAGGAGATGGGTCGTCGCCATGACCCCGCCCGACCAGTTCGTGGCGCCGACGGTCGAGAGGCGGGGGTCGCGCTGGCCGACCGGGTCGAGGAGGACCAGCGGGACCCGCAGCAGCTCCTCGACCGCCGCGATCTCCTCCTGGTTGGCGCGCGAGAGCACGAAGACGATGCCGTCGGTGCTCCGCTTCCGCACGATCCCGATCCAGCGCCGCAGGTCGAAGTCGGGCCGCGCGGACGAGGTCACGACGAGCGAGAACCCCCAGCGCGCGGCCGCCTGCTCCGCGCCCTTGACGAGAACCTCCGCCCAGGGCGAGCCGAGCCCGTCGATGAGCAGGTCGATGAGGCCGACCCGGGGTGTGCTGAGCGGGCGGAGCGCTTCGTATCCGGAGGCCCGGACCGCTTCGAGGACCTTGTCGCGGGTGGCGGCGGAGACGTGCTTCTTGCCGCTCAGCACCTTCGAGACCGTCGGCACCGACACTCCGGCCGCCACCGCGACGTCGGAGAGGGTGGGTCGGGGCACAGGACCTCCCGGTGGGCGTGATGACACTTTCGGAAAACCTGTCGGCCCATGGCTGCTGGCCGACCTGGGCTGTTGAGGGGTGGTTGACACCCCTACAAGCCGGAGCCTAGCGTAACCGCACGGCAATGTCACGGTAATTTATCCGAAATTCAGCCGAAAATTTTCTGCTGCAATACCTCGGCACTATCAACAGTGAGGGTGCGTGCATGACGATCGATGAGCGCCGAGCGCGGCGCGTCGGTGACCTGCTGGCCGGCATGTCGCTCGACGAGAAGCTCGCGCAGCTCGTGGGCGTGTGGCTGAACGTCAATCGCGAAGAGGGGGTCGTCGCGCCGCTGCAGGATTCGATGCAGGGAGAGGACGTCGCCTTCGAGGAGTTCGCCCGACACGGCCTCGGGCAGATCACCCGCCACTACGGGACCCGGCCTGTCGATCCGGAGTGGGCGAGCACCCTGCTGGCCGCGCGGCAGCGATGGCTGCTCGACCACACCCGCCTCGGCGTGCCGGCGCTGGCGCACGAGGAATGCCTCACCGGTCTGGCGGCCTGGCGGGCCACGACCTATCCGGTCCCGCCGGCGTGGGGCGCCTCGTTCGACGCCGAGCTGGTCGAGCGGATGGGCCGGCAGATCGGGGCGAGCATGGCCGCGCTCGGCATTCACCAGGGGCTGGCCCCCGTGCTCGATGTGATGCGCGACCAGCGGTGGGGCCGGATCGAGGAGTGCGTTTCCGAGGATCCGTACGAGGTCGCGACGATCGGGGCGGCGTACGTGCGGGGACTCCAGTCCGCGGGCGTCATCGCGACGTTGAAGCATTTCGTCGGCTATTCGAACTCCCGCGCCGGCCGGAACCTGGCCCCGGTCCACGCGGGGCCGCGTGAAGTGTCCGACGTGCTGCTGTTCCCCTTCGAGGTGGCGGTCCGGGACGCGGGGGCGGGCTCGGTGATGAACTCCTACGCGGAGATCGACGGGATTCCGGTCGCCGCGGACGCCCACTACCTCACCAGGATTCTGCGCGACGAGTGGGGCTTCGAAGGCACCGTCGTCGCGGACTACTTCGCGGTCGCCTTCCTGCACACGTTGCACGCCGTCGCGTCCGACGCCGAGGACGCGGCCGTGCAGGCGCTCACGGCGGGCATCGATGTCGAGCTGCCCACCGGGGTGGCCTATCTGGAGCCGTTGAAGCAGGCCGTGTCGAGCGGGCGGATCGCCGAATCGCTGATCGACCGGGCGCTGCGCCGCGTCCTGCTGCAGAAGGCGGAGCTCGGGCTGCTCGACGACGACTATGAGCCGGCCCCTTCGGGACCCGTCGACCTGGACGGCGCCGAGTCCCGGGCGCTGGCGCGGCGGCTGGCGGAAGAGTCCATCGTGCTGCTGACCAACAACGGCCTGCTCCCCCTCGGTGACCGCGCGGGCCGGCGCGTCGCCGTCATAGGCCCGAACGCGGACAGCGTCACCGCGCTGTTCGGCTGCTATTCCTTCGTCAATCACGTCCTGCCGCACTTCCCCGGCGTCGAGCCCGGCATCGAGTCGCCCACGCTGCTGGACGCCCTGCGGACGGAGTTTCCGGACGCGGTGCTCCAGGTCGAACCCGGCACGGGTGTCGATGACGGCGACCGCACGGGCATCGCCGGCGCGGCGCGTCTGGCGGCCGACTCCGATGTGGTGATCCTCGTGCTCGGCGACCGCTCGGGCCTGTTCGGCCGGGGCACCTCCGGCGAGGGCTGCGACGTGGACACCCTCGACCTGCCCGGGGCCCAGCAGGAGCTCGCCGACGCGGTCATCGCCACGGGCACACCGGTCGTGGTGGTCCTGATGACCGGCCGCGCCTACGCCGTACCGGGCATTCTGCGCGAGGCCGCCGCCGTGGTGCAGGCGTTCTTCCCCGGAGAGGAGGGCGCGGGGGCCATCGCCCGGGTGCTCAGCGGCGCCGTGAACCCGTCGGGCCGGCTGCCGATGAGCATGCCCGGCTCGGTGGCCGGCCAGCCGTACAGCTATCTGCATCCCCGGCTCGGCGCGGCCAGCTCGGTGAGCAACGTCGACCCCGCTCCGGAGCTGGGTTTCGGCCACGGGTTGAGCTACACGAGCTTCGCCTACGAAGACGTGGCCGTGACCGGGACCGCCCCGGCGGCGGACGGGTCGATCCACTGCTCGGTCGTCGTGCGCAACGCGGGTGACCGGGCGGGCGCGGAGATCGTGCAGGTGTACGCCTCGGACGTGGTCGCCTCGGTCACCCGGCCCGTCGCCCAGCTGGTCGGGTACGCGCGCGTCGAGCTCGACCCCGGTGAGCGCGCGTCGGTCGGCTTCGAGGTGCCGACGCGGCTGCTGGCCTTCACCGGGCGCGACGGCCGGCGCGTCGTCGAACCCGGTGAGGTGACGCTGACCGTCCGCCGCTCCGTCACCGAGGTCGTCGCCGAGCGGCCCGTGACGCTGACCGGGCCGGTGTACGAGATCACCGGCGCCGAACGGCGGTTGACCACGGTCGACGTACAGAAGCCACATCACTCCGAGAAGGGACATGCGTCATGACCGTGGTCGTTCAGACGAGGGTCCTCCTCTGCTGAGCGGCCCGCCGCCATGACGCCAGCCGTACCGCCGACGCCCCGAGCACCAGGATCGCGGCGATCAGCACCGTCAGCCCGGCGGCCCGCTGATCGGCGGACAGGTCCGACACCCCCGGCGGCGACACCAGCGTGAACCAGTCCAGGCCCACCCCCGGCCCGAACAGCAGGACCAGCCCGAGCGCGAGCGGCACCACGGCGACCACCGCGAACAGCCGCGCCCGCGTCACCCAGGTGACCGGGCGCGGCAGCGGATCCACCCCGGTCAGCACCCAGAAACACACCATCCCGGTGCAGAACAGCAGGGCCAGGGTGAGCAGGTGCGCCGCGTAGCTGTACAACGACTGCCCCAGCCAGCCGGTCCCGTACAGCAGCGCCACGGGCACGACCTGCAGCGCCGCGACGGTCACGGGGTGGGTGAGGCGCGCGGCGAGGCGGCTGTCCAGGATCGCGCGGGTCACGTCGCCGTACTGCGAGCGGTCGGTGGTGGTCTGGGCGGCGAGCGTCAGCGGCGCGCCGAGCGCCAGCAGCAGGGGCGCCACGAGGGCGACCAGGCCGTACTGCAGCGCCTGCGCGGACAGCATCGCGCGGGCGTAGCCGCCCACGCCGCTGAGCAGGGCGAACGCCAGCACCGCGAGCCCGGCCAGCCACGCGGCGGTACGGCCGGGAGACCACGGCACCCCGTCGCGGGCCAGGCGGCGCAGCCCGATGAGGTAGCCGATCGCGGGGAGGGCCAGCAGGAGCAGGATCAGCGGGTCCAGCCGGACCTCGGTGACCAGGTTGCCGATCGAGAAGGGCGGCAGGTCGAACTCCAGCAGGAGGTGGTCGTGACCGCCACCGCCCTCCGAGGGCGGCGGCGGGGTGCGCGACAGACCCACGGCCAGCCCGACGGCCGCCACCATGACGATCGCCTCACCGGTGGCCAGCCGGATGAACGTGTGCCGCACCGGACGTTCGGCCAGGCCCGCGACCGTGCGGCGGCGATGGTGCCGGCCGAAGGCGCCCAAAGCCACCAGCGCGGCCGTCTTGGCCAGGATGAGCAGGCCGTAACGGCTCTGCCAGAGCTGGGCGACGGCGTCCAGCCGTACCCAGGCACTGGCCACACCGGACACGGCCACCGCGGCGAAGCAGGCCAGCGCCAGCGTGCTGAACCTGGGCACCACCTCCGCCAGCCGGTCCGACCGCCGGAAGTGGACCAGCACGGCGACCAGGCCGCCCACCCACACGGCCACCGTCACCAGGTGCGCCATCAGGGCGGAGATCGCGATGTCGTGGTCGCCGGCCGAGGCCGCGTGACCGACGTAGGCGGGCGGCAGCACCGCGAATGCGGCGACCGCAAGCAGGAGGCCGTTCCACCAGGTCGAAGGCCCGAAGCTGGTGCCGATCGCCACGACTCCCGCCGCCGCGGCCACGATGAACAGCGCCTGGGTCTGCGGGACGGTGGTGCCGAACGTCAGGATCGACGGGTCCTCCAGCAGGTCGGCGAGCGGCAGGCCGGTGACCTCCGAGATCGTCAGCAGGTACATCGCGGCCGCGGCGACGGCCCAGCCCAGCGCCCACCGACTGGCGGCGCGCAGGCAGGCGGCGGCCTCCGGCGTGCCGCGCGGGGCCAGGAGCACGGCGGCGACCAGCGTTCCCACGGTGGCGAAGGCGCACAGGTCATAGACGAACCGGGCCAGGGGCAGGCCCCAGTCGGTGATCGGTCCCGCCTTGGGCAGGCCCGGGATCTCCTGCGCCGGCAGGCTTCCGCCGAACAGCAGGGCCGCGACCAGCACCAGAAGTCCGGCGGCCACGGCGACAACGGCGTAACGGCGGGCCGTCGACGGCCCGCCTCGGGAAATGGACACGGCTGCTCAGGTGCGGGCGGGCAGAGGTCGACGGCATGCGGGGGTGGACGTCATGGTGTTCTCCACGTGGCTGCGGGGTGAGGTTTTCAGAGAGCAGCCGGGAGCGGGGGTCCACGCCGGACGACCGCGTGACGCAGGACGCTTTCGTACGGAATGCCGGGCGCGCGGTAGGCGGGCGCCGACGGAGCGGGCGGGCGGATGGGGCACGGCGCAAGGAGCAGCACCACGCGTACGGCCAGGCGCCGCAGCACCGACCACAGCGCGGTCTCGCCCCTGGCCACCCACCATCCGGTCATCAGCGTGGCGGTGAGGTGGCAGAGCTCCATCTCGACGTCGGAGGCCAGCCCATGACCGGGCGGCATGGCGGTGGGGGCGGCGTGCCAGGTGAACAGGCCGTGCAGGAAAAGCTGCGCCGCGCCGAGCAGCAGGGCGATCAGGACCGGTTCGCGCTCCCGGCCGGCGGCCACGGCCGTGATGGCCGTCACGACCGCGGCTCCGAGGGCGAGCCGGGCGGGGCTCGGCAGCGTGCCGCCCGCGAACCAGTGAGCCAGGGCGGCCAGCGTCACGCAGACGGCCGCGAAGAGGGCCGAGCGCGCTAATCGCAACGGCAGCATGGCTCGCATGGTGCCCAAATGCTCCCACACCAGGAGCCTGTCGGGAGGCCCGTTATAACCTATGACCCTTTAGCCCGAAATTTCGTGCCTTATCGTGGTGCGGTACGTTATAGCCGTGACGAACGGGACGTCGGCCGAGCTCTCCACCACCAAGGCCGACCACGCGTACCTGCGGGTCAAGGAGCTGATCCTGTCCGGAGTCCTGCCGCCCGGCTCCGTGATCGCGCAGGTCACGCTGGCGCGTGACATCGGCATCAGCACCACGCCGCTCCGCGAGGCGCTGCGCCGGCTGAAGAGCGAGGGCCTGGTGGCGCTGGACGCCCATCGCGACGCCCGAGTGGCGCCGCTGTCCGCGGAGGAGGCGCGCGACCTGCTGGAGATGCGGCGCTCCCTCGACCCCCTGGCCGTCGCCCTGGCCGCCGAGCGCAGGACCAGGTCGGACATCGCGGGCATGCGCGCGGCCGCCGAGGGGCTCAGCCCGCTGCCCGGCGATCCCGCGTACGAGCAGCTCGTCGCCCATCGCCGCTTCCACGCCGCCCTGTACGGCGCCTCGCACAACGACCTGCTCATCGGCACGCTCGACGGCCTGTGGGACAAGTCCGACCGCTATCGCCGCCTGGCCCTGGAGGTCGAACGCGGCCAGGCCGCCCGCGATCGCAAGGCGGGCGAGCACGAGGCCCTGCTGGAGTACGTGATCGCCGGAGACGCCTACGGCGCGGCGGCCGTCATGCGCGAGCACATCGACACCAGCCTGGGCGCGCAGGCCGCCCGGCGGTTGCGCGCGCAAGCCGACTCCGCCCGCGCTGATTTCGACCAGGCCGATTTCGAGCGCGCTGAAGCCGAGCGGGCTGGATCTGAAGTGGACGGGATCGATGTCTGACGGCTGGCATCGGCGCCATCGGACGGCTCTGCTGCTGGCGCACTCCATGGGGACGCAGGTGGTCACGTTCGTGCTGCGGCCGACCATGTCGTACGGGGCGATCGAGCTGCACGTACCGGCGGCGTGGCTGGGCGTGCTGGGCGCCAGCTTCGCCGTCGCGCCGCTCGTCCTGGCCATCCCCGCCGGTCAGGCCGCCGACCGGTACGGCGAGCGGCGCATGGCCGTGGCGGGGGCGATCCTGCTCACGGCCGCCTGTGCCGCGTTCCTGGCGTTCGGCCACACGATCCCCGGGCTGATCGCGGGCGGCGTCCTGCTCGGCACGGGACATCTCGGCTGCGTCATCGCCCAGCAGGCGCTGGTGGCGAACGTGACCGTGCCCGGCCGGTACGACACGGCCTTCGGGCACTACACATTCGCCGCCTCGCTGGGCCAGGCCGCGGGTCCGATCCTGATCACCGTGTTCGGCGGCGCGCTGGCCATCCCCGACACCGGCCGGATCTACCTGTGGACCTGCGGGCTCGCCGCCGTACTCGTCGTGCTGTCAGTGCTCCTGACCGCCAGCCCACGGGCCGCCGCGCAGGTCAAGGGCGACGGCACCGGAGTGCGGTCGCTGCTGCGGCTGCCGGGTCTCGCGCACGCGCTCGTGACGAGCTGCGTGGTGCTGGCCGCGGTCGACATCACGCTGGTCTACCTGCCGGCGCTGGGCACCGAGCAAGGGCTCGCCTCAGGCGTGGTCGGCGCCCTGCTGGCGATCCGTGGCGTGGCGTCCATGGGGTCGCGGTTCTTCCTGGGCCGCCTCTCGCGCGCCTTCGGCAGACGGCGCCTCCTGGTGGTCAGCACCGTCGCGGCGGCCCTGGCCATGGTGGTCACACCGCTGCCCATGCCGCTGTGGCTGCTGGCCTGTGTGCTGCTGGTCATGGGGTTCGGGCTGGGGGTGGGGCAGCCGATGACCATGTCGTGGCTCGCGGAGTCGGCACCCGCCGGTCTTCGGGGGCGGGCGATGTCACTGCGGCTGGTGGGCAACCGTACCGGGCAGATCCTCATCCCGGGCGCGGCCGGCCTGGTGGCGGCGGGAGCGGGGGCCGCGGGAGTACTCCTGATCACCGCACTCGGCCTCGGCTGGGCAGGCGTGGCCGCCCGCCGCCTGCCCGTCGACACGTGACCACCGTCAGCCAAGAAGACGTTCGTCGCTCGCGCGGGGCAGCAGGCGGGCATCCCCTTGTAACGTGGTGCCGGTCCAGGCATCCACCCAGGGGAGCAGCCGCATGCGCTGGCAGGTCCACTCGGAAGAACCGCTCTACACCGACCGCTGGCTCGACGTCCGCGTGGCCGATGTGGAACTGCCGGACGGACGGCATCTCGATCATCGGCTCATCCGGACCGCGCCCGGAGCCGGTGCGGTCGTCACCGACGAGCAGAACCGTGTGTTGCTGATCTGGCGGCACCGCTTCATCACCGACACCTGGGGCTGGGAGATCCCGATCGGCAAGATCGAGGAGGGCGAGGAGCCGACGGCAGCAGCCGCCCGCGAAGTCGAAGAGGAGACCGGCTGGCGGCCCGGCCCTCTGCGGCCGCTGCTCTACACCCAGCCGACCAACGGCATCTCCGACTCCGAACACCACGTTTTCCGCGCCGACCGCGCCCAGCACATCGGGACGCCTACAGAGCCATGGGAGGCCGAGCGCATCGAGTGGGTACCGCTCACCGACATCCGCCGCCTGATCGACAAGCGTGACATCGTAAGCGGGACCAGCATGAACGCGCTGCTCTACGTCCTCAGTGAGGTGTAGGCGTCCACCGCCGTGGTACCGCCGTCCCACACCCCAGAAAAGCTTCGATTTTCAACGCAGGACCCGGACCTGATCGGCCGGAGGAGCGATCACCGTCGTATCGCCCCAATGGGAGAAGGTGATCTCCACTGACGTCTTCGCGGTCAGTCGTTGCCGCACCGGCCGTCCCTGGTCGTCGAGCCAGAGTTCGTACGTGGCCTGCGCGCCGAACTCCTTGAGCAACTTGCCGCGCAGCCGCGCCTGCGCCGCCCGATCGCCGGCCCGTACACCAACGTATTCGTCCTCGGTGTCTTGCATGAGTGGTAGTGGGTCGTACGCCTCCAGGAACGCACTGAGGTCCAACCCGTCAAGTGCCGCCCGCACGTCGATGGCGACCGTGTAACGGGCGAGCCCGCCGTCGGACGCGGGGCCGCTCACCCGCCCCCGAGCGGCCAGCATCTCATGCACCTGGTGACTGTTTACCAGCGTCATGGCCTGGCTCGTCACCAAGCCGATGCCGAACAAGTTGTACGGCTCGTGCTCTTCGGTGACCTTGTCCCAGGTCTTGCCCGGAGCCACCTCCTCCCCCAGCATCTGCATGTACGCGGCACCGCCCGTCCGGATGAGTCGCCCGCGCAAGCCCTCGCCCAGATCGGCGGAGACGTCCTGGTCCTGCCCCTTGGTGACCACAGTGACGCTCTGAACCCCCTTCGCCGCCACCCGCTTGACGTCCGAGTGCGCCTGAAGATAAGTCCTGACGTATCCAGCGACCTCGGGAGCGGTCTTCGCTGCCGAGCCGCAACCCGCCATCAGCAGAGCTAACACGGCGATCATCACGTATCTGGACATGCCCGGGATGCTCGCACAGCGGTGTGCAGAACCCTTGGGGCGGGACGTGCAGATCGTGCACAAAAAAGGTCTGTCCGACCTTCCGATGATCAACGGCTTTTCGCTCGCATCGCCCGCATGCTAGAGATCAACACGTTGCGGATCAATCATCCAAGGAAGCCGTCGAGACGCCAGCCGAGTCTCTTCGTGAGGTCAGTGACCCGTACCTTCGCCGTGATCGTCCAGGCCGCGGGCGCTGAGGGCCTCGCCGAGCGCGTCCGCGTGTCGCAACGCGCTCACCACCAGTGGTACGGCGAAGGCGCGCACGCTCCACTCCACTCCCCTGGCGCGCTGGGCCTCCCGTACCCGGGTGGCCAGGTCGGCCATGACCGGGACGCTGCGGATCGTGAGGGACAGCAGCAACGACAGCCGGAACGGGTCCAGCCCCACCCACCGCGCCGGCGACAGGCAGCGCTCGAGGAAGGCCATCATGGCGACCGTCCGCGTCGTCAAGGTGACCAGCCCGGCCAGAGCGACGGCCAGGACGACCCGCGACACCGAAGTGATCGCCGACGGCAGATCCGCGAACACCACCTGCATGACGAACAGCGCGACCGCGAACCAGCGGACCGGCCGTACCTGCGCCCAGGCCGCCGCCGCTCCCACCCCCGAGACGGCGAACAGCACGCCCACCACCAGCGCGGCGACCGCCATCGCCACCGGCGCGCGCAGGAGGACGAGCACCGTGCACAAGGCGGCCAGACCCGCGAGCTTGGCCCCTGCGGGAAGGCGGTGCAGCGGCGAGTCACCTGGGACGTAGGCGCCGGTGAGCCCGTTCACGACATGAGCTTCCGGTAGTGGCCGATGGCCGCCCGCGGCGCGGCGTCGGCCACGATCCGCCCCTCGTCCAGCACCAGCAGGCGATCGAAGTCCGCCAGCAGGGCGAGATCGTGGCTGACCACGACCACCTGCTGCGGCAGGTCGCGCAGCACGTCGGCGACCAGCCGGGAGTGGCGTAGGTCCAGCAGGGTCGTGGGTTCGTCCATGACGAGGATCTCGGGTTCGAGCACCAGGACCGAGCAGAGGGCGAGCAGCTGTTTCTGGCCGCCGGACAGCTGGTGGGCGGGGTGGTCGGCGTGGCCTGCCAGGCCGTACCTCTCCAGGACGTCGGCGACCCTGCGCTCGACCTCCTCGCGTGGCAGCTTCCGCCGGCGCAGGGAGAAGGCGACGTCCTCGGCCACGGTCGGCATCACGATCTGCGCGTCGGGGTCGGTGAACAGGAACCCGACCCGCCGCCTGATCCTGGCCGCGTGGCGGCGGGTGTCGTCGCCGAGGACGGTGACGGTGCCGGAGCTCGGCAGGACCAGGCCGTTCAGCAGCCGGGCCAGGGTGCTCTTGCCCGATCCGTTGGCTCCGATCACGCCCACCCGCCGCTCGGGCAGCGCGGCCGTGACACCGCACAGCACCTCACGCTGCCCGAGCCGGACCCGTACGTCGTCCAGCTCGATCACGCACACCACCCATACATCTCAACACCTACAGATCCCACTCCGATCCCGCTCATACCACCTCGAACAGGGCGGCGACTCCGAGGCCGCCGCCGACCGCCGCCGTCGCCAGCCCCAGCGTCCCCGGCGGCGCGCCCGACCGCACGAGCCGCGTGAACAGCCGCGTGACCACGACGGCTCCGGTCGCCCCCCACGGATGACCGAGCGCCAGCGCGCCGCCGTCCGCGCAGACCCGCTCTCTGTCGGCGCCGAGCGGGTCGAGCCCGAGCGCGTCGGTGACGGCCAGCGTCTGGGCCGCGAACGCCTCCACGATCTCCACCGCCGCGATCTGTTCCATGCGTACTCCCGTACGGCCGAGCAGCCGCCGTACCGCGGGCACCGGACCCCAGCCGGGCAGGGCGGGATCGCAGCCGACGACGGCTCCGCCCCGCAGCCGGAGGCCGGGCAGCCCGGCTCTGGCCCGCAGTCGTTCCGAGGTGAGGGCGATCACCGCCGCCCCGTCACTGATCGGGGACGAGTTCCCGGCCGTCACCGACCCACCCGGGACGAACGCCGCCGGCAACCGCGACAGCGACGCCGGCCGCATCAGCCGGGGACGCTGGTCCTCCGTCCGGCCGCCGACCTCGACGATCTCCGCCGCGAACCGCCCCGCCTCCCGCGCGGCCACCGCCTTGGCGTTGCTCGCACCCGCGTAATCGTCCTGGCGTTCCCGCTCCACGCCGCGTGCCCTGGCGAGCGCCTCGGCGGCGGCTCCCATGTCCGGGTCCGGATGGCCTGCCGGGGTGAAGGGCGCCCGGTCGTACGGTGTGTCGGGGCTCCCCCGGTGCGCCCGCAACGGCGCGGTGGAGGCGCTCTCGGCTCCACCGGCGATGACCAGCTCCATCTCCTCGCTGGTCACGGCCTGACCGGCCATCAGGATCGCCGCCAGCCCGCTGCCGCACTGCCGATCCACCGTGACACCGGGAACCGCCTCGCCCAGCCCCGCGCCCAACGCCGAGACCCGCGCCAGATTCCCGCCGGGACCCATGCAGTTGCCGAGCACCACGTCGTCGATCGGCACACCGAGGCAGGCGACGTCACGGGCCACCACCTCGATGACCGGCGCGGCCAGCCTGTCGGCCGTCACCTCCTTGAAGGCGTGCCCGGCGGTCCCGATCGCCGTACGGCGTGCGGCCACGATGACCGGCACGGCCTCTGCTGGGAGTCGCGGCATCAGGAAAGCCGCCAGAGGTAAGGGTCGCCGTCGGCCCGGCGGACGGCGTCATCGTCCGCCAAGCGGGCGGTGAGGAGGCCGCGGGCCGGCTTGCCTGCCGAGGTGCGGGGCAGGGTGCCCATCGCGTACCAGCGGCGGGGCCGTTGCGCGGCGGCCAGGCCGCCGCGTGCCACGGCCTCGAGCGTGGCCCGCGACGGTGGCGTCCCGGCGCCCACCTCGACGATGGCCGTGACCACCGCGCCCAGGTCCGGGTGCGGTGAGCCGACCACCACGACGTCGCCCACTCCGCGCACGCTCCTGAGCACCTCCTCGACGTCCTCCGGTACGACCGTGGCCCCGCCTGTCTGGATCGCGCCGTCTCCCCGGCCGCGCAGCCGCAGGACCTCACCCGGCAGGTACGGCTCCGCCACGTCGCCGACGCTCATCCACCCGTCGGCGTCTATCCGCAGCGGGCCCGACGCTCCCGCCAGGTAGCCCTCGGCCAGCCAGGGCGAGCGCACCCACACCTCGCCGAGCGACTGGCCGGGGGGCGTTCTGACCTGGAGTTCGGTACCCGGAAAAGGGCGCAGCCCCGCGCCGTCCACGTCGACGGCCACGAAGGACAGCTCGGTCGCGCCATAGTAGGACACCACTCGTACCCCGGCGCCCACCGCCCGCTCCCGCAGCTCCGCGGGCAGTGCCGCCCCGCCGATCACGACGGTCCGCAGCGGGGCCCCCGCTGGCAGGGCGTCCAGTACGGTCGGTAGGCAGTGCGGCACCAGGTGGGCCACGGTCGCCCTGCCGAGCTGCGCGCCCAGGGAGCCGGGTGACCAGCGGCCCGGCACCAGGGCCGTGGCACCGACGGCCAGCACGTGCACGGCCGCGAAGCCGTACAGGGACGAACTCAGGGGCCCGGGCACCAGGACGACGTCGCCGGGCCCGATCCCGGCGAGCTCGCTCACCTGCGGGAACGACGCGGTCCAGGACGCCCGGCTGCGGACCACGGCCCGCGGCCGGCCGGTGCTCCCGGAGCTGAAGCACGCCCAGGCCCGATCCCCGGCCTCCGGCCGCGGCCACGCCGCCGGGGCGGATGGCCGTGCGCTTCCCGCAGCGGGTATTGCAAGGCCGTCCGCCCCAAAAGCAGCGTTCCTCTCCCCGGAAGGGCGGCCATCGAGGCCGCCGAGATGACCGAAGTAACCAGAGTGGTCGGGGTGGTCGGGGTGGTCGGGGTGGTCGGGGTGGTCGCGGCGACCGGCGTGATCGGGGTCGGCGTGGTCGGGGTCGGCGTGGTCGGAGTGGTCTAGGTGGTCGAGGCCGTTGAGGTGGAGGTCTGCTGGGATCGCGGCCCGTACGCGCTCGTCCCACCCCGGGTCGCACAGCAGCGGCGTACCCCCCGCCAGGTCCGTCGCCAGTGCGGCGGTGAGCTGGTCCGCCGGGTCGGCCAGGCTGATCGCGACCAGTGCGCCGCGGCCCATCCCCAGCGCGGCCAGGTGCGCCGCCGTGCCGCGGATCTGTCGGGCGAGCTCCGCGTAACTCAGTTCGCCCGACGGACCGCACAGCGCAAGGCGGTGCGGGTGGTCGGAAGCGTGTCGCAATACCTGTACGGCGACCGGCATGACCGGGTCAGCCCTCCTTGCCGGCGCGGAGCCGTTCGCGATGTACGGCCGGGACGGCGTCAGGGTATGCCCGTTGCGTCCCCCTCGTCACAATCGACGCCAGCACCGCCTTGATCAGGTCACCGGGCAGGAACGTGAGACTGAGCAGCGCCGCCTTGCCCAGCGAGATCCCGGTGACCAACGCCTGCACCGGTAGGCCGACCAGGTAGATCACCCCGATGCCACCGACCACACAGGCCACCACCAGCCGTACGACGCCCGGGTGATGGCCGCCGCGTTCGACGATCCAGCCGGTCACGGCCGCGCCGGGCAGCCAGCCGAGCAGGAAGCCGGCCGACGGCCCCACGAACACGCCCAGCCCCCCACGCCCGCCGGCCAGCAGCGGCAGGCCTGCCGCCACCAGCACGAGCAGGACGGCTACGGCCACGGCGGCCCGCCACGACCCCAGGATCGTGCCGGCCAGCATGACGCCGAACGTCTGCAGCGTGATCGGGACGGCGTTGCCGAAGACGTTCAGGGTGCCCGGCAGGCCGAGCGCGGCGATCAGCGCCGCGAAGACGGCGATTCGGGCGATGTCGCCGGTGGGGAACCCGTTCCCCAGGTTGAACTTCGGCATGTCGCCTCCTCCACTCTTGTAGGTGCGCGGATCTGATCTCACACCACAACGTCGCAGGGCACGCATGGAGGGATGCCACAACAATCGCCCACGATAGATGTCGCACCTGGAGAGGCGGCATTTGAGTAGGGACTTACTCTCGCCAACAGGCGCGGCTGATCAGACCATCTGTTCATGACGTGGTTCCGTTGGAGACGCGATGAACGGGCGACCGCTCCCCTATCCCGGGCGGAATTCGACACTCTTCCGGCCGAGGAACGCGCTGAGCTGCACAGCGCGGCCCGGGACAGCCGACGCCAGTTCGTCGCCACCCTGCTGCAGGTCGGCACGACCGTCGGCGTGCTGGGCGGACTGCTGCTGACCGCGCAGGGACTGGCTCAGACCGCGAAATCGATCGACGCCTCCCGCGAGGAACTGCTGATCGCCAGGAAGGGCCTCGAGGTCGCGCAGAAGGGCCAGGTCACCGACCGATTCGCCAAGGCCGTCGAACAACTCGGCCACAAGAGCGTGGACGTGCGGATCGGCAGTGCCTACGCCCTGGAGGGCATCGGCAGGGACGTCCCCGCCTACCAGCAGACCACCGTCGACATATTCGCCTCCTATGTCGTGGGGAACGGCCGTACGTCGACGAACAAGCAGTTCGGGCAAGCGAGAGATGTCCAGACCGTACTCACCATACTGGGCCGGGTCCGACCGGTCCGTGTGAAGGATGGCTGGATCAACCTGTCCCATGCGCGGCTCGGCGGCGCCACCCTGCAAGACGCCTACCTGCCCCGAAACAGGATGTTCGGCACGGTTCTCGCCGAAGCCAATCTCATCGACGCAGACCTGTCCGACAGCCTCATGCCCTTCGCCGACCTCTCCGAAGCTTTCCTGACGAAGGCGAACCTCGCTCGCACCAATTTCAATCTCGCCGACCTGTCCAAGGCCCACATGTCGGACGCCAACCTGACCGGCACCACCTTTTACGTCACGAACCTGAGGGGCGCCGACCTGGAGGGCGCCACCTTGAAGGACGCCAACTTCCAGCACGCTGACCTGACCGGTGCCACAGGACTGCCGCCCACCGCCCAGCTCAAGAAGATCGTCAATTGGGACAGCCACACGAAGTGGCCGTGACCAACTGGATCAGCGCGAAGCCAGGCCCAAAAGGCCGGGCTTCCGCACAAGGAAAACTGATCAATCTTGTACGGGAAGGCAGACCATCAACAGTCCACGACATCGTGCGACATTCCGGATCTGAAAGCTTAGGCGATATCTGTCGAAGGCCATCCGCGGCGCAAGAGAGTTGCTCGATGGGGAAGAAGAAGCGCAATCGGCAACACGACTCGGACGACGCTACCGGCTATAGCAGCCGTACCACGATCGGCAACGGCGCAGTATTGGATCACCAGACCACGATGAGCAACAGAGCATTCGAGGCCCGTCAGCGCGCGAACACGGAAATCGGCAAGGCCATCGCCGACAGCGTCCGGATCGATCCGCTCGGCGGTCTGATGGACACGGTATCCGAAACCATGACAAAGGCATTTATCAAGGGCGCCGCCCGTGCCGCTGCTCCCAAGCAAATCGAGCAGTAGCCCGCCAAGTCTTCAAGCGTCGAACGCCCCTTCTCGTTTCGTGCGAGAAGGGGCGTTCGACGATGTGCGGTCTTCATCGCATCACACTGGTTCAGTCCCTCGATGTGCTGAGGGCGTCGAATCCAAGGTCGTCGGCACTGTCGTGTGGGCCGATGATCCAGCTTTCTCCGTCGCAGCTACCACCTCTCCATGCCCGGTGCCGGTAATTCGTATTGTTGATTATCGATCTATACGGAAACCCATCACCACTTGTGTTCCAACAGATACCGGTCGGCGCCGACGTGACAAACAGCGAACGCCCTCCGAAGTCGGTGTCGCTATAGAAGCACAGCCTGGACCTCGGGCACGCTTCGGCGGTGCTCGATTTTGCGCCTGCCATGGCAGGGCCGGCAGAAAGGCCGATGAGCGCGATGGAAACGATGCCGATGAATTTCGCGTTGCAAAACATTATTCTTCCTCTGCTCTCGTGTGGTTGCGCGCCCCAGGCGGAATTCGTCGAGGCTGTCGATTCTTTCCGTTCGAGTGAGGGCGTGGGTGCTCCTCAACCCCCGTTACCGCCACCACTGCTGGTTCCAAGGGCCGCAGTCCCACAGCTGAGCCTTGCCGCCGTTACCGCCAGTGTTCGTGTCCGCATCCAGGCATCGCTGGAAGCGCACGTTATGGAAGTGCCGCACTGACAGCGCCGCCTTGGCAACAGGGGTCTTCGCGGACTGTGCCAACGCCGTACCGCTACCGGCAATGAGCAGCGCGAGCGTTGTACTGAATACACGAGTTGTCAACCTCATGCCATTTCCTTTGAACGGACCGATGGGAGTCGAATGACGCAATCCACATATTGGTCCGAGCGCCACCAATCCCGATTGTTAGGGGTGGCGGATCGACGTCCGGCGTTCAGCTCTTCGACCGGTCCCGGCCGCCGCTCGCCAGGCCCGCGGCCGCACGGGGTAGGTCGGCTGCATGGCGCCGATCACGGGCCGGTGGTCCTGTAGGCGGCAGCGCTTGCCCGCAACCCCGCGATTCCTCCACAACCAGTCCGAACTATCACTAAAGTGATCAAGTCAAAGATCGAGGAGGAAGCATCATGAAGCAGACGACCGCCCTGCGGATCGGCCGTTCAGCGCTTGTGGTGGCGCTGGCGGGAGGTGTCGTGCCGGTCGCCGTCGCGCCCGCCGCGTTCGCCGCCCAAAAGGCGACACTGGGGCCGTACGGGTACGGCAACCTGAAGCTCGGCATGACCGCCACGAAGGCCAAGGCGACCGGGCGAATCGTCCGCAAATCAGTCGGGGACTCCGCCAGGTGCACGGGCTGGGACCTCAAGGAGAGCCCGTACGGCGAATACCGGGTGGGGATGTACATCTCCAAGAAGCACGGCGTGGCCATGATCGTCGCGCCCGCCGGCCTCAAGACGCCTCAGGGCATCAGTCTCGGCTCCACCAGGACGCAACTGAAGGCCGCCTACCCCAATCTGCGGCGCGGTCCGGGTGGGTACCCCACCGCCGACGTGCCGGGCAAGAAGGCGTTCTACATGTTCTACGTGTCGAACAACAACAAGGTCTCCGGGATGAGCCTGGTTCTGGCCAAGCAGGACTGCGTCAGGTACTAGCACTTCACACGACCTGGGCCTTAGTCACCCCCTCCGCGCCAGGTGGGCAGGGGCCGGTGGCCGGCGGCGACCTCGTACGCGGCGACGGCCATGAGGCGGGTCGAGTCGAGCGTCGGCAGCGGCGACACCGCGGGTGTCACCAGGAGCGGGATCTCGGTGCAGACGAGCGCGACGGCGTCACACCCCCTGTCCGCCAGTCGCGCGATGACACGAACGTACTCCTGCCGCGACTCCTCGGTGAACACGCCGTTCACCAGCTCAGCAAAGATGATCTCGTTGATGATCCGCCGGTCGTCCGCCTCCGGCACCTCGGCCGCGATCCCGCGCGCGGCGAGCGCCTCCGGATAAAGCCCGCTGTCCATCGTGTACGACGTACCGAGCACAGCGACCTTCGTACGCCCGTCGCGAACCGCCTGGTCGGCAACCACCTCGGCGATGTGCAGGCCGGGCAGGGCGAGATCCTCGCCGGGCCGTTCGAGCGCCAGGTGGGCGGTGTTGTCCGGGCAGGCGAAGAAGTCGGCCCCGGCTCGGGCGAGGCGCTCGACGCTGACGGCCAGCCTGGCCCTGATCGAGTCGTGGTCACCCGCGTCCCAGGCGGGCATGCTGTAGCCGAAGGCGATGTAGTCGAGGGTCACGTCGGGATGCTCGTGCCGGCCCACCTGCCGGAAACCCTCCTGGCAGTAGGCCAGGAAGCACAGAGCCGCCCCTTCGGTGCTGTGGGCGAGGATGCCGAGATGCCGGATGGTGATCACTCCTCCAGTGGCGGGAGCCTTCGCAACCACGGCTGTCGCTACGACCACCGTGGAGCGATGTGATCGGTCATATCTTCCCAGATTCGGGGGAAGGCGCCGTATGGGCTGCAACTCGCTACTAATCGTTCATCGAGCCACTGGCGATTAAATCACCGCAACATTTGCGCTCAAGTAGCGAGAGGAAATAGTCATGTCATCAAGCGAACAACGACCCGACGACCAGCCGGCGTTATCCGACGACGGCAACGGAGGCAGGCGATCCCCGGCGGACGTCGTCATACCGGAGCTCTCTCGCCGGGCCTTTCTGGGGACCAGCCTCGGAGCCATGGCGTTGGGCTCGCTGTCCTGGGCCGGCGCGCCCATCCCGACGCCATGGCACTGGGGCTCTCGCGGCAAGCCCGGCCCTGGGGTGACGTACGGGATCGGTGCGGTGGCGGTCGTGGACAGGACGGCCTCGCAGACCACCCGCCCCTTCGTCTTCGTACGGGCGGAGGACAGTCATCTGTGGATTCTCTGGCAAAAACCAGACGGCACCTGGGAATGGGCCGACCAAGGAGGAAAGGTCGACCGACCGGTCGGCGTCATCGCTCTCGACGACACCGCGGAGGGGAATCGACCTTACGCGTTCGTCCTACGAGACCAGCATCTCTGGGTGAACTGGTGGAACGGTAAAAAGTGGATCTGGTCCGACCAGGGGCAGCCACCGAGCGTCAACCTTTTCCGAGGCCTCGGCGCGGTGACGATCGCGCTGAAGCCGACGATGAGTCCCGCGCCCTTCGCCGTCGTATTCGGCAGCGACGGCAATGCGTGGGTGAACTGGTGGAACGGGTCGTCCTGGCTCTGGTACAGCATGGGTTCGCCGCCCGGCGTCTCGATCGGCCGCTCGATGGGAGTCCTCGCCGTCACGGACGAGAGGACCGGCGAGCAGACCCTGCAGGTCTACATGTGGGGCAGCGACGGGCAGGTGTGGCTCGGCGTCACGGACATGGTGTCCTCACGGTGGACCGGTCTTGGCTACCCCCCGTACCCTGAAGTGATCACTGGACCGGCCGGTGCGGCGATCGTCAAGCGCGGCCCCGGGCAGCTCTCACAATCCTGCTGCTTCGTCATGACCGCAGCGACCGTCTGGGTCTGTCAGGACGACTCCTGGCTCGAGGTGGGCGCCCCGCTGAGCGACCTTTACGCCCTTGCCAGCCTGGGTGCGATCAGCGTCCCGGACATCAACAACGACTCCCAATACGCGCTGGTCTTCGTGACCGACGGCAACAACTCCGTATGGGCCTGCCGGTGGGACGGCAGCAAGGCGGTCTGGGAGGACCACGGGAATCCGACTGGCCACACCATCGACGCGGGCGTCGGCATCACCAACACCACCTATGCCTCGCCTGGAGGAGCTCAACTGCCCCATGCTTTCGTGCGAACCACCGACGGGCTCGTATACGAGAACTGGGAGCAGTAAGCCCGCGCGGGAGTCCGGGCTGGTCACGCGGTTTCGAGCAGGGCGGTGATCCGCCGGCGGATCGCGTCGCTGACCGGCACCTGTACGACCATCACCAGGTCAGGGCGCTCGACCAGGCGGAGCTGGAACATCTCCAGCTCGACCCGCCCGGCCCCGGGGTGATCGAGTTCGACCGTCGCGGGTCTGAAGGAGCGGATCGGATACTCCTTCCACCACTCCCTGAACTCCGGACTCGCCGCGGTCAGCCCGGCCACGATGTCCGCGAACCGCGGGTCGTCCGGGCGCTGCCCGGCCATGGCCCGGAACTGACTGAGGACGGCCCGCGCCGCCGGCTCCCATCGGGTCATGCGGGCCCGGTTCTCCTCGTCGGTGAACATCATCCACACCAGGTTGCGCCGGTCAGGCGGAAAGCTATCCGGATCGTGGCGGATCAGCGCGTACGGCCGGTTCCATGCCAGGTAGTCGAAATGGCCGTCATAGATCGAGGCGATGTTCGGCACCGCGGCGTCGACCAGGCGGCGCAGTCGGGGACGTACGTCATCGGTGGAGGTTTCCCGGTCCGGGGCGGCGAGGCCGGCGAGGTCGCGGAGGTGGCGGTGCTGGTCCGGGCCGAGGCGCAGCGCGCGGGCCAGCGCGTCGATCACCTGAGCCGACGCGGAGATGTTGCGGCCCTGCTCCAGCCAGGTGTACCAGGTGACGCCGACGCCGGACAGGTCGGCGACCTCCTCGCGCCGGAGGCCGGCGGTCCGGCGTCGCCCCGGTATGCCGTCTTCCGGCAGCCCCACGTCGGCCGGCCGCAGCCGGGCCCGGCGCGCGCGCAGGAAGGCACCCAGCTCGGCGCGTCGCGCCGGCTGTCCGCTGTCGTGGCCGTTTCCCACAGCGCTCCCGTGGACGGTGAACCGATCGGCAGGCTAGCAGCATCTGTACCAGGATCGACCGCTTCTCCGTGGCTAGCCTGATCATTGTCACCGCCGGGCGAAGGAGAGCACATGACACAGCGAGAGGTGCTGGTGATCGGGGCCACCGGTCAGCAGGGGGGCGCGGCCGCGCGCCAGTTACTCGATCGTGGCTGGGAGGTTCGCGCCCTGGTACGGGATGCCGGCTCGCCCGGCGCCGAATCGCTGCGGACGGCGGGGGCCACCCTCGTCACCGGCGACCTGGACGACCCGGCCTCGCTCCGGGCGGCGATGGACGGCGTGTACGGCGTCTTCCTGGTGCTGACCATGCTCACCGGCGCCAAGGTTACCCCTGAAGGGGTGGCGGCCGAGGAACGGCGCGGCACGGCGGTGGCCGAGATCGCCAAGGAGTCCGGCGTCGAGCACCTCGTCTACAGCTCGATCAGCGGCGCGGGCCTGGTGAGCGACATCCCGTACTACGACAGCAAGGCCCGCATCGAGGAACGCATCGGCCTGCTCGGGCTGGCGGCCACCGTCCTGCGGCCCGTCATGTTCATGGAGAACTTCACCTCCCTCACCCGCCCGGTCGTGGACGGCGACGAGCTGGTGGTCAACCTCGCCGTACGCCCGGAGACACGGGTACGGCTGATCGCGACGCGGGACATCGGGGCGTTCGCCGCGGTCGCGTTCGACCAGCCCGGCGCGTTCATCGGCCGGACCCTCGAGATCGCCGGAGACTGCCTCTCCGCCGAGGCGATCGCCGAGGCCTTCGGCCGGGCCTGTGGCCTGCCCGCCCGCTTCCATCAGGTGCCCATCGAGCAGATCCGGGCCTTCGACGAGCAGGTGGCCAAGATGTTCGCCTGGCTCGGCGAACGCGACGACGACGAACCCGACTTCCCGGCGCTGCGAGCCGCCCACCCGGACCTGATGACGCTGGAGACCTGGCTGGACACGACCGGATGGAAGCCATGACCGACGGACTGCTGCTCCCGCCCGGCGCCGGATCCCGGATCCAGACCGCCGGTATCACACTCAAGGTGGGTGCGGAGCGATCGGCGAGCTGGTCGGTGTTCGAGGCCGACGTCGCACCGGGATTCGACGTCGGGGCGCATCTGCACCATAACGTCGAGGAGGTGTTCTACGTCCTCGAAGGGGAGCTCGAACTGCTCGCCTTCCATCCCCGCGAGAAGACTGACGACGACTGGCGGACGTGGGAGTCGGACACCGGCACGCCGGTGTTCAAGGGCGGTCCGGGGAGCGTCATGTTCGTGCCCGCCGGCTGCCCGCACGCCTTCTTCAATCCCGGACCCGAGCCCGCGCGGATGCTCTTCCTCGTCTCCCCGTCCGGCCACGAGCACTACCTGCGCGAACTCGCCGACCTGATAGCCACCGGCCGGCCACCGGATCAGGAGGCGATCGCGGCACTACGGACCCGCCACGACATCCACCAGCTGACGCCCCTCGCGAACCGCCGATAGCCGCTCTACTGCAGCAGCTCGGAGATCCGGGCCTGGTCCCGGTCGGTGGGGGTGAAGGTGACGAGTTTGTGCTCGGGTTCGTCGGCGAGCTGGAGGACGACGTGGTGCAACTCGAGCTCGCCGAGGACCGGATGGCGTAGCCGCTTGGTGCCGGAGGCCAGAGGTACGACCTTGTGCTGCGGCCACCACTCCCGCACCTCGGGGCTCGCCGCGCGCAGGCGGTCGAGCAGCGCGCCGAAGGCGGGGTCGCCGGGGTGCCGGGCCGCGGCCGTGCGGAAGCGGCCGAGCAGCGCGGAGGCCTCGCCCGGCCAGTCGACCATGACCTGCCGGGCGCCGGGATCGGTGAACATCCACCAGAGCATGTTGCGAGCCTCCGGTGGCCGGGCCGGCCAGTCGGTCCACAACGCCCGGGCGGCCCGGTTGGCGGCCAGGACGTCGAAGCATCGGCCGGTGACGTAGGTCGGGCACGGGTCGAGCCGTTCGACGAGTGAGACGACGACAGGTGAGAGCGATTCGGCGACGGCGGGTGTCTCGGCGGGCGGGGCGCCGTGGATGAGCTCGTGGACATGGCCGCGTTCGGCGGGGTCGAGGCGCAGCGCCGCCGCGAGCGCGTCGAGCACCTGGCGCGACGGACGCACCTCGCGGCCCTGCTCCAGGTAGGCGTAGTACGTCGAGGAAATGGCCGCGAGCTGGGCCACCTCCTCCCGGCGCAGTCCGCGGGTCCGCCGGCGGGTCCCCGCGGGCAGGCCGACGTCGGCGGGCTGAAGGCGCTCGCGGCGGGAGCGGAGCAGGTCTCCCAGCTCCCTCGCCCAGATCGCCGAGCTCTCGGATCGCGACATCCTGGTACTTCCATTACTAGGAAAAGCCTGCTGTGGATACCAGAATAAGTCGTGGTTACGGTGAAGGACCATGAACGTACGAACCCTCGGGCCGGAAGGTCTCACCGTCTCGGCAGTCGGCCTCGGCTGCATGGGCATGTCACAGGGCTACGGGCCGGCCGACGACGCCGAGTCGATCGCCGCCCTGCACCGGGCCATCGACATCGGCGTCACCTTCTGGGACACCGCCATGAGCTACGGCCGTGGCCACAACGAGCAGTTGCTCGGCCGGGCGCTGGCCGGGCGCCGGGACGAGGTGGTCCTGGCCACCAAGTTCGGCATCATCCGCGGCGACGACGGCGGACGACGGGTCGACGGCCGGCCCGAGAACGTCCGCGCCTACTGCGAGGCGTCACTGGCCCGGCTGGGCGTCGGCCACATCGACCTGTACTACCAGCACCGCGTCGACCCGCAGGTGCCGATCGAGGAGACCGTCGGCGCCATGGCGGAGCTGGTCGCCGAAGGCAAGGTCCGCCACCTCGGGCTGTCGGAGGCGAGCCCCGACGAGCTCGAGCGGGCGGCCGCCACCCATCCGATCAGCGCGGCGCAGTACGAATGGTCGCTGTGGTGGCGTGACATCGAGGACGATGTGCTGCCCACGGCCCGCCGGCTGGGCATCGGGCTGGTGCCCTACAGTCCGCTCGGCCGCGGCTTCCTGGCCGGCACCGTCACCACGGACGCCCTCGGAGCGGGCGACTTCCGTCTCGGAGATCCGCGATTCCAGGACGAGAGCCTGGAGCGCAACCAGGCGCTCGCCACTGAGGTGCGGCGGCTGGCCGCCGAGCGCGAGGTGACCCCGGCTCAGCTCGCGCTCGCCTGGCTGCTGGCCCAGGGCGACGACGTCGTCCCGATCCCCGGGACCCGGCGCGCCGCCCGTCTGGCGGAGAACGCCGGCAGTGCCGAGATCGTCCTGTCGCCCGCCGACCTCGACCGGCTGGAGGCGGCCGTACCCCGGTCGGCATGGTCGGGAGACCGCCAGTCGTTCGCCGCCCACCGAACGGTCCGGACCTCGGCATGACCAGGTGAACGATGTGCCGCGCCGCCACGGCGCCTAGACTTCGCGACCGTGGCAGGCATTGTTTTCAGGCAGCTCACCGGCGTGCTGGCCGGGCTGGTCACCGGCGCGGCGGCCCTCGCCCTGCTGGCCTTCGCCTGGCCGTACCGGAGCAGGTGGGCGCCGCGGATGGTGGAGCTGGAACGGGCCCGGCTGGCCGCCTGGTTCGGGCAGGAGACCGACGGGTCCGCCTCCGGTCACGGCTACCTGGCGCTGCGTGCGCTGGTCGGGGTGTTCGGGGGCTACCTCGCGCTGGCGCTGCTGTTCCTCGCCCTGCTGTTCCTGGGCGGCAGCCTGTGGGTGGTGTTCTCCGGCGAGTACGCCCCGGTGGCGCTGGACCTGCCCGGCATCAGGCTGTCGATGCACAGCTGGGCGGTCGGCCTGGCCTGCGGGGTGCTGATGCTGGCCCTGGGCGCGTTCTGGTGCCGCCTGCTGGTGGCGACCGAACGGCGGCTGGCCGTACGCTTCCTCGGCCCCGGTCCACAGGAGCTGATGCGGCGGCGCATCGCCGAGCTGACCGTCACCCGCTACGGCATCGTGCGGGTGGTCGACGACGAGCGGCGCAGGATCGAGCGCGACCTGCACGACGGCGTGCAGCAGCGCGGCGTGGCGCTGGCCATGCTGCTCGGGCGGGCCCGGCACAGCCCCGCCGGGGCCGCCAAGCTGCTGGACCAGGCCTACGCCGAGTCGCGGCAACTGCTCGACGAGCTGCGTAGCGTGGCCTGGCGGATCTACCCGACGGCGCTCGACGAGCTGGGCCTGCGCACGGCGCTGGCCGGTGTCGCCGAACGGTCCTCCGTGCCGGTGAGCGTCGAATACGGGCTGGCCGGGCGGCCCGTCTCCGAGGTGGAGACCGCGCTCTACTTCGTGGCCAGGGAGGCGATCACCAACGCGGTCAAGCACGCGCGGGCGAGCGACATCCTGGTCGTGCTGAGCGAGGACGAGCGGGCGGTCCGCCTGGTGGTCTCCGACGACGGACAGGGCGGCGCCGACCCGGCGGGCGGCGGGCTGTCGGGGCTGGCCCGGCGGGTGCTGGCGCTCGACGGCCGGTTCGAGGTCGACAGCCCGCCCGGCGGCGGCACCAGGATCTGCGCGACCCTCCCGAAGGAGGGACAGTGCGGCTGACCGGGACCCGCGATGTGCCGTGGCCGGAGGAGGGGACGTGCGGCTGATTCTCGCCGACGACGCCGTGCTGCTCCGTGAGGGTCTGATCAGGCTGCTGGAGGACGCCGGGCACGAGGTCGTGGCCGCGACCGGCGACGCGGAGTCCCTGATCGCGGCGGTGGCCGAACACCAGCCGGAGATCGCGGTGGTGGACGTCCGGATGCCGCCCACCCACTCCAACGAGGGGCTCCGCGCGGCGCTGGAGATCCGCGAACGCTGGCCCGCGGTGGGCGTGCTGGTCCTGTCGCAGTACGTGGAGAAGACGTACGCCGCCAAACTGCTCTCCGGGGCCACCGAGGGCATGGGCTACCTGCTGAAGGACCGGGTGTCGGAGGTGGCGGACTTCCTGGGGTCGCTGGAGCGGATCCGCGAGGGCGGGACCGTCATCGACCCGGAAGTGGTCAAGCAGCTCCTCGCCCGCACCACCCACGTGGACCCGCTGCGTACGCTCACCGAACGCGAGTCGCAGGTCCTACGGCAACTCGCCCAGGGCTACACCAACGCCGCGATCGCCACGAACCTCCACATCTCCCTGAGCACGGTAGAGAAGCACGTCAACGCCATCTTCGACAAACTCGGCCTGCCCGCGACCCCCACCTACAGCAGACGGGTGCTGGCGATCCTGCGCCACCTCGACGGCTGAGCTCTGGCGGCGGTTTCCACGTCCCCGATGACGGAAGGAAACCATCATGTTCGAGAACACCAGAGCCTTCAGCGGCTTCTCCACCGACGACATCCCGGCCGCCAAGCGGTTCTACAGCGAGACGCTCGGCCTGCGCGTCTCCGAGGACCACGGGATCCTCACGCTGCACATCGCGGGCGACCGCGACACGATCGTCTACCCGAAGCAGAACCACACGCCGGCGACGTTCACGATATTGAACTTCCCCGTCAGCGACATCGACCAGGCGGTGGACGAGCTGGTGGCGCGCGGGGTCGTCTTCGAGCGGCTTGAGGGCACGGACGACAAGGGCGTCAACCGTGTGAGCGGCCCGCTGATCGCCTGGTTCAAGGACCCGGCGGGCAACTGGCTGTCGGTGATCCAGCAGGACTGACCTCACGAACTGTTCAGATAGGCGAGTACGGCCAGGACCCGGCGGTGTCCGCCGTCGGCCGGCGGCAGGCCGAGTTTGGCGAAGATGTTGCCGATGTGCTTGTGCACGGCGTTGTCGGTGACGAACAGCCGCTTGCCGATCTCGGTGTTGCCGAGTCCCTGGGCCATGAGGGTGAGCACTTCGCGTTCGCGGTTGGTGAGTGCGTCGATCCCGCTCCCGCCGCCCCCCGCCATGAGCTGGGCGATGACCTCCGGGTCCATGACCGTGCCGCCGTCGGCGACCCGGCGCAGGTCGCCGACGAACTCGCTGACCCGGCTCACCCGGTCCTTCAGCAGATAGCCGACACCGCCACGACCGTCGGAGAGCAGCTCCCTGGCGTACACCTTCTCCACGTACTGCGACAGGACCAGCACCGGCAGGCCGGGGTGCGCGCGCCGGACCTCCAGCGCGGCGCGGATGCCCTCGTCGCGGAACGACGGGGGCAGCCGCACATCGGCGATGACGGCGTCGGGCCGGTGCTCGTCCACGGCCGCCACCAGGCCCGGCTCGTCGGTGACGATGGCGGCGACCTCGATCCCCTTGCTGCCCAGCAACAGTTCCAGCCCGGCGGAGAGCAGGACGTTGTCCTCGGCGATCACGACGCGCACGGCAGCTCCACGGTGATGGCGGTGGGGCCGCCGGCCGGGCTGAAGACGAGCACGGTGCCGTCGAGCGCGGCGACCCGGCGGCGGATGCCGATGACGCCGGTGCCGAGCGCCTCGTTCACGCCGCCGATCCCGTCGTCGGTCACCTCGACCAGCAGCCGGCCGCCGTCGCGGGTCAGCCGGACCAGGACCCGGGTGGCGCCGCTGTGCTTGGCGGCGTTGGTGAGCGTCTCGGCCACGATGAAGTAGGCGGCGGCCTCCACGGAGGCGGGCAGCTTGCCCAGCTCGCCGGCCCGGGACGCCCCGGCGCTCAGGTCCTGGAGCTCGACCTCGGCCGGGACGCCCGCCCGGGCCGTCAGTGCGGCCAGCGCCCCGTCGAGTCCGCGGTCGGCCAGGATCGGCGGGTACATCGTCCTGATCACCTCGCGCAGCTCGGTCATGGCCTCCTCAGCTCCTTCGTGCGCCTCCTGGAGCAGCTTGGCGAGGGCTCCGGCGTCGTCGGGCAGCGACTCCCTGGCCACGCCCAGCCGCATGGCGATCGCGACCAGCCGGGCCTGCGTGCCGTCGTGCAGATCCCGCTCGATGCGGCGCAGCTCCGCGCCGTGGGCGTCGAGTACGCCTGCCCGGCTCTCGGTCAGCTCGCCGACGCGTTCCGTCAGCACTTCCTCGGCCGTGGGCTCCAGCGCGGCCACGCACCCGCGCGCGTGGAACCCCGCCAGCCGCGGCACCGCCCACCAGGACAGCGCCCCGAAGCCCGCGACCGACACGGCGGCCAGCCCCAGCGCCCTCCCCCACCCGGTCACCGGGATCCCGGCCAGCAACCGCAGCGGCTCGTCGGCGGGGAAGAGCCACCACAGCGGAGCCGCCACCACGCTGAACACCGGGGTGCCGACGAGGGCCAGCGCGGCCAGCCCGACCGGGATACCGGTGGCGATCTGGCGCAGCGTCCAGCGGGCGTCGCGCCTGACCTCGGGATCGTCGAGCACCTGCCGCCACTGGGCACGCAGCCCCTTGCCGAGCACCAGGTCTCGCGGGATCACCGTGACGCCGAGGTACGCGGCGGCGCGGCGGCGGTGCCATTCGGCCCAGCGTCGCAGCACGACCGTCGCCCGGGGGAACGCGAAGAGCCCGAGCCCGGCGATGCCGGACGACAGCGCCACCATCGCCAGGAGCGGTGGCGCGAACAACGTGGCAATGGCGGACGGCAGGCCGCCCAGGAGGTATCGGGTCCCCCGCAATAGCTCTCGCATGCCCCAAAGTGTCCTCAATCACGGACACGTTCCGCACTACAGCACACTCCACCTTCCGCCGTACTTCGTCTGAGGTCCTTCTGAGGAGCGGGAACGGCGATCGCTCGCGGTGTCGGTGACGAAGCGGTGCGTGCGGAAGCGCGGCTACTCGAGGCGGGGGACCGCGTCCACCAAGGCGCGGGTGTACGGATGGCGGGGCTGCTGGAACACCTGCTCGACCTCGCCTTCCTCCACCACCCGGCCGTCCTTCATGACGAGCACCCGGTCGCTGACATGGTGGACGACGCCCAGGTCGTGGGAGATGAACAGCATGGCGGTCCCGTACTCGGCCTGGATCTCGGCGAGCAGGTCGAGCACCTGGGCCTGGATCGAGACGTCGAGCGCCGAGACGGGCTCGTCGCAGACGAGCACGCCGGGGCGGGGGCCGAGGGCTCTGGCGATGGCGACCCGCTGGCGCTGGCCGCCGGACAGTTCTCTGGGGTGGCGGGTGGCGTACGCGGCGGGCAGGCCGACACGCTCCAGCAGGTCCAGTGCCCGCGCCCGGCGTTCCCGGCGAGGCAGGGCGAGCGGCTCGGCGACCAGGCGGCCGACGGTGTGGCGGGGGTCGAAGGAGTCGAGCGGGTTCTGCGAGATGAGCTGGACGCGCCGCCGCATCGGCCGGCGCTCGCGTTCGGGCAGCCCGCTCCACTGCCGCTGGTGCAGGCGCACCTGTCCGGTCTCGGGTTCGAGCAGGCCGAGGACGAGCCTGGCGACCGTGGTCTTGCCCGAGCCGGACTCGCCGACGATGCCGAGCGTCTCGCCCTCGTGCAGGGTGAAGGAGACGTCGTCCACGACGCGGCGCGGACCGTACGACATGGACAGGGCAGTGGCGGCGAGCACCTGCGCGGACGACGTCGAGGCACGGTGCGGAAGCGGCTCCGACGAGTTCAGGACCGGGAGCGGAGACGAGTTCAGGGCGCGGCGCGGGAGTGGCGTGCCGTCCGACAGGCGGGTGCCCCTGGAGGCGGCGGAGGGGACGGCGGCGAGCAGCGAGCGCGTGTAAGCGTGCGCGGGCGAAGCCAGCACGCTCCGGGCGGGCCCCTCCTCGACGACGCGGCCGTCCTTCATGACCAGGATGCGGTCGGCGATCGACGCGACCACGGCGAGGTCGTGGCTGATCAGCAGCAGCGCCGTCCCCGCGGCCTTGCGCTCGGCGAGCAGCCGCAGGATCTGGGCCTGCACGGTGACGTCGAGCGCGGTGGTGGGCTCGTCCGCGATGATCAGCCTGGGCTCGGCGGCGATGGCCGAGGCGATCAGCACCCGCTGCCGCAGCCCGCCGGACAGCTGGTGCGGGTGCTGGCGGGCGCGGGCGGCCGGGTCGGGGACGCCGACCGCGTCGAGCAGCTCCAGCACCCGTTCCGGCCGCCGCGCACGGGGCACGACCTGGTGTACGGCCAGCACCTCGCCGATCTCGGCGGCCACGGTACGCAGCGGATCGAGCGAGACCAGCGCGTCCTGCAGCACCAGCCCGGCGAACCGGCCGCGCATCCGCCGCCAGTCGGCCGGGCGGAAGCCGCGAACGTCCCTGCCGGACAGGTCGAACGACCCGGCTTCGACCCGGGAGCCCGGCCCGGCCAGGCCGAGCAGCGACCGGGCGGTGACGCTCTTGCCGGAGCCGGACTCGCCGACGATCGCCACGCACTCCCCCGCCGAGACCGACAGCGAGACGCCGCGCACGACCTCGGTCCCGCCGAAACTCACCCTCAGGTCCTCCACGGAGACCAGCGCGGCGTCAGAGGCGACGGCGTCACTTTCCGTGCGCTCTTCTCGGTACGTGGTCACGGCGTCCTCCCCTCGAAGCGGTGTTGCAGGCGCCGCCCGATCACGGTCAGGCAGATGACGGTCAAGGTGATCGCGACACCCGGGAACAGCGCCTCCCACCAGGCGACCCGCAGATAATTGCGTGCCTCGGCGAGCATGGCGCCCCACTCGGCGGCCGGAGGCTGCGGCCCCATGCCGAGGAAGCTGAGCCCCGACGCGCCGATGACGGCCTGGCCGAGCCCGATGGTGGCCAGCACCGGGATCGGGCCCAGCACGTTGGGCAGTACATGCTGGGCGGTGATGACCGCCCGGGATCGGCCGAAGGTCACGGCCTGCTCGACGTACCCGGCGTGGCGGACCACGAAGGTCTGGGCCCGGATCACCCGCGCGTAGTTGGGGATCTGGGCGACGGCGATCGCGAAGATCACGTTCATGGTGCCGGGGCCGGTGATCGCGATGACGAGCAGCGCCAGCAGCAGCTCCGGCAGGGTCGACAGCACGTCGAACGACCGCGCCAGCGCCTCGTCCAGCCACTTCGGCGACAGCCCGGCGGCCAGGCCGAGCAGGATGCCCGAGGTCACGGCCACGGCGGTGGCCGAGACGCCGATGCTGAGCGAGTGCCGGGCGCCGTACACCACCCTGGACAGCACGTCCCTGCCGAGGTGGTCGCTGCCGAACCAGTGCGCGCCGCCGGGCGGGGTCAGCGCGCGCAGCGGGTCGGCCGACAGCGGGTCCACGCCGGTGAGCAGGCCGGGTACGGCGACGGCCAGCGCCAGCAGGATCAGGAACACGACGGGTACGAGGACGCGCGCCGGCACGGTCAGCCCCCGATCCTGGGATCGATGGCGCGATAGGCCAGGTCGAGCAGCGTACTGATGGCCACGTAGACGACCGCCGACAGCAGCACCACGGCCATCACCACCGGCATGTCCCGGCCCGTGACCGCCTGCATCGCCACCTGACCGAGCCCCGGCCGGCCGAACAGCGCCTCGGTGATCACCGTCCCGCCGAGCAGCGTGCCGGTGAACCACCCGGCCAGCGTCACGGCCGGAATCAGCGCGTGCCGGAGCGCGTGCCTGACGACCAGGGCCCGCTCGGTCAGCCCGCGCGCTCTGGCCGTGACCGCGAACGGCTGCTCCAGCGCGCGTTCCAGCCCACCGCGCAGCACCTGCCCGAGCACGCCCGCGATCGGCAGGCCCAGGGCGAGCGCGGGCAGCACGAGCGCCTGCGGCCCCGACGCGCCGGACACCGGGAACCAGCCGAACGTGAACGAGAACACCGACAGCAGCACGATCCCGATGAGGAACGGCGGCACCGAGACCGACACCAGCTCGGCGGCCGAGGCCGCGCCGCGCAGCCAGCGGCCCCGCCCCGCGGTGGCGAGCGCGATGATCACGGCGAGCGTCACCCCGGTCGCCGCGGCGGCGAGGGTGAGCTGGAGCGTCGGGCCGACCTGGGTGGCCAAGATCTCGCCGACGCCGCGCTGGAGCTGGTAGGAGCGGCCGAGATCGCCGTGCAGCAGCCGCCACAGATAGGACAGGTATTGGACCACCTCGGGACGGTCGAGCCCCCACTCGGCGACGATCTTGGCTCGGATCTCCGGCGTGTCGACGCCGTTGCCGATCAGGATGTCGACGGTGTCGCCCGGTGCGAGCAGCAGCGCGACGTACGACGAGGTGGCGGCGGCCCAGAGCACGGCCAGCCCGGTGCCCAAGCGTTTGATCATGTGCCGGCCTGGACGTCGTAGGCGTTGCGCGGCGTTCCCGAGCCGGGGTCGAAGCCGAGGCCGCGCACGCTCTTCTGGGCGGCCAGCTGGTCGGCGGGCACATAGATCGGGAACACGACGGCCTTCTCCGTCATCACGGCCCGCTGCACCCGGGTGTAGAGCTCCTTGCGTCGCGCCTGGTCGGCGGTGGCGGACGCCTGGGCCAGCCACTTGTCCACCCGCGGGTCGGAGAAGTGGCCGCGGTTGATGGCCCCCTTGCTCGGCAGGATGAGGTTGAGCGCGGCGCCGACGTCGGAGTCGCCGCGGGAGTTCTCGAAGATCTCGTACTGGTTCTCGTCCAGGGCCTTCTGCGCGGTGCCCTGGTCGACGATCTTCACCTGGAAGTCGATGCCCGCGCTCTGCTTGACCTGGGCCTGGATGGCCTGGGCGAGGATGTCGCGGCGGTCCCTGACGAACGGCGCCGAGGAGACGCTGCGTACGGTGAGCCGTTCGCCGTCCTTGACCCTGAAGCCCTCGCTGTCGCGCCGCGTCCAGCCGGCCTCGTCGAGCAGCGCGTTGGCCTTGGCCGGATCGCCGCCGAACGTGTGCTCAAGGGACGGGTCGTAGAACGGGCTCGCCTTGCCGACGACGCTCCACGCCCTGGTGGCGGTGCCCTGGTAGACGGAGGCGAGGACGGCGTCGACGTTCACGGCCTCGCGGAAGGCCTGCCGTACGCGCTGGTCGTCGAAGGGGGCGTGCGAGGTGTTGAAGTAGTAGGAGAAGGAGGTGCCCGAGTTGAGCGCGGTCTGGAAGGCGTGGTCCTTCTTGATCAGGTTCACCTCGGTCGCGGGGACGCCCTCGATGACCTGTACCTGGCCGGAGGTGAGCGCGCCGACGCGGACCGCGGCCTCGGGCAGGAAGCGGTAGGTGAGCTCCGAGAGGTACGCGGGCCCCTGGTGCCCGGCGCTCGGCGGCGCCCACTTGTAGGCGGGGTTGCGGTGGTAGTGGATCTCCTGGCCCTGGACGTACCGGTCGAGGATGAACGGCCCGGTGCCGACCAGGTCGAGGCCGCCGAACTTGAGGTTCTTGGCGCTCTTCAGCGACTTGGGCGAGACCTGCCCGCTGTACGGGGAGGCCAGGAAGTCGAGGAACAGCCCGTCGGGCTTCTTGAGCGTGACCTTCACCGTGGTGGGCGACACCACCTCGGCCTTGTCGAAGGCCGCGAGCTGGATCGCCGCCACGGCCGCGTTGTAGCCCGGCACCAGGAACTGATCCAGGTTGGCCTTGACCGCCGCGGCGTCGAACTTCGTGCCGTCGTGGAAGGTCACGTCGTCGCGCAGCTCGAAGGTGTAGGTCAGCCCGTCGTCCGACACCTTCCACGACTTCGCCAGCCACGGCTCGAAGGTGCCGTCGCGGCCACGGGAGAGCAGCGCGTCGAACTGGTTGAACACGAGCAGCCTGACCTTGTTCTGCGCCCACTGCTGCGGGTTCAGGGTGATGGGCTGCGTCTCGATCGCCCAGGTCAAGGTGGCGGCCTGGGATTGCTGGGCGGACGACTGGGAGCCGCAGGCGGCCAGGGTGAGCACGAGGACGACGAGGATCCGCTTCATGAGCGGCCGTCCCAGGCGCCGGCCAGCAGCTCGTAGGAGCGTACGCGGTCGGCGTGGTCGTGCGTGATGGTCGTGACCAGCAGCTCGTCGGCGCCCGTCACCTTCCGCAGCACGTGCAGCCGCTCGGCGACGGCGTCGGGCGTGCCGACGAACCGCGTGTCGATCCGGTCCTTCACCAGCGCCAGGTCCCCGGCGCTCCAGACGTGCGCGTCGGCTTCCCCGGGCGTCGGGTACGTCCTGGCGCCCTCGCCGGTCCTGATGCTGCGTACCCACAGTCCGTACGGCTTGGCCAGCTCCCGCGCGGTCGCGTCGTCCGCCGCCACGACGACGTCGGCCGACACGATCACGTAGGGCTCGGCCAGGGCCTTCGACGGCTTGAACGCCTGGCGGTAGGCCTCTACTGCTTCGAGCACGGAGGACGGGCTGACGTGGTAGTTCGCCGCGAACGGCAGCCCGCGTTCACCCGCCACCTGGGCGCTCTGTCCGCCGCTGCTGCCGAGGATCCACAGCTCCACCTCCGCCCCCTCGCCGGGGACGGCGTGCGCCTCGTGCGTGCCGGTCAGGAACGCGATGACGTCGTCGATCTGCTCGGCGAAATCGGGCGTACGGGCGCCGGGCTGCTGGAGCAGCGAGGCGTGGAAGGCCAGGTGCGGATGCGCGGCGAGCCTGGACCAGTCGAACGGCGGCGGTATGAGCAGCCCACCGACGACCCGCTCCGCCTCCCCGTCGGCCGTCGGTGGCGGGGCCTTGGCGGCGAGTTCGGCGCGGCGTTGACCGGAGCGGCCGATGCCGAGGTCTATCCGGCCCGGGTACAGGGCGTCGACCAGCCCGAACTGCTCGACCACCGACAGCGGCGTCTGATGCCCGAGCTGCACGGCTCCGGATCCGACCCTGATCCGGCTGGTGGCCGCCGCCACCAGGCCGATGAGCACGGCCGGGGCCGAGCTGGCCACGCCGGGGGCGAAGTGGTGCTCGGCCAGCCAGTAGCGGTGATAGCCGAACGACTCGGCCCGCCGGGCCAGGTCGAGCGTGTTGAGCAGCGCGTCACGCGCGGTTCCGCCGGAGGATATGGGGGCGAGGTCGAGGATGGAAAGCGTCATGGCGTCCTCTCCGGAAACGGCCTGCTGGGGATCTCCCGGCGCAGTACGGGCGCGATCTCCGCCTGGAACAGCTCCAGCGCGCCCCGGTGTTGCTTGGGCGTGAGCCCGTCGGCGTCGGCGTGCAGGTGCATGACCTCGTGCCCGAACCGCTTGTGATAGCGCGACACCTTGTCGATGATCTGCTGCGGGCTGCCGACCAGGATCGAACTGCGTTCGATGGCGTCCTCCAGCGTGCTGAACACCGGCTTGAGCCCGAGCTTGGCGAACAGCGCCAGCCGGGCGTCGAAGATCGGCCGGTAGGTCTCGATCGCCTCCTGGGAGGTGCGGGCCGCGTAGTAGCCCGCCGTCCCGGCCCCGATCAGCGCCTCGGCCGGGTCGTGCCCGTAGTGGGCCCACCGCTCCCGGTAGTAGTCGATCAGCTCGGCGTACGGCTCGATGGGGTTGGTGACGTTCGCGGAGAACAGCGGGTCGCCGTAGCGCGCGGCCAGGTCCACGGACTCCTTGCTGGTGGCGCTGCCGTGCCACACCCTGATCGGCCGCTGGAGCGGCCGGGGCCAGGTCTCGGCCTCGGTCAGCGAGGGACGGAAGCGGCCCTCCCAGGTGACCTTGTCCTCCCGCCAGAGGCGGCGGAACAGCTCGTACCCCTCGCGGTTGCGGTCCCACTGGTCCTCGGCGGTGACGTGGAAGAGCTGCGCCTGCGCGGCGCCGTTCCCCTTGCCGATGATCAGCTCCAGCCTGCCGTCCGAGAGATGGTCGAGCGTGGCGTAGTCCTCATAGGCCCGTACGGGATCGAGCAGGCTCAGGGTGGTGACCGCGGTGAACAGCCGGATCCTGGACGTCTTCGCCGCGATGTGGCTCAGCACCACCGGCGGCGAGGAGGAGATGAACGGCCGCTCGTGCCGCTCCCCCACCCCGAACCCGTCGAAGCCCAGCTCCTCGGCCAGGACCGCGTTCTCGACGACCTCGCGGAACCGCTCGGTGTGCGACCTCTCGTCGTTATGGACGATCAACGTGATAGCCAGAAATTTCATGACACCTCCGCATAGCGGCTGGCCGGGTGCGGCAGGCCGAGCAGCCCGCGCAGCGTCGTGGCCTCGTACGATCGCCTGAACACCCCGCGCCCGCGCAGCTCCGCCGTCAGCCCTCTGGTGATCGCCTCCAGGTCGTACGGCAGCGCGCCGGGGCGCAGCCGGAACCCCTGGATCCCGGCCCGCCGCCACTGGAGCAGCAGCTCGGCCAGCTCCTCCGGCGTGCCGGTGAAGATCGCCGCATCGGAGCGCAGTTCGGCCCCGTCGAGCCGGTCGAGGCGGGCCTTCCGCTCGGCCGCGCCGTCGCCCAGGAACACCACCAGGTCGGCGAAGACGGTCAGCTCCGCCGACAGCTCCCTGACCTCCTCGACGATGCCGCGCGCGTGGTCGGCGGAGTGCGGCGTGACGTACACGACGTCGGCGCCGCCCGCGGCGAACTCGTACGGCAGCCGGGCGTGGGCGAGCGCCGTGACCACCGGCTGGCCCTGCGGCGACCGGGGCGTGATCGATGGCCCCTTCACCGAGAAGAACCGCCCGGCGAAGTCGATGTAGTGAAGCTTGTCCCGGTCGATGAACCGCCCGGTGGACAGGTCGCGAATCTCCGCGTCGTCCTCCCAGCTGTCCCAGAGCCGCCGTACGACCTCGACCGCGTCACCCGCCTCCTCGAACAGCGCCCGCACATGCTCACCATCGATCTGGAACGGCCACCCCAGATTCCCCTCACCACCAGAAAGACCCGCCCCCTCCCGAGAGCCTGCGTCCTCCCGAAGGGTCGCGTTGTCCAGGGGTGGGAACTGGCGGCGGCCGAAATGTGCCGCCTCGGTGCTTCTGGCCGAGATCTGCGGTCGCCATCCGGCCCGCCCGCCGCTGATGTGGTCGAGCGCGGCGATGCCGATCGCCACGTGGAACGGCTCGGTGTGCGTGGTCGTGGCCGTCGGCACCAGCCCGATCCGGCTGGTCAGGGGCGCGAGCCGGGCGGCCAGCAACACGGCGTCGAACCGCCCGCGCACCTGGTCCGCCCGCGAGTCGGGCCCGTCCGGCAGCGTGGACTGGAGGCCGAGCGAGTCCTCGATCGTGACGAAGTCGAGCAGCCCCCGCTCGGCCTCGGCCACGAGCGCCGCCCAGTAGCGGGCCGAGAAGATGGTTTCCGGCCGCGCGGACGGCTCCCGCCAGGCGGCCGGATGCCAGCCGGCGCCGTCCAGCGCGACGGCGAGGTGCAGGGTCATGACAGCTCCAGGTGCTCGCGCAGGGTGGTGCCGGTGTAGTCGGTACGGAAGGCGCCGCGTTCCTGCAGCAGCGGCACCACGCGGTCCACGAACTCGTCGAGCCCGCCGGGCGTCAGATGCGGCACCAGGATGAACCCGTCGGCCGCATCGGCCTGCACGTGCTCGTCGATCTGCCGGGCCACGCCGGCCGGCGTCCCGACGAACGTCTGCCGTCCGGTCACCTCGATCACCAGCTCGCGGATCGTCAGCTTCTTCTCCTCGGCCAGCGCCCGCCATTTGGCGGCCACCGCGACCCGGTCGCCGATCGGCACCCGCCCCTGCGAGACGCCTTCCGACAGGTCGGGCTCGACCTCCGGCAGCGGCCCGTCGGGGTCGTAGGCCGACATGTCACGACCCCACACCTGCTCGATGAAGGCGGTCGCGGTCTGCGGGCCGACCTGCTGGCGGCGGATGGCGGCCGCGTTCTCGGCGGCCTCCTCCTCGGTGTCGCCCAGCGCGTACGTGGCGGCGGGCATGATCTTCAGCTGGTCCGGCTCGCGCTGGTAGCGGGCCAGGCGGCGTTTGACGTCGGCGTAGAAGGCCCGGCCGTCCTCCAGCGTGCCGTGGCGGCTGAAGATGACGTCGGCCGTGGCGGCGGCGAACTCCCTGCCTTCGTCGGAGTCCCCCGCCTGGATGATGACGGGATGCCCCTGGGGGCTGCGGGGCAGGGTGAACTGTCCCCCGACGGTGAACTGCGGGCCCTCGTGGTGGACGGTCCCGATGGCGCCGGGGCGTACGAACTGGGCTTGGTCCTTGTCGGCGAGGTGCGCGCCCGGCTGCCAGGAGTCCCAGAGCTCCCGCGAGAGGCGGACGAACTCGGCGGCGCGCGTGTAACGGTCGGCGCGGTCGAGGTAGCCGCCGCGCCGGAAGTTCTCGCCGGTGAAGGCGTCGGAGGTGGTCACCACGTTCCAGGCCGCCCGGCCGTCGCTGAGGTGGTCCAGCGTGGACAGGCGCCTGGCCAGTTCGTACGGCTCGTTGAAGGTGGCGTTGACGGTGCCCGCCAGACCGAGGCGCTCGGTGACGGCGGCGAGTGCGCTCAACAAGGTGAGCGCCTCGGGGCGGCCGACCACGTCGAGGTCGTGGATGCGGCCTTTGAGCTCGCGCAACCGCAGCCCCTCGGCCAGGAAGAAGAAGTCGAACTTGCCCTGCTCGGCCGTCCTGGCCAGGTGGACGAACGAGGCGAAGTCGATCTGACTGCCGGATCGGGGGTCGGCCCAGACCGTGGTGTTGTTCACGCCGGGGAAGTGGGCCGCGAGGTGGATCTGCTTGCGCGTCACTGGTCGAAGGGGTTCGTGTGGGCCGGTGCGTCGGCGAAATCGGGCATCGCGCCTCCTCCTAAATGCCTACACAAACAGTAGGAAAATAGGGTTTTTATGTCAATGCCCCCACGGAGTCACGCCGCCCTCCTTCTCGTACGGCCAGGCACACCGCCCACACGCTCCAGGCGACGTACCCCGCGAAGTTCACCAGGTCGGCACCCACCACCCCGGCCGCCACGGCCAGCGCGGAGAGAGCGCCGAGCGCCCCGAACCAGAGCGGCACGCGAGGCAGCGCGATCAGCACCAGCAGGGTCCACGCGGCGGTGAGCAGGTATCCGAGCGTCTCTCCCACACCGGTGCCCAGGTAGCCGTGGAGCGCGGCGAAGATGGTCTCGGCGGCCCGGGGATCAGCGGCGTCCGCCAGCGCGGGGACGGCGAAGGGCCAGCGCAGCAGCCCCAGCACCTGCACCACCCCCGCGAGCACCCCGGCGTGCACGGACAGGGCGGCGGCGGGGCCGTCCGGCAGTCGCCTGCCGAGCAACACAGCGCCGATCGGCTGCTCGGCGAGGCCGATGTCGGCCTGCTGGAAGACGAGGACCGCGAGCCGCACGAGCGGATCACGGCCTTCGCGCTGAACCTGCGCCAGGTGCTCATGCGCCACCCCGCGGCGATGCCGTCGATCCTCGGCGCGGCCGTCAGCGGGCCGGTCGCGGCGCGGGTGGGCGAGAGCCTGCTCGCCGCCCTGCCCGACCCGCGGGCGAGCTACACGGTCATGGTGTACGTGCTGGGCGCCATCGCGTTGGAGGCCGCGGAGCTGGAAGGCACCGGCCCCGTGCCACCGGAGGACGAGCGGATCGCCGCCCGCCGGGCCGTCTTCGCCGTCGACCCGGCGCTCTTCCCGCGCACGCACGCCGCGGCCGACGCCATCGCCGCCTACATCTCGACGGAACAATTCCGCTGGGGGCTGGAGCGGCTCCTGTCGAGCCTGTGACCTGCCGGCGGGCGCGTCAGCCGGGTGTGGTCAGCAGGCCGCGCAGGACACGCGCGAGCACGGCCGCGTCGTCCGGCGACAGGCCGGCGGCCAGCCGGGTCAGGTTGGCGGCGTGCTCGGTGAGCGCGGCGTCGATGACCCGCCGCCCCTCCTCGGTGAGCGCGATGCGGAAGCTGCGGCGGTCGGCCGGGTCGAGACTCCGCTCGACCAGCCCCGCCGCCTCCAGCCGGTCGAGGCGGTTGGTCATGCCGGCCCGCGACATCATCAGCGTCGCCGACAGCTCCGACGGGATCAGCGTGTACGGGGACCCGCGCCTGCGCAGCGCGGACAGCACGTCGAACTCCCCCTGACGCAGCCCGTGCCGCGCGAACACCTGCTCGACCGCCGCCTCCGCGACCCGCGACACCATGGCGATCCGGCCGAACACCTCCATGGCCGACAGATCCAGGTCGGGCCGCTCGCGGCGCCACTGCTCCACGATCACGTCGATAGCGTCCCGCGACTGGTCGGGGGCCTGCTCCTCCGGCTCGCCGTTCATGGGGTCGATCCTATTTGGACCGCGCGTACGAACCATGCAGCGCGATCCACAGGATCCCGTCGGTCACCTCCTGGGCGACGTCCAGGAGCTTGCGGTTGCGGGCACGGGCGTGCTCGCGCAGCACGCCGAAGGCGTCCTCGATGCCGACGCCCAGGCGCGCGGCCAGCATGCCCTTCGCCTGCTCGATGAGGACGCGGCTGTCCAGGGCGTTCTGCAGCGTGTCCGCGAGCTCGACGAAGGCGCGGCGGGCTCGTCGGTCGTCCATCCCGGTCCTCTCCTCGTCTGAAGACGTGGAAAAAGGGGCCACCAGAGTCTGGAGCGGCATTCGGCTTCACAGCTTAGTGTTGCCTATCCTTCCCGCCGCCATCCCGGGGAGAAATCCCCCTCCCCCGGGTGCGATCTCGTACACCGGCCGAGATGCGCAACTTTATTTGCGCAAATTTTCTTTCGCTTCTATGGTGGGGTCATGGCCCAGCATGAGACCCGCCGCATCAGCGATCTCGACGAGCTCAAGGCGTTCACGCACCCACTGCGACTGAAGCTCTACCGAGCCCTCGCCGTGGCCGGCACGGCGACCGCCTCCCAGTTGGCCGACCAGGCCGATGAGGCCGTCTCCCTGATCAGCTATCACCTGCGCAAGCTGGCCGCGCTCGGCCTCATCGAGGAGGCCGAGCCGCAGAGCGGCGACGGCAGGGAGCGCTGGTGGCAGGTCGTCTCCCAGCACCTCAGCGCCAGAACCCAGGACCCGGCGGACCCCCCAGAGACCGTCGCCGCCCGCACCGCCCTGGCCCGCGTGGCGTACCAGGTTCAGGGCGAGCTGTACGAGCGCTACCTCGACGAGCAGCCCGCCTGGTCGGCGGCGTGGCGCACCGCCGCGTTCAGCTCCGAGTACATGACCACGCTCACCACCGAGGAGCTGCGACTGCTCGGCCAGGAGATCGACGCGGTCATCGAGCGTTGGTGGGCGCACGGCAGGACCGCCCAGGAGGCGGGCGACACCGAAGGCCGCGAGCACGTCGCCCTGCAGTTCTTCGGATTCCCGTTCCGCGCCTGAGACTTCCAGGAGGTCGGCACATGCACCCCGACATGCATCTCTACACCGAACGACACAGAGCCGCCGAATTACGGGCCGAGGTGACCAGGTGGCGCCTGCACCGGGACTGCCGGCGCGAGCTGCCGCCCCGGTGGGCGGCCGGCGTGACGGCGCTCGGCTGGACACTGGTGTCAGCCGGCCTGCGCCTGATCAGCCTGCCCCAGCGGCCACCCACGCACCGTTCCGCGCTCCGGTGATCAACGCTGATAGCCTTATGGCGTAAGGAATTACCGCGTCCGTGAGGAGTCGTCAGGTGGTGGTCTTCGCCGGCCAGGGAGACGCGCGCCGCTCGATGGGCCTGCTGTGGCGCGCGACGGCGCCGGAGGAGCCACGTACCGGTCCCGGCCCCAAACCGGGGCTGAGCGTGGACATGATCGTGGACGCCGCGATCGCGGTCGCCGACGAGCAGGGCATGGCCGCCCTGTCCATGCGCGCGGTGGGCGAACGCCTCGGCCGCACGGCGATGGCCCTCTACACGTACGTGCCCAGCAAGAGCGAACTGATCGACCTGATGTACGACCATGCCCTGGCCGAGCTGCCCACCGGCTACGACCTGGCAGGCGGCTGGCGGGCGGCCGTGACGTCGTGGGCCGGGGACGTCTGGGCGTTCTACGTCCGCCACCCGTGGGTGTTGCAGGTGTCGCAGGCCCGGCCGGTGCTGGGGCCCAACGAGTTCGTGATGCTGGAGACGCTGGTGGGCCTGCTCCGCGCCACCGGGTTGCGCGGCGGCCGGCTCCGGGGCATCGTCTCGCTGCTCACCGACTTCATCCGGGGTGCGGCCAGGACGGTCGCGGAGTCACGGCAGGCGCCGGCGGCAACCGGGGTGTCCGACGAGGAGTGGTGGTACGCCCGATCGGCCCTGCTAGAAGAGGTCGCCCCCGGCTTCGCCGAACGATTCCCGATGGTGGCCTGGATCGAGACCGACGACCCTGCCCCGCCGTCCGGCGCGGGCCCGCAGCCTGACCAGGCAGCGACCTACCTGGAGGTCAAGGCCAGACCGGCCTTCGCCGCCGGGCTCACCGTCGTGCTCGACGGGATCGAGGCGGCCATCGACCGCGCGGGCGTCACCCCAGCAAGCTGACCTCCGCGTCGCCACCGGCGTCACCTCGAGCCAGATGCAGGCGGTCCTGGCGCCCGCGTCGGCGAACCGGGCGAGCGTCCCACCGGTCCACAACGCCTCCGCCGCACACCGTACCGGCGGAAAACGCGTTGATCGGCCTCCCCCGCTGTGGCAGCGTCGGCCGGGACGGTTTCCCGCGATTTATCAGGAGGTGTGGCACATGGCCACCAAGGTCCTCGGCGAGGTCTCGGTTCACACTCCGACGCGAGAGGTCGCCTGACGCGTACCGGGCTCCTCGCGTTGGAGTGATCTTCGATCACGATCACGAGGAGCAAGAGTGACTTCCCCATCATCCTTCGAACCCCTGCTGGGGGCCGAGGGCAATCCCACGCCGGTGGTCCGGCACGGCGACGTCGTGCTGCGCCCGGCCGGGCCGTGGACGGACAGCGTCCACGCGTTGCTGCTGCATCTGGAGAACGTGGGCTTCACCGGGAGCCCGCGCCTGGTCGGCGACGGTTACGACGAGGAGGGACGTGACGCCGTCACCTACATCGACGGCGACTTCGTCCACCCGCACGCCTGGTCCGACGAGGGTGTGTGGCAGGCGGGCCGCCTGCTGCGCGCGCTCCACGACGCGACGGCCGGATTCCGGCCGCCGCCGGACGCGGTGTGGCAGCCGTGGCCGTTCGAGAGTTCCGCGTCCGATGCGATCATCAGCCATCGCGACACGGGACCGTGGCACACCGTGGCCCGCGACGGCCTGCCGGTCTCCTACATCGACTGGACCAGCGCCGGTCCGATCGATCGGCTGGACGACGTGGCGGGTGCCGCGTGGTGGAACGCCCAGTTGCACGACGACGACGTCGCCGAACGGCAGAGCCTGCCCGGCGCGGAGGCACGCGCGGGTCAGTTGCGCCGCTTCCTCGACGGCTACGGGCTGACCGCCGCCGAACGCGACGGCTTCGTCACGCGGATGATCGAGTTCGCCATCCGTGACTGCGCGTCCGTGGCGATCAGGTCGCGGATCACGCCCGAGACCAGGGACCCGGGCCCGCTGTGGGCCCTGGCCTGGCAGGCACGGGCGGCGGCCTGGATGCTGCGCCACCGACCGCTCCTGGAGAACGCCCTCGCGGCGTAGCCCGACAACGGTGGCTGCCGTCTTCGGACGGCAGCCACCCACGCGGCTGCGATCGGCTGACGGCTCGGGTCTCGCGAACGGCTGACAGCTGACGGCTCAAGCCCTGCGAACCGCTGTCGGCTCAGGTTCCGCGCGGTGCGCCCAACCGGCCCAAGCCGTTGGCCAGCAGGGCGAACGCCTGCTCGGCCTCGCTCACCGCGCCCGCGTAGCGCTCGTCCGCGCCTTCGCCGGCCGCCAGCAGCCTGGCGTTGTCCAGCATCAACGCCCAGAGGACCGCCACGATCTGAACGGCCGCCAGGCGCGCGGCGGACTCATCGACAGCCGCCGTCTCACGCAGCGCATCGGCGAGCGCCCGCTCGGCCCCCGCCTGGAACCGGTACATCCGGGCCACCAGCGACGGCGTCTCCAGGACCATCCGGTAGAGCGCCACGATCGGCGGCAGGTCATTGAGACCGGTGATCGGGTCACGCCTGGCCAGCCCGTCGAGGTAGTGCACCCGCAGCGCCTCCAGCGGCCCCATGCCCGCCGGCCGGGCCCGGACCACCTGGCCGGCCTCCGCCTCATGATCGGCGAACCGGTGCACCACGAGGTCTTCCTTGGCCGGGAAGTAGGCGAACAACGTGCGCCTGGACACCTCGGCCGCCTCCGCGACCTGGGCCACCGACACCTGGTCGAACCCATGCCGCAGGAACAGGTCGATCGCCGCCTCGGAGATCGCCGTGTGCGTCCGCTGCTTCTTGCGCTCGCGCAGCCCGGGCTCGCTGGTCACGTTCGCCACCTTACCAGAAATCTGCACTTGGACTTTTTCTGCACTGGGTATACATTCGCACTCAGGCGACGGAAAGAGGAGGGGCCTTGAGGGACACCGAGGTGATCATCGCGGGTGCCGGGCCGACCGGCCTGACGCTGGCGTACGAGCTGGCGCTGGCCGGGGTCGGCACGCTGGTGCTGGAGCGGCTGCCCGAGCGCATCGAGCAGACGAAGGGCGGCGCGATCCAGCCCCGTACGGCCGAGCTGCTGGAGCTGCGCGGCCTGCTGGAGCCGCTGCGAAGCCGGGCCATGGAACGCGCGCCGGGGGGCGGCCATTTCGCGTTCCTGCCGGTGCCGCTGGACTGCGAGCCGTGGCGTACGCGGCATCCGTACCCGATCGCGATCCCGCAGTGGGAGATCGAGGAGGTCCTGGAGGAAGCCGCGACCGCCCACGGCGCGCGGGTCCTGCGCGACGCCGCGGTCACGGCGGTCGAGCAGGACGACGGTGGGGTGACGGTGAGCGCCGGCGGGCAGCGGTTCCGGGCCGACTATCTGGTCGGCTGCGACGGTGGCCGCAGCACCGTTCGCAAGCTGCTCGGGATGCCGTTCCCCGGCGGGGACGGGACGTTCGTGGCGGTGCTGGCCGACGTCCGGCTGTCCGCCACGTCGGCGTCGGTCCCCCAGACGATAGGCCACATGAGCGAGTTGGTCCGCGAGGGCGGCGGCTACTGGGCCATGCTGATTCCGATCGGGGGCGAGCGCTACCGGCTCACGTTCGGCAGCGAGGACCAGGGGACCGACCGCGACGCGCCGGTCACGGAGGAGGAGATCATCACCGCGCTGCGGGCCGTCTACGGCGAGGAGATCGTGCTGCGCGCGGTGGACAACTCCTCGCGCTTCACCGACGCGACCCGGCAACTGGCGGACTACCGGGCGGGCCGCGTGCTGTTCGCGGGCGACGCCGCGCACATCCACCCGCCGTTCGGCGGTCAGGGCCTCAACATCGGCGTGCAGGACGCGATCAACCTCGGCTGGCGGCTGGCCGCGACCGTCCAGGGCCGGGCGCCCGAGGGCCTCCTGGACCGCTACCAGGCCGAACGGCATCCGGTGGCGGCCGGGGTCCTGCACCACACGTCCGCGCAGCGGTTGCTGGGCATGCCGCGGCCGAGCCAGGATGTGCTCGCGCTGCGCGACATCTTCACCGATCTGCTGCGGCTGCCGGACGCCAACCGCCACATGGCGGGCCTGATGTCCGGCCTGTCGCTGGGCTACGACCTCGGGGGCGAACATCCGCTGGCCGGGCAGCGGGTGCCGGACGCCGACCTGCTCGTCGGCACGGAGCCGGTCCGGCTGTCGGCGCTGTTCGGGGCCGGGCACGCGGTCCTGCTCGACCTGGCCGGGATCGTCCCGGCCGAGCTCCGGCTGCCCGCCCGGGTGGATCTCGTACGGGCCAAGTGTGCGACCGACCTGGGCGCGGCGGCTCTGCTTCTGCGCCCCGACGGCTACGTGTGCTGGGCCGCCGACGACGCCGCCACCTGCGAGCGGACCCTGGCGGCCGCGATCGCCGACCACATTGCCACGCATTAGGGAAATCCAGCGGCGGTTGCCGGGCGAATACCTGGCGGGCCGTACACCGGCACGGGAAGGAGCGGCGGCACGACTCGTTGGCGGCGGTTCGTGCCGAGCCTGATCGTGACGGTGTACGCGGTGCCGGCAGCGGCATCCACTCCGGTCGCCGGAAGCCCGGCGACCGGAACGGATGGTGCGCCGCGCGGCCGGGACGGCTGGACCCCTGCCGGCCGTCCCGGCCGATCACCCAGCCGCGAAGACGCGGTCGAGCCAGGCGTGCCAGGCCGGTCCCTGGTCGTCGGTGCCGGTGTAGAGGTGGTGCGCGGCGACCATCGAGCCGCCGATGCCCTGCAGGAAGCGGTAGATCGCGTCCGGGGTCCGCACGCCCAGCGTCTGGGCGTTGGCGAAGTAGACGACGCCGTCGATCGGGGCGAGCCCGGCGGGCGTGAACCGTACGGGATCGCCAGGCTTGGGGTGGTCCGGGAGGCCGAGCTCGCGGTGAAGGACCGCCCAGGCGCGCGGCCAGTCGGCGACGTGCGGCCCGAACTCCGTGACGGGCGTCGCGGTCCGGCCGCTGAAGTGCGTCAGGTAGGCGACCAGCGTGGCGAAGAACATCGCCAGGCCCAGGGACATGGCCTCGAACTCGGTCTCCCAGTCGTCACCGGGCAGGAAGCCGCTGGTCACCATGCGCAGCGTGGTGCTGCCCTGGTCGCGGCCCTCGACGAGGAACTCGTAGGCGACGAACCGGCCGTCCTCGGCCGTCGGGCTGGCGTGCGCGAACCGGGCGGGAGGCTCTGAGGCGGTCACGGTGGATTCGGGGGTGTACTGGCCGAAGACGGTGCGTACCACGCCGTCGGCCACCTCGTTGCGGCCCATGAACCACGAGTCGATGCCCGGGCCGGTCGCGATGGCCGCCCACACCTCCTCGGGACTCGCCCCGACCGTGGCCTCCTGGGGAAGCTCGAAGGACTGTCCCACCTCAGCGCTCCTTCAGCGAAGGGTGCACCGCGACGACCAGCCGGTGGTCGCGACCCCCCTCCGCCGTCTCGTCGTGGTACTTGCTCACCAGCGCGGTCACGGCGTCGGTCAGCTCCTCGGCGAAGGCCGCGCGGTCGGCCGCCGAGGCGAACCGCACCTCGCCGTCGATCGCGAACGTCGCCACCCGCTTGCGGGCCTCGGTGGCGCCGGTGATCAGCGCCCCGACGTCGCGGACGAGCTGGGCGGCGACGGCGAGCAGCCAGCGGGCCGACAGCCGGTCGGGCGACCTGCCCGGGTCGGGCTGCACCGCGGCCAGCGCGATCGGGGAGATCACGAAGGACGCGGCCGTGGCCTGCATCACCCGCTCGGTGACGTTGCCCTTCTTGCGCTCCTCCACGAGCTCGACCAGCCCGTGCCGCTCCAGCGTGCGCAGATGGTAGTTGACCTTCTGCCGGGCCAGGCCGACCCTGGCCGCCAGCGACGTGGCCGAGCCGGGCTCGACCAGCTCGGCCAGCAGCTTCGACCGCATCGGGTCGAGCGACGCCTCGGCCGCCGCCGGGTCTTCGATCACCGCGACTTCGTACATGGATAAAACGATCGCACCGAAAAAAGTTACTGTCAAGAAAGGTGAGCTGCTCGGTCCGCGAGCGGCAGGAAAGTGTCCAGGGCGTCGGCGACCAGCTCGGGACGCTCCAGGGTCTGCATGTGCGGGGTGCCGGGCAGTTCCTGGTAGACGGCGCCCGGGATGCGCCCGGCGAGCGCGGTCATGATCTCCGGCGTCGTGGAGGCGTCGAGCTCCCCCGCGAGCACCAGGACGGGCGCCTCGAACCCCGCGAGCCCGCCCTGCACGTCCAGCCCCTTGAAGGAGCGCCACGCGGCGGCCCAGTCGACCGGGTCGCCGCGCAGCACGCGCTCCCGGGCGTACCGGACTCCCCATCCGTCGGTGGCGAGCGCTGCGGGGGTGAACCACCGGGTGAGCGACGGCACGATCTGGGCCCGCATGCCGTCGGCCTCGGCCGACCGCGCCCTGTCCTCGAACGCGCCGAACGGGAAGTCGGTGGTGGCCAGCAGCGACAGCGAGGCGAACCGCTCCGGGTGGGCGATCGCGGCGGCCTGCGCGATCCCGCCGCCGTAGGACAGGCCGACGACGTGCGCGCTTTCGAGCCCGAGTGCGTCGAGCACGCCGATGAGGTCCCGGACCGTGTCCGCCATCGTGAACGGTGACGGCGACCCGGCCGCCGCCCCGTGACCCCTGATGTCGTAGGCGTACACACGGCGTCCCGCCGACAGCCGGGTCATGACCGGCTCCCACATCCGCCAGTCCAGGCCGAGCCCGTGGAGCAGCACCACGGGCGGTCCGCTCTCGCCACGCTGGGCGACCACCGTCCGGTGATCGGCCGGCCGCACCTCGCGCAGCGCGGCCGGGCGCGGCACCGCGGCTTCGGCCAGGACCTCGTCGATGACGGTGAGGGCGTTCAGCGCCCGGGGGAAGCCCGCGTACAGGGACACATGCTGGGCCAGGGCGCGCAGTTCGTCGGGCGCGATGCCGTTGTGCAGGGCGGCGCGGGCGTGAGTGGCGAGCTGCGCCTCCGCCCCGCCGATGGCGGCCAGGATCGCGACGGTCGCCGTCTCACGGGCGGCGCGGCCCAGCTCGGGGCGGGCGAGCGTACCGCCGAACGCCCCCTCGACCAGGGCGTCGTACATGTGCGGCGACCTCAGCCGCACCTCCCCCAGCGTCTCCTCGGGGTCGGACCCCATCAATCCTTGGAACTCCCTGCGACCGTTCATGCCGACACTCCTTCTCAGCGCTTCTTGTGATCAAAGCCTGCGGGAGCTGCGGCTATATGTCCAAGACATGATCTGCCTTATGGTTATACATCGGATATATCACCACCAAGCGCGGCGAGCTCGGGGTGCTCGGCCACGAAGGCGATGAACGCCGCCAGCGCCGCGGCCGGACCTCGGGCCGCGGACCAGGCCAGTGACGGCGTCCAGGACGGTTCGGGGTCGAGCCGGACGATGGCCACCGGCATCCCGGGCTCCTCGGCCACCGAACGCGGCAGCACGGCGGCGGCGAGCCCGACACTCGCCAGCGCGCGGGCCGTGCGGTAGTCGCGGGTCTCGAACCTGACCCGCGCCTTGGCACCCGCCGCCACCAGCGCGGACAGGACGATCTCGCGCACCGTCGACCCAGGCGGGTAAAGCACCAGGTCGGCCCCGTCCAGCTCCGCCACCGGCAGGCGGTCCCGCCGGGCGAAGGGCGTGGCGGGGCCGGTGATGAGCACCAGCGGCTCGGCGCCGAGTGGGTGCCAGGCCAGCCGCGTGTCACCGGAGCCGGGCCGGGTGGCCAGGGTCGCGGCGTCGAGGCGGCCCGCGTCCAGGTCGTCGAGCATGTCCTGGGTGGTCTGCTCCTTCAGCTCCACCGTGACCGCCGGGTAGGCGGCGGAGAAGGCCGCAAGTACCCGCGCGACCTGGGTGGCCAGCCCTCGGGCGGTGCCCAGCCGGATCCGGCCGCGGGTCCCTTCGGCCCAGCCGAGCATCTCCTCCTCCACCGCCGCCAGGTCCGACAGGACGCGGTCGGCGTGCTCCAGCAGCGCGCGGCCGGCCGGGGTGAGCTCTACGCGGTGCCGGTTCCGTTCGAACAGGGTCAGGCCGAGTTGGCGTTCGAGCTTGCGTATCTGCTGCGACAGCGCCGGCTGGGCGATGCGCAACGCCTCCGCGGCCCGGGTGAAATGGAGCTCCCGGGCCACGGCCTGGAAATATTCGAGCTGACGAGAGCTGATCATCGCCCGATTGTCCCAGCGCGCCCGCGGCCCGTGCGGGAGGCCGTACAGACGGCCGATCCCAAGACGCCACCCGCGCGGCCGGGGCGCCTCGGGGACCGTGTCCTTAAGGCGTCACGCGGGTGACAGCCACGTGTGGAGAGCCGCCGTCAGGGTGGTGGTGTCGGCCGGGCCTGGGGCGGATGCCCAGGCGACCGTGCCGTCGGGGCGGATGAAGGCGGCCGACAGGCCGTCGCGGTCCTCGACGGTCGCCTCGGCGACGTCCAGCGAGCCCTGCCAGGCCGCCGCCGCCTCCGCCGCCTCGGGCTGTGAGGGGGCGTGGACGAGCAGCGGCCGGCCGGACGCGGCGAGGTCCGCGAGGGTCCGTGTCACGCCGGAAGACAGCGTGAGCCGCAGGTCGGGGCAGGGGCGGCCGGCCAGGGGATGCGTGGCGGGGTAGGGGAGGTCGTAGCGGGTGCCGAGCCCGTTCAGCAGCCGCCCGAAGTAGCGGTTGACCTCCGGCAGGTCGAGCAGGTCCGACACGATGTCGCGCATGGCCGCCGCGTGCGCGCCGGGTCGCAGCAGCGCCGACTGGGCGCGGGTGTTGTGCAGGACGGCGGCGCCCACGGGGTGGCGTTCGGCGGTGTAGGTGTCGAGCAGGCCCTCCGGCGCGCGCCCGGCGACCGTGGCCGCGAGCTTCCAGCCCAGGTTGACGGCGTCCATCAGCCCCAGGTTCAGTCCCTGGCCGCCGTTGGGAGAGTGGACGTGGGCGGCGTCGCCCGCGAGCAGGACCCGGCCGAGCCGGTAGACGGCCGCCTGGCGGGCGACGTCGGTGAAGCGCAGCGTGTCGTGGACCGCCGCCACCTCGACCTCGACGCCCGTCATCCTGTACAGGCTGTCCCGCATCTCCTCCCCGGTCAGCGGCGCGGCGCGGTCCTCGGGGAAGTCGTCGAACTCGACCGTCGCCACCATGCCGGGAGCGCACATCAGCATCCCCGTCGGCAGCCAGCCGGGCTCGGGCAGCCGCTCCATCCCGGAGATGTCGCCCCTCAGCCGCCGGACGACGCTCGTGGGAGCGGTGCCTGGGAAGTCGAACCCGGCCAGCTTCCGCACCGTCGATCGGCCGCCGTCGCAGCCGGCCACGTACGCGGCGGAGATGTGCCGCTCCCCCGCCGGGGTTCGTACGGTCACGGTGGCGCGGGAGTCGTCCTGGGTCAGGGCCGTCACCTCGTGTTCGCGCCGGATCGGGACGTCGAGCGAGGCCAGGTGCTCGGCGAGGATCCGTTCCAGGTCCGGCTGCCAGATCAGCGCTCCGGTCCGCTCGGGTTCCTCCTGGAGGTCGGGGTCGATCTTGTGGATCTGGGCGAAGTGCCCCTTCTCGCTCCCGTGGTCGCGTGCTTTGTCGGCGAGCCCCTGTTCGTGGAACTTCGCCAGGGCCTCCCCCAGCCCGCGGCGGCGCAGCGCCTCCGCGGCCAGCGGTCCGATCCCGCGCGCCTTCTGCTCGCTCGTCGGCTGGGCGAGCCGGTCCAGGACCAGCGGCGTGGCCCCGGCCAGCCGTAATTCGGCGGCGAGCAGCAAACCCACCGGTCCGGCCCCGACCACCACGACATCGGCGTTCATACGCCCTCCAAACTAGACTAGACGGTCTAGTCTCGTAGACTAGTCCCTATTCGGAGAGAGTGGGTACAGACCATGGCCGACCACGGCCCGCGACGCTCACCGGCCAAGCGCCGGGCCATCCTCGACGCCGCCATCCAGGTCTTCACCGACCTGGGCTACGCCCGCGCGAGCGTCGACACGATCGCCGCGCAGGCGGGAGTCGGCAAACAGACCGTCTACGGCCATTTCGGCGACAAGGAGCAGCTCTTCCTCGCCGCGATCCAGGAGGCCAGGTCGGCGGGCGGTCGGGAGGCGTCGGCGAAGGGCGGTCCGGCGGGTCGCGGGGGAACCGCGGGAGCGGCCGTCGTTTTCACCGGCGATCCGCGCGAGGACCTGACGGCACTCGGTGAGCGGACGTTGAACATCGCGCTGTCGCCGCGGGTGGCGGCGCTGCACCGGCTGACCATCGCGGAGGTGGGCCACCATCCGGAGCTCCAGCGCACCTGGCGGGCGAGCTCGTCGTCACTGGACGGCGGCGTGGCGGACTACCTGCGCGAGTGCGACGGTGACGGCAGGCTGCGGGTGCCAGATCCGGTCAGGGCGGCCCGCCAGTTCTCGCAGCTGGTGATCACCGAGGCGCGCGTCGACACTGCGTACGGCATGCTGCCCTTGTCGCCGGAACGGCGGCACGCCATCGCCGCCGAGGCCGCCGATCTCATCGTCCGCGCCCACCACGTCTAACGCGGAACGAATCCTTCCGCATTGCCGCCTACGGTGAGTCTCATGATGGAAATGTCGTGGTCCCAGGTCAGCGCCAGGCGTTTGGAGCGGCAGGGCCTGACCGCCCCCGCCAAGGACGCCACCCCGGCGGACGTCGTCGCCGCCATGTGCGGCGCCCATGCCCAGGTGATGTCGGCGGCCGAGCTGTCGGTCGGCCTCCGCCTCGACGGCGTCACCCGTACCGGTGTCCGGGAGGCGCTGTGGGGCGAGCGCAGCCTGGTCAAGACGCACGGCCCGCGCGGCACCGTCCACCTGTTGCCCGCCCGCGACCTGCCGATGTGGATCGGCGCCCTGTCGTCGCTGCCGTCCTCGTACGCCGTTCACGCCCAGGGCATCCGCCTGACACCCGCCCAGACCGACCAGGTCGTGGAGGCGATCCGCGAGGTGCTGACCGGAGCCGCCCTGACGATCGACGAGCTGAGCGACGCGGTCGTCGCCGCCACGGGACCGTGGGCGGGAGACCTCGTCATGCCGGCCTTCCAGACGATGTGGCCACGCTGGCGGCAGGCCATGGCGACGGCGGCGCACCGGGGCGCGTTCGTGTTCGGCCCGGCGAGGGGGCGCAAGGTCACCTATACCGCCCCACCGGAGGGTTTCCGCCCGGCTGAGGGGTGCGCCGAGCTGGTGGACGCCTATCTGCGGGCGTACGGTCCCGCCACGTCCGAGCAGTTCGCCAAGTGGATCGGCGCGCCGGTCACGTGGGCGGCGGCGGCCTTCGCGGCGGCTGAGCCGGAGCAGGTGCTGTTCGAGGGCGTCCCGGCCTGGGTGGCGGCCGGTGACACCGAGGTGCCGGACGAGCCGCCGAGGGGCGTACACCTGCTGCCGTACTTCGATGCCTATGTCGTGGCCGGTCGGCCGCGCGAACTGCTGTACCCGGGCGCGGCCGCCGCGCGGGCGCTGAACGGCGGCCAGGCGGGCAACTTCCCGGTGCTGCTCGTGGACGGGCAGGTGGCGGGGGTCTGGCACCAGCGGCGGTCCGGCCGCCGGCTGGCCGTCACGGTGGAGACGCTGCGCGAGCTCACCTCCGCCCAGCTACGCGAACTGGACGAGCAGGTGGCGCTGGCCGGACAGATCCTGGAGGGCGAGCCGCGGCTGACACTCGGCCCGATCACCGTGGGCGGCCACGCCTGACGTTGACCCACGCGGGATTAGTCAACTAAGGTTGCTAGCGTGCCCGCTGCTGAGATCCCCGTTTCCCAAGAACCCGCCGATCGACTGGCGGCCGTGGCGGCGTTGCGGCGCCTGGCCGATCAACTGGAGGACGACGCCGTCGAGCAGGCGATGCGCGCTGGCTGGAGCTGGCCGCAGGTCGCCGAGGCGCTCGGCGTGACGCGCCAAGCCGTTCACAAGAAGCACGCCAAGCGGCTCATCGCCGCCGGCGTCACGCTGAGGAGACGCTGACGATGGCCGCCATCGACCACTACATCAACACGATTATCGACCAGGCCGGACTCGAAGCCCAGCAGGACGGCTCGGCGAGCGTCGAGGCGCACCATCTCCTGCTGGCGATCGCCGCCGAGCGGGAGACCGGCACCCATCAGACCCTGGCCTCGGTCGGGCTCGATCACCAAGCGATCCGCGACGCGCTGGACAAGGAGTTCGAGCACAGCCTGGCCGCGGCGGGGGTGTCTCTCGCCGCCTTCGACCTGCCGCGGCCGAGCAGTGCCGCCGAACGGCCCACTCAGATGGGCGCCTCGGCCAAGCTCGCGCTCGAACGGGGCTTCGCGTCCGTCTCCCGCAAGAAGGACCTGCGGCCGGCGCACCTGCTGCTGGGGATCGTGCGGGCTCAGGTCGGCACCGTACCGCGCGCGCTGGGCCTGGCCGGCGTCGACCAGGCCGAGCTGATGGTACGCGTCCTGGACACGCTCCCGGACGACGACAAGTGATGCGCGCCCCGAGGACACAGCTACGATCCACTTCGGCATCCGGTCAGTTCACTGACTCTGGGCCCGTCCGGGTGGACGCAGATCGCCAACTTCGTCATCACCGGCCTGCTGATGCTTGTTTTCTCGCTTGGCCAGCGCCGGCTCTGCACGCCGCTGGACGACGTTCGACCTGGGCGCCGCGTGCTTCGTCGTCGCCCTGCGCTTCGCCGTCGGCTGGGGGTGGCTGACGCTCCTCGCGATCCATCTGCGCGCCCTTGACAGCGTGGACGTGATCATCCCGTGACGCCTCGACGGCAGGATTCCCTGTCGCAACCATCGGTTTTCAACGGGAGGATCTCGTGAAGCGTCTCGCAGTCGCCACCGCCTTGGCAGCAACCGCCGTCTTATCCACCGGAGGCGGCCACGCCCAGGCCGCCACCGCCCCCGACCCGGTCAAGAGCATGAAGAAGCAGTTCGTGGCCGGGCGTGGCGTACTGGTCTCCGAGACGACCAGGAGCACCATCAGCGGAACCAAAGGCGCCGCCGTGGCCAGAACCACCGGCACGATCGGCTTCGTCAAGTCCGGGACGGCGAACCACGACCTCACCACGAGGTGGAAGCCCCAGCCCGACATGACCTTGCCGGTGAACACGGCTTCCACCCGAGCGATCAAGGTGGGCCGCTTCACGTACGTGTCCGGCTTCGGATGGGGGGAGATGCCGGCCGGGGCCAAGTGGATCCGTTTCGGCAAGGACAACAGCTCGTGGGGCAGCATGGGCCAGCGGGGCGATCAGCTCGTCGACGTCTTCAACCCGGCCGTACTCAAGAACGCGCTGGCCAAGGCCACCATCGCGAAACCGGGTGAATACCGGGGCACCCTGACCGCCAAGGATCTGTACGGCGAATCCGGCGTCTACGAGGTGGACAAGGTCTCTTTCCGGCTCTTCGTCAACCGGGACCAGTTGCCAGTCCGCCTCATCACTGAGCATCGCGAGAAGGACACCCTCATCCCCAACGAGGACCACAAGCTGGTCAGGCGCACCGTGCACTCCCTCGTGGACACCCGCTACACCGGCTGGGGCACGAAGGTGAAGATCGTGGCGCCACCGGCGCACGAAGCCGTCGACTTCGATGACCTGCCAGGGCCGTTGGCCCCGGAGCCGTGGATCGGCAATCCGTAACCCGTCTGGCTCACGGCACGGCCCGCGCGATCCAGCTGCGCGCGGCGCCCGCCCGTAACCAAGGTGATGGATCACGAAATACACCCACGCATGCGTACGACTGGAGCCTCCCGGCTGCGATGAGCCGCGGGCGAGGTCACCTGTCCGTGACGTCGGACATGCGCAGGAGGACGGCCCCGAGAGCGGCTCGAGAGGAGACCTCCAGCTTGCGGTAGATCCTCGCGAGATGAGCCTCCACCGTCCTGGTGCTCAGGTAGAGCTGGTCCGCGATCTCACGAGAACGCTTCCCCTCGGCCGCGAGCTCCGCGATCTCCCGTTCCCGTTCGGTGAGCAGGCCCAGCAGGCGTGACCGGGCGACGACCACTCCTGGGCCGGGCACGGCGGCCGCCATCTCGCCCCGCACGCGTAGCGCCTCCTCGCGCACCCTGACCGCCCCGCAACTCCTGGACCCGGACACGGCGGAGTTCAGCCAGCTCAGCGCCACTTCCTGGCCCATGGCCACCGCGGCTGAGGGGGCTCCCGACACCAGCGTCCAGGCGTGCCGCACCGGCATGCCGGCCTGCCGGAAACCGTCCGCCGCATCCTCGAACAGCCTCACCGCCGCGTCGTGTTCGCCATCGGTCTGGTGAAGCACGGCTCTGGCCCGCCACGCGCTCGCCCGCTGGACCGACAGGCCCAGCTGGGCCGCCGCCGTCTCCGCGTCGTCGGCGGAACGGTCGGCGGTGTCGCGGTCTCCACACCGCAGCGCCGCCGTGGAGAGCAGTGCCAGCAGCTCAGCGCGGGACTGCGGCTGGGCCAGCGGCAACCCCGCGCCCCCTCCTTCATCCAGCAGGATCCGGACGCAGCCCCGCGCGTCCCCGCTCATCAGCCGGATCTGGGCGAGCTGCCCCGCCGCCGCACCTCCCCACCAGCCCTGGCCTGGGGACGTGGTGCGGTAGCCCTCCTCAGCGAGCGCGACGATCTCAGCGGTGTCCCGGCGGCTGCGCGCCCACATCAGCGACGTGGCACGCGTCGTCATCGCGAACCCCGCGGCATCGTCAGCGCCTATGGCGCGGGCCACCCGTTCGGCCTCCAGCGCCCACTCCACCGCTCGGTCCAGCCGGCCCGTCCACTGGTCCAGGACCGCCAGCCCGAGAAGGTGGTGCGTCGCGATGTGCCGTTGCGCACCGCCGCTCGTGACTCTCAGCCCCCTGCGCAGGTGCCGGTAGGCATCCCCGAAGCGTTGCAGGTACATCTCCGCACAGCCCACCATGGCGAGCACCTCTGGAATGCGCATGGCCGCCGCGTCGGGTAATCCGTCGACGAGCCTGGCGCACGCCGCGACTTCGGGGATCGCGGTGTCCATCTCGGCGAGGTAGGTGTCACCGAACGCGGCGAGCACCCGCACGCCCAGCTGTGTGAGGTCCCCGCTTTCCGCCGCCGCGCCGGCGACCTCGCGGACCAGCGAGCGCGCCTGACGGTAGGTGTTACGCAGCAGGTGCACCAGCCCGTACTTGAACGTCAGCTCGGCGATGCCGGCGGGAAGCGGATCGGGCAGCGGCCGCGACAGCCCTTCGAGCGCCGCGTGGGCCATGGCCTCCGCCTCCTCGTACCGGCCCAGCAGGCGCTCGGCGTCGGAGCAGGCCGCGTGCGCCGACCGGCGGACGTCAGCGGGCAGATGCGACTGGTCACGCAGCACCTCGTGGGCAAGGGCGCGGGCCTCTTCCAACCGGCCGGCGGCGGTGAGGGCCTGGCAGCACGAGAGCATCAGGGTGGCGCGGTGCGGAGTCAGCCGGTCGCCACGCGGGGAGGAATCCAATACCAGGCGCAGCCAGCGAGCCGCGGTGGCCGGGGTCTCGCCGACGACCTCGGCCGCGCCCTCGGCGAGCACCTGGAGGGCAGGCACGCCGTCAGTGCCCGTCAGATGCTCCGCGTGCCTGGCTCGGGCGGCGGCCGACGCCCCTCTCGCGGAAAGCAGGCCGAGCGCTCTGCGGTGGGCGGGCAGGAGGAACGAAGGGACGGCGCGTTGCCGGACGACGTGCCCGAGCACGCCGTGACGGAAGGCGAACCGCCCGCCAGAAGCGAGCGGACGCACCAGGTCACCGCGGGTGAGCTCAGCGAGCACGTCGAGGGTCCGGTCCAGGCCGAGCCCGGAGACCGCGGCGGCATCCTCAGGGCGGAACGGGTCGCCGAGCACGGCGGCCGCGCCGAGCGTCATGGACGCGTCGGGAGTGAGCTCATCCAGTTCGGCGATCAGCGTCGCCGACTCGCGGAGCAGCGCGTCCCGGTCGGCCCCCGCGCGATCCGGCCAGCTGTCGGGATGCCACCCGGCGGCCGCGAGGATGCGCAGGTTACGGGGGTTGCCGCCGCAGGCCTCGTGCAGGTGCTCGGCGTACCTGCGAGCCTCGAGGTGCTGGTACGAGCGCACGCCGACGGAGCCCTGATCCGAAGTCGGCGCAGCGGGAGCGTCGCCGGCTTTGTGCAGCCGTTCCAGCACGGAGGCCACCGCGTCGGGAACCAGCGGTCCGGGTTCGAGACGGACCACCGTCCTGGTCTGCGCACCATGGTCCAGCGCCTCCAGCAGCAGCGGCCGGGTCTGCCGGGGCCGGTGCGCCACGGCGAGGACGAGTGGGCCTGGCACAGGGGTGCGGACCAGTTGGGCGGCCAGGTCCGCCGAATCCTCGTCGCACCACTGAAGATCGTCCAAGATCAGCACGCCGCCATGATCCGCTGCCCAGTCCGCGAGCAGAGCACGGACAGCACGGCCCACCCGGAAGCGGGGATGCATGGGAGCGCCCGCGGCCCCGGAAGCCCGATCTTCGACCACGGCTTCCATGCTCGGCCGGTCGCCCCAAGCGTCGCGGAACACTTGGTACGGCACGCGGCGGCCGGGTGCCTGCCGGTGGACCCGCGCACCGCGTACGGCATGAGCGCGTAACACCCGAATCCCCGCCCGACCGGCCAGCGCCTCCAGAACGCCCAGCAGGCTCGTCTTGCCTATCCCGGGGTCCCCGGCGATCTCGACCACCGTGCCGCGGCCCGCGGTCAGAGCCCTCACCACGTCCTCGAGCCGCGCGATCTCCGAGTCTCGTCCCACCAGTTGCTCGTGCGATGGCCCTGCGAACACGTATGCCCCTCCCGGCCGCGTCCGTCGAGACCCACAACCGGGGAGTCAAGCCCGGCCTCGACTGCGTCAACCCATGCCGGCGGTCAGCTCCCGGAACCGGAATACATACGCCGACTCGATTCGAGCCCAAGCATAGATTGGGTCAGCGACATTTCCGGATAGACCCAACCGTATCCTTCCTCCCGCAGGCACCCGGCGGCAGGCGATCCTCTGGGAAGCCTGATCACTGCGGGAAGGCACCAGATGGGCAGAACTTCCCCAGCAGCCACGCACCCCACCCGGCATGCCTATCGGCTGGTCACGCCGTCGTCGGCCCCCTGTATCGAGCACGATGTGCCGCACGCTCGGCTCACGATGCTGTCATGATGTCACTTATCACGCGTTGTCAATGAAAATGAACGACACTGCAAAGTGAAGCACCGGTCGAGCCGTCACCGCTTTCGCAGAGTTCCCCAATATCAACGCTGATTTCGTCGCTCATTGCCATGGCAGCAGGGCGCCACTTCGGCACCTTGCGACATAGCCGCGCAGGCCGATATCCGAACGACTTCGGCAGGTCGGCCGCACGAGTCGGACGGCAGCCCGTACGGCCGGCCCACGCGTGACACCTACGTATCCGCACTAGGTAGTTTTGCTGATGCATGCGGACTCGGTCCCGTGGAACAGTAGGCGCCCGAAGCCTGGGCGGGAAAGCGTGTGCACGCGGTGGCCGTGAGTGGCGCCGCCCCAGCGTGCCCGCTCGACGGAGGCCGTACCTGCGCCCGTGAGTCCCGGGGCACTCGCCGGCCGGAGTCCACAGATTCCTGAGCGGCGAGGATGCACCCCCATTCGGAGGCGGCGAAAAACGACTCCCTCCGTTGTCGGCTGTGTTCGATCGTCGCAGGCAGCTGCGGCCGCCCACTTACCACACATTCATCCCGAGGTGAAATGACATGACCAACAGCGGCACGTCGCCCTATCACCAGGACGGCCCGGGCCATCACTCGACGCCGGCCGGATCGTCTCCCTACGGAGCGCCGCAGGGATCCGCCCAGCCCCCGGGCGCCCTCCCGCTCGCAGAGTGGTGGCAGCGCCTGGTCGCCCGCGTCATCGACGGGGTCATTCTGGGAATCGTCACCGCCATTCTCAGCATGATTCTGACGCCCATTCTCGTCAGCGGCGACGGCAGCGGCGTCTTCCTGGCCGCTCTGCTGAACGCGGTCCTGGGCGCGGCGATCTATTTCGCTTACGAGTTCTTCATGCTCCGCAGCGGCGGGCAGACGGTCGGGAAGAAGGTGATGGGCCTCCGTGTGGTGTCGGCACCCTCGAACCACGCCGCCGAACCGCTGTCCTCCAACGCCGTCATGACCCGCGCGGGTGTGCTCTGGGGGCCGCTGGCGCTCAGCTTCATCCCCGTCATCGGATTCGTCGCCTACCTCGCCTACCTCGTGAACGTGCTCTGGCAGTTCTGGGACAAGCCGCTGCACCAGTGCCTGCACGACAAGCTGGCCGGCACCGTCGTCGTCAAGGTGAAGTAGCCGGCAAGACCCGGGAGCGAATCCTCCCGATGATGTCGCACGACGCGCCTGTGGCGGGCAACGCCCACAGGCGCGTCGCGACCTGCGCCTGTTCAACGGCGAAGCCTCTCCCTGGCACGCGCCGTGTCGCGGCACTCTCCCGTACACCCCTTCTCCTGTGTGCTTATGGCCGTATCTCGAGATACTCTATCCATCGAAATATTTAAATATTCTCAAGGATGGAGTTCAGGTGAAGGTGCTGGTGGTGGGTGCGGGAGCACTGGGGCAGGTCTTCGGGATGTGGCTGGCGGCCGGCGGCGCCCAGGTCAGCTACCTGGTCAGGCCCGGCAAGGAGCACTGGGCGGACGGGGACGGTGCGCTGCTGTACAAGCTGCGCCGGCCAGGACGGCCCGTCGAGCAGCGACTGACGCCGCATCAGGTGGTCACCGAGCCGGTGGCCGGAGAGTGGGACATGGTGTGGTTGTGCGTGGACTCCACCGCGCTGCCCGGCGCCTGGACGGGAGACCTGCGCGCCGCGACCGGCGGCGCGACCGTGGTCACCATCAGCCAAGCGCCGCAGGACCACGCGGTCCTCACCCGGACCTGGCCGGCGGAGCAGCTCGTCCAGGTGGTGCCGACCCTTCTCGCCTACCAGGCGCCGTTGCCCGGGCAGACGGGCGAGCCCGGCATCGCCTACTGGGCGCCGCCCGGGGCAGCGCTCGGCGTCTTCGGGTCGGAACCGCGCGCCCGGCAGGTGATCGCCGCGCTCCGGGCGGGCGGCGCGCGCGCCAGACGCACCCGGCGGGCGGGGGCGAGTGACCTCACCGCCGCCCGGATGATGCCTTACATCGCCGCGCTGGAGAACGCGGGCTGGTCGATCGCGGCCACCCGGTACACGCTCGCGGCACGCGCGAGCCGGGAGGCCGTCGCGATCGCCGCGGCATCGCACGGAAGGCGGGCCCCGCTCGCGATCCCGGCCTGTGCCGCGTCCTTGGCCCTACGCGCGCTGCCGCTGCTCGTACCCTTCGACCTGCCGCTCTATATTGAGGCGCACTTCACGAAGGTGAGCGCGCAGACGCGCCTGATGCTGGACGGCTGGATCGCCGAAGGGGCGGCCCGTGGCCTGCCCGTCACCCACCTCACGGAGCTGCGTGCCGAGGTGGCGGCATGACCGGCCATGTCGCCGCGCAGGACGTCCTGGCCCTGTTCGCCACGACCCGGCCGCTGTTCACCGCGCTGGGCGACGAACGCAGACAGGAGATCATCGTGTTCCTGCTCGAATCCGGCGCTTCGCGCAGCGTCGGCGACATCGCCGACCATCTGGGCCTGTCCCAGCCCGCCGTGTCGCACCATCTGAAGATCCTGCGTGACGCGGGGCTGCTCACCGTACGCCGCAACGGCGCACAACGCCTGTACGCGCTCAACGCGGCGGACTATCCACGCCTGCTGACCCCGCTGCGTGATCTGACCTCCACGATCATCGCCTGTGCTACGGCCTCCGACCCTCCGGCTTGACCTTGCTCCTGCGCCGGGGTCGCTCTGATCGCCCGACGTGTGGCATGCATGATCATTAAGAGGTGGCCATCATGCAGGTTATGTCCATAGATCGTCTTGATAGGCTGATCATGACAACTCTCCTGCGACAGAGAGCAGTGATCATGAGCGACAGCGCCGGACCCGTGGATCACAAGCAGGAAGCGCTCGACACGCTCGCCGCCGCGCGCCGTATCTATGACGGCAGAAGCGATACCCCCAACGCGATGGTCGAGCTCATCGCCGACCAGATCCCCGCGGTCATCCATGCTCTGCTGTACGTCGGTGACCAGATCGCCGCCCAGCGGAGTGAAGGTCAAGGGGATGGTTCGAGGTAGATCTTGCGTTCTTCGGGGGTCAGTTCGCGGATGGTGCGCTTGGCGGCGAGTGCCTGGACCTGGTGCATGGAGCCGCATACCTCGCAGCGCCAGATCCGTACCGTGGCGTCGTCGTAGGTCGAGAGCAGCCGCCACCCGTCCGGGCTGAACTTCACGGAATTGACCGTAGTGCCGGAGCCGCTGAAGACCACGGGCTCGCCCCCCTCGGCCGGCATCCAGATCCGCACGGTGTGGTCATTGCCACTGCTGATGACCTGCTGCCCGTCCGGGCTGAAGCCGACGCTCCACACCACGCCCTGATGGCCGCGCAGGACGATCGGGTCTCCGGTCCCGTCGGTGTTCCAGATGCGGATCGTGCCGTCGTTGCCCCCGCTGACCAGCCGCCGCCCGTCCGGGCTGAAGGCGAGGCACCACACCAGGCCTTGGTGGCCGTGCAGCATGACGGGTTGACCGGTCCCGTCGGCGTTCTGGATCAGGATCGTGCCGTCCACGCCCGCGCTCGCCACTCGCCGCCCGTCGGGGCTGAACCCGACATACCGGACCTGGCTCTGAGGGCTGTCCATGACAACCGGCGCTCCGGTCCCGTCAGTGTGCCAGACCCGTACAGTGCCGTCGTCACCTCCGCTGACCACCCGCGTGCCGTCCGGGCTGAAGGCGGCGTTCCACACATGTCCGCTGTGGCCGCGCAGCACGACAGCGTGGCCGCTCCCGTCGGCGTGCCAGATCCGTACCGTGCTGTCAGCACCTGTGCTCGCCAGCCGCCGCCCGTCCGGGCTGAAGGCGACCCCGAGGACGTCCGCCTTGTGGCCACGCAGCACCAGCGCGTCACCGCTGCCGTCGATGTTCTGGACGCGGATCGTGCCGTCGATACCGGCACTGGCGACGCGTCGCCCGTCCGGGCCGAACGCGGCGTCGTACACGGTCCCCCCGGTATGACCTCGCAGGATCCTCGCGTCGCCGGTGTAGGCCACGTCCCACAGCCGCATCGTCCCGTCATCGCTCGCGCTCGCCAGCGTACGCCCGTCCGGGCTGAACGACGCGCTCCACGTCGTACCACGATGGCCGCGCAGAACGAGCGGGTCGATGTTGCTGGCCATGTTCCAGATCCGGACCGTGCCGTCGTTGCCCACGCTGGCGATCCTCCGGCTGTCGCGACTGACCGCCGCACCCTCCACCGTGCCGTCGTGCCCGCGCAGCACTGCTGGTGCGTTCTGTCCGGTCACGTCCCACACCCGCACGGTGCCATCCGTACTGCCGCTGACCAGGTTCCGCCCGTCCGAGCTGTACTGCAGTCCTTCGACAGAATTCTCGTGGCCGCGCAGCACGACCGTTTTCGCCTTACCGGCCGGGTCCCAGATCCGGACGGTGCCGTCGCCGCCGCTGCTGGCAAGTCTCCGCCCGTCCGGGCTGAACACGACCTGCAGAGCCCGCCCATCGTGGCCACGCAGCACCTTGGGAGCACCGCCTCCCGCGGACGAACCGCCGGTCCACCTGCCGCCATCCGGTGCTTTCCAGATCCGCACCGTGCCGTCGTCCCCGGCACTTGCCAGACGTAGCCCGTCGGGGTTGAACGAGACACCCCACACCGGACCACGGTGGCCGCGCAGCACCAGCGGATCGCCGCCGCCGGCCCAGTCGGACACGCTGACCGTTCCGTCGATGCCGCCGGTCGCCAGGTAGCGTCCGTCCGGGCTGAACACGGGGTTCCACGCCTCACCGGCATGGCCGTGCAGCACCACCGGATCGCCGGTGGGCAGCCCTTGCGCGGACACCCGCCAGACCCGTACGGTGCCGTCCCCGCTGCCGGCGGCCAGCTGCCGCCCGTCCGGGCTGAATGCGACGCCGCAGACCTTGCCCGCGGCGATGGGAACGATGAGCCGGATCCGCGAGTCGACGGTGGCCTGCCGGAGTACGGCCGTGGCCTCCTCCGTCGGGCTGACCGCGTATGCCCGCCGGGCGAGCAGCAGCCCGAGCTGCGGGTCCAGCTGGAGCTGGCCACGCGCGTCCGCCGCCAACTGGCGAGAGTACGCGAGATCTCGCTCCTCCTCCGCCCGGTCCGCGTTCACCAGCGCCATCACGGCCAGCACTCCGACCACGGTCGCCACCACCACCAGGCTGATCAGAGCCGCGCGCACACGACGGCCCGCCGCCGCCCGCTCCCGGCGCGCGCGTGCCCGGCCGGCCGCCAGGAACGCGTGTTCCAGGTCGTTGAGCCGGTCGAGCGCGCGGTCCTCCCAGGCCGCCAGTCGCGTTCCCCGGTACAGCAGCTCATCCTCGCGCCCGTGCTGCTCCCACTCGGTGGCGGCGTCGGTGAGCCGCCGCTGGAGCCGGACGAGTTCCCGGTCTTCGGCGAGCCAGCCCCGCAGCCTCGGCCAGGAACGGATCACCGCCTCGTGAGCCACCTGGACGCTGTCCTCGTCGACGGTGAGCAGCCGCGCCGCCGTCAGCCGGGACAGTACGGCCTCCATCGCCGCCCCGTCCGGCCCCGCCAGCAGCTCCGCCGGCGGGACGCGCCTGCGCGTGTCCTCGGTTCCCTGCCCCAGCGCCGTCAGGCGGAGGAACGCGTTCCTGGCCAGACCTCGCTCACCTGCGTCGAGCCCGTCGTAGATCTGCTCGGCGGTCTGCGCGATGGCGCTCTGGATACCTCCTGCTTCCCGGTACCCCGCGAGCGTCAACGTGCCGCCTTTGCGGCGCTTCCACGTCTCCAGCAGGGCGTGGGAGATCAGTGGCAGCGCGCCGGGCTCACCTCTCGCGTCGCTGAGGATGGTCTCGACGAGCGCCCGATCGACCTTGAGCTCTGCCCGGAGCGCCGGGCCGATGATCACTTGTCGGAGGTCGTCGTCCTCCATAGGACCGATCAGCAGGTGCCGATCGCGCAGCATGGCCACCAGCGGTGGGTGTTCGGCGCACCGGGCGTAGAAGTCCGCGCGGATTCCCAGTACGACGCGGGCTCGATCGTTGGTCTCCTCCGCCGCGGCGATCAGCGAGTCCAGGAAGAGGGATCTCTCCCTCTGGTCGTCGCAGAGGCTGAAGACCTCCTCGAACTGGTCGACGACGATCACGATGCGCGCGCTCTTCGGCCTGCCCGCCAGGATCTGACCGATCGCCAGCCGGACGTTCGAAGGGGTGGCCACCAGGTCGGCGTACAGGGAGGGGGCGGAGATTCCGCTGAGGTTGGCCAGGCCCACCGCGAGTTCGTCCAAGGGGTGCGCGCCTGGCGTGAGAAGGAGCGTCGGCCGGTCCCGGCCTTCCGAGGCGGCGCTGTTCCTCAACGCCGGAAGCAGGCCGGCTCGAAGCAGGGAGGACTTGCCGCTTCCTGAGGCGCCGAACACCGCGAGCAGGGATGTGTCGCGTAATCGCGCGGAGAGTTCGTTCACCAGCTCGCGCCGGCCGAAGAACCGGTCCGCGTCGTCAGGATCGAAGGTGACCAGGCCGAGGTAGGGCGCGTTCTGGTCCATCTGGGCCTCCGCGCCGGCGTCGGCGGCGGCCAGCTCCGCGGCGACCTCTCGCCAGAGTTTCTCCCAGGTCTCGGTGTCGCCGCCGCAGGCCTCGACATAGGCCAAGGTGACCGCCAGCGTGGGAAAGATCCCCCCACCTGCCGCCTCGGACAGTGCGGTCACCGAGTAGTGCGCGCGCCTGGACAATTCACGGTAGCTGAGCCGAGGGGCCCCGGCGCGTAACTGTCTCAGCTCATGCGCGAACCGCTGTAACGGGCCCGCGTCAGGGTCGAGCGGCCGTTCCGGTCGTCCCATGAACCCGCCCCCATGGCCGTACGATCGCCGGTTGTCGAACTGCGAAGATCGCCGCTTGACAACCGGAATCGACTATAGCCATCGGGAGTTGATTACGCGATAAACCGCCCGTCCCGGCCCCCGAAGGAAGACGGGCGGCTCCAACGCGACTTACGCCCGGTAATGCCGGTCCGGCCTTACAGGTCGTAATGCAGGTCGGTCTTGCCGTTGCTTGGGTTGTAGGTGCAGTAGTAGTCGATGCCGGTTTGCGAGTGCAGGTAGGACGCTCTTGAAAGGCAGTCGTAGCAGCTTTCGTAGTTCGGGGGCACCCACACGCTGTTCGGATTGGCCTCTGTCCTGAGGTGGCATCGGTTTGGGGCGAGGATCGTGGAGGTCTTGCTGCTCGACGAGGTGCTCGCGGTCGAAGCGTACGACAAGCCGGGTACGGAGGCGATGACAGCCGTTGCGAACATGACTGCCGACACAAGGCCCAGACCGCCCACGAGCTTCCTGCGGGACTGTCGTTCCATGTCGATTCCCTTCGTCGGGTGACTCGGTAAGCCGTATCCCCTGGTCTAGCCGTCCCGCAGTTGTCCAGCACGCGTACGGCGTGCTGGACAAACAACTCTTCGGGAGGTGAAACGCATTCCTTTGACATGCGTCCGCGTTAATGCGGGTTTAGGCGCTGTTTCCCGAATCCCGCTTCTGCCGTTCTGTGTCCTGGCAGGTGTCGCTCATGTCGTTCGCACCGTTCGACCTGCGGAAATGATAAGTGTCGCCACATGAACAAAAAGATCATCGGGGGCGGTCTGGCGGGTGCGGCGCTGCTCGCGGCGGCCGCCTGCGGGGCCGACGCCCGTCAGATGTCCGAGCAGGGCGCCGATACTCCCACGCCGTACGTCGCCGCCACCGCGTCCCCGTACGACGCGGAGGCCGGCTCGCAGAAGCACTCGGGGGTGAAGAAGCTGGAGGAGGTGGCGCAGGCCGCGTTGAAGGCCGTGCCCGGTTCGACGCTCGTCTCGATGGAGGCCGAGGAGAACGGCGGCCTCTGGGAGGTGCGGGTGGTCGACGCCAAAGGCACCGAACACCAGATGGACATCGGGGCCGGCACCGCGAAGGTCGTCAGCGGCCCGTCGGCGGAGGATGACGACTCCGCCGACAAGACCGAGTACCTCGACCGGATCAAGGCCGCCAAGCTCGACTACCAGCAGGCCGCTGGCAAGATCGCCACGGCCGTGCCGGGCGGCCGCATCACCGAACTGAACCTGGACAGCCACCAGGACAAGATCGTCTGGGAGGTGGACGTGGTCACTTCCGACGGGAAGAAGCAGAACATGACCGTTGACGCGATCGACGGCACGGTCACCAAGGACAGAGAAGGGGACTGATCGGGGACCGCGAGCGCTGACCGCACCCCCGACGGTCAGCGCACCGCCACATTTCGTGAAACAAGTTAGCGATCCGTGTCCGCCAACCAGGCGTCCACCCCTGCCCGCAACCGCGCCTTGAGCTCCTCCGCGGCGAACGACGCGTCGATCGAGGCCCGGGCGAACCCGGCCAGCTCCGCGTCGTCGTACCCGAAGACCTCCCGCGCCCGCGCGTACTCCTCCGCGAGGTCGGTCTCGCCGTCGGTGTTGAGCGTGACCACCAGCCCCGCCTCGCGCAGCCGCCGCAGCGGATGCTCGGCCAGGCTGGGCACGACACCGAGCAGGACGTTCGACGTCGGGCAGACCTCCAGCGGAACCCCGCGCTCACCCAGCTCGGCGACCAGCGCGTCGTCCTCCAGAACGCGGACGCCGTGCCCGATCCGCTCGGCGTGCCCGGCCACGAGCACCTCCCGGATACTCTCCGGCCCGCCGAACTCCCCCGCATGGTGCACCAGACGCACCCCGGCGTCCCTGGCCGCGTCGAGCACCTCCACGAACGGCGCCACCGGGTGGCTCTCGTCACCCGCCAGCCCGATGCCGATGACCGCCTCGTAACGGGTGGCGAGCTTCAGCGTCCGCCAGAACCGTTCGACGGAACGCCGCCGCGAGTGGTCGAGCAGCACCCGGCACTCGATCCCGTAGCGGCGCGACCCCTCGGCCAGCCCGTCGAGCACCGCCTCCAGCGGCATCTCCGGCGCGCCGAGCCGCTCGCCGTGCGAGGCCGCGGTGAACGACACCTCCGCGTAGCGGGTGCCCTGAGCAGCCTCGTCCTCGCAGAACTCCAGCGCCACCCGCCGGAAGTGCTCGGCCGTGCGCAGCCGCTCGCGCGTCAGCGCCCGATGGTCGGCGAACTCGCGGAACGTGGCGAACGGCCCGCCCCGGCCTCCGGGGCCGCCGAACTCGCGCGAGGTCTCGGGCCGGACCGTGCTCTCCAGGTGAACGTGCAGGTGGGCTTTGGGCAGCAGCCGTACATCTCTCACTGTCAGCAGCCTAGCCAGCGGCCCGTACGGCCCGCATCCCGGTTTTGCCATTGACTGACTGGTCAGTCATAATGATCACATGTCCCCCCGGAAGGTCGACAAGGCCGCGCGACGCAAAGAGATCCTCACCGCGGCGGTGAAGCTGTTCGCCCGCAAGGGGTTCGCCGCCACCCGTATCGACGACATCGCCGCCGAGGTGGGCATCGCCAAGGGCAGCGTCTATCTCTACTACGACAGCAGGGACGCGCTGCTGGAAGCCGCGTTCGAAGCCTACAGAGCCATATCGGCCGACATTTACGACCGGGCGGTCAACGGCTCCGGCCCGGCGCTGGAACGGCTGGCCGGGCTGGTGCACGCCGTGCTCGACGTACTGGCCGCGCGGCGCGAACCGGCCCGGATCATGGTCGACCTGTGGGCGGCGTCCCGGGAGGCGGAGAAGTCGCCGGTGGACATGGCGGCCGTCTACGGCGACATGCGGGCAGCGGTCTCCGAGCTCCTGCGCCAGGCCGACAAGGAAGGCGCGCTGCGCGCGGGCGTGAGCGAGCACCACGCGACCGTCATCGTGGGCGCCCTCGAGGGCTGTCTACTGCAGTGCCTGGTGGATCCCGGCCTGCCCGCGACGGAGCTGGCCGAGCCGATCATCCAGGTCTGTCTGGAGGGCCTGCGCCGACCGGCCGCTTGACAAGCTCGGAGGGCTGATAGAGCCTCCTTGCAGAGATCTCCGGTTCACCAGCCACTTCGCCTCTCTTACGGGTGATGAGACGATGCCGGAAGAGCACGAGCCGATGCCGTCGCCTGCGCAGCAGCGGTTGTGGTTTCTCCAGCAGCTCGCGCCGGATTCGCCGCAGTACAACGTCTTCCGGGGCTACGAGCTGCGCGGACGGTTGGACGTGGCGGCGCTGCGCCGGGCCCTCGGCGCGCTGGCCGACCGGCACGTCGCGTTACGCATGAGGTTCCCCGCCGACGGCGGGGTCGCCCGCGCGACGGTGAGCGGCTGCCCTTTCGAGGTCGAGCTGCCCATCACCGATCTCACGGGAGAGTCCGGCTGGGAGTCCGCGGCGACGGAGTTCGCCCGGCTGTGGTCGTCGCAGCCGTTCGACCTCGCGCGGGACGACCTGATCCGGGCCCACCTGCTGCGCGCCACGCCCGAGCTGCACGTACTCCTGCTGTGCGTCCATCACATCGTGATCGACGGCTGGTCGGTGCCGATCCTCGACGAGGAGCTCGGCCGGCTCTATGAGGGCCGCCCCCTCGTGGAGCAGTCAGCCGACTATCTCGACTACGCCAGGTGGCAGTGGGAGCTGGCCGGCTCCCCCTCGGCCGAGCGGGTGCTCGCGTACTGGCGGCGACGGCTGGCGGGGGCGCCCGAACTCGTCACGCTGCCCGCCGACCGGCAGCGCCCGAGGATCCAGGACTTCCGCGGCGGGCAGCTGGTCAGGCCCATGCCGGTGGAGGTGATCGACACGCTGAGGTCCTTCGCCGCGGCGCACCGTGTCACGCCGTACACCGTCGCCTACGCCGCCTTCGCCGTGCTGCTCGCCCGTTACGCCCGCACGGACGATCTGGTGATCGGCGTGGTGGTGGCGGGCCGTTCGCGGCCGGAGTTCGCCGGGACGGTGGGCTTCTTCGTCGGTACGCTGCCGGTCCGCATGGACCTGTCCGGCGATCCGAGCTTCGCCGCGGTGCTCGGCGCGGCCCGCGAGGAGCTGTTCGACGCCTACGACAACGACCTGCTGCCCTTCGACGTCCTGGTCGACCGGCTGGCCCTGCGGCGGGACCCCTCCTACACCCCGCTGGTCCAGGTGATCTTCCAGATGCTGGTCACGCGGGCGTACGGGAGCGAGACGCGCTGGGGCGACGTCGGCGCCCGGCTCTGGGGCAGGGACGTCACGCAGCCCGCCACCCGCTTCGACCTGGAGGTCCACCTGCTGGACCAGGCCGACGACGACATGGTCATGGAGGTCTGCTTCAACGCCGACCTGTTCGACGAGGAGACGGTCGCGGGGCTGGCCGGCGACTACATGCGGCTGCTGCGCGCCCTGTGCGGCGACCCCGATCGGCCCGTGTCGGAGGCGTACGCGCTGCTCGGCGGCGGTGAGGCGCGGGTGCGGGTGTCGGTCCGCGACGAGCGGGGGGTCTCGGTGCCGTACGGGGTGCCGGGCGAGGTCTGGCTCGACGGGACGCCCACGCGGCTGCTCGGGCGCGTGCGGGCCGGCGGCACGCTCGACGTGCTGGGCCGTACGGACGCCGAACTCGTGGTCCGCGGCTGCCGGGTGCCGGCCGAGCCGATCGAGCAGGCGCTGCTGGACGACCCGTCGATCGCGGCGGCCGAGGTCTCGGCAGGCGACGGCGACGAGCTGACGGCCCGGCTCACCGCCGTGCCCGGCGAGTCCCGCCCGACCCGGGGCGAACTACGCGCCCGGCTCCGCCGCCGCCTGCCGGGCTTCCTGGTGCCCGGCTCCTTCGTCTGGAACGACGAGCCCTCCCCCGAGGCACCGTTGCCGCACGCGCTGGTCCTGACCGCATCGGACCTGCACGACCCCGACCAGCCGGGCCCGAACCGGCCGGCGCCGAGCGCGCCGAACTCGAACGTGTCGGCCCCTGACCGCCCGGACCCTGACCGGCCAGAGCCGGACCGGCCAGAGCCGGACCGGCCAGAGCCGGACCAGCCGGACCGCGACGCGTCGGGTCTGGACGAGCCGATGGTCTTCTTCGTGGGCGCCGAGCCGCCGGGAGAGGCTTCGTGAGCACGTCAGCGGCGGAGTCCTGCTTCTGGACGCCGCGCCGCAGGCCCGGGGCGGCACTGCGCGCGGTCTGCTTCCCGCACGCCGGCGGTGACGCGCTGTCATACGCCTCCCTCGCCCGCGCGCTGCCCGACGACATCGAGGTGCTGGCCCTGCGGATGCCCCGCCCCGGAGACCGGCGGGCCGAGCCTGCACCTGATCTCGCCACGTTCGCCGGGCGGATCGCCCGCGCGCTCGCGGACCTGGCGCCGCCGTACATGGTGGTGGGTCAGAGCCTGGGCGCCCTGATCGCCTTCGAGGCGGCCAGAGCGGCGCCGGGTACGCCCCCCACGGCATGCCTGTTCATCTCGTCGGCGCCCCCGCATCGCTGGGCGGAGACGCTCGGCATCTACGCGGCGGACGGCGCGGACCGAGCGCTGCTGTCCCATCTACGTGACAGCGACGGAACGATGGGCGCGGCGCTGGACGATCCGACGGTAGGAGCGCTCGTGCTCCGCGACCTGCGGGCAGATCTACGGCTTTTGCAGGGGTACACCGCCTCCGTGGAGCCGCGGCTCACCTGTCCCGTCCGCGTCCTGGTCGGCGCCGAGGACCCGGCGCTGTCGCCGGACGACGTCGCCGGCTGGAGCCGCTGGACGAGCGGGCCCTGCTCGGTCGCGTCGGTGCCCACCGGCCACTTCGTCGTACGGCATGGAGAGGCTTTCGTCGTTCAGGAGATCACCCGCGTCGCCACCGCGGGGTTCACGACCGAGGGAGAAGGATGTTCGACTCGGAGATCGGCCGGCGGGTCGCAGAGCACGCCGCCCAGGCCCCCGACAGCCCGGCCGTCGTGTCCGCCGAGGGCGTCCTGACCTACCGGGACCTGGCCACGCGGGCGGAACGCTACCGTGAGGCGCTGGCGGCGGCGGGACTGCGCGCGGGGGACGTGGTGGCGATGGCGCTGCCCGACGGCGCGGTCGGCATCGCCGCGATGCTGGCCGCGTTCACCGCCGGTACGGCCTTCGTCTGGCTCGACGAGGACCAGCCCGCCGCGCGGCACCGCGCGATCCTGGAGGACTGCGGACCGACGGGTGTGGTGGCGACGCCGAACGGCGTGGAGCAGGCGACCAGGTCGGCGGGTTGCCCCGCGGTGGTGACCGTCCAGGGCGACGAGGCGACGGTGGTCTCGGCCGCGCCGTCCGGGCCGCGCGCGGAGACGGTGCCGCGGGACACGAGCTGCCTGGTCTACACCTCGGGCTCCACCGGCAGGCCCAAGGGCATCGTCCAGCGCAGCGGGAACCTCCTGCACTTCGCGCGCTGGCTCGCCTCGGAGACCGGCCTGCGCCGCGGATCGCACATGCTGCAGCTGGCCCGCCTCAGCTACGACGCCGCCTACCTGGAGATCCTCAGCGCCCTGGACTCCGGTGCCGCGATCGTCATCCCGCCGCCCACGGTGAAGCCCGACGGCGCCGAACTCCTCCCGTGGCTGGACGGCCGGGAGGTGACGCACGTGTTCTGCGTGCCCACGCTCATCCGCCGGCTGCTGCTGGCCCGGGAGAGCGCGGGCGAGCCGCCCGACCCGGGCATGCGGGCGGTCAGCCTCTACGGCGAGCCCCTGCACAGCACGACCGTGGACCAGGTACGCGCCCACTTCCCGCGGGCGGCGGTCTACAACATGTACGGCCCGGCGGAGACGACCGTCGCGACGTTCCACCTGGTCGAGCCGGGCTGCGCCGGGGACATCCCCATCGGCCGGGACATCCCGGGGATAGAGACCCTGCTGCGCGGGGGTGAGAGCGCGTCGGACGACGAGGGCGAGGTCTGGATCAGGACCCGGTTCCTGGCCCGCGGCTACCTGGGCCGGCCCGCGGAGACCGCCGCGGTCTTCTCGGAGAAGGACGAATCCGGCCTGCGTACGTACCGGACCGGGGACCTGGCGCGCAGGCGGCCCGACGGCGCGCTGGTGTTCCTGGGGCGCCGCGACCACCAGGTCAAGATCCGGGGCGCCCGCGTCGAACTGGCCGAGATCGAGGCGGTGCTACGGTCCGAGCCGGGAGTGGCGCAGGCCGCCGTCGGCGTCTTCACCGACGAGCACGGCACCGTGCATCCCGCCGCCTACCTGGAGCCGGTCGCGGCGGCGAAGGTGGATGTGCGGGTCCTGCACCGCCGCCTGGCGGGCGTTCTGCCCGCCTACATGGTGCCCGCCGCGTACGTCCTGCTCGACAAGCTGCCCCTCACCGCGACCGGGAAGATCGACCGGAACGGGCTGCCGGATCCGAACACGCTCACGTCGGGTACCGGCGCCCGGGGAGCGTTCAAGACCGGGACCGAGCGGCGACTTGCCGCGATCTGGCGCGAAGTGCTCGACCGCCAGGAACTGGGCGCCGACGACGACTTCTTCGAGCTGAAGGGGCACTCCCTCATGGCCGTCCGCATCGCGGCGGCGGTGATCGAGGAGTTCGGGGTGGAGATCCCCGTCCGGGCCGTCTTCGAGCATCCCACCGTGCGCGAACTGGCCGGCTACATCGACGAGGAGCTGTCTCACTTGTAGGCGCTCTCCTGGGCGGGGATGCCGCGGATCCGGCAGGGGCGTTCGGCGCGGAGCAGGAAGCGGTGCAGCTCGGCCCGGACGCGCCGGACCGCGTCGTCGGTGACGTCGCGCATGTACAGCTCCAGGACGAACCGCTGCCCATCGTGCTCGACATGCTCCTCGTGCTCCTCGTGCTCGTCGTCGCCGGCGTACGTCCCGCGCCCGTCACCGTACGTTCCGCGCCCGTCATCGCCGGAGTACGCGTCCCGGCCACCGGGACACGGGCGGGTGGCCGCGGCCACGACGCCGGGAAGCGCCTCGGCCAGGCGGCGTACCGACGGCAGCGACACCTTGACCCCGTCCACGACGCAGGAGTCCCCCATACGTCCGGCGAAGTGGAGATAGCCGTCCGCGTCGATGCGGAAGAGGTCCCCGGTGGCGATCTGCCCCGGTGCGGGGCGCCCGTCCGTGGCGCGACCCTCCGTGACGCGACCCTCCGTGACGCGACCCTCCGTGACGCGGCCGTCAGTGGCGCGGCCGTCGGTGGCGCCGACCCGCCGCACGAGCACGGTGTCGGAGGTCACGAGCAGCTCTCCCACGCCGTCGCGCACGTCACGCAGGGACACCCCGACCCCGGGCAGCGGGCGGCCGACCGATCCGTGCCGGTGGACGGGTTCGAGGTGCGCGGCCAGCGTGCTGACCCGTGGCCCCGCCTCCGTCAGGCCGTACGTGATGTACACCTCCAGGTCATCCCGCCCCTGCAGCAGCGCGGTCACCTCCCTGGACGGCAGGGCGTCACCGCCCACGGTGAGCATGCGCAGGCCCTTGGGCGGCTCGCCGGGCACCAGGCCGCGCAGGAGGAAGGGCGTCAGCGAGGAACTCGTCACACCATGGCGCCGCACGGCGTCGGCGTAGCCCCGCGGGCTGAACGGCGGGCCGGTGACCACCAGACGGGCGCCGGTGACCAGGCCCGCCAGCGCCTGGGCCACCAGGGCGTAGGAGAAGTTCAGCGGCAGCGTGATGAGCATCGTGTCGTCGGCCCGCAGCCCGACCGCCCCGGCGTGCCTGGCGGCGTTCCGGAACAGGGACGAGGCCCGGTGCAGGCAGCCGCTGAAGATGCCGGAGGTCCCCGAGGTCAGGATGACCACGTGGCCGGGGCCGTGGTGCTGCCAGGGGCCGGGCAACGTCGCGACGGCGGCGCGGTCGAAACGCCTGACCGCCGTACCGGGGACGACCCTGCCGTACGGGGTGACCAGCAGCCGGGCGCCGAGCCGGCGGGCGACCTCCCTGAGGCGGCTCGCGGGCATGGCGGGTGGAACGGCGACGGGCACCGCCCCGCCGTGCAGCGCGCCGAACAGGTACCGCAGCAGCGCCGTCCCACTCGGCAGGGCGAGCACCACCACGTTCCCCAGCCCATCGACCAGCCCGGCGAACAGATCGGCGACGGCCGCGACGGGCACGGGCGGGCGGGGCTCCGCGTCGACGTCGACGGCCCGCTCACGGAGATAGCTCTCCACCTCGTCGACCGGCGGGCCGAGATCCTCAGCGCTCATCTTCCGGACCCGCTGTCCGGCCGTCGGCGGCGTGGTGGCCGGGTATGGGGTCCGATACCGGGCCGGTGATGTGGCGGCCGGGCAATGGGCCTGGCGTCCAGCCGGTGACAGCGTCATGGCCGGGTGACGGGCCTGGCGTCCAGCCGGTGGTGATGTGGTGGCCGGGTATTAGGTCCTGGTCGGAGGCGGCGGCGTGGCCGGCTATCAAGTCCAGGCCGACGGCGGCGTGGTGGCCGGGGCGCGCGCCCAGGATTCGGCCGACGGCGGTGTGGTGGGCGCCGTTCACGGTGTGCTCGGCGACGGCGACGTACCGGCACTGGCCGGTCGCCAGCCAACCGGCCGCGATCAGCGCCACGACGGGCGCCGCGCGCTCCGGTGGCATGCACACCAGCAGGCTGGGGCCGCGGAAGCCGAGGGTGATGCAGAGCAGGCCGGCGAGCGAGCCGGGGTTCGCGCCGGCGAAGCGGAGCGGGGAGACGCGGCCGCGGGCGGCCGAGTCGGCGACCGAGCGCATGGTGTGGCGGCTGCCGTGGTCGCTGACGGCCAGCGCGCCGATCTCGGCCGGCTCCCGTCGTACCGCCTCCGGCGCCTCGGCCAGCGCCGCCTCCACCGCGGACACCACGAGCCAGGCCGCCGGGTCGGCGTAGAAGGAGGCGGTCCGGCGTCCCTCCGCCGCCAGGTCGCCGGTCTCGCGGAGCCCGCGGGCCAGGGTGGTCAGACCGGCGCGCTCACCGTACATGCCGCACTCCCGGAGTGAAGGCCAGGCTCGTGATGAACCCACCGAAGCCGAGCGTCAGGCTGAGCCCCGCCCCCGGCCGCAGTTCGCCCGGCCGGCCAGCGGGGACGGGAAGGGGAAAGCCCGCCGGCACGTCCTCCAGGCCCACGACCGGCGGCACCGTGCCGTAGTGCAGTGCCAGCACGACGGCGATGGCCTCCAGCACCCCGGTGGCGCCGAGGGTGTGCCCCAGCGCGCCCTTGGTGGCGAACACCACGGGCGGCGCACCGCACCCGCCGAACAGCCTGCTCAGGGCGCCCGACTCGGCGGCGTCGTTGACGGGCGTACCGGAGCCGTGGGCGTTGATCACGGCGATGTCGTCCAGGCCGAGCCCGGAGGCGGCCAGGCAGCGCCGTACCGCGAGGTCGACGCCGGTCCCGGCCGGGTCGGGCGCCGTCATGCCCGCCCCGTCGTTGGCCGCCCCCGTTCCGGCCAGCACCGCGTACGGTTCGGCCCCGCGGGCGCGGGCCGACTCCTCGCGTTCGAGCACGACGAACCCCGCGGCCTCGCCCAGGAGCGTGCCGTCGGCCCGGCGGTCGAACGCGCGCAGCCTGGTGGGCGACATCGTCCCCAGCACGGTGTGCGCCAGCCGTTTGGCCGGGGTGACCACATCGGCCGCGCCGCACACACTCACCTCGGCGACTCCCGACCGAATCACCTCGGCACCGACCGCGAGCGCGTCGGACCCGGACGAACACGCCGTGCTGACGGCGACGGGCGGCAACCGCAGCCCCGCACCGGCAGCGACGTCTGCCGCCCACTGGTACAGATCCGCGTCCTCATCGTCCAACTGCGCCCCAAAGCTGGTACCCAGCACGGGGTACGGCTCCACCCCGGCGCCAGGCGCGACCCCGGACGACTGGGCCGACGGGTCGGGCGCCCCGCCAGGGGTGAGTCCGTCCAGCGAGTCGGACGCCCCACCAAGAGCGAGCCCGGACGGCCCGCCATCTCCCCAGGACCCGCGCGCCTGTCCGGGGGTGAGCCCGGCGTCGATGAGGGCGCGGGACAGGACGCCATCCGCCAGGGCCCGCTGTCGTACCGACGGTTTCAGCTCCGGCGGCGGGTCGGGCAGAGTCGCGGCGAGCAGGTTGCGCAGGCGATGCTCCGACGGCACCTCCCGGAACCCGTCGTCCCCGTCGAGCAGCCGCCGCCACACGCCGGCCAGGCCGTCGCCCAGCGCCGTGGACCAGGCCATCCCGGTGACCCAGACGTTCACCACAGCCGCCGCCCGAGCTGCTCGACCGGGACCCGGATGAGGGAGCCGCGGAAGGCCGCCGCCCGTTCGCCCTCCACCGTCGCACGGCAGGAGAAGTGGAAGGTGTTGCCGATGATCCGGTCACTGCGCACGTCGAAGATCACCTGGTCGCCGACCACCACGATGCGATGGAACCGGCTGTGCGCCGAGCCGATGAGCGTGATCTCGTCGTCGGCCAGCTTCGACGTGCTCATCTGGTAGAGGATGATGCCCGACTGGGCGATGGCCTGGACCAGATGGCTACCGGGGAAGATGGCCCGCTCGGGGAAGTGCCCGGCGATGGCGTCCATGGTGCCGGACACCGACAGCATGCTGCGCAGGTACTCTCCCGGCACGTAGTCGAGCACCCGGTCGATGTAGATCATGGGATGCCGGTGCCGAAGCCACTGCTTGATCTCTGTGAACCCCAGGGTCGACTCACCGGTCTCGGCCATCGGTCCTCCCTTCGCTCAGCTGGGCGCGCAGTGCGGCACGCAAGGCGGCGGGCAGCGGGGCCGGCGTGCCGTCGGCCGCGTTGACCAGGCACATCACGAGCGTCCCCGTGGCGAGCAGCATCCCCGCCCGGGCGCCCGCACGATCAACCCCGGCGTCCGTACGATCGGGCCAGACGTCCGCGCGATCGCGCCAGACGTCCGCGCGATCGCGCCAGACGTCCGCGCGATCGCGCCAGACGTCCGCGTCATCACGCCCGACGCCCGCATGATCAGGCCCGGTGTCCGCGTGATCGGGCAGGCGGCGCACGGTGCCGGAGACCCGCCAGGAAGCGCCGCCGACGTGATCGATGCCGGCGCATACCTCGATCCGGTCGGGGAAACGGGCGGCCGCCCCGTACCGCATGCGCAGCTCGGTCACGGCCGGCTGCAGCTGGTGCTCGCTCATCAGCCGGGTGCCGACGCCCATCGCCTCCAGGTCCTCCAGGAGCGCGGTCTCGATGAGGGAGGCGTAGCGGGTGAAGTGGACCACCCCCGCGGCGTCGGTGTCCACGTGCTCGACACGGCGGCGCAGCGGCCGCGGCCCGCTCACCGGCCGTCCCCGAGGAACCTCGCGGTCCCCCGCTGGATCGCGGCGACCAGTTCCTCCAGGTCGGCGGGGCTGGTGACGAGGGGCGGGGCCACGCGCATGGTGGGGAAGACGTACGGCAGGCCGTGGGAGCGACGGCCCGCGCCGGCCATGAACTCGACGTAGCAGCCCGCCCTGATGATGTGCGACCGCAGGTCGCGCAGCCGGTCAGCGGCGTCCTCCGTGAGTTCCAGCCCTTGGAGCAGCCCCGTGCCGCGCAGCCCGCGATAGGTGCCGGGGAACCGGTCGAGCACCTCCCTGCCGAGGAGTTCGGCCAACTGGGCGCCGAGCTCGGCCGACCGTTCGAGCAGCTTCTCCTCCTCGATCAGCCGCAGCCCGTCGTGGATCACCGCGCAGGTCAGCGGGCGCAGGTCGGAGGTGGCCACGGCCCCGGACGGCCGCACGGCCAGCGACCGCCTGGCGATCACCATCGAGGTGGACAGCACGCCCATGCCCAGGCTCTTGCCGATGACGGTGACGTCCGTGGGGATCGGACCGTGCTCGTCCGCCATGGCGAAGAACCGGCCGGTCTTGGCGAACGTGAGGACCTCGTCGGCCACCAGCAGCGCCCCGTGCTCGGCGGCGAGCGCGGCCAGTGTCCGCAGGTAGCCGGGCGGCGGGACCAGCAGGCCCGCGTCGCCCTGGACCGGCTCGACGACGACGGCCAGCAGGCGCCCGCCGTCGCGGGCGAAGAACTCCAGCAACGGCTCCAGCGCACCGAACGGAAGGTGCTCCACCGCCAGCCCATAGGGACCGCCGGCGGCGATCTGGGGAAGCCCGACGCGGAAGTGGCGCCGGTTCAGCAGCGGCGTGAGCGCGCCCGTCCAGCCGTGCCACGCGCCCTGGAAGGCGAGGACGAGATCGCGGCCGCCCCGCTCGGGGTCGGGCCGCAGCCGGCGGTGGTCGTACCTGGACTCCAGGACCAGCCGCATGGCCAGTTCCATGCCTTCGGAGCCGGAGTTGCGGCCGGCCGCGTGGTAGTCGCCCGGCGTGAAATGGTCGCACCACAGCCCGCCGGAGCCGAGCGTCCCGGCGAGGAGGCGGGTGCGCTCCGCGGACTCGATCTCGTCGGTGGCGTACCCGAGATCCGTCGCCGCGCGGGTAAGGGCGCGCAGCACGGCCGGGTGACCGGCCCCGAGGCAGGCGCTGGCGTAGCCGCCGGAAGCGTCGATGACCTCGAACGGCTCGCCCGCGGCGCCGCCGCGCTCGGCCAGCCGCAGCCGCACACCTCGGCCGCCGAGCGAGACGAACGGCAGCTTGCCACCGCCGTAGTGGTCCAGGTGCAGATCTCCGTCGACGCCGTGGGACGGCGACGCGGCGGTCGGTCCCGCGTGGCTCACGTCCCGCCGCCCTGCAGCCGCCGGATGAGCGCGGTCAGGGCGGCGATGGTACGGAAGTTCTCGGGTACGAAGTCCTCGTCGGAGATGCGGACGTCGAAGATGTCCTCACATTGCACCCGTAGTTCGGTGAATCCCAGAGAATCGAGCCCGTAGATGTCGCGCAGGCTCTCGTGGTCGCTGATTTCCTCGGCCGGCGTCTCCACGAACAATTCGGTCGCCAGAATCTTCTTTATGGTGCCCTCGATTTCCATTACACCTCCGGACAAAGCGCATGGTAAAGAGAACAGCACGGCAGGTAGCCGCAGAATGAGGTGGGCGTGGCATCTTCGTCACGGATCGGCTGGTCGACCGTGAAACCCCGGGACCCAGGGGCCGCCAACAACGACCAGCATGAACCAACCGAAGTTGTTCGTCAATTGCACCCGGCGTCACCGGGTTCACTTGAATTCCGCGGGAAAGCGGAAATGTGAATTACCCCGGCACGCCGCCTTTTCGATCTACAGTGACCTATATGAACACGGGCACTGGACCGGGGGTGTTCACCTCCGACGGCTCACCGGTGGAGTTCTACGCGGCGATCGCCGCCGCGGGCGAACCGGAGATCATCCAGCGGGCGGTGCCGGCCGGAGGGTCGATTCTCGAACTGGGCTCGGGCGCGGGCCGGGTGACGCGCGCCCTCGCCGCGCTCGGCTACGACGTCGTGGCCGTCGACGAGTCGGCCGAGATGCTGGCCAAGGTCGAGGGCGCGGAGCGGGTCCACGCGCGGATCGAGGACCTCGCGCTCGGCCGCCGCTTCGACGCCGTGGTGCTGGCCTCGCTGCTGGTGCACGTGCCAGAGGTGTCGACCAGGCAGCGCTTCCTCGACTGCTGCCGCCGACATGTGCGCGACGACGGCGTGGTGGTGATCCAGTGGATTCCGCTGGACGTGCGCGCCACCTGGTCGGTGGGCACGACCTTCGCGCGGTCCGGGTTCACCACCACGATCACCGAGTTCGCCCCGTCAGGGCCGGAGCTGGTGGACCTCACCCTGAGGTACGAGACCGACGGCCGCCGCTGGACGCAGTCGATCGTCGAGCGTCCGCTGAGCGACGACCAGCTCACCGCCGCTCTGGCCGACGCCGGGCTGGTCGTGGACCACTTCCTGACCCCCGAGCGGACGTGGCTGGCCGCCCGCCCCGACCCCCGACCGGACGCGCCAACCGCCCGGCCTAACCCCGATCGGACGCGACCCGCCTCGTGACCCCCCCGACCGGACGCGGCCGACCGCTCATCGTGACCCCCCGATCGGACTCGGCCGACCGCCCGTCCTAGCTGAGGTATTCGCGCAGCGCCAGGGCCCTGGACGGGTGGCGGAGCTTGGACATGGTCTTGGCCTCGATCTGCCGGATCCGCTCGCGCGTCACCCCGTAGATCCTGCCGATCTCGTCGAGGGTCATCGGCTTGCCGTCGGTGAGGCCGTAGCGCATGGAGATGACGCCCGCCTCCCGCTCGGACAGCTCGTCGAGCAGCGACCGCAGTTGCTGCTGGAGCAGGGTGAACGAGACCGCGTCGGCCGGGGAGACGGCCTCGGTGTCCTCGATGAGGTCGCCGAACTCGCTGTCGCCCTCCTCACCGAGCGGCGTGTGCAGGGAGATCGGCTCGCGACCGTAGCCCTGCACCTCGGCGACCCGGTCGATGGGCAGCTCGGTCTCGGCGGCGATCTCCTCGGGCGTGGGCTCGCGGCCGAGCTCGCCGGCCAGCCGCCGCTGTGTCCGCGCCACCTTGTTGATCATCTCGACCATGTGGACCGGGATGCGGATCGTCCGCGCCTGGTCGGCCATCGCCCGGGTGATGGCCTGCTTGATCCACCACGTGGCGTAGGTGGAGAACTTGAAGCCGAGCCGGTAGTCGAACTTCTCGATCGTCCGGATCAGCCCCAGGTTGCCCTCCTGGATCAGGTCGAGGAAGAGCATGCCGCGGCCGGTGTAGCGCTTGGCGATCGAGACCACCAGGCGCAGGTTGGCCTCCAGCATGCGTTCCTTGGCCCGCGTGCCGTCGTCGGCGATCCATTCGAGGTCGGCGCGCAGCTGACTGGGCAGATCGGTCTCGGTGCTGAGGCGTTCGGTGGCGAACAGGCCCGCCTCGATCCGCTTGGCGAGGTCGATCTCCTGCTCGGCGGTCAGCAGCGGCACCCGGCCGATCTCCTTCAGGTACGCCTTGACTGAGTCAGCGCCGACGACGGCGGCGCCGTCGGCGATGTTTTCGTCTAGCTCGAGAACCTCTGCTGCCTGGGACAAGACACTCTCCTCGCTCGGGTCGTTCGACTGGCGAATATCGATGTCGGACCTGGAAGTCCCTCGGGGGTAAGGAAGCGGGAGACCGGGCAGGTCGTCGCGGACCACGCTGCCCATCTGCTCCTGATGCGCGGGTCCGGCTGAACGACCGCGGCCCGGGGGGCGAAGACGGCCATCATCGGTTACTTCCCGCGCGCGGGGGATTCAGCACCTGTCCGGCGTAAGAGGTTGGCGGTGGTGGTGCGGGGCAAGGCGGGACCGTGCTCGCCGCCGTTGTGGAAAAGGCGACGAGACGCGTGTCCGGCCTGCTCGATCCCGCCATCGATATCCAAGCTACCCGCTGCCCGGCCATGCTCGGCCCGGCTCAGCCATCGGCAAAGGCACGCTGCCATGCGATGCTCCCCTCCTCGGCACCCAAGCTCCCACATGCCACCGACAGTTCCGCCGATCAGGAAGACCGAGAAGACCATCGAGCTATTGCGGCAACTCCCTTTCCGCGTTGAGCAGTTCGTCGAGTGCCGCGCGTAGATCGTCGGCGAGCTCCCAGGCGTCGGGCACCATCTCCCTGTCGGTGATCACCCCGATGTCCAGCGAGCCGTCATAGGAGAAGGCGGTGATGTTCACCCCGCCGCTCACGTCGGTGATCACCGAGACCGGGTAGTGGGTGAGCAGCCGCGCCCCGCACACGTACAGGGGGAACTGCGGGCCCGGTACGTTCGAGATGGCCACGTTGATGGGCGGGACGGTCTGTCCGACCAGGCCGAACGCCGATCTGGAGGCCAGCCCCATGAGGGCGGCGGGCATCGACTCGCTCAGCTCGCGCAGCCATCGCGCGGGCGCCAGCGAGAACCTGTCCTTGATCCGCTGCATGGCCAGCCGCACCTGCTGCAGCCGCGCGACGGGGTCGTCGAGGTGGACGGCCAGCGGCGCCGTCATGAACGTCACCTGGTTGCCCCCCGCCCCCGGCTCCCGCAGCGAGAACGGCACCCCGGCCACCAGCGGCTGGCGCGGGATGCCGCCGTGCGCGGCCAGCCACCGGCGCAGCGCGCCCGCGCACACGGCCATCACCACGTCGTTCACCGTCACCCCGAACGCCTTGCGCACCTGCTTGATCTCCTCCAGCGGCAGCGAGACGAACGCGAAGCGCCGGTGCTCGGAGACCGGCCCGCTGAACGGCGTCTTGGGCGCGGGCAGCGACGGCAGCTCGGGGGCCTGCCCGGAGCCGGCGACCTTGCGGGCCAGCCCGGACAACATCCGGCTGCCCGGAAGCGACGACACGACGGGGATCTCGTCCAGGTGCGGCATCGCCCGGGCGGCGAACCGTACCGCCTGCGCCGGATTGCCCGCCAGCCTGGCGAGCCCGCGCAGGATCATCTCGGCCGATCCCGGCGGCGGCGAGTCGCGCTCGGGCGCGACCGCGGGCGTCGGCGCGGGTACGGGGCCCAGGTCGAGGAGCGCGGCCAGCACGTCGGCGCCGCCGATGCCGTCCACGGCCGCGTGGTGGATCTTGGTGTAGAGCCCCATGCGGCCACCGGACAGGCCGTGGATCAGGTAGATCTCCCACAGGGGCCGGCGGCGGTCCAGGCGGCGGGCGTGCAGCCGGGACACCTGGTCGGCCAGCTGCCTGTCGTCACCGGGCGGCGGCAACCCGATCTCCCGTACGTGATAGTCGAGGTCGAGGTCGTCCTCCTGCACCCAGTAGGGGTGATCCAGTCCGAGGGGCACGTGCGCCAGCTTGCGGCGCAACGCGGGCACGTACGGCAGCCGCCGTTCCAGCAGGGCCTGGAGGTCGGCGCGGTTGAGGTCGCCGTCCAGGATGGCCAGTCCGGCGATGTTGGCGATGTTCGTGGCCGTCTCGAAATGGAGGAATTGGGCATCCAGGGCGGTCAGCTGCGGCATGGCTCACACCTCCGCCCCGAACAAACCAGAATCAGCTCATTACTTCAAGTGAGCGCGCCTCCGCGCCGGGCTCGGCGAAGGCCAGCAGAGCCATCCCCTCCTCCTCCAGCACCTCGGGTGAGACCGGGGTGAAAGGCGTGATGAGCAGCTTGGCCTTCCTGCCCGTGCGCTTGATCTGCCAGGTCCCGGCCACGAAGCCGTCGACCAGGTAGGTGGCGCGGACGCGCAGGTTCTTGGTGACGACCTGGCCGCGGTACGCCTCGGGCAGCACGCGGGTGCGGTCGGCGTGGCCGAGCAGCAGGTTGTCGAAGTCGGGCAGGAACCTGACCGGCGCCGGCATGTCCCCCTCCGGCCTGGGCGCCTCGGGCAAGTCGAACAGTTCCCTGCCGTGCTCGTCCACCAGCACCTCCAGCCGGTCGCGCATGCCGTTCAGCACGCTCTTGAGCCCGGTCAGCCCCGACCACGTCTGCATGTCGGCGGCGGAGGCCGGCCCGAACGCGGCCAGGTACCGCTCGACGAACGTCCCGAGGTCCGGCTCGGCGGCGAGCTCGATGCCCGGCAGGGCGAAGGCGGACTCGCGCGGGAAGCTCCACGGGTCCTCGGTCGGCACCATGATCAGCGGGACGAGCATGCGAACCGCGTAGCCGAGCGCCCGATCGTAGGCGCCGGGGAACTCGTTCTCCAGCCGCGGCCGCAGCTCGTTGAACGTGTGCGGCCCTTCGGCCAGCAGCCGCTCCGCCACCGCCGCGACGGCGTCGAAGTCGAGCTCGGGGAAGCGGCGCGCCGCGCCGGCGAGCAGGGGGTGCAAGAGAGGACGGAACGCGGCGAAGTCCGCCGCGGTCACCAGGTGCAGGGTGGCCCGCATCATGGTGGCGCGCACCAGCGTGCGCGCCCGCAGCGCCGCGTGCAGGTCGTCGCGGGCGAACCCGTCCAGCCGGGTCCACATTCCCAGGTACGGGGGGCGGGGCTCCTGCGCCTGCAGGCCGGCGAGGCGATGCGCGACGCTGGTCACGCCGCCCTGGTGGCGCCGCAAAAGATGCTGCCGGGCCAGGGTGGCCCGGTTGAGTTCCCTCAGGGTGAGCATGAACACATCATGCCCTTTGATACTAAATTTCCTGTTCAATCGGTGCGCGCGACCTACCCCGCGCTGGACGACGGCCACGCCTACCTCGACGGCGCGGCGGGCACCCAGACGCCCCAGTCGGTGATCGACGTCATCGTGGCCGCCTACCGCACGGGCATCGGCAACGTGGGTGGCGCCTTCGCGGCCAGCCACCGCTCCGACGAGATCGTGGCGGCCTGTCGTGCGGCCGTGGCCGACCTGGTCGGCGGTCGTCCGGACGGGGTGATCCTGGGGCCGAACATGACGACGCTCACCTATCGCTTGGCCGGGGCGCTGGCCAAGGGCTGGGGTCCGGGCGACGAGGTCGTGGTGTCGCGGCTGGACCACGACGCCAACGTCCGGCCCTGGATACAGGTCGCGACGCGGGCCGGGGCGACGGTCCGCTGGGCCGAGGTGGACCTGGCGACCGGGGAACTGCCGGTGGAGCAGTACGCGGACCTGATCGGCGAGCGCACCCGGCTGGTGGCGGTGAGCGCCGCCAGCAACGTGCTGGGCACCCGTCCGGACGTGGCCGCGATCGCCGCGCTGGCGCACGAGGCGGGAGCGCTGACCTACGTGGACGGGGTGCACGCCACCGCGCACGGCCCCGTGGACATGGTGGAGCTGGGCGCCGACTTCTACGCCACCAGCGCCTACAAGTGGGCGGGCCCGCACATCGGCGCGGTCGTCGCCGACCCGGCGCTGCTGGAGACGATCAGACCGGACAAGCTGGCCTCCTCCCTCGACACGGTGCCCGAGCGGTTCGAGACGGGCACGGCCGCCTTCGCCGATCTGGCCGGGGTGACGGCCGCCGTGAACCACCTGGCCAAGATGGTCCCGGGCACGGGCACCCGCAGGGAGCGGCTGGTGACCTCGATGTCGGCCGCCGAGTCGTACGAGCTGGAGCTGTTCGCCGTGCTGCTCGAGGGCCTGGAGTCGATGCCGCACGTCACCCTGTACGGCAAGCCCGCCCGGCGCACCGCGACCGCCTACTTCACCGTCGCCGGGCGTACCCCTCGCCAGGTGGCGGAGGCGCTGGCCGCGCGCGGCGTGAACGTGTGGAACGGCCACAACTACGCCTGGGAGCTCACCGGCGCGCTGGGCATCCGCGACTCCGGCAGCGCGGTCCGCGCCGGGCTGGTGCACTACAACGACCCTTCGGACGTCGACCGGCTGCTGCAGGGAGTGGCCCGCCTCCAGGAGTGACCCCGGAAGCTAAGATCGCCGGGTGAGCCTGCCCGCCCTACCGGGCCTGCCGACCACGCTCGTCGAGCCGGCCCGCGACCCCTACCACGTCTACCTCGACTCGCTGACCAGCCCTGAGTCGCGCCGTACGATGCGCGGCTGCCTCGACCGGCTGGCCCGGCTGCTCACCGGCGACCAGACGGCCAGCGGCGCTGGACAGCCGTGGCATCTGCTGCGCTACGAGCACACGGTGCGCATCCGCACGTTGCTGACCGATCAGGGCTGGTCTGCGGCCTACGTCAACAAGCACCTGGTCGCGCTGCGCCGGGTGCTGAAGGAGGCGTGGCGGCTCGGGCAGAGCAGCGCGGAGGACTACGCGCGCGCCTCCGACCTGGCCCCGGTACGCCAGAGCCGCCTGCCCACCGGCCACCACGTGCCGCCGGAGGTCGTGGGAGCGGCCCTGTCGGCCTGCGACGACTCGCCCGCCGGGATCCGCGACGCGGCACTGATCGCGGTGCTCTACTCCACCGGCTGCCGCCGCGCCGAGATCGGCGGGCTGTCTCTGTCCGACTACGACCCGGGCGCCCGCTCGCTCCGGGTCCGCGGCAAGCGCGACAAGGAGCGGCTGGTCTACCTGACGACCGACGCGATCGGGCTGGTCGAGCGGTGGCTGGCGGTGCGCGGCGGCGAGGCGGGCGCGCTGTTCAGCCCGATCAGCAGGATGGGCCGGGTACGCCTGCGCGACGGCCGGCCGGTCGGGCTGACCGGGCAGGGCATCGCCGACATCCTGACCAGGCGGCTGGGTGAGGCCGGGGCGTCCCGGCGTACGGCGCACGACTTCCGCCGCACCTTCATCGGCGAGCTGCTGGACGCGGGCGTCGACCTGGCCACCGCCCAGGCCCTGGTCGGCCACTCGTCTCCGGCCACCACGGCCCGCTATGACCGCCGCCCGGAGAAGACCCGCCGCGAGGCCGTCGACCGCATCCGCCTACCGGCCGCCCGTCCCCTCGCCTGAGCTCGTACCGAAGACATCGAGCGGCAGCGGCCGGGAGTGCACCACGTCCAGCCGGGAGACCGCGCGGGTGAGCGCGACGTACAAGCGGTTGAGGCCGCGGGCCTCGGCCTCGACGATGGCGGCGGGCTCGGCCAGCACCACGTGGTCGTATTCCAGGCCCTTGGCCATCGAGGCGGGCACCACGCTCAGCCGCTCGCCGAGGTCGAGGCCGCCGTTCCACAGGGCGTCGGTCAGCGTGCCGGCGTCGGCGTCGGCCGCGATCACGCCGATCGACCCCTCGAAGGTCAGCGCCTCACGGGCGGCCGCGACGACCCCCTTGTCCAGCTCGGTCACCCGGGTGACGAGCAGCCTGCCGTCGGCGCGGTACGACGTGGTGGCGGGCACGTCCACGTCGAGCGCCGCCAGCAGCCGGTTGGCCGGGCCGACCACCACGGCGGGCACCCGGAACCCCGTCGTGAGCGCGATGACGCCGGCCTCCGGCTTGCCGAGCAGTTCCAGGTGCCGCGGCCAGGACGCGGCCGCCCATGGCGTGGTGCCCTGAGCCAGATCGCCGAGCACGGTGATCGAGCCGTGCTCGCTGCGTCTGGCCACCGCCCTGCACTGCATCGGCGACAGGTCCTGCGCCTCGTCCACGATGACGTGGCCGTAGCCGCTCGGCCGTTCCAGCAGCCCGGCGATCTCGTCGAGCAGCACCAGGTCGGCCGCGGACCACTTGGCGCTCTTGTAGCCGCGCGGCGGCCGGGCCCAGGTGATGGCCGCCCGCTCCTCGGCCGTCAGGATCGGGGCGGCCGGTCCCGGGTCGCTCAGCAGGGCGCACAGGAGCTCCTCCGGGCGTACGGCCGGCCAGATCTCGTCCAGGAACGGCGTGAGCGCCTTGCCGATCTTGCGGGTCCAGACGGCGTTGCCCGTGCGGCCGCGCAGCTCGGCCTGGCGCCGCATCAGCTCGGTGATCCTGGCGCGCACCCGTTCACGCCCGATCGCGTACGGCATGCCGTCGCGCCGCGTGTCGTCGACGATGCGGCGCAGCTCGTCCGCACCGACCCGCCACCGGAAGGAGCCGTCCGCGACGGAGACAGGCTCGACCGGCTTGCCTATGCGCCCGTACAGGACCGTGCGCAGCACCTCGGCCATCCGCGCGTCATGCTTGACCAGCGCGGCGGCCGGGCTGTCGGTGGCCGTGACCGCGACCGTGCCCAGCAGCCGCTCCAGCGTGGTCTGCTCGACGTCGACCTCGCCCAGCGCGGGCAGCACGGCCGAGATGTAGCCGAGGAAGGCCCGGTTGGGGCCCAGCACCAGCACCCCCGAGCGCTCCAGCCGCTGCCGGTGCGCGTACAGCAGGAACGCCGCCCGGTGCAGGCCGACGGCCGTCTTGCCGGTGCCGGGTGCGCCCTGCACGCAGATCGACTCCTCCAGCCCGGCCCGGACCAGGTCGTCCTGCTCGGGCTGGATGGTGGCGACGATGTCGCGCATCGGGCCCACGCGGGGCCGTTCGATCTCGGCGGCCAGGATCCGGCTCTCGGTCTGCTCGCCTTGGGCGAGCCGTTCGTCCTCGAAAGAGGTCAGTGTGGTGCCGGCCCAGCCGAATCGGCGGCGCACCTCGACGCCTAAGGGGTCGCGGGCGCTGGCCCGGTAGAAGGCCCGCGAGACGGGCGCCCGCCAGTCGATGACGACCGGCGGGCCGCCGTGTTCGCCCGTGATGTGCCGCCGGCCGATGTGGTAACTGCGCCCCTGGTGTTCGGCGGAGTCGCCACCGAAGTCGAGCCGTCCGAAGAACGGCGGGCCTTCCGGCTCCTCGCTCAGCTCCTTGGCCAGGCTCTTGAGGTGACGGCCGAGCCGTTCGGCGCTGTAGCGGTCGCCCGCCACGCTCTCGCCGACGATCACGTTGTCCCGGGCCGCGTCGAGCATCCTGCGCAGCCCGGCTCCGCACTGTTCGACGTATCGTCTCTCCTCGTCGAGCGTGGCCATCCGACCTCCAGTTAACTCGGTTAATACTTTTACCAGGTTAACACTTTGTTAGAGTGGACTCATGACAGGACTCCGGCAGTTGCACAGGGAACAGGTGCGCGATGCCATCTCCGCGGCGGCCATCTCGCTCTTCCTGGCGCGTGGTTTCGACGAGGTTCCGGTCGCCGAGATCGCCGCCGCCGCGCGGGTGTCGAAGCCGACGCTGTTCAAGTACTTCCCAGCCAAGGAGGACCTCGTCCTGCACCGCATCAGCGACCATCAGGGCGAGTTCGCGCGGGTGGTGCGGCAGCGCGCCGCGGGCGAGCATCCGCTGGCGGCGCTGCACCGGCACTTTCTCGAAGCCCTGGCCAGGCACGACCCGGTCACCGGGCTGAACGACCAGCCGGAGGTGATGGCCTTTCGCCGCCTGGCCTTCGGCACGCCCAGTGTGGCCGCCCGCCTGCTGCACTTCATGTCGCTGGACGAGGACGCCCTGACCGCCGCGCTCGCCGAGGCTCCGGAGATCCCCGACGCCCTCACCGCCTCGCTGCTGGCGGCGCAGGTGCTGGCCGCGCACCGGGTGCTGGCCAAGCACAACTGGCAGGCCCTGGCCGACGGGCGCACGCTGGCGGAGGTCGAGCCGGAGGCCCTGCACCGCGCCGACCGCGCCTTCGCCCTGCTGCGCCACGCTTGAGCAGCGACCTGCCCGACCTCTGAGGAGCGACATGCCCGACCCTGGAACGGCTCCCGAAACAGCTCACAAAGCGGCCCTCGAAACGGCCAGAGCCCGGCTGCTGCGCGAGCTGCTGGACTCCGCCTCCGGCACCACCGCCATCGGCGCGGCCTCCGGCCTGGCCGGGCCCGGTCCCCTGGCGGACGGGCCCGGCGCCGACGGCACGTGGCCGGACCTCGACTACGCCGACCGGGGCGACGGCCGGAACTGGGCGCCGCTGGAACACCTGTCCAGGACCCTCACCCTGGCACTCTCCGAACAGCACCGGCCCACCGCGCTCCCCGCCCTCGACGCCTGGCGCCGCCACGCCCCGCGCAGCGCCAACTGGTGGTACAACGAGATCGCCGCACCGCAACTGGCCGGTGACGCCCTCCTACTGCTCGCCGACCGGCTCGGCCCCGCCGAACGGGCGGCCTGGGGCGCCTGGCTCGCCGGCTGCGCGGGCCCCGGCGAGATGACCGGCCAGAACCTCGTCTGGACCCAGGCGGTCGTACTGCGTCACGGCCTGCTGGTGGACGACGCCGGCCTGGTCTCCTCGGCGGTCGCGCGCATGTCGACGACCCTGCGGGCGACCCGTGGCGAGGGGATCCAGGACGACTTCAGCTTCCACCAGCACGGCGCCCAGCTCTACTCCGGCGGCTACGGCTTCGCGCTGGCCGCCGACCTGGGTCTGTGGATCCATGTGGTGTACGGCACGCCGTGGGCGTTCGGTACGGCCGAGGTGGGTTTCTTCACCGATTTCCTGCTGGACGGCCTGCGGTGGGCGATGCACGGAGGCGTCTTCGACTTCACCACCATGGGCCGCAACATCACCCGCGCGGACGCCCACCGGCCCGCCGCCGACCTGCGGACCGCGATCCGGCGCCTGCGCGCGGCCGGTGCGCCTCGCCAGGACGAACTGGCGGCCTTCGAACGGCACCTGGCCGAGGCCGAAGCCGGACGGCCCGCCGCCGGACCCGTCGGCTGTCGCTATTACCCGCGTTCCGACTATCTCGTGCATCGGCGACCCGGCTGGTCGGTGGCGGTGCGCATGTCGTCGAGCCGTACCGCGCCCACCGAGAGCATGAACGGCGAGAACCTGCGTGGCCGCCACCTCGGCGACGGCGTCGCCCCCGTCCGGATCGGCGACGGCGTCGCCCCCGTCCGGATCGGCGACGGGCCGCAGGACGGCTACCGGGCGGTCATCCCGTTGTGGGACTGGGCGCGGCTGCCGGGCGTGACCGCCGAGCAGCCGCCCGGCCCGGCGGCGCTCCTCCCCCGCCCCAACGACCGGCACGGCGCCTCACCGGACGTCGGCGGCTGGACGGACGGGCGCCACGGCATCGCCGTGATGCGCCTGGCGGGGACCGACCGGATCGCGGACGGGTGGAAGGCGTGGTTCTGCTTCGACGACGTGTTCGTCGCGCTCGGCGCCGGGATCACCGCGCCGTCGGCGGCGTACCCGGTGGTGACGACGATCGACCAGCGCCTGGTGTCCGGCCCGGTGACGACGGGCCGTTATGCGCACCACGGGCGGATCGGTTACGTGCCGCTGTCCGATCGGGAACCGATGTGGACGCGGGTGGAGCGCCGCACCGGTAGCTGGTCGGACATCACCGCGACCGGGTCCACCGAGCCGCTGACCGCCAGGCTGTTCGCCGTCGGCTTCGACCACGGCCCGCGGCCGGACGGCGCCACGTACGCGTGCCTGGTCCTGCCCGGCGCCGACGCGGCGGCCACGGCCGCGCGCCGGGCGGACCCCGGTGTCACCGTGCTGTCCAACACTCCCCTGCTGCAGGCGGTCCGCTGCGACCGCACCGGTGTCACCCTCACCGCCCGCCACGACGAGCACGGGCTCGTCTTCGCCGCCGAGAGTTGATGTTTACTTCGCTATATCGTTCGATATAGCATCCGAGCCATGATGAACGCACGCCGCGCGCCCGGCGGAGGCGGTGTCGGGCCTACTGGACGGTTCTTCGGGCCGGGGGAGCTGCGCCTGGCCATCCTCGCCCTGCTCGCCGAGCAGCCCGGCCACGGCTACCAGGTGATGAACCGCCTTGCCGACCGCTTCAACGGGACGTACGAGCCCAGCGCGGGCTCCATCTACCCGACGCTGCAGTTGCTGGAGGACGAGGGCCTCGTCCGGATCGAGGCGGCCGAGGGCCGCAAGGTGCACCACATCACCGAGGCGGGCCTGGGCGTGGTCGGCGAGCAGGCCGAGGAGATCGACCGGCTCTGGGCGCGGGCGGCCAGCCGGAGTGAGTGGGGGATGTTCCGCGAGCCTGAGGCGGCCGAGATCATCGGCCCTGCCCTGCGCCTGGTCAAGGCCGCGGTCAAGACACTCGCCCACGCGCACGGCGACCCCCGGGTCGTCGACGAGATCCAAACGATCTTCATCGAGGCCCGCCGCCGGATCGAGCAGCTGGACCCCCGCCGCCACTGACCGCCTTATTCATGAGGAGTGCTGTTGACGTGAAGACGACCATCACCCACGCGCTGCGCGACCGGCTGTTCGTCGTCGGCGAGGTCTTGGAGACCGAACAGGTGACGCCGCGCATGCGGAAGATCAGAATCGGCGGCGAGGCCCTGGCAGGACTGAAGTGGACGCCGGGGCAGCACGTCCGCCTGGCGGTCAAAGACATCTTCACGGCGCGTGCGTGGTTACGGGGCGAGATCGCCAACGCCCTGCGTACGTACTCGATCTGGCACCACGACCCCACCTGGGACACCATCGAGCTGATCGGCTTCGACCACGGCGGCGACGGCCCCGGCACGAGCTGGATCAGGAACGCCCGGCCCGGCCAGGAGATCGCCTTCACCAAGCCGGAAGGCAGCCTCGTCGTACGGCCCGCTCCGTACCATCTGTTCGCCGGGGAGGAGACGGCGTCGGTCGCGTTCGGCGCGATGCTGCGCGCGCTGCCCGAGGGCGAGGTGGTGTTCGGGGCCGTGGAGGCCGACGGGCCCGGCGACCATCTGGACCTGCCGCGCGACCTCACCCGGGTCTGCCGCGAGGGAGCCTCCGCCGCGAGCTCGGAGCTGCTGGTGGCGGCCGTCAGGAAGCTCGCCTTGCCGGACGAGCCCGGCGTGGCCTACCTGGCGGGGGAGGCCCGGACGATCCAGGCCGTCCGCGCGCATCTGGTGCGCGAGCGGGGCTGGCAGCGCCAGAACGTCCGAACGAAGCCCTTCTGGACGCCTGGCAAGCGGGGACTCGACTGATAAATACGCATTTGGCGGGCGTGAGATCCTGGGCTGGTGCTTCCTCCGATGGACGAGCTCCGTGAGCTGGTCACCACCCGCCTGACCGCCTTCGACCGCCGGGAGGCGCCGCCGGCCGAGGGGGTTCGCCGGGCCGCCGTGACGGTGTGCGTGCTCAGGGACACCGCCGGCCTGCCGTACACGATCCTCATCAGGCGGGCCCCGCGCGGGCGCAACCCCGGGCAGTGGGCACTGCCGGGCGGGCGGCTCGACGACGGCGAGCAGCCGGTCGAGGCGGCGCTGCGGGAGCTGGCCGAGGAGACGGCCGTCACGGGCGTCGTGGTGGCGGGGCTGCTCGACGACTTCGTCACCGACTCGGGGTTCGTCATCACGCCGGTGGTGGCCTTCGGCGACGGCCAGCAGCCGGTCGCCGACGGGCACGAGGTGGCCTCGGTGCACGCGGTGCCGCTGGAGCGGTTCCTGGCGCCGGAGGTGCCGCGCTGGCGCGGCGGGCTGCTGCAGATGCCGCTGGGGCCCTCGATCGTGGTCCACGCGCCGACCGGAGCGATTTTGTGGCAGTTCGCGGAGGTGGCCCTGCGTGGCCGTGAGCTGCGGGTCTTCGATGTAGCACAACCACACTGGACCAGAACCTGACCGATTCTTTTGGGCCGGTGGAATACGTGCCGCCGGATGTCCGTTAGCATCGAATGGCCGATGTGGTCTGTGTCCCCCGGGCCGCAAATTACCGCCTTCACGGAATACCGTTCGGCTGGAGCCGTGTTGTGCATCTCGCCGAGGAGGCGACCGCCACATCGGCCTTAGGCTTTTCAGGCGCCCCGGTCCCGGCCGGGGCGCCTGCTCTAGGGTGGGGTGGCCCGGACCGCCGATCATCCAGGAGAGCCCGTTGCTATATGAAGTGGTCAAGTTCGCCGCTGCGCCGATCGCCCATGCGATGTGCCGCCCGCACATCTCCGGTGCGGTGCACGTGCCGAGGACGGGACCGGCCATTCTGGCCGCCAACCACTTGTCGGTGCTCGACTCCTATCTGCTGCCCGCGCTGCTGCCGCGGCACGTGACGTTCGCCGCCAAGAAGGAATACTTCTCCGGCAACCCGGTCTCCGGCTGGTTCATGCGCCTGGGCGGCAGCCTGCCCACCGACCGCGACAGCGCGCACGCCGCGCAGGAGATGCTCGACGCCGCCGCCGACCTGCTGGAGCGCGGTGAGCTGTTCGGCATCCACCCCGAGGGCACCCGCTCCCCTGACGGCCGCCTCTATCGCGGCAAGATCGGCGTGGCCTGGCTGGCGCTCAAGACGGGCGCGCCCGTCCTGCCGGTGGCGCTCAGCGGCACCGAACGCGTGCTGCCGGTCGGCTCCAAAGTGCCGCGCCCGGCCAAGATCGGCATCACGATCGGCGCGCCGATGCGGTTCGAGGGCGACCACACCAAGGCTCGCGACCGCCGCCGGGTGACCGACGAGATCATGGCCGCGATCCGGGAGTTGTCCGGCCAGGAATACGTGCCGACCTATGCGTCAAGTTTCAAAGCCGCAAGCGGTATGTCCTAATTTGTCGCTAAGCTCGGCAATCCGTCGATGATCAGGGGGCTGACCAGTGGCGCGTGGCCGCACCATCGCGATCGTGTCCTGCGTCACCGTGCTGGCGGCGGGGGCCGCCGCGGGTGGCGCGTACTACGTGCTTCACACCAGAGGCACACCCGCCGAGGCGGCGCGGCTCTTCGCCGCCGCCTGGCAGTCGGGTGACAAGGCGGCCATGACCGCCGTGCTGGCCACACCGCAGCAGCTGACGCCGTACGACCAGATGCGCACCGGCCTGGCGGTCGAGGCCACCTCGGTCAAGCTCGGCGCCGTCACCGAGTCCGGCGACGACCGGGCCAAGGTGCCGTACACCACGACCCTGACGCTGAAGAACATCGGCGACTGGACCTACCAGGGACAGATCGACCTGAAGGTGGCCGATCGCGCCTGGAAGGTCGACTGGACGCCCAAGACCCTGCATCCGTCGCTGACCGCCGGCGCCACGTTCGCGCTGAAGACGCGCTGGCCCGACCGGGCCGAGATCACCGACTCCGGCGGCGACCGCATCGACACCGGCGACGTCGGCGGGTCGGTGCAGCAGCTCGTCGGCTACCTCGACAAGGCGACCAAGAAGGACGTGGCCAAGCTCGGCTCCTCCTACCAGGTCGGCCAGGCCATCGGCAGGGGCGGGCTGCAGGAGACGTTCCAGGAGCAACTGGCCGGCACCCCGGCGACCGAGATCAAGGTCGGCGACAAGACGCTGCAGACGATCGAGGGCAAGGACGGCGAGGACCTGAAGACGACGCTCGACCCGCGCGCGCAGGCCGCCGCGGTGGCCGCGGTCAAGGACGTGAAGAAGCCCACCTCGATGGTCGCGATCAAGCCGAGCACGGGCGAGATCCTGGCCGTGGTCAACAACCAGGGCGGCTTCAACCGGGCGCTGGACGGCCGCTACCCGCCGGGCTCGACGTTCAAGGCCGTCACCGCGATCGGGCTGCTCGCGGCCGGGATGACGCCGGAGGACAAGGTGTCCTGCCCGATGTACGCGAACGTGGGCGGGCTGAAGATCCGCAACTCGGAGAAGGAGGAGTTCGGGTCGCTGTCGTTCCTCGACTCCTTCGCCCACTCGTGCAACACCACGTTCGCGCCGCTGGCCGAGAAGCGGCTGGGCGCCGACAAGCTGCTGAAGACGGCCGAGGAGGTCGGGTTCAACCAGCCCCTGAACATCGGGGTGCCGGCCACCAAGGCCAGCTTCCCCAAGCCGGAGTCGGACGCCGAACTGGCCGCCGAGGCGTTCGGGCAGGCCCGGATCACCGCCAGCCCGCTGTCGATCGCCTCGGTCGCCGCGGCCATCGCCGACGGCACCTGGCGGCCGCCCACGCTGGTGCCCGACCTGAAGCAGAAGGCGAGCGAGCAGCCGCTGCCCGAGGGCGTCAAGACCAACCTGCACGCCATGATGGCGGCCGTCGTCACCAAGGGCACCGCCAAGGCGTCCGGGCTGCCCGCGGGCACGCACGGCAAGACGGGCACCGCCGAGTACGGCACCGGAGACAAGCTGCAGACCCATGCCTGGTTCATGGGGTTCAAGGAAGATGTGGCCTTCGCCGTGGTGGTGGAGGGAGGCGGCACCGGGGGCAAGGTCGCGGCCCCGGTGGCGGCCACGTTCCTGCGCCGTCTGTGACCTCAGCTTTCCAACTGCCGCAGAGCCCATCTGGCCCACTCGCGCTGCGCCTCGTACTGGGAGATCCCGTACTGCAGCGCGAGCCGGCCGAAGCGCAGGCCGCCGCGCGGGTGCTCGCCCGCGTCGGCGGCCTCGGCGATGGCCTTGAGCTCGGCCACCATCTGCTCGGCCGTCTCCAGATGTCCCCGTACGAGCTCGCTCGCCTCCGGTGGGTCCAGGGCGGACAGCAGGCACATGCGCAGGCCGTGCTCGTCGCGGACGGCGCGCGGCTTGGGCGGTGACAGCAGCCAGGCGCGCAGCTCCTCACGGCCCGCGTCGGTGATCGCATAGCTCCGGCTGCCTCGGGCCCCCTCTTCGGCGATGACGACGAGGCCCTCGTCCGCCAGGCGCTTGAGCTCGGGGTAGATGTGGCTCTGCCGCGCCGTCCAGGTGTAGCGCTGCAGTGAGCGCTCGAAACGGACGTTGAGGGCGTAGCCGCTGGCGGGCCCGTCCTCCAGCAAGCCGAGCAAGGCGTAACGCAGTGACATGTCCCTATCTTGGCATGCTCCTATCTTGACGTATACAACTGGACAGGTCCTAATGTGGGGGTCATGACGGATGTACTGATCGTGGGCGCCGGACCGACCGGCCTGACCCTCGCCTGTGACCTGACCCGCCGAGGGGTCGCCTGCCGCATCATCGAGCAGGCCGCCACGCCCGCGGCCGGCTCACGCGGCTTCACGCTCAAGCCGCGTTCCCTGGAGGCGCTGGACGATCTCGGCGTCGCCGACCGCATCCTGGCGGCGGGCGACGTCCGCGGCTGGCTCCGCTTCCACCTCGGCACCGAACCCCTCTTCGACCTGCGCCTGCCGCCCGCCCCCGCCGACCCCTCGCGCCCGTACCCGAACACCGTGGCGCTGCCCCAGTGGCGCACGGAGTCGATCCTGCGCGACCGGCTCGCCGAGTTCGGCGGGAAGGTGGAGTTCGGGCGGCGGCTGACCGGATTCGACGCCGGCGACGAGGGCGTGACCGCGACGCTGGAGGACGGCGAGCGGCTCCACGCGCGCTACCTGGTCGCCGCCGACGGCGGTCGCAGCCTGGTCCGGCGCACCCTCGGCCTGCCCTTCTCCGGCTCCACGGCCGAGGACACGCGCGCGCTCATCGCCGACGTGCGCATCGACGGCTTGGACCGCGGCAGCGGCACGCACCTCTGGGTGAGCGCCGACGGCCACATGCTGGTCGCCCGCCCCATCCCCCACGCCGACACCTGGCAGGTGGTCACCTCACTGGAGCCCGGCGACGAGGGCGACCTCGGCACCCTGCGCCACGCGCTCACGACCAGGACCGGCCGCGACCTTCAGGTGTACGACCCGGCCTGGCTGTCGACCTGGCGCTACAACCTGCGGATGGTCGAACGCTACCGGGTCGGCCGGGTGCTGCTGGCCGGAGACGCCGCCCACGTGCACAGCCCCTTCGGCGGCCACGGCATGAACACCGGCATCCAGGACGCCTACAACCTGGGCTGGAAGCTCGCCCTGGTCATCCAGGGCGCGGCCAGGCCCGAACTGCTGGACAGCTACGAGGCCGAGCGGCTGCCGGTCGCGCGGGAGATCCTGGCCGACAGCGACCGCCGGATGAAGGGCATGGTCCCGCCGCGCGTCGTTCGCCCGCTGGTGCGGCTGATCTTGAAGTCCGTCATGGCCCGCCAGCAGCGCCGTACGCGCCACGACCACCCCGTCTACCGCACCGGCCCGCTGACCCGGCACCTCACCGGCAGCCACGGCCGGGTCCGGGCCGGCGACGTGGCCCCCGACGCCCCCGTCATGCTCGACGGGAGCGAACACCGCCTGTCCGAGCTGCTCCGCGGACCGCACTTCACCGCCCTGGCCTTCGGCGTCGCCCCGGACCTCGCCGATCCCCGGGTCCGCGCCTACACCGTCGTCCGCCCGGGCCGGGCCGGACTGGCCGACACGAGCGGGCACCTGCACCGCGTGTACGGCGGACGCGAGGGCACGACCGTGCTGATCCGCCCCGACGGCTATGTCGGGCTCATGGCCGACTCCCCGGCCGCGCTGGCGGACTATCTTGAGCGGCTCTGAGCCCCGGTGCGTGCGGCGTGACTGCCACCCGTAGGCTCGGCCTGGTCACAGCGGGCTCCACAGCGGTCCGTCCCAGGAAGGCCGGCTCTCCGGGGGTCAGCCCGCCAGGCCGCCCCGCTCCCCCATGGCGCCTCCGTCTGGGCGACCGCTCTCCGGCGCGAAATCTCCTGTCGCGAAGTCTCCTGTCGCGAAGCCTCTTGGCGCGAAGCCTCTTGGCGCGAGGTCTCTTGGCGCGAGGTCTCTTGGCGCGAGGTCTCTTGGCGCGAGGTCTCTTGGCGCGAGGTCTCCTGGCGCGAGGTCTCTTGCCGTCGGGTCCGCTGTGGTCGGCGGGGGCTGGTTCGGCTGGTGGTAGCCCTGCCATTGGGCGAGGCCGGGGAACGTGCCGATCGTCAGCTCCGCCAGCAGCGCCCCGGTCCACGCCTCCTCCGCCATGCTCATGGCCAGGGCGTATTCAGACTCGATGAGGAACAACCGCGGGATCTCACCACGCTCGACCTCGAGGTTCGACCGCTGGACGGCGATCCGGTCGCGGAGCAGGGCGAGCCGCCGCCGGAGCAACGCGGTGACCTCGTCGGGGTCGAGCCCGCCCATCACCGACAACCCGGCCTCGAACCCCGTGTGCTCCCGCTCGGGTGTCCCCAGCAGCTCGCGCGTCCAGTCCTCGGCCTCGTCGCGGCCGTCTTGGGTGATGCGGTAGACGGTCCGCTCGGGCCGGGCCCCTTGCCGGGTGCTCTCTATGGCCGCGATCAAACCGTGTTTCTCCAGATTGCGTACCACCGTGTAGAAGGAACCCCACTTGATGGGGGCCTCCCGATCCTTGCCACGAGCCCGCAGGACGGATGCCATCTCGTACGGATGCATCGGCCGTTCCGCGACCACCGTGAGCACGGAGAGGGCCAACAGATTGGCCACTCTGCGTCGTTGCGCCACCCACACCGTCCTTGTAGACGAATATTCGCGGACGAATATACGGGCACGAGTATTCCATGGCAATACCGCTTGCGTCTCCAGTGGGTGGAAGGTGCAGGTTGGTGCCGTGAGCGATCACGTGGAGCTGTACACGATCGGCGAGCTGGCCCGCCGCACCGGGCTGCCGGTGCGGACGATCCGGTTCTGGTCCGACAGCGGCATCCTGCCGCCCACCGGCCGCACGGCGGGCGGCTACCGCCTGTACGACGAGGCCGCGGCGGCCCGCCTCGAACTGGTCCGCACGCTGCGCGACCTCGGCATCGGGCTGGCGGCCGTCCAAGACGTCCTGTCCCGGCAGGTCACGGTGGCCGAGGTGGCGCGGGTGCACCTGCGGGCCGTCGACGCCGAGATCCGGGCGCTGCGGATGCGCCGGGCCGTACTGAGCGTGATCGCCGAACAGGGTGGCACGACCGAGGAGACACTGATGATGCACGAACTGGCCAGACTGTCCGCCGCGCAGCGGCAGCAGATCGTCGACGAGTTCGTCGAGGGCACGTTCGCGGGGCTCGACCTGGACGGCGACGCCGGGATCGTGGCCGAGTGGATGCGGGAACTGCCCGATGAGCCCGGCCGGGTGGACGCCTGGGTGGAGCTCGCCGGGCTGACCACCGACGCCGCCTTCGGCCGCCGGTTGAGGGAGATCGCGCTGGCGGGCCCGCAGCCCGCGCCGGGCCGCGATCTACGAGCGGCGGCCCTGGAGCACGTACGGCCGGCACTGGCCGACCAGGTGGCACCGGAGTCGGCCGAGGGCCTGCGGATCCTCGACCGGATCGTCGACGGCCCACAGCAGGGGCCCGAGCTGCTCGCCTGGCTGGAGACCGTCGCCGACGCCCGGGTCGAACGCTACTGGGAGTTGATCGCCACGCTCAACGGCCGCGAGACCGCGCCTCCCGCGGTGCCCGCACTCCAGTGGCTGATCGCCGCCCTGCGCGCCCACAGCCGACCCGTCGAGGTTTCGGGCCGTCGGGAAGGTACCTGATCAGGAAGGCTCCTGGGTGCGGCGCCAGCGGCGCGGCAAGCCGGGCGGTGCCGACGGCGCGGCGAGCCGGGCGGTTCGGCGCCGGAGGCGCGGTGAGCCAGGCGGTGAACGCGTGCGAGCGATCCGTCAGGTGGCGGTGTGGTCGAGGAAGGCGGCGATGAGGGGCGCGATTTCCGGCAGGTTCTCCTCAAGGGCGAAGTGACCGGTGTCGAAGAGATGAAGTTCGGCGTTGGGCAGGTCGCGCAGGTAGGCGCGGGCGCCGGGTTCGGGGAAGAACGGGTCGTTGGTGCCCCAGACGATGAGCGTGGGCGGGGTGTGCGCGCGCAGCCAGGCCTGCCAGGCGTCGTAGTGCTCGATGTTGGAGTGGTAGTCGAAGGTGAGGGCGATCTGGGCCTCCTTGCGGCCCGGGAGGTCGAGGAAGTGCTGGTCGAGCGTCCAGCCGTCCGGTGACACCAGCTCGGGGTCGCCGGTGCCGCTCTCGTACTGGCCGCGGGTGCCGGCCAGGGTGAGCAGCTCGCGGATCCGCTCTTCGGCGCCTTCGGTCTCCGGCCGCAGCCCGAGGAGGTCGCGGGCGAGCGGGGAAAGCCCTTCGACGTAGGCGTTGCCGTTCTGGACGATCAGCCCGGCGATCCACTCGGGGTGGCGCGTCGCGAGCCGGAAACCGACCGGCGCGCCGTAGTCGAAGACGTACATCACGAAGCGGGTCAGGCCGAGCCCTACGACGAAGCCCTCGACGATGTCGGCGAGCCGGTCGAAGGAGTAGGCGAAGCCTTCGGGGGTCTCGGTGTGCCCGAAGCCGGGGAAGTCGGGGGCGATCAGCCGGTAGCGGCCGCCCAGGACGTCGATCAGGCGGCGGAACTGGTGGGAGGCCGAGGGGAAGCCGTGCAGGAGCAGCAGCACGGGCGCGTCGGGCCGGTCGGGAAGCGACTCGCGGTAGAAGACCCGGACGCCGTCGACCTCGAGATGGCGATGCACGGTCCGGGCGACCAGGGGAAACGTCATGGCTAATGCCTTTCAGATCAGAGATCTCATGCATCAGCAACATAAATGATCTCGTACCCCTGACCGCGGAGCCGCCGGCCCTGGATTTGGTCAACACCCGCCCGACGGCGCAAGGCGATCTGACGACAGGGCACGTCAATGCCATCCAGAATCGCCAACCCCGGACATCACAAAACGCCGGAAATGTCCGGCAGAGCGTCAGAGCGAGGCGGCCAGCGCGAGGGCCGCGGCGGCCTCGTGGCGCAGGACCATGATCAGCAGCGTGGCGACCAGGGTGGCGATCAGCAGCCAGCTGATGAGGATGATGACCGTCGAACGGCGCGGCTTACGCCGCCCGCCGGACCCCCCGTCGGCCTTCTCCTCGCTGCGCCGGGCCCGCTCGTTGAATGACTCCAGCCGCGCCACAAGTCGCGGATCGTCATCGACGAGGTGCTGCTCGATCTGTGCCAGCATCCGCTCCTCGTCCTGCGACCAGGCCATGGGTGCACCTCCGGAACGCAAGCTCTGTGCCGGGTTTCTGCCCAACCATGAAGATCATTAGCCCCCGCCCAAGCAGGTAATTGCCACCTCTTTCCATTTGCGATCATCATCGAACCTTTGTTCTAATCATGGGATGCGCTGGGACAACCTGCGTCTGGCCGATTCCGGCCGGGACGATCCGGCCGCGCCGCTGTTCGCCCGCGGCGCGGTCACCCGCACGTTCGACACGCCCGAGTTCAAGGGGATGACCTTCTTCGAGATCCACGCCCGTTCGATCATCAACCGGGTGCCGGCGGCCAGCCGGGTCCCGTTCGACCACACCATCAACCCCTATCGGGGCTGCGGCCACCGCTGCGTCTACTGCTTCGCCCGCAAGACGCACCAATACCTCGACCTCGATGCCGGTGCCGACTTCGACTCGAAGATCGTGGTCAAGGTCAACGCCGCCGAGCTGGTCCGCAAGGAGCTGGCCGCGCCGCGCTGGCCGGGTCATGCCATCGCCATGGGCACGAACGTCGACTGCTACCAGCGCGCCGAGGGCCGTTATCAGCTGATGCGCGGCATCCTGTCCGCCCTGCGCGACGCCGCGAACCCGTTCTCGATCCTCACCAAGGGCACACTCATCCTGCGCGACCTCGACCTGCTGACCGAGGCGGCCGAGATCACCCAGGTGAGCGCCAGCGTGTCGGTCGGCTTCGTCGACCCCGACCTGTGGCGCTCCGTCGAGCCCGGCACCCCCGACCCGCGCCGCCGGCTGGAGACCTGCGCCACGCTCAACGACAACGCCATCCCCTGTGGCGTGCTGATGGCGCCGATCCTCCCCTATCTCACGGACTCCCCCGGCCAGCTCGAACGTACGGTCAAGGAGATCGCCCAGTCGGGCGCCACGCACCTCGCCCCCATCGTCCTGCACCTGCGGCCCGGGGCGCGCGAGTGGTGGCTGGGGTGGCTGTCCCGCGAGCATCCCCGGCTTGTGCCGCGCTATCTGGAGCTGTACGGAAGGGGGGCTTACGCGCCGCAGGCGTACCAGCAGCGCATCACGGACCAGGTCAAGGCGCTGGCCCGCCAGTACGGCGTCGGCCGCGCGACCGCGGCTTCGGCGCGCCGCCTTCCGCCACGCCCCCAGGCCGGAGCCCCGCACGGCCCAGAGGCCGGAGCCCGGCCCGGCCCGGCGGCGCTGCAGCTCAGCCTCCCCGGCCTGTCCGAACTCCCGGACGAGTGAGCCCTTCACCGAAGTCGGCCACCGGTCACCACTTCGGCCGGCGGCAAGCCTTCGAGAGGGGGTAGGCGCGGCGTTCACGAGGTGCGCTTCGGCGCCGGTCCTTGGCCGCAGCAGCCCTCGTCCGGCCGGACGGTCGTGAGCGACGAATAATGGTTGGCGGCGCGGATCACCCCGCTGCCACTATGGGGCCGTCTCTGACGTCTACCGGCAGGAGCGTGTGATGCGGTGCCTTCGAGTCTCCCAGCGCCCTATTGGCACGAGAGTTCTCGAGGCTTCGACCACACATGCACATCCTCAACATCGGCATCCTCGCGCATGTAGACGCCGGTAAGACCAGCCTGACCGAGCGGCTGCTGTTCCGGACCGGCGTGATCGACCGGCTGGGCAGCGTCGATGACGGCAGCACACAGACCGACAGCGGCGCCATCGAACGGCGCCGCGGCATCACCATCCGTACCGCCGTCGCCTCCTTCACCGTGGGCGACCTGCGGGTCAACCTCATCGACACGCCCGGCCACGCCGACTTCGTGGCGGAGGTCGAACGAGCGCTCGGTGTGCTCGACGGCGCCGTGCTGGTGCTGTCGGCCGTCGAAGGGGTTCAGCCGCACTCGCGCGTCCTGATGAAGACGCTGCGCAGGCTGCGGGTGCCTACGCTGATCTTCGTCAACAAGATCGACCGGGCCGGGGCCCGGGAGCGGGAGCTACTGGACGACATCCGGCGGTGGCTCTCGCCGCACTGCGCCCCTCTGAACACCGTCCGGCGGCTCGGCGGCCCGGACGCCCACACGGTACGCACTCCCGGCCCGGACGCCGAGGTGCTGGCCGAGCATGACGACGGCATCCTGGAGTCGCTCGTCGAGGGGCGGGTGCCGACCGGCAAGGAGCTGTGGGCGGCGATGGCCCGGCAGTGTGCCGACGGGGTGCTGCATCCGGTGCTGTTCGGGTCGGCGATGACCGGGCGGGGGGTGGATGAGCTGCTCGACGGGTTCCATCTGCTCCCGGCCACCGTCGCATCGGGTGGCGGGGCGGCCGGGGCGACGGTGTTCGCGATCGAGCGTGGTGCCGCCGGGGAGAAGATCGCCTATCTGCGGATGCGTTCCGGCGTGCTGCGGGCGCGGCAGCGGGTGTCCCTCTATCGCCGCGGCCGGGACGGGACGGTCGAGGAGTATGTCGGGCGGCCGACCGCGGTGCGGGTGGCCGGGTCCGCCGAGACGGAGGCGGTGGCCGGGGACATCGTGACAGTGCGCGGCGTCCCCGAGATCCGGGTCGGCGACCACCTCGGCACCCCGCCGGAAGCGGACGCCCGAGACAGCGGCCGGGCCGGGTATTTCCTGCCGCCCAGCCTGGAGACGGTGGTCAGGCCGCGGGTGCCGGGTCAGGAGGGGCGGCTGCATGCCGCGCTGGCCACCCTGGCCGAGCAGGATCCGCTGATCGGCACCCGCGCCCTGCCGGGCGGTCAGACGTCGGTACTCCTCTACGGGGAGGTGCAGAAGGAGGTCATCGCCGAGACGCTGGCCGCCGACTTCGGGGTGGCGGCGGTGTTCGAGCCGACCAGGCCCGTCTATCTCGAACGGCCCGCGCGCCAGGCGGAGGTCGTCGAGGAGATCACGCGTCACGGTCGTAACGACTTCGTCGCCACCGTCGGCCTGCGGGTGGAGCCCGCCGCCATCGGATCCGGGGTCGGATACCGGCTGGGCGTGGATCTGGGGTCGCTGCCGCTGGCCTTCCATCGGGCCATCGAGGACACCGTGCGCGACACGCTGGCCGAGGGACCGCACGGCTGGCCGGTCACCGACTGCCTGGTCACGCTGACCAGGAGCGGTTACGACAGTCCGGTCAGCACGGCGGCCGACTTCCGCGGGCGGACCGCGATCGTGCTGCGGCGGGCGCTGCGCCGGGCGGGCACACGGGTGTACGAGCCGTGCCACCGCTTCGAGCTGGAGGTGCCGCCGGAGTCGCTGAGCGCGGTGACCGTACGGCTGGCGGCGCTGGGTGCCGTGGTGGCCGATGCCGTGCGGCGGGAGGCGGTGTGGCTGGTCAGCGGCGAGATCCCGGCCGTGGCGGTGCATGAGTTCGAGCTGGCGCTGCCCGGGCTGTCGCACGGCGAGGGTGTGTGGTGGTCGCAGCCCTTCGGCGACCGCCCTGCTCGCAGGTAACGATATGTCACCATTAACCTGCCCATAGTGACCGCCATGCCCGAAATGGGTACTAAGTGCGTTGATGTACCAATCCACCATCATCCGTTCGGGGGGAACCATGGTGAACAAGAAGCCGGCCGCCAAGACCGGCAAATCCAAAAAACAGGCGATCAAGTCCAGCCGCCAGGTCAAGGAGTCCAAGGACGCCAAGAAGGAGCCCAAGAAGCCCGACGTGGCGTGACCCGGTGAAATGATCAGGCAGCCGCGGCCGGAGTCCCGGCTGCCTGACCACGGGAGCGATCCATGACGGCCTACCTCCGCTTCCCCGCCGTCTTCCAGGACGTCGTCGTCTTCGCCGCCGAGGACGACCTGTGGATGGTCTCCGCCCTCGGCGGGCGCGCCTTCCGCCTGACCGCCGGGGTCGCCGAGGCCGGATACCCGCGCATCTCTCCGCGCGGCGACCAGCTCGCCTTCGTCGGACGCGAGGAAGGCCAGGAAGAGGTGTACGTCATGCCCGCCGACGGGGGCGCGGCCCGGCGGGTCACCTACCACGGGGCTCGCTGCGCCGTCACCGGCTGGGACCCTGAGGGCCGCATCCTGTACGCCAGCGACGAGTGCCAGCCCTTCGAGGGCCGCAAGTGGCTGCACCGCGTCGCGCCGGGTGGCGTGCCGCAACGCCTGCCGTACGGCCCCGCGAACTCCATCGCCCACGGCCCGGACGGCATGATCGTGCTGGGGCGCAACACCGCCGACCCGGCACGCTGGAAGCGGTACCGCGGCGGCACCGTCGGCGACCTGTGGATCGATCCCGACGGCGAAGGCCACTTCCGCCGGCTCATCCGCCTGCCCGGCAATCTGGCCTCCCCCTGCTGGAGCGGCGACCGCGTCTGCTTCCTGTCCGACCACGAAGGCGTCGGCAACGTGTACTCCTGCACTCCCGACGGCGACGACCTGCGCAAGCACACCCATCACGAGGACTACTACGCCCGCAACCTGTCCGGCGACGGCCACCGCCTCGTCTACCACGCGGGCGCCGACCTCTACCTGCTCGATCCGGGGGACGCGCCGCACCGGATCGACGTGCGGCTGGCCAGCTCCAGGACCCAGCGCAACCGCAGGTTCGTGGACGCCGACGACTACCTCGACAGCGCCACGCTCAGTCCCGACGGCAGCGCCCTGGCGGTCACCGCGCGCGGCAAGGCGTACGCCATGGCCGGTTGGGAGGGGCCGGTCCGGCAGCACGGCGAGCCGGACGGCGTCCGTTACCGCTTCCTGACCTGTCTCAACGACGGCCGCCGCCTCATCGCCGCCGCCAGTGACGACAGTGATGAGGAACAGCTGGTCATCCTCGGCGACGCGACCGCCCTGAGCATCGCCCGGCTCGGGCGGATCACCGCGCTGGCGCCCGATCCCGTCCATGACCGCGTCGCCGTCACCAACCACCGCGACGAGCTGTATCTCGTCGAGCTGGCCACCGGGCAGGCCGTACTCGTCGAGGCCAATCCGCACGGGCCGCCCGCGGACCCCGCCTGGTCGCACGACGGCCAGTGGCTCGCGTACGCCAGCCCGCTGAACGCCCACACCACCGCGATCATGCTGCATCACCCCGCGACCGGCCAGACCGTGCCCGCCACCGAACCCCTTCTCGAAGACTCCCGTCCCGCCTTCGACCCGCGCGGCCGCTACCTGTACTTCATCGGCCAGCGCGTCTTCTCCCCCGTCTACGACCAGCTCCAGTTCGACCTCGGCTTCCCCCTCGGCACCCGCCCCTACGCCATCGCGTTGCGCCGGGACGTCCCCGACCCGTTCGTCCCGCAGCCGCGTCCCCTCGGGGCCAAGGACGAGGACGACGAGGAAGAGGAGGAGCCCGAGCCGCTGCGCGTGGACCTCGACGGGCTGGTCCGCCGCGTCACCGCGTTCCCGCTGCCTGAAGGCCGCTACGAGCGCATCGCCGGGCTGCCCGGCAAGGCCCTCATCCTCAGCAGCCCGCTGCAGGGTGACGGCGTCCTGGACCTGTACGACTTCGCCAAGGGCGAGAGCGAGACGTTCGCCCGCGGCGTCACCGACTTCGAGCTGGGCCGCGACCACAAGACGCTCCTGTACCGGGCGGGCGACCGGCTGCGTGTGCTGAAGGCCACCGAGACACCCGACAACGACGACGACACCCCGGGCCGCGAGAGCGGGTGGATCGACCTGTCGCGGATCAAGGTGTCGGTCTGCCCGGCCGCGGAGTGGCGGCAGATGTTCCGCGAGGCGTGGCGCCTGCAGCGCGAGAACTTCTGGACCGAGGACATGGCCGGCGTCGACTGGGCCGAGGTGTACGAGCGCTACCTGCCGCTCGTGGAGCGCGTCAGCACCCGGGGCGAGTTCTCCGACCTGCTGTGGGAGCTCCACGGCGAGCTGGCCACGAGCCACGCCTTCGAGAGCGGCGGTGAGTACCGGCCGGGCCCCGAATACACGCAGGGCAAGCTCGGCGTCGACTGGGACCACCGCGACGGCGTCTACCACATCGGCGCGATCGTCACCGGCGACCTGTGGAACCCCGAGGCCACCTCACCCCTCAACCGGCTCGGCCTCGACGTACGGCCCGGCGACGCGGTCCTGGCCATCAACGGCGCTCCCATCGGCGAGACCGCCACCCCGAACGAACGCCTGGTCAACCTGGCCGACGAGGAGGTCGAGCTCACGCTGCGCCGCGGCGAGCGCCTCTTCACCGCCACGGTCCGCGCCATCGCCGACGAGCGGCCCGCCCGCTACCGCGACTGGGTCAACCTCAACCGCGCCCGCTGCCACCAGCGTTCGGACGGCCGCGTCGGCTACCTGCACGTTCCCGACATGGGCACGGAAGGGTTCGCCGAGTTCCACCGCGGCTTCCTGGCCGAGTACGACCGCGACGCCCTCATCGTCGACGTCCGCTTCAACGGCGGCGGCAACGTCTCGGCGCTGCTGCTGGAGAAGCTGGCCCGCCGCCGCCTCGGCTACGACTACCCCCGCTGGGGCGACCCCGCGCCCTATCCGCCGGAGTCGCCGCGCGGCCCGCTGGTCGCCCTCACCAACGAATGGACCGGCTCCGACGGCGACATCTTCAGCCACACCTTCAAACTGCTGGGCCTCGGCCCCCTCATCGGCAAGCGAACCTGGGGCGGCGTCATCGGCATCTGGCCGCGGCACCGATTGGCCGACGGCACCCTAACCACGCAGCCAGAGTTCTCCTTCGCCTTCGACGACGTGGGCTGGCGGGTCGAGAACTACGGCACGGACCCCGACCTGGAGATCGACATCACCCCGCAGGACTACGCGGCGGGCACGGACACCCAGCTCGAGAAGGCCATCGACGTGATACTCGGCCTGCTGGCCGAACACCCCCCGCACACCCCGGATCCAGCACATCGGCCGCGGATGCAACCATAAGACGATTTACAGCGTCTATAGATCATGCGTGGGGTTGGTCCTCGGGGATGGACGGGACACTCCGCCAAAGCGGGACAATAAGCCGGTGGCGAACGGGTACGTATCGCTAACGGCCACTTGTGTAGTGACACTCTCAGTCCAAGGGGGACTTCTCAGGTGCGCGCACTGGCACGCAAGGGCAAGTCGGCGATGGTCCGGCTGTACAGGGGCTACAACCGCCGCAAGGTGCGCAAGGCGCCACCGCCGTCGACGGACAAGGTCAGCATTCTGATCCTGCACGCGTACGGCATGGGCGGCACGATCAGGACGGTGTTCAACCTGGCCAGCTATCTGGCCAAGCACCACGACGTCGAGATCGTCAGCATTCTGAAAGAGGCCGAGGAGCCCTTCTTCCCCATCGATCCACGGGTGAAGTTCCGTTTCCTGGACGACCGGCTGAACCCCAGCCCGGACCCGGTGCGCGCGATGCTGTCGAAGATGCCGAGCAAGCTCATCCCGGCGGAGGAGTCGGCCTACCACCGCTTCAACCTCTGGACCGACCTCAAGCTGGCCCGCTACATCCGCTCGCTCGACACCGGGATCCTCATCTCCACCAGGCCCGGCCTCAACCTGGCGATGGCCCAGTTAGCGCTGCCCAGCCTCATCACCATCGGCCAGGAGCACGTCGCCCTGCGCACCCAGCCGGAGGCGGTGCAGGAGCTCATCAAGTGGCGCTACCGGCGCTTCGACGCCCTCGCCACCCTCACCAAGGCGGACCTGCGCGACTATCGCGCCGCCCTGCCCAAGAAGCCCAAGCGGCTCATCCGCATCCCCAACGCCGTGCCGCCCATGACCGGCGACGTGGCCAAGCTCGATGCCAAGGTCGTCATCGCCGTCGGCAGGCTGACCCGCCTCAAGGGCTTCCACCGGCTCATCGTCGCCTGGGAAGAGGTCGCCAAGACCCACCCCGACTGGACGCTGCGCATCTTCGGCGCCGGTCCCCAGGAGGAGAACCTGCGCCAGCAGGTGATCGACGCAGGCCTCGAAGGCAAGGTCGAACTGCCCGGCGCCACCACCGACGTCGGCGCCGAACTGGAGAAGGCGTCCGTCTTCGTGCTCAGCTCGCGCCACGAGGGCTTCCCGATGACCATCCTGGAGGCCATGGCCAAGGGACTGGCCATCGTCAGCTTCAACAGCCCGCACGGACCCAAGGAGATGATCACCGACGAGGTCGACGGGTTGCTGGTCAAGCCGCGTACCAACGCCAACCTCGCCACCTCGCTCCTGCGCGTCATCGAGGACGAGCAGCTACGCCGCCACCTGGCGGCCGGGGCGCTGGAGACCGCGCGCACGTACGACGTCGACGCCATCGGCGCCCAGTGGGACGCCCTCTTCGCGGAGCTCCTGGCCCGCCGCAACGGCACCTACGTCCGTCCGACCCCGCCCGCGCAGGCACCGGCACAGATCGAGCCGGCACCGGCCGACCCCGCGCAGGCCCCGCCGCACGCCTGACGCCCGCGCCCCCGCTCTCGATCCGGGCGGGCGTCACCAAGCGGACGATCCGCTCGCTCAGGTGCGGCTCGTCAGCTCGACCGGCTCCGCGATGACGTCCACCAGTGCCCCGTTGCGGTGCACCGTGATGGGCAGGGGCCGCCCGATCGCGTCGGCGAACATCAACCGCTGCAGGCTCTGCGCGTCCCCCACCGGATGGCGGTCGGCGCTCAGCACCAGATCCCCCGCCCGCAGGCCGGCCCGGTCGGCGGGCGATCCGGGCATCACCTCCACCACCCGCAGCGCGGTGTCCTGGCCGGTCCGCCGCCGTAGCGGCTCGGCCAGCGGCGCCGGCGAGGTCACCAGCCCCAGGTACGCCCGTCGTACCCGGCCGTCCTTGATCAGCGTGGCGATGATCGCCCGGGTCGTGCTGTTGACCGGCACGGCCAGCCCCACCCCGACACCGGCCACGGCGGTGTTGACGCCCACCACCCGCCCCTGCGAGTCGGCCAGCGCGCCGCCCGAGTTGCCGGGGTTCAGCGCCGCGTCCGTCTGGATCACGTCCTCGATGAGGCGTACGGCCTGGCCGCTGCGGGCCGGTAAGGACCGTCCCAGCCCCGACACCACGCCGGCCGTCACCGAACCGGCCAGCCCCAGCGGGCTGCCGACCGCCACCACGAGCTGCCCCACCACCAGCTCGTCGCTGTCGCCCAGGACGACGGGCCCGGGCGTGGGCACCTGCGCCCTGATCACCGCGAGATCCGACAGCGGATCCCGCCCCACCACCAGGAACTCACCCGACGCCCCGTCGGAGAACGCCACCGTGCCCGCCCTCGACGAGCCCACCACGTGCGCGTTCGTCAGCAGGAATCCATCGGCTGTGAAGACCACCGCCGATCCGCTGCCCCGGTCCACCCGCACGCTGGCCACCTTCGGCAGCAGCTCGGCCGCCACCGTTGAGACGACACGGGAGTAATCATCCATGACGACCTCTTCTCAGTTGCTTACATCATTACTCCGCAACTCAGAAAACGGCACCAACTTTTTCAGCTCACCGCCTGCGCCAGGGCGGCGCCGCAGTAGGCCGCCCCCAGCCCGGCCACGACGCTCGCCGCCGCGTTGGCCACCGAGTGGAAGCGGGCGCCCTCCTCGGCCAGCCGCACGGTCTCGTACCCCAGGGTCGAGTACGTGGTCAGCGCCCCGCAGAACCCGGTGCCCGCGAACGCCATCACTCCGCTCCCGGCAGGCAGCGCCGCCAGGAACCCCAGAACCGCCGACCCGGCCACGTTCACCGCCAGCGTCCCCCAGGGGAACACCGTGTCGTGCCCGGCCTGCACCGCCCGGTCCGCCAGATACCGCAGCGGAGCGCCCAGCGCCGCGCCCACCACGATCAGGACGATCGTCATCGGGCCGCCACCCGCGCCAGCCGCCGCGTCACCCGCATCCCGCACCACACCGCCACCACGGCCGCGACCATCGTGGCCGCCAGATAGACCAGCCCGGCGACCGGCGCCCCCCATGCCACCAATCGCTGCACATCCACCACGTAAGTGGAGAACGTGGTGAACCCGCCCAGAATCCCGACCCCGAGGAACGGCCGCACCAGCCGATGCGCCTGCCGTACTTCGGTGATCACCACCATGAGCACCCCGATCAGCAGGCATCCGGAGACGTTCACCCAGAACGTCGCCCACGGGAACCCGGCAGGTGAGGTGGGCAGCGCGCTCTGCACCCCGTACCGGGCCAGCGCCCCTAGCGCACCCCCGGCCGCGATGACCGCGAGCACGCCCCAGGACAGCTCCGCCCGCTGCCCGGGAACGTGGAGATCCACATCCGGATCAACAGCACCGTGCGTCATAGATCCCTCCCTCTGCCGTCTCAAACCTCTCACCGTGTCAAACACCACAATGTCGGGAATTGATCTCTAGAGAACCTGTGCCCAAGATCTCGGAGGCGTACTTGAGCACAAAGGATACGGTCGCCCTCCTGGCCGGGGGTGTACTGGTCGTCTCCCTCATCGGCGGCAGCAAGAGCAGCCCGGCCACCGCGGCCAGCCCCCTGAGCAACACCAGCGGAACCCTGCCAGGACTCGCCCCCATCACCAAAGATGCCGACAAAGCCAGCGCCCGCGCCCTCATCAAGGGACTCCGGGTGAAGGGCCGCGGCCCCAAGACGGGCTACGAGCGCACCAGGTACGGCGACAACTGGGCCGACACCGCCACCGACGTCCCGTACGCCCGCAACGGCTGCCGTACCCGCGACGATCTGCTCGCCCGTGACGGCCATGACGTCAAGTATCGCCAGGGCTCCCGCTGCGAGATCGTCTCCCTGCGGCTGACCGACCCTTACACCGGCAGGACCATCGACTGGCGAAAGGAGCACGCCGACGAGATCCAGGTCGACCACGTCATCCCGCTCGCCTACGGCTGGCGGATGGGCACGCCGCGCTGGTCGATGGCCAAGCGCGTCGACTTCGCCAACGACCCGCTCAACCTGCTGCCCGTCGACGGCGCCGCCAACGAGCAGAAGGACGGCTCGGGGCCGGCCGGCTGGCTGCCGCCGCAGCACCGCATCCGCTGCGCCTACGTCACCCGCTTCGCCCAGGTCGCGCGCAAGTATGACCTGCCCGTCACCCGCGAGGACAAGGACACCATGCTCGCCCAATGCCGCTGACCGCCGCCGCTCAGCGCACGTCCATCCACTCGAAACCGTTCTTGAACGTCAGCGCGGCCAGGACCCGCTGCCCGTCGGCGTTCGGGTGGAAGTAGTCCCACTTGCTGATGTGGTCGAGCGTGAACGGGTAGCCGAACACCGCGCCGCCGTCCGTACGGCACGCGGGACCCAGCGTCGCGCACGCCTCGGCGGCCTCGTGGTTGTAGGCCATCACCCGCGCCCGCACCCGGGTCCGCCGCGCCACGTCCGCGGCCTTCATCGATGACGGGGAGGCGAGCATGGTGGGGCAGATATGGCCGAGCGTCCAGAACGAGCGCGCCAGCGCGTTGCCCTTGCCGACCTGCCACAACCGGCGCAGGTCCGGAATGCTGGCGATGAACACCCGCACGCCCGGCATCCCGGCCCGCAGCTCCGCCAGAGCCGCGTCCAGCCGCTGCCGGTAGACCTGCACGGGCGTCATGTCCTTCTCCGCCGGCTTGCAGGCGTCCTGGGCGCCGATGAGGATTGTGACATAACTCGCTTTGGCCTCCACCGCCTGCCTCACCTGCCCCAGCAGGTCCGCGCTCGTGGACCCGGGCACCGCGAAGTTGCGGTTGTGCCCCAGGATCGACCTGCTCAGCCCGGCCAGCCGCAGGTAGTGGCTGGTCACCTGGGCGTTGTCGCCCGCCGACCAGGAGCGGGAGGTGCAGGCGACGTACCAGCCGCACGCGTTGAACCCGGCCGAGACCGAATCACCCAACGCCGCCATGACCTCTGGGACAGGCTCCGCCGTGGCGGCCTGGGCCGTACCGGAACCGAGAAGAACGAGCGCGGCGACGCAGACGGGCGCGAGACGAGTGATCATGCGGCCCAAAGTAGGGATGAGCGAGGAGGCCGACTATGTCGTTAGGGCAACATCTGCCATCTCAGGACCGTGTTCATATCGCCGCTTGACAGGCCGGATCCGATGCGGCCACGACCGAATATCATGCGAGTTCCCACTTTTTCTGGGTTCGTTGACCGTAACCGGTCATTCACGGGGGTCCCAGTCGAACGTGTTCAGTTCCCGCATAGAGTGTCTTGGGTGAGTGTCGCGCTCGGAACCACCCGCCCGCTACCGGTTCGCACCACCCCCATAGGTGACCCCGGTAACTTGCTGGCCTCCCTGCCCCGGACCCCCGCCCCTTATGCCTGGATCAGGCATGGCGAAGGACTCGTCGGCTGGGGTGAGGCCGCCCGTGTGAATGTTCCCGCAGGTCCCGGCCGGTTCGCCTGGGCCCGGCGGTGGCTCGGCGACCTCTTCGGCGACGCCCGTATGGACGCCTACCTCGACGGGCCGGCCGGCACACCCGGCGTCGGGCCGGTCGCCTTCGGCTCCTTCACCTTCGACGAGAACGCCGCCGGCTCCGTCCTCGTCGTCCCGCAGGCCGTACTCGCCCGGCGCAACGGCCACGCCTGGCTCACCACCATCGGCGACGCGCGGCTCGAACCCCTCACCCCGATCCGCGACCCGGGCCGCATCAGCTACGGCGACGGCAGCCTGTCCGCCCCCGAATGGGAGCACGTCGTCGCCCAGGCCGCCCGGCGCATCCGCGACGGCGAGCTGGAGAAGGTCGTCCTGGCCCGGGACCTGCTCGCCACGGCCGAGCGTCCCATCGACGTACGCCTGCTGCTCAGCCGCCTGGCGCACCGCTATCCCGAGTGCTACACCTTCTCCGTCGCCGGCTTCGTCGGCGCCACGCCCGAGTTGCTCATCCGGCGCACCGGCCAGGAGATCGAGTCGCTCGTCCTGGCCGGCACCACGCCGCGCGGCAGCGGCCCCGAAGACGACCTGGCGCGCGGCGCCGCGCTGTTCGCCTCGGCCAAGGACCGGCACGAGCACGAGTGCGCCATCGCGTCCGTACGCGAGACGCTCGCCCCGCTGTGCTCGTCGCTGCAGACCCCCGACGAGCCCGAACTGCTCATGCTGCCCAACGTCCAGCACCTGGCCAGTCACGTCACGGGCCGCCTGGCCGACGGCGCGTCGGTGCTCGACGTGGTCGCCGCCATGCACCCGACCGCGGCGGTGGGCGGCACACCCACCGACACCGCCATCAAGGTGATCCGGGAGCTGGAGGGGATGGATCGCGCGGGGTACGCGGGGCCCGTCGGATGGATCGACGCTCACGGGGACGGCGAGTGGGGGATCGCGCTGCGGTCGGGGATCGTCCGCGGCCGCCGCGCCCGCCTCTTCGCCGGCGGCGGCATCATGGGCGACTCCGACCCGGCCTCCGAACTCGCCGAGGCGCAGGCGAAGTTTCGCGTCATGCAGTATGCGCTGGAGGGATGATTTTTTGCGTTATGGGAGAGCCCAGCCGCCGTGGGCCGCATGCGCTTGAGGGGTCAAAACCTTTTCTGTGCTTTACGGCACAGCACGGGAGGGCCCAGTCACCGTACGTGGCTGAGGACCTCCAGGGACACGGCCGCTGAGCCCGCACGGGGCCGGGCGCCGTTACGGCCGTATTCTTAGCCTGCTACGTGGATTCTGTTGCCCGGAGTCACCTGGGCTCGGCCTGCCGTGAGGGTTGCCAGCCAGTCGGTGAAGGTGGCCGTCTCGTCGTCTGACACCGCTACCGTGAAGACGACCTTGCTGCCGTAGGACACGTCCTTGATCGGGTGTTTTGATGCCCTCAAATCATTCTCTATGCGCCCTGCCTGGTCGTGGGCGACTGTTACCTCGATGAGGGTTGCCGGGATCATCCTGATGGGTTGTGCCTGGTCCAGAGTTTCCGTTACCGCTGAGCTGTAGGCGCGGACCAGGCCGCCGGCGCCCAGGAGGGTGCCGCCGAAGTAGCGGGTGACCACCGCCACCACATCGTTGAAGCCTCTTCCCGTCAGGGCCTGGAGCATCGGCGTGCCCGCTGTGCCGCCTGGTTCGCCGTCGTCGTCGCCCTTGCGGTCGTCGCCGATGACGTAGGCCGTGCAGTTGTGGGAGGCGTTCGGGTGCAGGTGGCGGCGTTCGGCGATGAAGGCCGAGGCTTCCTCGGGTGTCCTCGCCGGGGCGACCGCGCAGACGAAGCGGGAGCGGCGGGCCTCCGTCTCGTGCTCGATGGCGGCGCTCAGGGTGAGATAGGAGGACACGTCCACAGATTAGTGCTCGCCGGACAGCCTCTCGGGACTAGCATCGCCTTCATCCCCCGGCAGGTCCCATGGAGGTATCCGTGGACATAGCGGACGACGTCATGCCCTACATCACCGAGGCGATCTGCGCCTATGGCGGTGCCGTACTCGCCAAGACCAACGAGCTCGCCGCCGGGTCGAACATCGCCCGCGGGACCCGCATCCTGCAGCGGATCTTCGGGCGGGGTGACGCCGGCTCCAGGAGGGCGATCGAGCAGGTGGCGGCCCGCTCCGGCGACGATCTGGCGTTACGGCTGGCCATCCTCGAGGCGTTCGCGGCCGATCCGACCCTGGCCGGCGAGATCGCCGCCATGCTGCCCGCCCGCAGCACCACCTGAACGGCCAGCCGCGGCGCCACCTGAATGGCCGCTCGCAGCACCACTTGAACGTTCCGCCGAGGCGCCACCTGAGCCGCCGCCCGCAGCACCACTTGCGCGGCCGGCTGCGGCCACCGCTGCGGGACGCCCCGCGTCGCGCGACTGGTCCATTTCCCGCCATTCCCGGCGCAGTCCGGTCAGTCCGACGGTGAGGAAGTAGGCCGCCCCGCACGCGGCCAGCACCGGCGACAACCCGGCGGCGGCCACCGCCGCACCGGCGATGAGCCCGCCCAGCGGAATCCCGGCCCATGCCAGCGAGTCCCCCAGCGCGTTGACCCGGCCGAGCAGCCGTCGCGGCACCCGCTCGAAGTAGATCGCGCCCAGGATCGGGTTGATGAGGCCTCCGCTGAGCCCGCTCAGCGCGAACACGACCACGATCGCCCACACCGGCGCGTCCATCGCCAGAACCAGGAACCGCGGCGGACCCGCGAGCAGAAAGGCCACGAAGAACACCGCCCGCCGCCGCATCCGATGCGCCACCGCGGCGGCCACCAGACTCCCGCCGACCGCCGCCAGCCCCATCACGCTGCTGTTCAGCCCGATCACGGCCGGGCCGTGGCCGGACTCCCTGGCCCACACCGGCACCAGCACCTGGGCGAACGCCGCGTCCAGCAGGTTCGTCACGGCGACCATGAGAGCGAGGGCCAGCAATATCGGCTCACCCCGCAGAAAAGCGATCCCCCCGGCGAAACGCCGCCAGTAACCCGCCCGCTCCCCCGCACCACCCTCGGAATCGCGACCTGAGCCGTGGCTTGACGTCTGAAGAGGAACCGCGCCCTCGGCCGACACCTGGACGGCAAGGAGATCACCAGCCGGCACCTGGGCGGGGACTGCGTCTTCGGCTGACGCCCGGGCGCGGGGCAGTGCCCACACGATGACGACGGAGCCGAGTGCGAAGCAGGCTCCGCTGGCCGTCAAGCCCACCAGTGGGCCCGCCAGTGCCACCAGCGCCCCGCCCGTCGCCGGGCCGACGGTGGCGGCCAGGCGTTCCGTCACGCCCGACAGTGCCGCGGCCCGCTCCAGTGGGATCCGGCCGCGCTCGGCCGCCTCCGGCACCATGATCTCCTTGGCCAGGTCGCCGGGCCCGCGAGCCGCGCCGATCAGCGACACCAGCCCGAGCAACACCGGGAAGGCCAGCAGGCCGAAAGCGTGCAGCAGAACCACGGCCCCGGCTCCGGCGGCGCTCACCACATCGGCGACCCACGAGACCCGGCGCGGCCCCAGGTGGTCGACCAGCGGCCCCACGAAGAGCTTGACCAGGACATACGGTGCCATCTCGCAGAAGGCCACGAGCCCGGTCATGGTGGCGCTGCCGGTCGTGACGAGCACGAACCACGGCAACGCGATGGCCGACACCCGAGTGCCGGTCAATGACATGGCCAGGGCCGCCAGCACCCCGGCCAGCGGGCGTAAGGACCGCCCAGTCGCAGGACGGCCGGTCATGGCAGGTTCGATTCCGATACGTCCGGCTCGGGCAGCAGGTGCATGACCAGCGACACCCGCTCGGCGCCCTCGGCGGCCGCGCTCTCGGGGTCCTCGCGCCGGTAGCGGGCGACCACGGCCAGCAGCTCTTCGTGCAGCCGTCCGGCCTCCTCAGGGGTGAGGCGCAGCGCCCAGTGGCTGATGTCCAGCTCGTCGTACCAGGGCCGGGGCATGGTCTGCAGTTCGTTCAGCGCGCGCTGGGTCAGCAGGCTGTGCGCGGCCGCCACAGACCGCAGGTAGGTCAGCACAGCCTCGGGCTCCTGCCTGGCCAGTTCGCTGTCGGCGAGCCGGGTGACCTGGTGTACGGAACGCCACCACCGCTCGCGCGCGTTTCCGCGTTCGGTGTCCTCCTCGACGAAGCCCGCCGCCGCCAGCCTGCGCAGGTGGTAGCTGGCCGTACCGGAGTTGACGTCGAGGCGCTCGGCCAGGCGGGTGGCCGTCGAAGGACCGTACTTGCGCAGCAGTTGGACGAGCTCCACCCGCACCGGGTGGGCGAGGGCGCGCAGGCCCTTGGCATCGAGGACGACGACTGAGGTCATGCACCCAACCATAGATTGCCAACATCTCTTCGCAAAGAGTTATTCGCGAAGAGATGTTGGCAATCTACTCCGCACGCCTTTACATTGTAGATTTATTGGCATGGTAAAGTGCGATGGTGAATCCCCCCTTCACACCACTGGCCCCTGACGACCCATCCGAGATCGGCGGCTATCGCCTGGTGGCGCGGCTGGGGGCGGGCGGAATGGGGCAGGTCTACCTCGCCCGCACCCAGAGCGGCAGGCGGCTGGCCATCAAGGTGATCCGCGCCGAGTTCACCGGGGATCCGGAGTTCCGGCGGCGGTTCCAGCAGGAGGTCGCCGCGGTCGAGCGGGTGCAGAGTCTCTACACCGCGCCCGTCGTCGACGCCGATCCCCAGTCCAGGACGCCCTGGCTGGCCACCGCCTACGTGCCCGGGCCCTCGCTCGACAAGGCCGTCGCCCGGCACGGCCCGCTACCTCCCCGCACGGTGCTGACCTTGGTCTGCGGGGTGGCCGAGGCGCTGCAGGCCATCCACGCCGTCCAGGTGGTCCACCGCGATCTCAAACCGTCGAACGTGCTGCTGTCCCCCGACGGCCCCCGCGTCATCGACTTCGGCATCGCCAAGGCCGTCGACGCGACCCCGCTGACCGGCACCGGCATCCGCATCGGCACGCCGCTGTTCATGGCTCCCGAGCAGGCGCTCGGGCACCCGGCCGCGCCGCCGGTCGACGTGTTCGCGCTCGGCGGTCTTGCGCTGTTCGCGGCGACCGGCCGCACACCGTTCGGTGAGGGCCCCGACCCTGCGGTGCTCTACCGCGTGGTGCATGACGAGCCTCAGCTCGACGGCTGCCCGCCGGAGTTGCGCGAGGTGATCGCCCGCTGCCTGGCCAAGGACCCGGCGCACCGGCCGACGCCGCGCGCCCTGGTGACCGAGCTCGAACGGTACGCGCGGACGGGGCCGGAGTGGCTGCCCCCGGAGCTCACGCACTCCCTGCCCGCCTACGCGGCCTCGCCCTCTCCTCCCCCTGCGAGCTCACGCAGGACGTTCGGGTTCGGTGTCGTGGCCGGCGCCGTCGCGGGCGCCGCGCTGATCGCGGGCGCGGCCACGGCCGTGCTGCTGAACCAGGGTCCCGCCGTCGGCACCCCGCTCGCCCAACCCGCCGCGACCGTCACGGTCACCGAACAGGCGCCCGCGAGCAGGCCCACTGCCGGTACGACCGAGGAGACCACCCCGAGCCCCGCGGGCACGGCGACCGAGGGCTCGGTGGCCGGAGCGAAGGCGGGCACGCTGCTCGGCACGTACAAGGGCATCGATGTGACCATTTATTACTCGGTCAACTTCACCGACGACCCCACCCACCCGAAGGAGGGCAACGACGAGGACGTCACGTACGGCGCCATCGGCCTCGAGGCGGAGAAGATGGCCGTGCTCGAACCCGGACAGACCGGCACCTACCAGGCGTGCGTCGACAACACCCGGTACATGGACAGCTACGCCGCCGACCAGGCCAAGGGCCGGCTGGTGTGCGTCTTCGCCGAGAACACGATCGGTCTCGTCAAGGTGACGAAGCTATCCGGAGGGGCCAGTGACTACATCACCATGGACCTGACAGTCTGGCAGCGTTGACGCCTACTCTGTAAGTCATGTCCGTTACGCCCTTGCGAGGCGGGCCGGCGCGCGAGGCCGAGTTACTCGGCGTCGTGCTCGATGTGCTGCGCGAAACCGGGTACGACAGGCTGACCATCGAGGCGGTGGCCGCACGCGCGAAGGCGGGCAAGCACACCGTCTACCGGCGCTGGCCGTCCAAGGCGGAGCTGGTGGTGGCGGCGTTCGTCAATGCCGTCTCCGACAGGCCGGTCGTCCCCGACACGGGTGAGCTGCGGGGTGATCTGCTCGCGCTGATGGAGTCGCTGGTGGGCGAGCTGGCCCGGCTCGGTGACGTCATCGCCGGGCTGGTCGGCGAGATCCTGCACAACGCCGACCTGGCCCGCGCGGTGCAGCAGAACTACATCGCCGGCCGCCGCCGGTTGACGCTGGAGGTGTTCGAGCGGGCCTGGGCCAGGGGCGAGCTGTCGCGCAGCGCCGACACCGACCTGCTGTGGCAGGTGGGCCCGGCGGTGCTGTTCTTCCGGGCGCTGGTCAGCGGTGAGCCCGTCGACCACGAACTGGCCCGGCGGCTCGTGGACCACATCGTGCTGCCCATCGCCCTCGGCCGCCGATAGAGCACCACCGACAGAGCACCACCGACAGAACAGCGCCGACAGAGCAGCGCGCCGATCTCAGGCCCGCCGCCGGGCACGGTACGCGCTGGCCTTGGCGCGGTTCTGGCACGACAGCCCGCAGAAGCGCCGCGAGGTGTTCCGCGTCACGTCGAAGAAGACCAGCGCGCACCCGTCCGCCTCGCACGACCGGAGCCGAACCCCCTGCCCCACCCCGATCACCATGGCCAGCGCGGTGCCGGCGTCGGCGGCCCAGGCGTCGACCAGCGAGGCGTCCGGCTGGTGGAAGGCCAGGACGGGCGGCTCACCGTGCAGGTTGGCGACGGCCGCGTGCCGTACCAACAGCGCGTTGAGCGACGCGACGGCATCGGGGCCCCCGCCGAACACGGGCCGCAGTTCGGCGGCCACCTCCGCCAGGCGGTCGGCGTCGGCGGCGGTCAGAGATCCGGCGGGCGGCCGGTCGAGGCGCGCCGTGGCGGCCAGTACGGCGGCGCGGCGCGAGGCCCCGTCGGCCGGCGGCGCGAGGTCGCGCCCGCGTACCTCACCCACGGCCAGTTCGTTCACCAGGAGGACGGCGAGCTCCACCCACCGGCCAACATAACTGTCTATTTGGGATTGACCAGTGATGCGCCAGGAGTCTATCGTCACTGGCATACCTTATCTAGACAGTGAGGAATTGGCATGTCCATCGATGGCAGAGTCGCCCGCCGCATGTGGCACCAGTTGGAGCCGATCCACGCGGCGCTGTACTTCTCCCCCCAGGCCTTCGAGGAAGCCGCGGCGATCGGCTACGACGTGGAGTCGCGCTGGCCGAGCTACTTCGCCTACCGCACCGCGCCGCTGGGCCACACGGGCACGAACCTGGCCTTCGCCACCTACTACAGCTTCAGCCCTCAGACGATCGCCGAACACGTTCCGGCCGTCTGGGACACCGCCACCCCCGAGCAGGTGCTCCAGACCCGCATCCGGGCCGTCGACCGCACCTATCGGGCGCTGCTCGGCGACAAGGCAGAACAGCTCGCCGAGGCCGCCGAGCTGGCCAAGCGGACGGCCGAGAGCGTGACGGTGGCCGGACGGCCGCTCGCCGCCGCCAACCTGGACCTGCCCTGGCCGGACGAGCCGCACCTGGCGCTCTGGCACGCCGCCACCGTGCTGCGCGAGCACCGCGGCGACGGCCATCTCGTGGCGCTCCAGGCGGCGGAGCTGGACCCGTGCGAGTCGCTGGTCTCCTTCGCCGCGATCGGCGCCGCTCCGTCGGCCAACTTCGCCGGGCGCGGCTGGAGCGAGGGCGACTGGGCCGCCGCGCAGGATCGGCTGGCCGGGCGTGGCCTGGTAGACGCCGCGGGCCAAGCCACCGACGCGGGCCGGGCGCTGCGCGACCAGGTCGAGCGGATGACCGACGAACTGGCCGCCGAGCCGTGGCGACGGCTCGGCGAGCAGCGCGCCGACCGGCTGGCCCAGCTCATCCGGCCGGTCCTGGGCGCCGTCTTCGAGGCGGGAATCCTCCCGATGACCAGCACGCTCGGCATCGCCACGGTGAAGGCACCCGACTGATCCACGAACGCGCCCGGACCTCCATCGGCGGGCGCGGACCTGTCAGTAGCCGGGTGCGGGCTGCCAGAGGCTGATCTCCGTGCCCTGGTCGTCGGTGCAGGTGCAGCCCCGCCCCGATTTGCTCTCGATGATCTCCCCCGTCGTGCCGCCGAGCTCGCGCACCCGCTTGATCGCGGTGTCGACGTCGTCGACGCTGTAGTACAGGTTCGGCTGCGACGAGGGGCCGGAGGCGGTGAGGCCCATCGGCACCGCGGTGTTGGTCACGTGCAGGTACGTCTCGTGCTCGCGCCGGAACTCCCACCCGAACAGCGCCTCGTAGAAGGCGGCGGCCCGATCCAGGTCCTCGACCGACAGCGTGTAGTAACCCAGCTCTACAGCCATGCGCAGACCTCCGCAATAATTGTCGCTATCGTTAAGCATCACCATACAACGAAGGCGAGCAATAATTAACGCAAACGGCAACGATCTGGATGCCACGCTGGCCGCCCTCGCCGACCCCACCCGGCGCAAGGTGATCGACCTGCTGCGCGCCGGTCCCCGCCCCGCCGGGGAGCTGGCGCAGGCCGTCCAGATGAGCGCGCCCGCGCTGAGCAGGCATCTGCGCGTGCTTCGGGCCGGCGGGCTGGTCCAGGCGGAGGCGGGCGGCGAGGATGCCAGGCTGCGCCTCTACACGCTGCGCCAGGAACCGTTCACCGCCCTTCAGGCGTGGCTCGACCAGGTGCAGGCGTTCTGGGCCGAGCAGCTCGGCTCGTTCAAGGACCACGTGGAACGCACGACTCCATGAACTCCGTCCAGGCCGCCGTCATCGTCCCCGTCGACCAGGCCACCGCGTTCCGCGTCTTCACCGACGAGATCGACGGCTGGTACGTACGCGGCCCCCATAGCTGGGTCGACCCGTCACGCGCGGTCGGCATCCGGTTCGCGGACGGCTACCTGCGCGAGCTGTGGTCCGACGGCGGCCACGTCGACACCGGCCGGATCCTCGTCTGGGAGCCGCCACGCCGCCTGGTCTGGGCCGACCTGATCAACGACCAGGGCGAGATGGAGATCGAGGTCGCGTTCACGCCGGTCGACGGCGGCACCGAGGTGCTGCTGGAGCACCGCGGCCTCGACACGCTGCCGCCGGACGTGGCCGGGCGCATCCGCCGCGGCTACTCCTGGCAGATCGCGCTGAGATGGTTCGCCGAGAGTTTCGCGCGTTTGTGAAGCCCGTAGAATCCCGCCTGTGACTCGTGACGAAGAGGCCGTGCGCCACGCGGTCGAGCGGATGGCGCGGATCTTCTCCGACTGGGGGCTGCCGCCCATGGCGGCGCGCGTGCTGTTCACGATGATGGCGGCCGAGGAGCGGACGCTGACCGCCGCCGAGCTCGGCGAGCGGCTCGGCGTCAGCCCGGCCGCCATCTCCGGAGCGGTGCGCCTGCTCACGCAGATGCACCTGGTGGTGCGGGAGCCGGTGCCCGGCTCCCGCCGCGATGTCTACCGTCTGCCCGACGACGCCTGGTACGAGCTCACGCTGGCCAAGATGCCGATCTTCCGGCAGATCACCGACGAGGCGTCGGCCGCGGTCGAGGCGGTCGGCGGCGACGACACCACCGCCGGCGCCAACCTGGCCAGGATGCGCGACTACTTCGCGTTCGTGGAGCGCGGGCTGCCCCGGCTGCTCGCCGAGTGGCGCGAGCGCTGACAGCCGAGCACGAGCGCTAGCCCCTGCCGTATTTCTTGTGCACGGCCTGTTTGCTCACCCCGATCGCATGAGCGATCTGCGCCCACGGCAACCCGGCCACCCTGGCCCGGCGTACCTGGACCGCCTCCATGCGTTCGATCTCGTGCCGCAACGCGGTGGTCGCCTGCAGGGCTCGCAGCGGATCCTCGTCCTGCGCCTGCCGCATCAGCGTCGCCAGGTCGTTCGTCATTCCCCCAACGTAGTCCAGCGGCCGCTCATCGCGAGTCCAGGACGAGCCTCAGGCCGAGCCCGATGAGGACGACACCGGAGATCTGCTCCAGCCGCCGCTTGACGACCGGGCGGCCGAGGAACGCCTTGGCCTTGGCGACGGTCCAGATGAGCAGGCCGTACCAGAGCAGGTCCACGAGCACCCAGACGACGGCGAGCGTGACGAGGGTGAGCGGGACGTTCTGCCCCTGCGGCACGAACTGCGGCAGGAACGACATCGCGAACACCGCCGCCTTCGGGTTGGCCAGACAGGTCCCGAACCCGGCCAGGAACGACCGGCGCCGACCACTGACCGCGACCCCCTCGACCGGCGCCGAACCCTTGCGGGCCTGCCAGAGCGACTGCGCCCCCATCACGACCAGCAGGACCGCGCCCGCGACGCGCATCACGTCATAGGCCACCTGCGAGGCCAGCACCAGCGCCGACAAGCCGAACGCGGCGGCCAGCCCCCAGATCAGGATGCCGGTCTCGTTGCCCAGGGTGGCGGCCAGGCCGGAGCCGCGCCCGGCCCGCAGCGTCTGTCTGAGAATGATCGCGGTGCTGACCCCGGGAACCATCGCCACCAGGATGCACGCGCCAATGAATGCGATGAGATACATGCGAGGCATCGTGGCAGAATCGCCCCGATTTAGCCGTAGATTTTTCCGAGCTCCGCGACGGCCTCCACCATCAGCGCGCGCAGCTCGGGCGGTCCCAGCACCTCGACGCTCGCCCCGAGCCGCAGCAGCAGCCACCGGGCGTGCGTGATCGACTCGATCGGAACGGTGAGCGTGCGCCAGCCCTCGGCGTCGGGCTCGGCGCCCTCGGCCAGCGCGGCGGCGACGACGTCGTTGCCCATCGTGTAGGCGAGCAGGCTGTCCGTGCCGGGGGCGACCTTGATGACGGCCTCGGCGGTGTACATGCGCTCGCGGAACTCGCGTGAATAGTCGCGCCAGAAGCCGCCGAGATCGAAGCCCTCGGGCCGGTCGAAGCCGCCCGGCAGGGTCTCCAGCGCCAGGATGCGCGCGACCCGGTACGTACGCGGCGTCGCTCCGGCGGGGGCGGCGACCATGTACCACGAGCCGCCCTTGAGCACGAGCCCGTACGGGTTCACCACCCGCTCGACCTCCTGCCTGCCCCAGCGCCGATAGGTCATCCGCAGCCGCCGCTGCGCCCACACCGCCTCGGCCACCTCGCTGAGGTGCGGCACGTCGTCGGCGTCGCGGTACCAGCCGGGCACGTCCAGCAGGAAGCGCTCACGCATCCGTGAGGCGTGCGAGCGCGGCTCGGGCGGCAGCGCGGCCAGCAGCTTCAGCTCCGCGCTCGCCACCACCTCCGACAGCCCCAGCTCGGCCGCGGGCCCCGGCAGCCCGGCCAGGAACAGCGACGACGCCTCCTCGGCCGTCAGCCCGGTCAGCCGGGTCCGGTAGCCGTCGAGCAGCTGGTAGCCGCCCGCCGGGCCGCGGTCGGCGTAGACCGGCACGCCGGCGGCCGACAGCGCCTCGACGTCGCGATAGACGGTCCTGACCGACACCTCCAGCTCCGCGGCCAGGTCGGTGGCGGTCATCCGGCCGCGCGCCTGCAGGAGCAGCAACAGGGAGAGCAGACGGCTGGCGCGCATACCCACCATTGTATTGCGCACATAAGTCATGTTTGTATGAACACATGGAACGTGTGCTGGCCATCATGAACACCCTTCGCACCCACGACAGCGTCTCGGTCGCCGAGCTGGCCGCCGAGCATGGCGTGTCGGAGATGACCATCCGCCGCGACCTGGACGAACTGGCCCAGCAGGGGGTGGTGCGCAGGGTCAGGGGCGGCGCGCTGTCGCTGCTGCTGCGCGGCGAGGAGCCGCCGTTCGGGGTACGGGAGCACGAGGCGGTCGACGCCAAGCAGCGGATCGGCGCCGAGGTGGCCGGGCTGATCGCCGACGGCGAGGCGGTGCTGCTCGACGGCGGCACGACCGTGTACGAGGTGGCGCGCGCACTGCTGGACCGCCGGGTGACCGTCCTGCCGCTGGCGCTCCAGTCCGCGTCGCTGCTGGCCGCGGCGCCACGCGTACGGCTGGTGCTCCCCGGCGGAGAGGTACGGCCGGGCGAGCTGAACTTCAAGGGCCCCCTGACCGAGAGCTCGATCAGGGCCCTGCGCTTCGACACGGCGGTGATCGGCTGCTGCGGCCTGTCGTCCGAGCAGGGGATGACCGCCCACGACCTGCCGGAGGTGGCCGTCAAGCAGTCCGCCATCGCCGCGGCCAGGCGGGTGATCGTGGCGTGCGACTCGGGCAAGTTCGCCAGGACGGCGTTCGGCGCGGTCTGCCCGATCTCGCGGCTCGACGTGGTGGTGACCGACGCCGGCATCCCGCGCGAGCAGCACGACGCCCTGCTCGCCGCCGGGGTCACCGTCCGGCTCGTCCAGGAAGCCCGGTGAATCGCGCCCGGGTCGCCGTCTACCTGCTGTTCTTGCTCGCCGGGGCGGCCATCGGCACCTGGACGGCCCGGATACCGGCCATCAAACAGGACCTCGGGCTGAGCGACGGGCGGCTGAGCCTGGCGCTGCTGGCCATCGCCGCCGGGGCGATGGCGGGCATGCAGGCGGTCGGCCGCCTGGTCGACCGCTACGGCAGCAGCCGCGTCATGATCCCCGCCGCGCTGCTGCAGGGGGTGGTGCTCGTCCTGCCCGCCTACGCCGTGAACCTGGGCACGCTGGCCGCCGCGCTGTTCGGGTTCGGCGTGGTCCACGGTGTGCTGGACGTCTCGATGAACGCCAACGCGGTGGAGGTGGAGCGGGCGTGGGGGCGGCCGATCATGTCGTCGTTCCACGCGGTGTTCAGCATCGGCGGGTTCGCGGGCGCCGCCGCCGGAGGGCTGTTCGCGCACCTGGCGCTCTCGCCCGCCGCCACGTTCCTGTCGGTGGCGGTGGTGATCGCGCTGCTGGCCGCGTGGGCGGCGGCCTGGGCGCTGCGCTCCCGGCCCGCGCCGGCGTCCTCGGAAGCCGGGGTACGGCCGAGGCTGCCCAAGGGGATCCTCTTCCTCGGTGTGCTGGCGTTCTGCTGCCTGGTGGGCGAGGGGGCGGCGGCCGACTGGAGCTCGGTCTACCTGCGGGAGGACCTGTCCGCGTCCGCGGGGTTCGCGGCGGCGGGCTATGCCGCGTTCTCCATCATGATGACGGCCGGGCGTCTGGCCGGGGACCGGCTGGCGGTCCGCTTCGGGCCGGTGGCGCTGGTGCGCGGGTGCGGGCTGCTGGCCGCCGCCGGGCTCGGGCTGGCGCTGACGGTCGGGCATCCGGTGGCGGGGGTGGCCGGGTTCGGGTGCTTCGGGGCGGGGTTGTCGTGCATCGTGCCGCAAGTGTTCTCCGCCGCCGGGCATCGTGATCCGGCGTTCGCGGGGCGGGCCCTCGCGCGGGTGGCGAGCATCGGCTATCTGGGGTTCCTGTCCGGGCCCGTGCTCATCGGGGGTCTCGCCGAGCTGTCCGGGCTGCCGCGGGCGCTGGGCGTACCAGCGCTGCTGGCCGCCTTCGTGGCGCTGGCCGCCACCGCGCTGCGCCCCCGTACGGCCGAGCCGGTCGGGTCCTAGCGCTCGCGCGAGCGCACGGCGCCGCATCAGGTCCTAGCCGAACTGCTGCCAGCCCAGCCTGATCACCATGGCCACCACCACGCACAGCAGCACGACGCGGACGAAGCCCGTGCCGCGCTTGAGCGCCATGCGGGCGCCCACCTGCGCGCCCGCCACGTTGCAGACGGCCATCCCGAGGCCCAGCCCCCACAGCACGTGTCCCTGCCAGGCGAACACGAACAGCGCGCCCAGGTTGGTCCCGGTATTGATGATCTTCGCCGAGGCGGAGGCGGACACGAAGTCGAGCCCGAGGATCGTGGTGAACGCGATGATCAGGAACGTGCCCGTCCCCGGGCCCATGATGCCGTCGTAGAAGGCGACGCCCACGCCCGCGATCGTCACGGCCGCGACGACGCGGCCGTTCGTCCGCAGATGGGGCTGCGGCACCGAGCCCATCGCCGGGCGCAGCGTCACGAACGCGGCCACACCCACCAGCACCGCCATCACGGCCGGGCGCAGCACCTCGGCCGAGATCGCCGCCGCGGCCAAGGCCCCCAGCCCGGCGCTGACCACGGCCAGCCCCACGCCGGGCAGCGCGACCGCCCGGTCCACCTTGGTGGTACGCGTGTAGGTCACGGCGGCCGAGGCGGTGCCGAAGACGGAGGAGAGCTTGTTGGTGGCCATCGCCTGCACGGGCGGGATGCCCGTCACCATCACCGCGGGCAACTGCACCAGCCCGCCGCCACCCACGACGGCGTCGACCCAGCCCGCACAGAGGGCAGCCGCCAACACCAGCACCACATGCTCCAGCGGCACGCCACTCCCCCGATTTCCCCCGAGAACCGCAAAGAGCGTATATGTCCCGCTATCACAACCAAACAGGAGGGATGCCCCTTACCACCGACACCCCAGCCCCGGCCGCACTGCCCTGCACCGACAGACTGCAAGCCCCAGTCCGCTGGCCGCGTTTCGCTGGCCTGCGGGAGCGGCCGACCTCATGGCGCGGCCGCCCCGCAGGTCTTCGTCGCCGCCCGGTTCTAGCGGGCGGTGGTCAAGGTGCGCTTTCGGGAGGCGTAGATGTCGTCGATCAGGTTGTAGGAGCGCGCCTGCTCGGCCGTGAAGATCCGGTCCCGCTCGATGTCCTTCCTGATCTCCAGCTCCGTCTTGCCCGTATGCCTGGCCAGCATGAACTCCTGCTGGTCGCGCATCCGCAGGATCTCCCTGGCGTGGATCTCCATGTCGCTCGACTGGCCCCGTCCGCCCTCGGTGGAGGGCTGGTGCAGCAGGACGCGGGCGTGCGGCAGGGCGGCGCGCTTGCCCGGCGTGCCCGCCGCCAGCAGGACCGCGGCGGCCGAGGACGCCTCGCCGATGCAGACGGTGTGGATCTCCGGCCGGACGAACTGCATCGTGTCGTAGATCGCCGTCATCGAGGTGAACGAGCCGCCCGGCGAGTTGATGTACATGTTGATGTCCTGGTCGGGGTCGAGCGACTCCAGCGTCAGCAGCTGCGCCATCACGTCGTTGGCGCTCGTGTCGTCGATCGGCGTGCCCAGGAAGATGACCCGGTCCTCGAACAGCTTGTTGTACGGGTTCATCTCCTTCATGCCGTAAGAGGTGCGCTCGGTGAACGAGGGCAGCACGTAACGTCCGCTCATATCAGTTCATCCCCTCGGCCATGTGGTCGACGAATCCGTAGTCGAGCGCCTCCTGCGCGGTGAACCAGCGGTCGCGGTCGGAGTCGGCCTGGATCTGCTCCAGCGGCCGGCCGGTGTGCTGGGCGGTGATCTCGGCCAGCCTGCGCTTGGTGTAGAGCAGATTCTCCGCCTGGATCTGGATGTCGCTGGCCGAGCCGCCGATGCCGCCGAGCGGCTGGTGCATGACGATCCGCGCGTTGGGCAGCGCGTAGCGCTTGCCGGGGGTGCCCGCGCACAGCAGCAGCTGCCCCATGGAGGCGGCGAAGCCCATGGCCACCGTCGCCACGTCGCACGGGACGAACTGCATCATGTCGTACAGAGCCATCCCCGCGGTCACCGACCCGCCCGGCGAATTGATGTAAAGCGTTATGTCGCGGTGCGGGTCCTCGGCCGCCAGCAAAAGCAGCTCACCGCACAGCCGATTGCATATCTCGTCGTCGACCTCCTGGCCGAGAACAAGTATGCGCTCCTTCAGCAGGCGCTGGCTGAGCTGGTCAGGCCAGGCAGTACGCAGGGTCTCCGTCATGGAATCGCCTTTCTCTCGAGCTATTCACCGACGCTAGACCCGGGCCGCGCCAATTCCAGCTCCTTTTCGCTGGGGGCGCATTTCTCTAAAGGCGCATTCCACCGAGAGCGAATAACCGTCGACATACAATCACGAATGTGAGATGGAACCTGCCCCGGCGATGGGCGTGCCTGATCCTCGGCGGCGCGCTGCTGATGCCGTACATGATGACCGGGGTTCTGACATCGGGCCTGCTCCAGGGCCAGTCGGCCAATTTCCTGCTGCCCCTCCAGCTCGGGGTGTTCGTGGCGGTCCTGCCGGTGGTGGCGGTGACCGGGCTGTTCCTGCCGGTGCGGGCGCTGGAGGTGAGCGCCGCCCAGGGGTTGCTCGGCGCGCGTGTGGAGACGCCGCCCAGGCAGGCGGGCCGGTCATGGCAGGAACGGTGGCGCACGGCCGCCTGGTACACCCTCCACCTGGGCGTCGGCGGCCTGGTGAGCGGGTGCACGCTGGCCGGGGTTCCGTTCACGGTCTTCACGTTCGCGGTGCCGTTCGTCGGCGGGCCCGAGCGGATGCTGGGGATCGCCGTCGAGCCGGGCTGGGCGGCGCTGCGCTGGCCGCTGATCGGGCTGGCCGTGCTGGGGGCGGTGGTGCTGTTCGCGGCCGGCGCGGGCGCGCTGCTGGCCCGGCTCGCCCCCGTGCTGCTCGGCCCCACCCCCGGCGAACGGCTGGCCGCGGCCGAGCGTCGGGCCCGTACGCTGGCCGAGCGCAACCGGCTGGCCCGCGAGCTGCACGACTCCGTCGGCCACGCGCTGAGCGTCGTCACCCTGCAGGCCGCCGCGGCCGGGCGGGTGCTCGACCGCGACCCGGAGACGGCCAGGACCGCTCTGGCGGCCATCGAACAGTCGGCCCGTGCCGCCCTCGACGACCTCGACCACGTCCTCGGTGTCCTGCGCGAGGGCGACCCGCCCTCTGACGCCGGCCCGCCGCAGGCGACGCTGGCCGATCTGGGCGACCTGGCCGCCGCCTCCGGCGCCGAGGTGCGGCGCGAGGTGGGCGACCTGACCGGCGTGCCCGCCGTGGTCTCCAGGGAGGCCTACCGGATCGTTCAGGAGGCGCTGACCAACGCGCTCAGACACGGTCAGGGGCCGGTACGGCTGGCCGTCGCCGTGCAGGACGACGACCTGAGACTGGAGATCACCAACGAGACCGGCACGCAGCCGGGCACCCGGTCGGACGCACCGACCAACCGGCCGGACGCACGGAACAACCGGCCGAGCGCGGGGCCGGGCGACCGGGTGGGCGGGAGGGGAATGACCGGTATGCGGGAGCGCGTTCGCCTGCTCCGCGGCGATCTGGAGGCGGGCCCGGTGGCGGACGGCTGGCGCGTCTCCGTCCGGCTGCCACTCCGGTCGGTCCCGTGACAGGCGGTGGTCGAGGGTGCCCGGCGCAGGGGCGGGCCTGGATCATCGCTCAGGTCGGTCCCTGACCCCGCTACGGTCGGTCCCATGACATCCCCTACGGTCGCTCTCATGACACTCCCGCGGTCGCGCGCATGACGCTCAAGGTCGTGATCGCCGACGACGAGGGCCTCATCCGGGCCGGTCTGCGCGTCATCATCGACGCCGAGCCGGGGCTGAGCGTGGTCGGTGAGGCCGCCGACGGCGCCGAGGTGGTGCCCGTGGTGCGCAGGGAGCGCCCCGATGTGGTGCTGATGGACGTACGCATGCCCGCGGTGGACGGCATCCAGGCCACCCGGCGGCTGGTGGCCATGGACGAGCCGCCCAAGGTGCTGGTGGTCACCACGTTCGAGAACGACGACCACGTCTACGAGGCGCTGCGGGCGGGCGCCAGCGGGTTCCTGCTCAAGCGGACCAGGCCCGACGAGCTGGTCCACGCGATCAAGCTGGTGGCGGCCGGGGACTCGCTGCTGTTCCCGGCGGCGATCCGGACGCTGGCCGGGCGCAGGCCGCCCGAAACCCAGCCCTCAGAGGTGCCCGGCATCGGCCGGCTGACGGGCCGCGAGGGCGACGTGCTGCGGCTGATGACCAGGGGGCTGTCCAACGGCGAGATCGCCGCCGAACTGGTCGTCAGCCAGGAGACCGTCAAGACGCACGTCGGCAACGTGCTGACCAAGCTGGGCGCGCGGGACCGCACCCAGGCCGTGATCGCCGCCTACGAGTCGGGCTTCGTCTCACCTCGCTGACACACCCCGCTGGACGATCCGCGACACCGGCAACGTCGTGCTCTCGGTGACCGTCATGCCGGTGGCGGCCAGGTGCTCGTCCACCAGCCGCAACCCCACCGCATATCCCGCCATGTCGGGAATGCCGCGAGGCTCTTGCCCGTACCGCGCCACGGTGGTGTCCCCCAGCACGTACGCGGACGTGAGGTGCATGCCCTCCAGCTCGAAGTCGGCCATGATCTTCGCGTAGGCCCGGTCCAGTTCCGCGCCGGTGACCATCGACGACCACGGCCCCATGGCCTCGACCCCCGACAGCTCCCGTACGAACGCCTCCGCCAGCCCCTCGGAGACCACGTGCTCCCCCACCGTCGGACGCCACGGCACGTTGGTGTAGCGCGCCTGGTGGTGGAACTCGTGGACGGCGCAGTGCGCTATCCTGCCGATCGTCTCCTCCGTCGGCCAGCCCAGCAGGTACAGCAGGCCGGGCGAACCGCCCATCCCGTAGTAGCCGCCCGTGACCTTCATCAGGTGCTCGTCGTCGGGATTTCCCAGCACGAACACCACCTGCAGTGAGCCGGGCACCTTGAGGCCGGCCAGCCGGTCGGCGGCCCGGTACAGCTCCCGCTCGACCTGCCCCAGCACGTCCGCCTCGATCATGGCGCGGATCGCGGGCAGGTAACGCGGGTCCTCGGCGTCCACCCGGAAGCCGGGCCCCTGGTGGTGGATGTCGACGATGTCGCCCGGCATCGGGATGGCCGGGCGGATGGGCGCGAGCAGCTCGCGCAGCAGATCGGGACGCCGCTCCAGCGGCTGTTCCAGCAGCTCGGCCATGGCCGTGAGCGTGTCGTGAACGATGAACTCCATGTCCACGGACGCTAGAACCTCACGCGACGTGAGACTCAAGCCGAAAAACCGGGAGATCAGAGCGGCGAGCCGTCTCCCGAGTCCTCACCGGGCGTCGGCCCCGGCGTGAGCTGCCCGCTCCTGCTCGGCGACGGCGTCTGGGTGGGCGAGGGCTGCTGCGGCTCCGGCGTGGCCGGCGTCGGAGGCGCGGTCGGCTGGAAGTTCGTCGGCGGCAGCGGCCTGGGCAGCGGCTCGTCGTCCGCCCTGCCCATGATCAGCAGCAGCGCGATCACCGTACCGAGCAGCAACAGCACGGCCAGCGCCATGGCGGCGAGCAGCACCCGCCGGCGCGTCTCGGTGAGCGGCCGGCGCCCGCTCGGCGCGCCCGGCAGGGCGGGCGCGCGGTCGGTCAGCCAGTACGGCACGAAGTCCGGGCCGTGCGCCTGTCCGATGAACGTGCCCCCGACCATCACCGGCTCCAGGAACCACTCGGCCCCCGGACGGCCCGGCACGAACGGCACGGCCACCCAGGGCGCCGTGCCGGTCTCCATCGACAGCACCTCCGGCACGCCGTCCAGCACCGCGGCGCGTGTCCTGGAGGCCCGGCCGAGCCAGCCGCGCGCGGGCGCGGCCTCGCGCACCGCGGTCACGAACCGTTCGCGGGCGGCGGCGTCGAAGGCGGCGCCGCGGGTCAGGAGGGCCAGCGAGACGGCGCGGCCGTCCTGCCCCTGGCCGAGGTAGACGAAACCGGCCGGCGCGGAGTGCAGGCGGGCCTGCACCACGAACGGCCCCAGGTTGGGCGGATCTCCGTACTGCAGCGGACTGGCCACGTTTGCCATGAAAGCACAGACCGGCACCGTGCACGTTTGCGGGACGTTTGGTGGAATGGCGTCATGAGCGTCGCCGAAGATGTGCCAGACGAAACCGATGCGGCCGTGCTGCGTCAGACCCTTGACGAGGTCCGGCGGGTCATCGTCGGCCAGGATCACATGGTCGAGAGGTTGATCGTCGCCCTGCTGGCCCGCGGTCACTGCCTGCTGGAAGGAGTGCCGGGCGTCGCCAAGACCCTCGCCGCCTCTACCTTGGCCACCGTGGTGGGCGGCACGTTCGCCCGGATCCAGTTCACGCCCGACCTGGTGCCGAGCGACATCGTCGGCACCCGGGTCTTCCATCCGTCCAATGAGAAGTTCGACGTCGAGCTGGGTCCGGTGTTCGTCAACTTCCTGCTCGCCGACGAGATCAACCGCGCCCCCGCCAAGGTCCAGTCGGCGCTGCTGGAGGTGATGGCCGAACGCCAGGTCACCCTGGCCGGGATCACGCACCCGCTGCCCAGGCCGTTCATCGTGCTGGCCACCCAGAACCCGATCGAGTCCGAAGGCGTCTATCCGCTGCCCGAGGTGCAACGCGACCGGTTCCTGTTCCGCGTGCGGGTCCCGCATCCCAGCGCGCACGAGGAGCTGGAGATCCTGCACCGCATGAGCGTCACCCCGCCGGCGCCCGACCGCGTGCTGGACCCCGACCGGCTGATGGCGCTGCAGGAGGCGGCCGAGCAGGTCTCGGTCCACCAGCTCGTCGCCGACTATGTCGTACGCCTGGTCATGTCCACCCGCTCGCCCGCCGAGTACGGGCTGGGCGAGCTGGCCGACACCATCGAGGTCGGCGTCAGCCCGCGCGCCACGCTCGGCCTGGTCGCCGCCGGGCGTGCCCTGGCCCTGCTGCGCGGCCGCGACTACCTGCTGCCCGACGACGTACGCGACGTGGCCGTCGACGTGATGGCGCACCGGCTGATGCTCACCTTCGACGCGCTGGCCGACGGCGTCGATCCCGAACAGGTCGTCAGGCAGATCCTGCACGCCGTACCACCGCCCCTCGTCGTCTGGAACCAGAATCGATGAGCGGCCGGTGAACACAGCCGAGCAGGCGCTGCGGCGCCTGGAGCTGACGGTGACCCGGCGGCTCGACGGGCTGCTGCACGGCGCCCATCTGGGGCTGCTGCCGGGGACGGGCAGCGAGGCCGGCGACAGCCGCGTCTACGTGCCCGGCGAGGACGACGTGCGGCGGATGGACTGGGCGGTCACCGCCCGCACCACCGTGCCGCACGTCCGTGACCTGATCGCGGACCGGGAGCTGGAGACGTGGGCGCTGGCGGACCTGTCGCCCAGCATGGACTTCGGCACCGCCGACACCGACAAGCGCGATCTGGTGGTGGCCGCGGTGGGCGCGATCGGGTTCCTGTCCAGCCGGATGGGCGACCGGTTCGGGGCGCTGGTGCTGCACGACGAGTTCGTGCACCGGATGCCGGCGCGCACCGGGCGGCCCGCGCTGTACGGGCTGCTGCACTCGCTCATGGACGCGCCGCGCGGGCAGGCCGTACCTGACGCGCCCGACCTGGCGGAGGGCATCGACGTGCTGTCCGCCACCCGCAGGCGGCGCGGCATGCGGCTGATCGTGTCGGACTTCCTCGACGCCCGGCCCGAGCTCGACCCCGAGGCCGAACGGACGTGGGAACGACCGATCAGGCGGCTGTCGGCCCGCCACCAGGTGCTGGCGGTGGAGGTCATCGACCCGCGCGAGCTCGAACTGCCCGACGTGGGCCGGGTCGCGTTCGCCGACCCCGAGAGCGGGCACGTACGCGAAGTGCACCTTTCCCCCAAAGTACGCCGAGACTACGCAGAGGCGGCCGCACTGCAACGCGAAGGCACCAAGGCCGCGCTGCGCCGAGCCGGAGTGGCCCACCTGGTGCTGCGGACCGACAGGGACTGGGTGTTCGACGTGGCGCAGTTCGTCCTGCGTCAGCGGCGCATGGCCCACCTCGCCCATCGGAGGCCACGTGCGTAGTCAGGGAGTAATCGAACCGGGCGACAATGGTCCTATGCCGATGAAGGAGGCATGGTGACCTTTCTGTCGCCGGCGTGGTTGTGGTTGTTCGCGGTGGTGGCGCTGGTCGTGGTCGGCTACGTGGCGGCGCAGTTCGCCAGGCGCCGCTACACCGTGCGCTTCACCAACCTCGCGCTGCTCGACCTGGTCGCGCCCGCGGGCCCCGGCTGGCGGCGGCACGTGGCGCCGCTGCTGTTCCTCGCCATGATGTCGCTCCTGGTCATCGGCGCGGCCAAACCGGCCGACCAGGTGAAGGTGCCGCGCGACCGCGCCACCATCATGATCGCGCTGGACGTGTCGCTGTCGATGGACGCCGACGACGTCCAGCCCAACAGGATCAGCGCCGCAAAAGCCGCCGCCCAGTCGTTCGCCAGGGAGCTGCCCGACAGGTTCAACGTCGGCGTGGTCTCCTTCGCCCGCTCGGCCAACGTGGTCATCGCCCCCACCACCGACCACCAGGCCGTCGTGACCGCGATCGGCAACCTGACCACCCGGCCGGGCACCGCGATCGGCGAGGCGGTGTTCAACTCGCTCGACTCCGTACGCTCCTTCGACCAGCAGGCCGCCACCGACCCGCCACCGGCCGCGATCGTGCTGCTGTCCGACGGCGACAACACCTCGGGCAGAGGCGTCAACGAGGCCATCGACGCCGCCCAGCAGGCGCGCGTGCCGGTCTCCACGATCGCGTACGGCACGCAGGAGGGCACCGTCTCCATCGACGGCAGGCCGGTGAACGTGCCGGTCAACAAGCAGACCCTGCAGTCGCTGTCCGACGGCACCAGCGGCCGGGCCTACACGGCGGAGTCGGGCAGCGAGCTGCGTGACGTCTACGAGCAGATCGGCACCTCGCTCGGCTTCAAGCTGGTGGACCAGGAGGTCACCCAGTGGTTCATCGTGGCCGCCATCGTGGCCGGGCTGCTGGTGGCGGGTGCCGCGGTCCTGTTCGGTGCCCGGATCCCGTAACGTTTTGCCACGTGGCCCACTACTTCTCCGAGCAGCCGCGGACCGCGAGCCGACCGGGCTCCGTCGACCTGGTGCTGCCCGACCTGCACCTGCGGCTGGAGACCGACCGGGGGGTGTTCTCCCCCGAGCGGGTCGATCTCGGCACCCGCGTGTTGCTGGAGAGCGTTCCGCCGCCGCCGCAGGAGGGCGACCTGCTCGACCTGGGCTGCGGCTACGGACCGATCGCGCTGACCATGGCCTCGCGCGCGCCCGGGGCGACCGTCTGGGCCGTCGACGTGAACCGGCGCAGCGTGGAGCTCACCGCGCGCAACGCGCAGGCCGCCCACCTTGACAAAGTAAGGTCACTGCATGTCGACGAGGTACCCGAAGACGTGAAATTTCGGGCTATCTGGTCTAATCCCGCTATCCGTATTGGCAAGCCCGCCCTGCACGAGATGCTCACCAGCTGGCTGTCCCGGCTGACGCCCGACGGCGTCGCCTACCTGGTCGTACAGAAGCATCTCGGCTCCGACTCGCTGCAGCGCTGGCTCGGCGAGCAGGGCTGGCAGGCCACCCGCGCGGCCTCCCGCGCCGCCTACCGAATCCTGAAGGTAACCCGATGAGAAGGCAGCTGCGCCCCACCGACGTCAAGCGGCTCAACCGCACCTGGCGCAGGAACACCTCCAACCGGCTGTCGCTGATCCTCGAGTCGGTCACCGGCCCGTTCAACGTCGGCTCGATCTTCCGCAGCGCCGCCGCGTTCGGCGTCGACCAGATCTGGCTGGCGGGCAACGCCACCCCGCCGACCAACCCCAAGGCGGGCAAGACGGCGCTCGGCACCGAGCGGCTGGTCACCTGGCACGAGCCGGTGCCCGCCGTCGACGCCGTGAAGGCCGCCCGCGAGGACGGCTACACCGTGCTGGCCATCGAGCTGACCGGCGAGGCCAAGCCCCTGCACCGGGCCGACCTGGCCCGCGACGTGTGCCTGGTGGTCGGCAGCGAGGACCACGGCTGCTCGCCCGCCCTGCTCGACTCCGTCGACGGGGTCTGCTACATCCCGCAGGTCGGGCGGGTCGGCTCGTTCAACGTCTCGGTGGCCGCCGCCATCGCGCTGGCCGAGGCCCGGCGCCAGGAATGGCAGAATCTCGCTGATTCGTAACCTTATTGTTCATCCACGGAAGGCATACTTCAGGACGTGCTCAGCCGCCGCTTCGCGTTTCTCGATCATCCGGGCCCACTGGCCTTCGCGCACCGCGGAGGCGCCGCCGAGGGCTCCGAGAACTCCGCCGCCGCCTTCGAGCAGGCCGTGAGGCTGGGCTATCGCTACCTGGAGACCGACGCGCACGCCACCGCCGACGGAGTGCTCCTCGCCTTCCACGACCACACGCTCGACCGGGTCACCGACCGGCGCGGCCGCATCTCGGAGCTGCCCTACAGCGCGGTCAGGCAGGCGCGCATCGACGGGGTGCACGAGATCCCGCTGCTGGAGGACCTGCTCGGCGGCTATCCGGAGATCCGCTTCAACATCGACGTGAAGGAGGCCGCCGCGATCGCGCCGCTGGCCGAGGCGGTCCGGCGCACGGCGGCCTACGACCGGATCTGCCTGACCTCCTTCTCCGACGAGCGCCTGGTGCTGGCCAGGGCCGCGCTCGGCGGGGAGGTCTGCTCGGCGCTCGGCCCGCGTGGCGTCGCCGCGCTGCGCGCCGCCGCGGCCACCTCCGGCTACGGCCGGCTGCTGGCCCGGCTGAAGCGCTCGGGCGTGCCCTGCGCGCAGGTGCCGGTGGGCTTCCGCGGCCTGAAGGTCACCACCCACCGCCTCATCCGTACGGCGCACGCCATCGGCATGCAGGTGCACGTGTGGACGATCAACGACCCCGTCCGCATGGAACACCTGCTCGACCTCGGCGTCGACGGCATCATGACCGACAACGTCACCGGCCTTCGCGACGTGCTGGAGCGTCGCGGCCTGTGGCATCCCGGCCGCATGGCCGCATAGGAGCGACACGACACATGCCCGTACCCGCACCCCCCGCGGCTCCCGACGACACCGCCGACTCTCCCGCCGCACGCAGGCGCGAACAGCGCGGCTGGTACATCTACGACTGGGCCAACTCCGCCTTCTACACCACGATCATCTCGGTCTTCCTCAGCCCGTACCTCATCTCCGTCGCCAAGACCGCGGCCTGCGCCAAGGACTTCCCCTCGGTCGCGCCCGCCACCTGCTCGACCGACTTCGACAAGCTGGCCGAGGCCCACCCCGGCCTCGGCTACGTCGACGTGCTCGGCGCCGACATCAGGCCGGCCGCGTTCTTCGGGCTGATGCTGACCGTGTCGGTGCTGCTGCAGATCGTCTGCCTGCCGATCGTGGGCGCGCTGGCCGACCACACCGGCCGCAAGAAGGAGATGCTCGCCACCTTCGCCTACCTGGGCGCGCTGGCCACCGCGGGCCTGTACTTCCTCGAAGGCGACCGCTACGTGCTGGGCGGGGTGCTGTTCATCCTGGCCAACCTGGCCTACGGCTCGTCCGTCGTGGTCTACGACTCCTTCCTGCCGCAGATCTCCACCGCCGAGGAACGCGACCGCGTCTCCTCCCGCGGCTGGGCGATCGGCTACCTGGGCGGCGGCCTGCTGCTGGCGCTCAACCTGGTGCTCTACCTCAACCACGAGGGGCTGGGGCTGGCCGAGGGCATGTCGGTGCGGATCAGCATGATGTCGGCGGGCCTGTGGTGGGCCATCTTCACGATCGTCCCGCTCCTCCGGCTCCGCAACCGGCCGGTCCCGGCCCACGAGAGCACGGCGCTGCGCTCGGTCGGCGGCAGCTTCAAACAACTCGGCCGGACGCTCAGCGAGCTGCGGCGCTATCCGCTGACGCTGTTGTTCCTGGTGGCCTACCTCGTCTACAACGACGGCGTGCAGACCGTCATCGGCAACAGCTCGGCCTTCGCCTCCGAGGCGCTCAAGCTGAGCAAGGAGACGCAGATCAGCGCCATCCTCATGGTGCAGTTCGTGGCGTTCTTCGGGGCGCTGCTGATGGGCCTGCTGGCCCGCCGGTTCGGCACCAAGAACACGGTGCTGGGCAGCCTGGTCGTGTGGACGGTGATCGTGATCATCGCGTACTTCCTGCAGGAGAAGGCCGCCCTGCAGTTCTACCTGCTGGCCTTCGCCATCTCGATCGTGCTGGGCGGCACCCAGGCGCTGTCGCGCTCGCTGTTCTCGCTGGTGATCCCGAAGGGGCGGGAGGCCGAATACTTCAGCCTGCTGCAGATCAGCGACAAGGGGTCGGCGTTCATCGGCGCGCTGACGGTGACGATCGCGGTCCAGCTCACCAACAGCTACCGGATGGCCATCATCTCGATGGTCGTCTTCTTCATCGTGGGGTTCGTCCTGCTGGCCATGGTCAACCTGCCCAAGGCCATCCGCGACGCGGGCAACGAGGTTCCGGCGCGCATCTGACCCCCAGGATCGTCAGGCCTCGGCGGCGAGGACCATCGTGCCCGGGCCCTGGGCGGCGCCCGGGCCCCGGACGGCCCGCACGCTCTCCGCGTCGGCCTCGCCGCCGCAGTGCGGGCACGTCACCACCGGCGTGAACCGCTCGCCGCAGGAGTGCACCAGCAGCGCGGGCGGCCCGCCGGGCGGGGTCGCCCAGCGGTCCCCCCAGGCCATCAGCGTGAACAGGGCGGGCACGACGTCGCGGCCCGCCTCGGTCAGCACGTACTCGAAGCGCACCGGCCGCTCCTGGTAGGGCAGCCGCTCCACCACTCCCGCCGCCACCAGGTGCTCCAGCCGCCGGGTCAGCAGGTTGCGCGAGATGCCCAGATCCTCCGCGAGGTCGTCGAACCTGCGCACCCCCAGGAACAGATCCCGCAAGATCAGCGGCGTCCACGGCTCGGCCACCACGCCGACGGCCTGGGCGATGGAGCAGTGCATGTCCCCGAACCTGTTCACGACCCCAGCATAGTGGGTTGATATTGTGAACTCATGTCAGTTCACATTCAGGACTCACCAGCCCGCGCCTACCGCGAAGCCGGTGAGGCGAAGAACGTCGACGCGATCATGTCCACCCTGGCGCCGGGCGTGGTCTTCCACTCCCCGCTCAGCGCCACAGCGGGCTTCCACGGGTACGAGCAGGTGCGTGAGCTGTTCACCGCGGCCATGGGCGCCCTGAGCGACCTGCGCTACCACACCGACGTGGGCGACGAGCGGACGCGCATGCTCGCCGCCACCGCCCGCCTCGGCCGCCAGGAGATCGAGGAGTCGGTACTGCTGCACCTCGACGACCAGGGCTTGATCAAGGAGATCACCATGTGGATCCGGCCGTTGCCGGGCCTGACCGCCATGATGGCCGCCCTCGGCCCCGCCCTGGCCAGAGCGACGGGCAAGCCGGGCCTGCCGCTGCTGGTCAGCGCGGCCACGAAGCCGCTGGTCGCGATGACCCGCCTCGGGGACCGCACCCTGGTTCCCCTGCTCACGAAACGAGAGCACCGCTCTTGACATCGTCGCTCCAAAGAGAGAGCATTGCTCACAGAAAAGAGCAATGCCCTTCTCCTTGGAGTCATGATGAACACCCGGCTGACCTCTGCGGCCTTCGCCGCCGGTGGCGTGCTTTTCCTCATCTACCCGGCCGTGCGGCCGTCCACTGACGACGCGGCCGCCATGGCGTCGGGCGCGTGGGTGGCCGGCCATCTGGCGGCCATGATCGGCTTCATCCTCGCCGGGCTGGCCGTCCTGGGCCTGCACCAGGTGCTGGGCGACCGGCTGTCGCTGCGGGCGGCGGTGGTGACGTGGATCGGCGCGGGCCTCACCCTGCCCTACTACGGCGCCGAGGACTTCGGGCTGAACGTCATCGCCCGCCGCTCGCTGCGCGACAACGCGCCGGCGCTGATGGAGCTGGCTCAGGAGTTCCGGTACGGGCCGGTCGCGGTGACCATGTTCGCCGCCGGGCTCGCGCTGCTGGGCGTGGGGACGGTCATGGCGGCGGTCGCCGTGTGGCGGTCCGGAGCGGTGGCCCGGTGGAGCGCGGTGCCGTTCGCGGTGGGGTTCGCGCTGTTCATCCCGCAGTTCTTCGGACCGTACTCGCTGCGGGTCGCGCACGGCGCGCTGATCGCCGTCGGCGGCCTCTGGCTGGCCGCCGAGCTGTGGCGCGCCGGGGGCCGGGCCCGGTCCGCGACGCCGGCCAGGCGGCCCGCGACCGCCGATCGGTGAGCCGCGTGATCGGCGGGACCCATTCGCGCGCTACGAGGGCAGCAGCAGGGCCGGGTGGCCGATGACGCGTTCGATCACCACCCCGGCCGCGCCGAGCACAGCGGCGTTCCCCGCCAGCTCCGAGGCGACCACCGGCGGCACTTCGGTGCGCAGCGAGCCGCCCCCCTCCGCCAGAGCGGCTTCCACGGCCGGGCGGATCCAGGGCGCGAGCGGCGAGAAGATGCCCCCGAGCACGATCGCGCCGGGGTCGACCAGGTTGACGGCCGAGGCCAGGGTGGCGCCGAGCGCCCGGCCCGCTCCGTCGAGCGCGGCCAGGGCCCGCGGGTCCGAGCGTTCCAGCAGGGCGATGAGCGCCTTGATCGGGCCGTCCGGCTTGGCGGCCGTGGTCGCCGTGACGGCGGGCAGCCCGGCGGCGCGCAGGATGGCGTCCTGACCGGCGCTCTGCTCCAGGCAGCCGCGCCCGCCGCAGGTGCACGGCGCGCCACCCGGCTCCACGATGAGGTGGCCGAGCTCGCCGGCGAACCCGTGCGTGCCGCGCAGCACCTGGCCGTCCATGACGATGCCGGCCCCGATCCCGATCTCACCCGAGACATGGATGAAGCCGCCGTGCCGCGCGCCGTCGCCGAACCACAGCTCGGCCAGGGCGGCCAGATTGGCCTCGTTGTCGTGGCCCGCGGGGATCGGGAGGTCGGGCAGGGCGTCGTGGAGCAGGGCGCTGACCGGGACGTCGGTCCAGCCGAGGTTCGGGGCGCGGCGGACCAGGCCGTTCTCCCGGTCGAGCAGGCCGGGGACGGCGACCGTCGCGCCCGCCACGTTCAGGCCCTGCCCGGCGGCCGCGGCGACGGCCTCGGCGGCCAGCCGCCCCAGCGAGGCGATCACCGCCTCGGGCGACCGGCCCCGGTTGTCGAAGGTCACGAGCTGGTGGTAGCGAGTACGCCGGCCCAGATCCAGCACGCACGCGGCGAGGTAGTCGACGTTGATCTCCAGCCCGAGCGCGGCGGCGCCGTCGCCGTTGACCGAGACGGCGATCCCGGGCCGGCCGCGCTCGCCGTCCTGCACCAGCGCGCCGTCCTGGACCAGCCCGGCGCCTTCGAGCACCGCGAGCAGATTGGAGACGGTGGTCTTGGTGAACCCGGTGTGCTCGGCGAGCCGGGCACGGGTGACCGGCTGGCAGCGCACGACCTGCTCCAGCATGACGGCGAGGTTGCGTTCGCGCATCGTCGCGTGCCGGAGCGGCCCTTCCCTGGATTTTGTCACGATCTAAGACTAATGGGTCTTCCTGGCGATTCGCCGGTCTGTTACGCTATTTAATCCATACAGTTTACTAATATGGAGTCCGGGTGACAGAGGCACTGGTGGCCGGGGTCGACTCCTCGACTCAGTCGACCAAGATCGTGCTGTGCCGGGCCGGTGACGGCACGGTGGTCGACGAGTTCGCGGCCCCGCATCCCGACGGCACGGAGTGCCATCCCAGCCATTGGGAGAGCGCGCTCGACAAGGGGCGGCACCTGCTGGAGCGGGCCGCCGCGGTCGCGGTGGCGGCCCAGCAGCACGGCATGGTCGCGCTCGACGGCGCCGGCGAGGTCGTACGGCCCGCCCTGCTGTGGAACGACACACGGTCGGCGCCGCAGGCCACGCGGCTGACCGGCGAGCTGGGCGGTCCCGCCCGGTGGGCCGAGCTGACCGGCAGCGTGCCCGTGGCCTCGTTCACGGTCACCAAGCTCCGCTGGATGGCCGAGCACGAGCCGGAGCTGGCCGCCCGCACCGAGGCCGTGCTGCTCCCCCACGACTGGCTGACCTGGCGGCTGGGCGAGCGCCGCGAGCTGACGACCGACCGGGGAGACGCCTCGGGCACCGGATACTGGTCCCCGGCGACGGGGGCGTACCTGCCCGAGTTCGTCTCGGCCGCGATCGGGCGCGAGATCGAGCTGCCGCGCGTGGCCGCGCCGAACGAGATCGTCGGAGAGCTGCCGGGCGGCGCCGCGATCGGGCCCGGCACCGGCGACAACATGGGCGCGGCGCTCGGGCTCGGGCTGCTCCCCGGCGACGTCGCGGTGTCCGTCGGGACCTCGGGCACGGTGTTCGCGGTGAGCGAGGTGCCCGCCGCCGACCCCTCGGGGATGGTCGCCGGGTTCGCGGACGCGACCGGCCGGTTCATGCCGCTGCTGGCCACGCTCAACGCGGCCAGGATCCTCTCCTCGGCGGCCTCGATGATCGGCTGCTCACTGGCGGAGCTGTCGGAGCTCGCGCTGGCCGCCCCGCCGGGCGCCGGCGGGCTCACGCTGCTGCCCTACCTGGACGGCGAGCGCACGCCGAACCGCCCGGACGCCTCCGGCACGCTCAGCGGCCTCACCACGCGCAACGCCACCCGCGAGAACCTCGCGCGCGCGGCCGTCGAGGCGCTGCTGTCCTCCCTGGCCGACGCCATCGACCACCTGGCCGAGCAGGGCGTACGGCCACGCCGCGTGCTGCTCATCGGCGGCGGCGCCAAGTCCGAGGCGGTGCGCCGCATCGCCCCCCAGATCTTCGGCATGCCGGTCGCCGTCCCCGCGCCCGCCGAATACGTGGCGCTCGGCGCGGCCCGCCAGGCCGCCTGGGCGCTGGCCGGCACGCCCGCACCGCCCGTCTGGTCGGCCCAGCCGGTCCAGGAGTACGACGGGCCCCCCACTCCCCACGTCCGTGAGCAGTACGCCGAGCTGCGCGATCGTACGGCCGGCTGGCAGCACCACCGAGAGGAACAACCATGAGCGAAGACCTGTACACGCCCACCCGCGAGGACCGTTTCTCCTTCGGCATCTGGACCGTCGGATGGCAAGGCGTCGACGTGTTCGGCCCGGCCACCAGGGCGCCCATGCCCGCCGAGCGGGCCGTGCACAAGCTCGCCGAGATCGGCGCGTACGGGGTGAACTTCCACGACAACGACGTCTTCGACTTCGACGGCCACGACCGGGACGAGCGGGTCGGCGCCTTCCGCAAGGCGCTGGAGGAGACCGGCCTGGTGGTCACCACGGCGACCACCAACCTGTTCTCGCACCCCATCTTCAAGGACGGCGCCTTCACCTCCAACGACCGCGACGTGCGCCGGTTCGCGCTGCGCAAGGTGATGGACAACATCGACCTGGCCGCCGAGCTGGGCGCGCAGGTGTACGTGTGCTGGGGCGGCAGGGAGGGCGCGGAGTCCGGCGCGGCCAAGGACGTCAAGGCCGCCCTCGACCGCTACAAGGAAGCCTTCGACGTGCTCGGCGCGTACGTGCTGGACCACGGCTACGACCTCAAGTTCGCGATCGAGCCCAAGCCCAACGAGCCGAGGGGCGACATCCTGCTGCCCACCATCGGCCACGCGCTGGCGTTCATCAACGAACTGGAGCACGCCGAGCTGGTCGGGCTCAACCCCGAGGTGGGCCACGAGGAGATGGCCGGGCTCAACTACGCGCACGGCATCGCGCAGGCGCTGTGGCACGGCAAGCTGTTCCACATCGACCTGAACGGGCAGAACGGCCCGCGCTACGACCAGGACTTCCGCTTCGGCGCCGGCAACGCCCGGGGCGCCTTCTGGACCGTCGACGTCCTGGAGTCCAACGGCTTCTCCGGCCCCATCCACTTCGACTTCAAGCCGCCGCGCACCGAGGACGACGAGGGCGTGTGGGTGTCGGCGGCCGCGTGCATGCGCAACTACCTGATCCTGCGCGAGAAGGTGCGGGCCTTCCGCGCCGACCCCGAGGTCCAGGAGGCGCTGCGGGCCGCGCGCCTCGACGAGCTGTCCGTGCCGACGCTCGCCGCCGGCGAGAGCTGGCGCGACGTGCGCTCGTTCACCCCCGACATCGACACGCTCGCGGCCCGCGGCGCCGCGTTCGAGCACCTCGACCAGCTGGCCATCGAGCACCTGTACGGCGTGCGCTAGCCGACCGGCTTCCCCCCGGTGGGCGCTGGGCGCGCTCGCCGGGCTTCTCCCCCGCCGATGGCCACTCGGCCCTCGGCGGCGGACGGCGGCGATCAGCCAGACGCACTCCGCCGCCGGTGCCGGTCGACGCCCACGAACAGGGTGGGTCTGCTGCCCCACGTGGTGCTCGTCGGCGGCCGGGCGGAGTAGGTGCGCCTCGACGTCGCTCCAGAGGGCGCGCGGAGGCCGCCTTGCGGTCGGGCCGATTCACGGATCGTCCCTGGAATGACCCTTGCCTTCACGTGGCCCGGAAGCTCCGGAACGCCGACGGAAGCCCGGCTGCGGGCAACTCCTCGGGGTGATAGCGATTGGATCACCCCACATGGGGGAATCCCATCACGGTACCAAGCGTTAGACACCGTGGGAGACAGACCCCTCACGATGGGGGCCCTGTAGGAGGCATTTAAACATGGGCGAGCGCGCGCTTCGTGGCACCCGGCTCGGGGCAACCAGCTACGAGAACGACCGTAACACGGATCTGGCCCCGCGCCAGGAGGTGTCCTACACCTGTCCCAAGGGCCATCGCTTCGAGGTTCCGCTTGCCGCCGAGGCGGAGATTCCCGCGACGTGGGAGTGCCGCATGTGCGGCGCGACCGCGGTTCGGGTCGACGGCGAGCAGCCGGAGTCGAAGAAGACGAAGCCCCCGCGGACGCACTGGGACATGCTCCTGGAGCGACGGTCCATCGAGGACCTGGAAGAGGTGCTCAACGAGAGGCTGGCCGTACTTCGGGCCCAGCGTCGAAAGAGCGCCTGACACCTTCTCACGGTGAAAGCCCCCGGGCGAGATGCCCGGGGGCTTCGCAATGCCCTGACGCGCCGTCGCGGAGGACCCAAGTCGCCGAGGCTCGGTCAGGAAGGCTCGCGGTCTTCCCTGATCACCTCGCCGTGCACCACACCACCACGCCCGCCGATGTGCCCGCCCAGGTGCCCGTCGGCGGGGCCGCCGGACGACGGTGGGAAGAGGTTCGCGTACGGCGAGGCCGCCGCCATCCTCTTGACCCGGCGGTCGAAGAACCACGACACCAGGCGCCGCATCGCCGGCCGCGTGAACGGCAGCACGCACAGGAACCCGAGGACGTCGCTCAGGAACCCCGGCGTCAGCAGCAGCGCGCCGCCCACCAGGATCAGGCCGCCGTCGGCGAGCTCCTTGTCGGGCATCCGGCCGGACTGCAACGCGTCCTGCAGCGCCCGCCACGCCCTGCGCCCCTCGCGGCGCACCAGCCACGCGCCCAGCAGGCTGTCGGCGATGAGCAGGGCCACGGTCGTCCAGCCGCCGATCGCCGAGCCCACCTGGATCAACAGCCAGATCTCCAGCACCGGGACGATCAGGAAGGCCAGGAAAAGCAGGAGCCGCATCGTCTTCCCCATTCCGCGCACGCGACGTCTGTAGAACGCGTATAAGACCGCTTATATAGGGACAACGCCCCGCGTCCCCGAACCGTTCCGGCGCCGCCTGAGGGCGATCACAGGTTCTCAGGTGCGCTTGCCACGCAACCGGGCGGGCAGGCCGGTCAGGCCCCAGACGGCGATGCGCCAGAACGACTCGGCCATGACCCGGCTGCTCATCTTGCTCGTGCCGACGGTCCGCTCGACGAACGTGATCGGCACCTCGACCACCCGCAGGCCGTGCTTGGCCGTCCGCAGGGTGAGGTCGACCTGGAAGCAGTAGCCCTGTGACTCGACGTCGGCCAGCCCGATCTTGTCCAGCGTCGCTGCGCGGTAGACGCGGAACCCGGCGGTCGCGTCGCGCACCGGCATGCCGAGCATGAGCCGCGTGTAGATGTTGGCGCACCTGGACAGGAGCTCGCGCGAGGCGGGCCAGTTGACCACCTTGCCGCCGGGCACCCAGCGCGACCCGATCGACAGGTCGGCGCCGTCGGCGACCGCCTCCAGCAGCTTGTGCAGCTCCTCGGGCTGGTGCGAGCCGTCGGCGTCCATCTCCACCAGCACGTTGTAGCCCTCGTCGAGGCCCCAGCGGAACGCGGCGATGTAGGCGGCGCCCAGCCCTTCCTTGCCGGCCCGGTGCAGGACGTGGATGTGATCGTCCTTGGCGGCCAGCTCGTCGGCGATCTCCCCGGTGCCGTCGGGGCTGTTGTCGTCGACCACCAGCACGTGCGCGTCCGGCATCGCGGCCCGCACCCGCTCGGTGATCATCAGCACGTTGTCACGCTCGTTGTACGTCGGTATGACGATGAGTATCCGGCCAAGAATCTCCATGATCAGTTATCCCTCACGCGGTCGCCTTGCCCCTGACCCGCCACGCGGCGACCCCGGCGGCCGCCACTCCCATCAACGCCAGCGCCCACTCCGGCAACGCGCCGACCTGCGTCGCGACCGTCGCCTGGGTGCGCACGGGCACCTTCACCACGTTCATGTCCGCGACGAGCTCGCGGGTCCGCCAGGAGACCTTACCTTCAGGTGTGACGTACGCCGAGATGCCGGTGGTGGCCGCCGTCACGACCGCCCGGTTGTGCTCGACGGCCCGCAGCTTCGACATGGCGAGCTGCTGCGGCGGCAGGTTGGACTCGGCGTAGGTGGCGTTGTTGGTCTGCACCACCAGCGGCGTGGCCCCGGTCTGTACCGTCCTGCGCACAGTGCCGTCGTAGGCGACCTCGTAGCAGTTGACCGCGCCGATCGTCACCGGGCCCAGCTTCAGGTCGCCCGGCTTGGTGCCCGCGACCGACTGCCTGCCCACCAGGCCGGCCCGATCCCACAGGGCCAGCACGATCTCCTTGAACGGCGTGTACTCGCCGAACGGCACCAGATCCTGCTTGTCGTAGTAGGCGCCGGGCCCGGTCACCGGGTCCCAGACCAGGCTGCGGGTCGCCCGGTTCGCGTCCCCGATGGCCACGACCGCGCCGACCAGCGTGGGCACCCCGACGTCCTTGACGGAGTCGTCGATGATCTGGCGGGCGCCCGCGTCCCGGTAGGGGTCGATGTCGGTGGAGTTCTCCGGCAGGACGACGAGGTCGGGCTTAGGGAGTTTCCCATCCCGTACGGCCTGCGCCAGCTTTTTCGTCTCGTTGGCATGATTTTTCAGGACAACGGCGGGTTCGTCGCCCAGGATGTCCATGCCCCGGCCCGGCACGTTGCCCTGCACGATGCCGATGTTGACCGAACGCCCCTCGTCCCCCGGCCTCGGCACGGCCAGCGTCAGCAGCGGCACGGCCAGGGCGATCGCCACCGGGACGAGCCGCCCCGCGACTCGCCGGGCCTCCGCCGGCCGCCGCAGCACCGCGTACGCCAGCAGGGCCCCGCACAGGGCGACGGCGAACGACACGAGCGGCGCCCCGCCCAGCGCGGCGTACTCGGTGAACAGCGACTCGCCCTGGCTGAACGCCAGCCGCGCCCAGGGGAAGCCCCCGATGGGGAACAGCCCGCGCGCCCACTCCATGGCCACCCAGAGCCCGCCGAACCACAACGGCCACAGCGGCAGCCGGAACACCAGCGCGGCCAGGGCGGCCATCACGGCGTAGAACAGGCTCTCGACCCCTACCAGCATCACCCAGACGTCGTCACCGATCGTCCGTACCCAGGCCAGCGTGGGGAACAGGAACACGGCGGCGGCCAGGTAGCCGAGCCAGGCGGCACGCCGGGGGCGGACACCGTAGAGGGCGGCGACGATCAGCCCGACGCCGAGCGGCGCGGCGAGCCACCAGTCGATGGGCGGGAAGGCGAGGAACAGCAGCCCCCCACCGGCCACGGCGGCGGCCACCCGAGCCAGGAGCACCCGCCCTGACTCCCGCACACCCCGCCCCGCGGGCGCGGACGCGTCGGAGACGGGAGCGGACGTGTCCACGGCCGGAGAGGGCGCGTCCACACCTGGAGCGGCCGACGTAGGCGTGTCCACGTCGGGAGCGGACGTGTCCGCGGCCGGAATAGGCGTGCCCGCGGCCGGAAGCCCGGAATCGGGCGTGGGCGGATCAGGGATGTGCGGGGTCCCGCCGCCAGTGGGCGGTGGGCCCGTCTTGTCCTGCACCACGCGGGGTTCTCCTCGCCGTTCGCACGCCTGCTTGCGAAAACGCTACCGCTCCCGGGCGGCGAATCGGCCGTCGCGGCCCCTTGTTGCCTCAGAAGTAGGAGTAACCAAACTCTGGACGGCCCAGAAGCGGGCGAGCGAAGCCGGGCGGGGAGCGGCAGGGTGATCCCGTGACCTGACGGGACCACCCGGCGCTGATGGCGATCCTGCGCACGAGAGGGAAGAGGGCCCGGAAACCCTTCGGACCGGACCCGTCTCGTCGGCGGCGAGCGCGGAATTCCGTTGTCTACTGGGCTCCCGGGCCCGTCCCGGGTCCAACCCCCCGCCCGGCTGGGGTGCCCCGACTCGACGGACCGACGGCCCTGCACCTGGCTGTGTGGACGAAGTCACGCTCCGTCACGGACGCAGGATCCGACGATGTCAGAGACGGCCAACCGGCCAAGTCCCGTGCTGGACTGCGCAGCAAACTACCGACTCCACCTCAGATGTCAACCGTGTCCCGATCAGCAGAAACATCAAGTTTCCGCAGGTAGGACATGCTTGCGTTGTCGCATTAAAGCGATCTAATGCCCATTTGTCGGCCCGGACGCACGGCTTGGCAAGCCGCTCAGCGCCTCCGACAGGAGGGCCGACAGCGGCCGTTCGTGGACGACGCCGAGCCGCTGGGTGGCCCGGGTGAGAGCGACATAAAGGTCGCTCAGGCCGCGCGGCGACTGTGAGGCTATCAGGTCGGGCTCGGCCACGATGACCGAATCGAACTCCAGCCCCTTGGCATCGGCCACGCCGAGCACGGCCACCGGAGCGTCGAGCGCCGCGGTCCCCCGGGTGGCGCCGGAGGAGACCACGGCGGCCCCGTCCACCGTGTCGGAGATCGCCTTGCCGAGCTCGCCGAGCAGCGCGTCGGGGACGACCACGGCCACCTTGCCGCCCTCCCCGACCTCGGACTTGACCAGCTCGGGCAGCGCGGACAGCGGCGCCGACCAGGGCTCCGCGCCGGTGTCGCGGACCGAGGTGGGCGCCTCGAGCGCCGGGTCGATGGTGGCCAGCACCCGGGCGGCGACCTCCATGAGCTCCACCGGCGTGCGGTAGTTGACGGTGAGCCGCTCCTGGCGCCAGCGTCCCGCCACGTAGGGGTCGAGCACCTGGTTCCACGATCGGGCCCCGGCCGTCGAGCCGGTCTGCGCGATGTCGCCGACGATCGTCATCGACCGGGTGGGCACCCGCCGCATGATCACCCGCCAGGCCATGGACGACAGCTCCTGCGCCTCGTCCACGATCACGTGGCCGTAGGCCCAGGCGCGGTCGGCGGCGGCGCGCTCGGCCGTGGTGAGGTAGGGGCCCTCCCCGCGCTGGCGCTCGGCCAGGCGCTCGGCCTCCATGACGTCGGACAGGCCCGTCAGCTCGAGCACCTCCCGGGCGTAGGCGAGCTCCGCCTCGCGCTCGTGCTCGGCCGCCTGCCTGGCCGCGGCCAGGTCCTCCTCGGCCTGCAGGGCGCTGGCGCGCAGCACCTGCTCGTCGATCTCGCCGAGCACCTCGGCCGCCTCGTCGAGCAGCGGCACGTCGGACTCGGTCCACTCCCCTCCGTCACGGCGCAGCAGCGCGCGCTCCTCCGGCGTCAGGGCCGAGGCGGCGTGGTCGAGCCGCTCCGGCGAGGCGTACAGGCCCAGGAGCAGGCGCTGCGGGGTCAGGTACGGCCAGAGCCGGTTGAGAGCGGTCTTGACCGGCTGCTCGGTGCGCAGCTCCTCACGCAGGTCGGCCAGCTCGTCGTCGTCGATGAGGCCCTTGCCGAGCTTCCTGGCCGCCTGCCTGGCCAGGGCGTTGAGTATGGACCTGACGAACACCGCGCGGGCCTGGTTGTGCGGGCGGCGCGAGCGGGTGGCCTTGTTCTTGGCCGCTTCGAGCATGTTGCGGTCGATGGTGAGGGCGTAGCGGCCCAGGTTCAGCTCGACGGGCTTGCGGGGCACCCGCTGCCGGTCGCGTACGGCCCGCTCGATCACCTCGGCCATGCGGATGTCACCCTTGATCGCGGCCACGTCGGGCCGCTCCCTGGCGGTGGCCGTCAGGCCGGGGTAGAGCTCGCCGACCGTCGACAGCAGCACGTCGGTCTCGCCGAGCGAGGGCAGCACCTGCTCGATGTAGCGCAGGAAGGTGAGGTTGGGGCCGAGGATCAGCACGCCGCGGCGCTCCAGGCGCTCCCTGTGGGTGTAGAGGAGGTACGCGGCGCGGTGCAGGGCCACGACGGTCTTGCCGGTGCCGGGGCCGCCCTGGACGACCAGCACGCCGTTGAGGTCGGCGCGGATGACGCGGTCCTGCTCGGCCTGGATGGTGGCGACGATGTCCCGCATCCGGCCGGTGCGCCGCTCGTCGAGGGCGGCCAGCAGCGCGGCCTCGCCGTTGAGCGTGGCGCGGTCCTCGTCGGTCAGCGTGTCGAAGTCGAGCAGGTCGTCGTCGACGCCGATGACCACGCGGCCCTTGGTCTGCAGGTGCCGCCGCCGGGTCAGGCCCATCGGCGCGGCCGGGGTGGCGCGGTAGAACGGCTGGGCCACGGGCGCGCGCCAGTCGATGAGCAGCCGCTCCTGCTCGTCGTCGGTGAGGCCGAGCTTGCCGATGTAGAGCCTGCCCTCGTCGACGTGGTCGAGACGGCCGAAGACCAGCCCGCGCTCCACCGCCCACAGCCGGGCCAGCCGGGAGGCGTACATCCCGGCGAACGTGTCGCGCTCCGACCTGTTCTGCAACGTGCCGACGGCGCCGGCGCCGAGCACCTCCTTCAGCTGGCTCTGGGTGCGTTCACGCAACGCGTCGAGGCGGGCATAGAGGCGGGCGACGTACTCCTGCTCCCTTGCCAGCTCCGTTTGACGAGTTGCCGCCTGACCATTATTGTTGTTAATGGGACACTCCGGGCCATTCTGCTTGTTGTTACGACAAACGACGACATTAGCACGCCTGTTGAGGCACTCCCATCCTCTCGCCTGATGTCCTTCCCCGCATCCGGTCACGGCTTGGTTTCACCCCTTGACCGAAACCGTCCAGACTCTTAGGTTCGCATCAAGTTAGGAAAGTTTCCTAACTTCGAGCCAAGGGGTGAACGTGAGCGGTCCGGTGCCGGGGACTCCCAGTCTGCTACGCGCGATCAACGATCGCGCGGCCTTGCAGGCCCTCCTCGAACGCGGCCCGCTGACCCGCCCCGAGATCGGCACCCTGACCGGCCTGTCGAAGCCGACGGCCTCGCAACTGCTGTCCCGCCTCCAGGAGGCCGGGCTGGTGGTGCTCGACGGCATCAGGGAGGGGCTGCCCGGCCGTACCGCGGAGGTCTACCGGATCAATCCGGCCGCGGCCTACGTGGGCGCGCTGGACGTCACGCCCGCCCGGATCGAGGCCAGGATCGCCGACATCGCCGGCACGACCGTGGGCTCGTACACGCTGCCCACGCCGCGCCGGCCGGGCGGCGAGCTGGTCGCCCGGCTGCGCGCGGCGCTCGACGGCGCGGGCTCACCCGGCCCGCTGCGCCGGGTGGTGATCGGCGTGCAGGCGGCGATCGACCCGTCCACCGGCCGGCTCGGCTACGCCACCGCCAAGGACATGCCGGGCTGGCAGATCGGCGACCTGGTGCCGACGCTCGCCGAGGGACTCGGCGTGCCGGTGTCGGTGGAGAACAACGTCAACCTGGTGGCACTGGCCGAAATGGCGCACGGCGCCGCCCGCGGCGACTCCGACTTCGTGCTGCTGTGGGCGGACGAGGGCATCGGCTCGGCCATCGTGCTGGGCGGGCGGATGCACAGGGGCGCCACCGGCGGCGCGGGCGAGGTCGGCTACATGCCGACCCCGGGCGCGCCGACGGCCCGCGAGGCGGGACGGTACGCCAACCACGGCTACCAGGCGCTCACCGGCGGCCCCGCCGTACTGAAACTGCTGCGCTCGTACGGCGTGCGCGGCACGGACTTCCGCCAGGCCATCGCGAACGCGGTGCGCGCGGCGGACGAGCACCAGACGGGCCAGAAGGCCGACGACGCACGGGCGGGGCTGCGCGACATCGCCGCGCGGCTGGCGGTGGGCCTGGCCGCCATCACCTCCGTCATCGATCCCGGCCTCATCGTGCTGACCGGCGGCGTGGTGCTGTCGGGCGGCGAACCCCTGCGCGAGCTGGTCGAGCACGAGCTGCACGCGCTGACCATTCCGCGGCCCCGGCTGCGCCTGTCGTCCGTCGAAGGCAACCCCGTCCTCGCCGGCGCCCTCGACCTGGCCCTGGACCTCGTCCGCGACGAGGTTTTCGGGTCAACGGTCCCGACATCATGAGACACACCATGAGGAGGCACCCCTGTGCGCTTCGTTCCCCTGGCGGCCGCAGGGCTCGCCATCCTGAGCCTGGCCGCGTGTACCGCGGGTAAAGAGGGCGGTCCCGCCCTCGGTTCTCAGTCCAAACCCACCAATACCGCGCCCACGGCGCTGCCGGCCGCCTCCATCGAGCTGTGGCACGGGTTCTCGGCGGACTCGGAGGTGAAGGCGTTCACCGACGCCATCGCCGGGTTCAACAAGAAGTACCCGCAGATCAAGGTCAAGCTGGTCAAGGGCGTGCAGGACGAGCAGATCACGCAGGCCGTACGCGGTGGCCGCCCGCCGGACGTGGCCTCCTCCTTCACCACCGACTCGGTGGCGACCTGGTGCAAGAGCGGGGTCTTCCAGGACCTCAACCCGGTGATCAAGCAGGACGGCGTCGACCTGTCGGGCCTGCCGCCGGTGGTGAACGACTACACGCAGTACGAGGGCAAGCGGTGCGTGATGCCGCTGCTGACCGACGCGTACGGCCTCTACTACAACAAGGCCCTGATGAAGGGCCACCAGCCGCCCAAGACCCTGTCGGAGCTGACCAAGCTGGCCAAGGAGCTCACGGTCAGGAACCCGGACGGCACCATCAAGGTCGCCGGGTTCATCCCGAGCGGCCAGTACTACGAGAACACCGCGGGTCACTGGAGCGCGATGGTCGGCGCCAAGTGGACCAACCCCGACGGCACCTCGGCGATCGGCTCCGACCCCGCCTGGAAGACCCTGCTGAAGTGGCAGAAGGATCTCATCGACTGGTACGGCTACGCGAACCTGGACAAGTTCCGCAAGGGCCTGGGCGACGAGTTCTCCGGCAAGCACCCCTTCTACCAGGGCAAGGTCGCCATGGGCATCGACGGCGAGTGGCGGGTGGCCATGATCGCCAACGAGGCGCCGAAGCTCGACTACGGCACCGCCCCCATGCCGGTCGACGACAGCAAGCCCGACCTGTACGGCAGCGGCTTCACCGCGGGCACCGTGATCGGCGTGCCGAAGGGCGCCAAGAACCCCGAGGCCGCCTGGGCACTGGTGAAGTACCTGACCACCGACACCGACGCGCTGGTCACGCTGGCCAACGCGATCCGCAACGTGCCGACCACCAGGGCCGCGCTGGAATCGCCCGCGCTGAAGAAGGACGAGCACTTCCAGACCTTCCTCGACATCTTCGCCAACCCGAAGACGAGCACGATCCCGGCGCACGTCAACAGCGTGTTCAACCAGGAGGCGCTGCAAGGGTTCATCACCTCGTGGGAGAAGGGCTCGGTCAAGGACCTGGACGCGGGGCTGAAGGGCGTCGACAAGACCATCGACGCCAAGTTCAAGCTGTCGGGCGGCTGACGTGGCGTCCGTACCTCTCAGGCGCCGGGAGGGGCTCCGGGCCCTGCTGTGGCTGTCGCCGTGGCTGGTGGGCTTCGGGGTGTTCTTCGCCTACCCGCTGCTGGCGACCGTCTACTTCTCCTTCTTCAACTACGACCTGTTCTCGCTGAAGTTCAACGGCCTGGACAACTACCGCTACTTCCTCCAGGACGACCGGGCCTGGCTCTCGATCCGGAACACGGCGTGGCTGGTGGCCGTCATGGTGCCCGCCCAGGTGCTGTTCGCCCTGGGCGTGGCGCAGCTGATCACCAAGCTGAAGTCCGGCGTGGGGTTCTTCCGCACGCTGTTCTACCTGCCGTCGCTGGTGCCGGTGACGGCGGGGACGGTGGCCTTCGTCTTCCTGCTGAACCCGGCCACCGGGCCGTTCAACCGGATCCTCGCGCTGGTCGGCATCTCCGGGCCCGACTGGTTCGGCGACAAGGACTGGTCGAAGCCGGGGCTGACGCTGCTGGCCATGTGGGGCGTCGGCAACATCATGGTGATCTTCCTGGCGGCGCTGCTGGACGTGCCCCGGCACCTGTACGAGGCGGCGGCCATCGACGGGGCCGGGGCGTGGCGGCAGTTCCGCAGCATCACGCTGCCGACGATCCGTCCGGTGCTGATGTTCTCGGCGGTGACCGGGGTCATCTACACGCTGCAGTACTTCACCCAGGCGATGATCGCCTCCCGGGTCGCGGCGGGCGTCACCGACGCGCCGGGCACCTCGTTCGTGCCCGGGTATCCGGAGATGTCGACGCTGACGCTGCCGCAGTGGCTGTTCCAGACGGGCTTCCGTGACTACACGATGGGCTACGCCTGCGTGCTGGCGCTGGTGCTGTTCGCGGCGTCGATGGTGTTCACACTGGTCCTGCTGCGGCAGTTCCGCGGGTTCGAGGAGGTGGCTTGATGACCGCCACACTGCTGGCGCCGTCCTCCCAGGCGGCGGGGCGGCGCGTCCGGGTCCGGCGTGGCCGTGCCAAGAAGGTGCTGTACTGGATCGCGACGCACGCGACGGCCGTCGCGCTGGGGATCGCGTTCATCGGGCCGCTGGTCTTCGTCCTGCTGACGGCGGTCATGTCCGACAATCAGACGCTGACCGACGAGCTGTGGCCGCACACCTGGAACTGGGCCAACTTCGGCGAGGTGTTCGCCAAGTCGCCGATCCTGCTGTGGCTGCGCAACACGATGATCTACGCGGGGCTCGGCACGCTGTTCACGCTGCTGTCGTCGATCCCGGTGGCCTACGCGCTGGCCCGGTTCCGCTTTCGCGGGCGCAGGGTGGCGTTCCTGCTGGTCATCACGATGATGATGCTGCCGCCCCAGGTGGTCGCGGTGCCGATCTACCTGATCTGGGCGCGGCTGAACCTGACCGGGACGCTGCTGCCGCTGATCCTGCCGATGCTGCTCGGCGACGCGTTCTCGATCTTCCTGCTGCGGCAGTTCCTTCTCTCCATCCCGCGCGACTACACCGACGCGGCGCGGGTGGACGGCTGCACCGACTTCAGGACACTCATCCGGGTGGTCCTGCCGATGGCCAAGCCGGGCATCGCGGCGGTGGCGCTGTTCCAGTTCTTCTACTGCTGGAACGACTACTACGGGCCGCTGCTGTACGCCGCCACCAACGTCGACAGCTGGACCCTGTCGGTGGGGCTGGCCTCGTTCAAGGCGCTGCACAGCGTGCAGTGGAACCTGACCATGGCGGCCACGCTGCTCGTCATGGCGCCGGTGATCATCGTGTTCTTCTTCGCCCAGAAGGTCTTCATCGAGGGCGTGACATTGACAGGAGTGAAGGGTTGAAACTGGCCGTGGTGGGGGGCGGCTCGACGTACACGCCCGAGCTGATCGACGGGTTCGCGCGGCTCCGCGACGAGCTGCCGGTCACGGAAATCTCACTGATAGATCCCGATTTATCGCGACTTGAGGTCGTTTCCGGGATGGCGCGCCGCATGCTTGCCCATGCCGGGCATCCGGCCCGGGTGCTGGCCACCTCCTCGGTCGAGGAGGGCGTCTCGGGGGCGCAGGCCGTCCTGTTCCAGCTGCGGGTGGGCGGGCAGGCGGCGCGCGACGTGGACGAGACGCTGCCGCTGCGGTGCGGCTGCGTGGGGCAGGAGACGACCGGCGCGGGCGGGCTGGCCAAGGCGCTGCGCACGGTGCCGATCGTGCTGGACATCGCCGAGACGGTCCGTACGCACGCGCCGGAGGCGTGGATCGTCGACTTCACCAACCCGGTGGGCATCGTCACCCGCGCGCTCCTGGACGCCGGGCACCGGGCGATCGGGCTGTGCAACGTGGCGATCGGCTTCCAGCGCCGCTTCGCCGCCGCGCTGGGCGTGCCACCGTCGCGGATCTCGCTCGGCCACGTCGGGCTCAACCACCTGACCTGGGAACGGGCCGTGTACCTGGACGGCGAGGACGTGCTGCCCGCGTTGCTCGCCGCGCACGCGGAGTCGCTGGCCGACGACCTTGCGCTGCGTCCCGCGCTGCTGCGCCGGCTCGGTGTGGTGCCGTCGTACTATTTGCGCTATTTCTACGATCATGACGCGGTGGTGGAGGAGCAGCGGGCCAAGCCGTCGCGCGCGGCCGAGGTGGCGGCGATGGAGACCCGGCTGCTGGAGATGTACGCCGACCCGTCGGTCGTCGAGAAGCCGGTGCTGCTGGGCGAGCGGGGCGGCGCGTACTACTCCGAGGCGGCGGTCGCGCTGATCGCCTCCCTGCTCGGCGACCGCCCCGGCACCCACGTGGTGAACGTCCGCAACCGCGGCACGCTGCCCTTCCTGGCCGACGACGCGGTGATCGAGGTGCCCGCGGCCGTCTCCGCCACGGGCGCCGAGCCGCTGCCGGTACCGCCGGTCGAGCCGCTGTACGCGGGGCTGATCGCGCACGTGTCCGCCTACGAGACGCTCGCCCTGGAGGCGGCTCGGAACGGCGGTGCGGACCGGGTCCGTGACGCCCTGCTGGCCCATCCCCTGATCGGCCAGGACGCCACCGCGGAGGAGCTGACCGGCCTGCTGCTGGAGGCCAACCGCGCGTACCTCCCGTGGACGGTGAGGTAGTGGAGCACCGCAGGCTCGTCCTCGCGGTCGACGGCGGCAACAGCAAGACCGACGTGGCGCTGGTCACGGAGGACGGCGAGGTGCTGGCCACCGGCCGTGCGGGCCCGTTCGCGCCGCAGAGCGAGGGCGTGGCGGCGGCGCTGGACGTGGTGGAGGAGGCGGTACGGCAGGCGCTCGCGCAGGTACCCCTGGGCGGCGCACCCGGCCCGGACCGCTCCCCCGACGCGCCCGGCCCGGACAACTCCCCCAACGACGCGTCAGGCCCGGACCACTTCCCCGACCGGCCCACCGTCCTGGGCCGGTTCGATCATGTGGCGGCCTATCTGGCGGGGGCCGACCTGCCGGTCGAGGAGGAGGCCCTGGCCCACGAGTTCGCCCGCCGGGGCTTCGGCCCGGACATCTCCGTCCGCAACGACACCTTCGCCGTACTCCGGGCGGGCGCGTCGGGTCCCTGGGGCGTGGCCGTGGTGTGCGGCGCGGGCATCAACGCGGTCGGCGTCTCCCCCACCGGCGAGGTGACCCGCTTCCCCGCGCTCGGCCACCTCAGCGGCGACTGGGGCGGCGGCCAGGGCATCGCGGAGGAGGCGCTGTGGCACGCCGCCCGCGCCGAGGACGGTCGCGGGCCCTCGACCGCGCTGGCGGAACTGTGCACACGGCACTTCGCCGTGGGCACGGTCGAGGAGCTGATCCTGGAGATCCACTTCGGCCGTCTGGACGAGTCCCGCCTGCACGAGCTCACCCCGGGCGTCTTCGCGACGGCCGCGGCGGGCGACCCGATCGCCAGATCGCTGGTGGAACGCCAGGCGGAGGAGATCACCGTGCTGGCGGAGGTCTGCCTGCGCCGCCTGGACCTGCTGGAGACGCCCACGGAGGTGGTGCTGGGCGGCGGCATCCTCCAGGCCCGCGACCCGCTCCTGACGGCCCTCCTGGACGCCTCGTTCGCCGCCAGGGCGCCCCGGGCCAAGATCCTGGTGGTGGACGTCCCGCCCATCGTCGGCGCCGCTCTCAACGGCCTGGAGCACCTGGGCGCGACGGACCTGGCCAAGGCCCGCCTGCGCGCCCGCTACGAACGGGCCTGACAGGCCCTGGAAGCGATCACGACAGCGACCACGACGGCGGTCACGGCGCCGGGACCGGCTGCGGTCACAGCGGCGGTCGCGGCAGCGGCCACGACGCCGAGGTCACGACGCCAGGACCGGCAGCGGTCACGACGCCGGGACCGGGCCGCCGGTGAGGAGCGTCTCGACTCGGGTCCGGACGTCGGGGGTGTCGAGGCCGCGGACCGTGAGGGTGGTGCGGCGCCGTACGACATCGTCGACCGTCGCCGCCCACTCGTGGTCGCGCGCGTAGACCGCCTGCGCCCAGATGTCCGGCCCGTCCGGATGGATGCGCTCGCCGAGCGCGGGCGTGTCCCGGATGAGCCTGGCCAGGTCGAACGCGATCGAGCCGTAGTGCGAGGCGAGGTGGCGGGCCACCAGCGGGTCCATCCGGGCGCCCGGGTCGCGGTCGGTCCACAGGCGCATCGCGACCGCGTCGGGGCTGGCCAGGCCGGGCAGCGGCATGGCGGGCAGGATGGCCGCGAGGTCGTCGCCGAGCGGGTGGCCAGGCAGGTGGGCGAGCGTGTCGAGGACGACCTTGCCGATGTGCCGGTAGGTGGTCCACTTGCCGCCGGCCACCGACAGCATGCCGCCCTTGCCCCGGCTGAGCACCGTCTCCCGCTTGGCCGACGACACGCCGCCGGGACCGCCCGGCAGCACGCGCAGCCCGGCGAAGGCGTAGGTGATGTCCTCGCGCCGCAGTTGCGAGTCGCGTACGGCGTGCCCGGCCTCGTCGAGGATCTGGGCCACGTCGGCGTCGGTGGCGCGCACGCCGGCGGGGTCGCCCTCGTAGGCCTCGTCGGTGGTCCCGAGCAGCAGGTGGTCCTCCCACGGGACGGCGAAGGACACGCGGTACTTGTCGATCGGCGTGGTCAGGGCCGCCTTCCACGGCTCGTGGCGGCGCATGACCAGGTGGGCGCCCTTCGACAGGCGGATGCTCGGCGCGGCGCCGGGGTCCTCCATGCGGCGCAGGTGGTCGACCCACGGGCCGGTGGCGTTCAGCACGAGGCGGGCGTCGACGCCGAACTCGGTGCCGTCGAGCCGGTCGCACAGCTCCGCCCCTGAGACCGTGCCGCCGCTCTCGCGCAGGCCGACGACCTCGGCGTGGTTGAGCACGACCGCGCCCGCGTCGACGGCGGCGCGCACGGTCATCACCGCGACCCTGCTGTCGTTCATCTGGTGGTCGCCGTAGACGGCGGCGGCGCGCAGCCCCTCGGGCCGGAGCGCGGGCACCCGAGCCAGCGCCTGGTTGGCGGTGATGACCCGGCCGAGCCCGTCGCCGAACACCGACAGCGCCGAGTAGAGGAACACGCCCGCGCCCAGCTTGGCGGCGCCGTGCGGGCCGCCCCGGTAGACCGGCACCACGAAGGTGAGCGGCTTGACCAGGTGGGGGGCGATGTCGCCGGCCAGCGCCCGGCGTTCGCGGTGGTTCTCGGCGACCAGCTTGACGTTGCCGGTCTGCAGGTAGCGCAGGCCGCCGTGGACGAGTTTGGAGGAGGCGCTGGAGGTGGCGCCGGCGAAGTCGCCGCCGTCGACCATGGCGACGCGCAGGCCCGCCTGGGCGGCCATCCAGGTGACCGAGGTGCCGAGGATGCCGCCGCCGATGACCAGCAGGTCATAGGTGCCCCTGGACAGCTCCTCGCGGGTCTCGGCGCGGGAGGCGATCGTGGTCATGGGGTGCTCCAGTCGAGGCTGCGTTCGATGGCCTTGCGCCAGTTGCGGTATTCGCTGTCGCGCACGTCCTGGCCGATCTTCGGCCGCCACTCGGCCGCCTTGTGCCAGTTGGCGCGCAGGCTGTCGGTGTCGGGCCAGTAGCCGGTGGCCAGCCCGGCCGCGTAGGCGGCGCCCAGGCAGGTGGTCTCCGACACCATCGGCCGCACCACCGGCACGGCGAGCACGTCGGCGAGGATCTGCATGAGCAGGTTGTTGGCGGTCATGCCGCCGTCGGCGCGCAGCGAGGTGAGCGCGAGCCCGGCGTCGGCGTTCATCGCGTCGACCACCTCGCGCGTCTGCCAGGCGGTCGCCTCCAGCACGGCCCGCGCGATGTGCCCCTTGGTGACGAACCCGGTCAGCCCGGCGATCACGCCGCGCGCGTCGGAGCGCCAGTGCGGGGCGAACAGGCCGGAGAACGCGGGGACGAAGTAGCAGCCGCCGTTGTCCTCGACGGTGCCCGCGAGGGTCTCGATCTCGGCGGCGCTGGAGATCAGGCCGAGGTTGTCGCGCAGCCACTGCACGAGCGAGCCGGTGACGGCGATCGAGCCCTCCAGCGCGTACGTGGCGGGGGCGTCGCCGATCTGGTAGCCGACGGTGGTGAGCAGCCCGTGCTTGGAGGCGACCGGCTCGGTGCCGGTGTTCATCAGCAGGAAGCTGCCGGAGCCGTAGGTGCTCTTGGTCTCGCCCGGGCCGAAGCAGGTCTGGCCGAACAGGGCCGCCTGCTGGTCACCCAGCGCCGCCGCCACCGGCACGCCGCCGTCGGCCGTGCCGTACACCTCGGCGGAGGGGCGGATCTCCGGCAGCATCGCGCGAGGCACGCCGAGCGCGGCGAGCAGCTCGTCGTCCCAGCTCAGCGTGCGCAGGTTCATCAGCATGGTGCGGCTGGCGTTGGTGACGTCGGTGACGTGGCGGCCGGTGAGCCGCCAGATCAGCCAGCTGTCCACGGTGCCGAACAGCACGTCGCCGCGCTCGGCCCGCTCCCGCAGCCCGGGGGTCTCGTCGAGCAGCCAGCGGATCTTCGGCCCGGCGAAGTAGGTGGCCAGCGGCAGCCCGGCCCGCTCGCGGAAGAGCTCCTCGTGCTCCGACAGGGACCTGACCAGGGCGTCGGTACGGGTGTCCTGCCAGACGATCGCGTTGGCCACGGGCCGCCCGGTGTGGCGGTCCCACAGGACGGTGGTCTCGCGCTGGTTGGTGATGCCGAGGGCGACGAGCTGGGCGAAGTCGATCCCGCTGCCGGTGACGGCGTCGGCCACCACGCCCTGGACGGCGTCCCAGATCTCGGCGGCGTCGTGCTCGACCCAGCCGGGCCTGGGGAAGATCTGCCGGTGCTCCCGCTGCGCCACCGAGACGATCCGGCCGTCCTGGTCGAACACCATGCACCTGCTGGACGTGGTGCCCTGGTCGATGGCGGCTACGTACTGCGGTCGGGGCACGGCTTCCTCACTTCGATGTGTTCGGCATTGCCGAACGGGTTTGCTTGGCGTCTCAACACGTCACCGGCTCAGGTCGCGGGTGATGGCGCGGGCGGCGTCGCGGACGTAGGAGACGATCGTGATGCGCGGCTCGCCGTCGTCGGCCAGCCGTTCGACGGCGCCTCTGACGCCGATGGCGCCGACGGTGACGCCGCGGCCGTCCCTGATCGGGGCGGCGATGGAGACCTCGCCCTCGACCAGCTCCTCCACGTCGCAGGCCCAGCCCCGGCCGCGGACCAGCTCCAGCTCCTTGGCCAGGTCGTCGGCGCCGGTGATGGTCCTGGGCGTGAAGGCGGGCAGCCCTTCGACGGCGGGCTCGTCGCCGCGTGTCGCCGTGGCGCTCGCGTGGGACGTCTCGGCGGTCGCATGGGGCGCCCCGCCGGACGCGTGAGGCGTGTTGGCGGACGCGTGAGGCGTGGCGCCGGACGGCGGGTCGAACGCCGCCCCCGCGTCGCCGTACGGGTCGTAGGCGAGCAGGACCTTGCCGAGCGCGGTCGCGTGCGCGGGCAGCAACGTGCCGACCTGCAGGACCTGCATGCTGTCGTCGGGCCTGAACACGTGGTGGACCACCAGGACGCCGCCCTCGTGCGCGGTGCCGATCCACACGCTCTCCCTGCTCCGCCCGGCCAGGGCGTCGGCCCAGTTGAGCGAGCGGGTGCGCAGCTCGTTGACGTCGAGGTAGCTGCTGCCCAGGTGCAGCAGCGTGCCGCCGAGCCGGTAGCGGCCCGTGGCGGCGTCCTGCTCGACGAAGCCGACATGGACCAGCGTGCGCAGGATGCCGTGCAGCGTGCCCTTGGGCAGGCCCATCGCCCGGGCCAGCTCGGCCACGCCCAGCTCGCGCGGGCCGGAGGCGAGCAGCCTCAGGATGCCGGCGGCCCGTTCGACGGACTGGATGGTCTCTCCCACGCCCCACACCGTACCGTGGTTCGGCAATGCCGAACAGATGCAGCGTGAACTGTCATCAGGAAGGGGGCGCGGGGCTGGACATCGGCTCGTCGGCGCCGTCGGCCGCCACCTCGGGCGGCCGGTGCTCGTACGGGGTGCTCAGCACGACGGTGGTGCGCGTGGAGACGTTCGCCGACGCGCGGATGTGCTGCAGCAACTCCTCCAGCGCCAGCGGCGTGGCGACACGCACCTTGAGGATGTAACTCTCGTCGCCCGCCACGCTGTGACACGCCTCGATCGCGGTCAGGTGGGCCAGCCGCTCGGGCGCGTCGTCGGGCGCGGCCGGGTCGATCGGCTTGATGGACACGAACGCCGTCATCGGCAGCGCGATCGCGTCATAGTCGATGATCGCGGCATAACCGCGAACGACCCCGCGCTTTTCCAGGCGGCGGACCCGCTGGTGCACGGCGGACACCGACAGCCCGGTCTCCCTGGCCAGATCGGTGAAGCTCATCCGGCCGTCGCGGGCCAGCAGCGTGATGATCTGGCGGTCGATCTCCTCCATCGGTCAAAGGTAGCCGGTCGTGGTCACGACATGGTCCCGACCGGGGTGGCACCTCTGTTCATGGCATGTTCGACCAGCGTGATGAGCACTTCCCGGCCGGAATCCCGCCTGCGGGCGTCGCAGCGCACGATCGGGATGTCCGGGTCGAGGCCGAGCGCCTGCCGTACCTCGCCGACGGTGAACGGGCGCGCGCCTTCGAAGCAGTTGAGCGCCACCACGAACGGCTGCCCGCGCCGCTCGAAGTAGTCGATGGCCGGGAAGCAGTCGGCCAGCCGTCGCGTGTCGGCCAGGACCACCGCCCCGAGCGCGCCCATCGCCAGCTCGTCCCACACGAACCAGAACCGTTCCTGCCCGGGCGTGCCGAACAGGTACAGCATGTAGTCGTCCCGGATCGTGATCCGGCCGAAGTCCATGGCCACGGTCGTGGTCGGCTTGGCCTCGACACCCGAGAGGTCGTCGATGTCCGTGCCGATGTGCGTCAGCGCTTCTTCCGTACGCAGCGGACGGGTCTCGGAGACCGCGCCCACCATCGTCGTCTTGCCCGCGCCGAACCCGCCCGCGATCAGGATCTTGATCGCGGTCGGCAACCTCCATCGATCAGTACGACCGAAGTCCATCCAGCACCGCCTGTACATCCCTCCGCGGCCGTGCCGCGCATGCACAAATCCGCCCCGAGGAGCCGTGGTCAGTGGAACCTGTCAAGGCGCAGAGAAAAGGTCGAATCACATGCCTGGCATCGAGACACCCTAGCAACGCCACATATTCCACTCAAGCCACAATCATCCTCAGGAATGAATATGTCATGGTTTGTCGTATCTAGACCAGTTATTCGCTCCTGCTGTCCACTGCGGTAAAGGCCCCTGTCATGGCAGGTTGCGAGACCGTAACGGCTTCAGAGGGCCTAGCCGGAAATGCCGTGCAGCCCCGCGTTGAACCCGATCTGCCGCCGCAGGTACACGGCGGTGCGCGGGCTGCGCTCGCGTACCGGCTTGAGCAGCTCCAGAGCCTCACGCGCCAGCTCCGCCATCGCGTCCGTGACCTCGGTGCGGCTGACGCCGAGCATGAGCACGTTGAGGTCGCCCCAGCTGACGTCCCTGCGGTAGGAGGCGAGGTCGCCCAGCAGGTGCAGGTAGCGCTGCACGTGCGCGCTGACGGCCCGCAGCTCCCCCAGATGATGCCGGGCCCACTCGTCGCCCGCGTAGATCCAGTGCGACAGGTCCACGAAGCAGGATCCCCGGCTGTCGGCGTTGTCCAGGTAGCGGGCGAAGGTGGGGATGACCTGGGTGTCGCGCCACACCCACGCCCTGGCCATCGCCTCGAACATGCCGGCCAGCTGATCCCGCCAGAGCACGCGATGGTCCTCGAAGTCCTTGACCGTCGCCAGCTCGTCACGCAGGTCGGCCAGGAACCGGGTGACCGCCGCCCGTGGCACCGCGCCGTCGGCCACCGCCAGGCAGTCGCGGGCCAGGGCGGTCACCTGGGAACGCGTCGTCGTCGTGTGGTCCACCAGCCGGTCGACGGCCGACACCCAGAGCGCGGTCCGATTGACGATCTTGAGCGCGTTGGACGTGGCCCACGGGGCGCTGAAGGCACCGGTCAGCGCCAGAGCGGCGTAGAAGTCCGCGTCGAAGGCCGCCGGCGGGAACAGCCCGCGGTACATCTGGGCGCACCGACGTAGATCCCTGCCGCACTCCGCGGCCAGTGCGCACGCCATGCCGAGCTCGAACGCCTCGTCCAGCTCGTCGTCCGCCATCCTAGAGCCATCCCATGGGCATGCGGATCATGGGCGACGACCCCCCCAACCGGCATTGCTGCCTCTACTGGCGAATTCTCACATGATCAATCACATTCGATCAAGGCGGGGACACCACCCTGTAACCCCGCACTGTCACCTCCATGTCATCGAGAGTGTCAGCGTCCATGTGCCAGCATCCACCGAGTCGGCCCGCCTGTCAGCCACTGTTCTCAGCCCGCCCCGATCGCGATGAACGAGACGTCGTCGCCGCGGGCCGCGCGGAGCGCCTCCGCCAGGCTGAGTCCGCGCCGCAGCCCGTCGTGCAGGGCCACCATGACGGGCACCGCCGCCGCGTCGTTCACCGGCACGACACTGGCCACGATGCCGGCCGTGCCGAGGCGGAGCAGCGCGGTGGCCGGCCCGAGCACCTCATCGGCCCCCACCGCAGCGACCTGCCCGGAGTCGCAGCTCGACAGCACGAGCCGGTAGGGGGCGCGGCGCAGCCGTTCGAGGTCGTACACGGTGAGGGGGCCGTCGTCCAGCAGCAGCGAGGAGAACAGCGGACTGTCGGCCCGGAACGTCCCGTGCGCCGCCAGGTGCGCGAGACGGCAGCCGTCGATGGCCGCCAGCACGCCCTGGGCCGTCGCCGAGCCATCGGCCAGCACGGTGGCGAGTCCCGCGGCTTCGCGGTACAGCTCGGCGATGGAGCGCACCTCGCCGTCGGCGTTCGCCACGCCGGGCCCGCGTACGAGCACCACACCGCCGTCGGCGGGCGGGACGGCCGTCCTGGCGCGCAGCCACGCCGCCGCCGACGGCGCCACGCTAAAGGCCCTGCGGCGCAACGCGGGCAACAACGCCCAGGGCGCCCCGTGCAGCGTGCTCGCCGGCACCACGACCAGCGGCTCACCGCACGGCCGTCCGTCGCTCGGCTGCCTGTCGCTTGGCCAGCCGTCGCCTGGCCGCCCATCGCCTGCCGACGCGCCGTCCGGCCGCTCGTTGCCGAGACGTGTCGCTACCGGTCCCAGGAGGGCGCGTTGCAGCCGGTCGCCGAGGCGGGCGAGCTCCTGGGGGGCCGCGCGGTCCTGGTAGGCCAGCCGCCGCAGTCGCGATCTGGCGAACTCGATCTCCGTGACGGCCGCCGCCACGGGACCGACCGTGAACCGGCGTACCCGGCCGTCACCGCACAGCAGCGCGTACAGCACCCCGTCGACCACCACCAGCTCGACCAGCCGGCCGCCGCCGATCGCCGCCAGCAGCCGCCGGCCGCCCGGGCCCGGGTCGTCGTCGCGGGCCCCGGCGCCGCGTACGCGCAGTGTGGCGGCCCGCACCCGCGCCTCCAGCCGGTCCCGGTCGCGTTCCAGCGTGGCCGCCGACGAGCTGCCCTCGGACCGTGCCCGGCCCAGCAGGTGGTCGGTCTCGCGCAGCGCGGCGAGCTGGGCGAGCAGCCAATGGTCGTCGGGCGGGCGTACGGGAGGCACGTCCAGCGAGGTCGCCCGCCACCGTTCGGTCCAGGCGAGCAGCCGCCGGGGCCGTCCCACGCGCAGCCAGTGCCGCTGGGCGAGCGTGACCAGCTCGGCGCCGTGCGCGGTCGCCAGGGCCCGCAGCTCCGACGAGCCGAACGCGAGCCGGTGTTCCTCGATCAGCGCCAGTCCCGCCCGGCAGGCGTGCAGCAGCCGCCGGGGCCGCCCCGCCGCCTCCGCCCGCAGCGCCTCGGCCAGCCAGCCACCCGCCCTGGCCGTCGCGGGACCACGGTGCCGGGCCCGCGCCGCCTCCGCCAGATGATGATCCGCCTCCCGCCCCCTGCCGAGCACCAGCGCCGTACGGCCGGCGAGCAGGTGAGCCTGCCACACCTCAGGCGAGCCGAGCCCCGCCAGCCTGGCGGCCAACCGCCCGGCCTCGGCCAGCGCCCTGGCAGACACCACCCCATCCCCTGAACCCACACCACCGGCGGGCTGCCCGACCAACGGCCCGGAGGCCGCCACACCACCGGCCGCCCGCCCAACCGACGCCGCACCACTCACCGAAGGGCCGGACCCGCCACCAAGCAACCGGCCGGCCCAAGGACCGGAGGGCGCCGCGCCACCAGTCGATGCCACGGCCTCGGCGAACCCGGCCTGGACCAGGATGAGCTGGGCGTGTGCCGCCCACCAGGCGCGGCGCTGGCCGGCGAACAGGGCCCGCGCCTCCCCCGCCCGCGCCCGGGCCGTACCCGGATCCCCGGCCAGCAGCCCGGCCCGCGCGGCGATGAGCAGCAGCTCGGCCCGCATGGTCGCCTGCCCCCGGAGCCGCGCCAGGTGCCCCAGCGCACCGTCGGCCTGCTCCAGCGCGTCACGCGCGAGCCCGGCCGCCAGCAGCACCGCGCACCGGTCGGCGGCCAGGTCGAACATCGGGGTGCCGAGCGCCTGGAAACCCCGTTCGGCCTCGTCCAGCAGATCCAGCGCGACCGGCAGGTCACCCGCCCTGAAGGCGACGACCCCGCGGTTCTGGATGGCGACCACCGAGTCGTGTTCCTGGCTGGTGGTGGCGAACATCCGCTGGGCCACCCGGAAGTCCTCGTCGGCCAGGGCGACCGAGCCGCGCGCGAGCCGGACGTGCCCGCGCAGGGTCAGCGCGCGGGCCGCCCAGACGGTGTCGCCCGCGCCGAGCAGCGCCGGGGCGGCGATCTCCAGGTCGTCGAACGCCTCACCGTGCCGGCCGAGGATCCATCGGGCACCCGCGCGTCTGAACAGCACCCGCGCCCTGGTGGTGCCGCTGGAGAGGGCGGCCGCCCTGTCGAGCGCGGACAGGCCGGCCCTGGTACGGCCGTGCTGAAGGAGGGCGATGCCGAGCGTGGCCAGCACGTCGGCCTCGCGGTCGGGCGAGCCGGAGCGCCGCGCCAGCCGTACCGCCTGCCGAAGTTCGCGGATCGCCGCGTCGAGGTCGCCGAACTCGCGGCGCAGGATGCCGATCGCCTGATGCGCGATCGAGGCATCGTACGGCCCCCGCCCGTCGGCGAGCATGGCCGTGGCGGCCGTCATGGCCTGTCGCGGACGCGCGAAGACCATGGCCAGCACATCGTGCGGATCAGCCGGAATCCGGGAATCCCTCGCCGTTTCCCCAGACACGGAGTCGATGGTAAACGCGGCCCATCCGGGCGTCCATGCGGCACGTGTATCAGGGACGCGGTACGCCGCTCATACATGGCAAGCCCGCAGTCACCCACCGAGGAGGCCCCGAAAGATGAGCACACCACGCCACGGACGCGACATGCGTTTCTGGGAGCAGCTCGAGATCCTCAACGAGGCGCTGCCGGAGGGCAGGCTGGCCGTGGCCGGGCCGCAGGGCGCGACCCCGGAGTCCGACGTCCTCCCGCGCTTCGCCTATCTCGCCGAGCACCTCCTGGTCCGCGCGCCCGACGTGGAACGTGCCATCGACCGCCTCCAGTCCGCCCTTCCGTCGGGGCAGCCGGTCCGCGTGGTCTGGCCCCCGGACCAGGACGCGCGGCGGGTCACGGTACGCAGGCTGTCCATCGGCTCCCGGGACGTCTTCCGCAGCCTCGCCCTGCTCAGGGAGGCCGGGATCCAGAGCACGCTGGTCCACTTCGTCACGGTCTCGGGCGTCAACCTGTGCCCGGGTGACGAGCCGGTGCCCAGCGGCGAGCCGCTCAAGCCGCCGATCGCCGGCCGCGACCGGGGCGAGGACGCGCACGTCACGGTGATCGACACCGGGCTCGTGCACGACTACCTCGACCACCAGTGGCTGGCGCAGAGCTCCGGCCAGCCGAACATCCCGATGGTCGACGGCGACGTCACCACCCAGGCCGAAGAGGTGGACGCCGACGGCTTCATCAAGCCGTACGTCGGCCACGGCACGTTCATCGCGGGCGTACTGCGCTGCGTGGCTCCCAGCACGGATGTACGCGTCTACAACGGCTTCCCGTACGGCGGCGCGGTCGAGGAGGACCAGCTCGGCCTGCTCCTCCTGCAGACGCTCGACACCCACGGCTGGCCCGACGTGCTGTCACTGTCGGCGGGCACCAGGACGAACGACGCCCAGGCGCTGCTCGGCCTGACCGACTTCATCGGCGAACTGGCCGACCACCCCGAGACGCTCCTGGTGGCCGCGGCCGGCAACGACGGCGAGACCGTGCCGTTCTGGCCGGCCGCGTTCGCCGCGGAGGCGGTGAACGCCACCGGCGACGTGATCCTGTCGGTCGGCGCGCTGCGCGAGGACGGGCTCGGCCGGGCGTGCTTCAGCAACCACGGTGACTGGGTGACGGTGTTCGCGCCGGGAGAGCGGCTGGTCAACGCCTACACCTCGGGTGACTACGAGTACGACTACCCGCACAACACGACCTGCCGCTTCCACCCGGTCGTCCCGCTGTATCCGGGCTGCACCTGCGTCGCGCCGCTGTCGGAGGGGGACGTGGTCAAGTTCAGCGGGATCGCGCAGTGGAGCGGCACGTCGTTCGCCACGCCGTTCATCGCCGGTCTCATCGCGGCGCGCATGTCCGAGGCCGGGGTGACCTCACGGCGGGCAGCCGGGGACCTCATCTCGGGACAGCTGGCGATACCTGATCTCAGTGGTTTTCTGCGATGACTCAACCACTCCCTGTTCTGGAGCGTCTCACGAAATATCATGAGCATCCCGCTCCAGGACAGGGAAGGACCGCCGTGGACGACACCGCAGCCCTCGTCAGAGCAGCCGCGGACGGGGACGCCGGTGCCTGGAAGGAGCTCTACCAGCGCCACAGCGGTCTGGTGTGGGCGGTGGCGCGTGCCTATCTCGTCAACGGGTCCGACGCGCAGGACGTCTGCCAGACGACGTGGTTCCGGCTGGCGGAGCACCTCACCAGGCTCAGGGATCCGGACAAGGTGGGCGCCTGGCTGGCCAGCACGGCCCGGCACGAGGCGCTGCGGGTGATCCGCGCGAGCGGGCGGGCCACGCCCGTCAGCGACATGGGGCTGCTGGGGATGGACATCGACGAGCGCTCCCCCGAGCACCTGATCCTGGAGGCGGAGGAGGCCATCGCCGACGCCGAGCGCGCGCTGGTGATGTGGGGCGCCTTCGAGGAGCTGTCGGACCGCTGCCGCCGCCTGCTGCGGCTGCTGATCGCCTCGCCGCGCCCCACCTATCAGGAGATCGCGTCAGGATTGGGCATCGCGGTGGGCAGCATCGGCCCGATCAGGGCGCGCTGCCTCCAGCGGCTGCGCACGCTGGTGGCCGAACGCGGAGTGACCGGAATACGCAGGTGAGGCATATGGACGATGAGGGCTTCGACCTGGAAGACGAGCTGGAGGACGAACTGCGCGAGATCGCCGGCCTGCTCGACCCCGTACCTCCCGCGCTGCTCGACGACGCCATGCAGGCGTTCACACTGAGAACCCTGGACGCCGAGCTGGCCGCGCTCACCTTCGACTCCTGGGACGAGGAGCCCTCGACCAGGGTCAGGGGCGCCGGGCTGCCGCGGCTGCTCACGTTCGAGGCGGGCGGCGTGGCGGTGGAGCTGGAGGTGTTCGCGGCCCGGGTGGTGGGGCGGCTGTCGCCGGAGGGGCCCGCGGAGATCGATGTCCAGCGGCGTGACGAGGAGCTGCGCGTACGCTCCGACGAGCTGGGCCGCTTCACCGCCGAGGGCCTGACCCGCGGCCCGCTACGGCTCCGCGTCACCCCTGACGGAGGCGCGCCGATCGTCACCTCGTGGACACGTCTCTAGGGCACGACGCCGCGCCGGTCCCCTCCTCCGGCGCGGCGTCGTGGTCTCTGGGGGTGGTTCAGGCGCTCTCCTCCAGCGCGGCCAGCTTGGCGGCGAGCGCGACCCGGGAGCCGATGCCGAGCTTGGTGTAGATCTTGCCGATGTGATACTCGACGGTCTTGACGCTGATCAGCAGCTCCCGGGCGATCTGCCGGTTGGTCAGGCCGCTGGAGACGAGCCTGGCCGTGCTGTACTCCTGAGGTGTCAGCCCCAGCCGTACGGTGCCCGGCGGTTCCAGGCCGCAGGCCTCCAGCTCCTGCGCGCAGGCGGCCACGAGCGGGCGGGCGCCCAGCCGGGCGAAGATGGCCTCGGCGGCCCGGAGCCGGGCGGCGGCGGCCCTGCGTCTTCCGGTACGTCGCTGCAACCGGCCCAGGTCCAGCAGGACGCGGGCCTCCTCCAGCGGGCAGGCGGCGCCGTCCAGGAAGCCCAGAGCGGAGGTGAAGCTCTCCTCGGCCCGCGCCGGAACATTCCTGGCCGCCAAGAGCAGCCCGGTGAGCCTGGCCCGCCGGGCCCGCGCCCGCGCTCCGTCGCCGGGCAGCGCGCCCAGCTCCGTCTCGGCCTCCTCCAGGCGTCCCTCCGCGACGAGGGTCTCGATGAGCTGCGGCCGGTGGTCGGGTACGAACGGGTCGTCGGCGCCCGCCGGCGCGGCTCCGGCGCCGAGCAGTGCCAGCGCCAGGTCCGCCTGGGTCTCGCCCATCACGTTGCGCTGGCAGCGGGCGACGGCCCTGGCGGCGGTGGCGTGGGCGAGGGCCCGTTCGTGCTCTCCCAGCGCGGCCAGCGGCGCGACGCACGCGACGTGCAGAGTGGGCAGCAGCCAGCGCTGGCCGAGCCCCTCCGCCTCGGCCAGCGCCCGCTCCGCCCCCGTCAGCGCGTCCTCCCAGCGCCCGTCGCCGTGCTCGGCCACGGCGAGCAGCGCGCTGCCGACCAGGCGATGGTGCGGCAGCCCCGCCTCATCCCGCGCCGTCACGACCCTGGCCAGCACCTCGGCCGCCGCACCGGCCTCACCCTCCCGCAGGAGCCCGACGGCCGCCAGGACGCCCTCTTGCGCGAGTTCACCGCCGAAGGCGCCCACCGCCGCCCGCCCGCCATCGCCGAGCGGCGCGTCGAGCTCGGCCTTTAACTCGTGTCCTTCCGCGCCGAGCTCGGTCTGGTCCCGGCGGTCCTCCGCGCTGAGAGTGGCCGTGCTCAGGGCCAGCGCGTCGTACGGACGGGCGGTCGTGCTCTTGATCGGCTGCCCGGCCGCCAGGCGGGCCCAGGTCGCCGCGGCGGCGGGATCTCCCTTGACCAGGTGCAGCCAGGCGAGCTGCTCGGCCGTGTCCGCGGCGAAACAGGGCGAGCGATCCCGCCATGCCCCCGCGAGCAGTTCGGCGGCCTCGTCGAGCCGCCCGGCGGCCAGCGCGAGCCGTCCCAGGATGTAGCGGCGCACGGGCCGCGGGTCGGTGTTGCGGACGGCGGCCAGCTCGGCCGCGCGGACGACGTCGCCGCCCAGCAGCAGGTGCTTCAACGCGGCGGTAAGCAGCTCGTCGCGCCGGCCCGTGGACTCGCAGAGCCCGGCGGCCAGCTCCAGGTGGGCGGCGGCGTCGAGCCAGAGGCCGTGCTGGGCCTCCTTGGCCGCGTACCTGGTCAGCTCCTCGGCCAGCGGCTGGTCGGGCCCGCCCGAAGCGGCGGCGCGGTGGCGCAGCGCCCTGCCGGTGGCCTCGACGACCCGGGCGGCGGCCAGGTGCAGCCGCGCGCGGACGCCCGCGCCGAGCGAGCCGTAGACGGTCGCCGCGGCCAGCGGGTCGGGGAAGGCGACGAACCGTCCGGGGAGCTCGTCGAGCAGCCCGGCGCCGACCGCCTCTTCGAGCGCGGCCAGCGGCTCGCCGGCGACCGCGGCCACCGAAGCGACCAGGTGCAGCGGGTTGGGCTCGCCGAGCACGGCGCAGGCGGCGACGAGCGCGCGCGCCTCCGCGCCGCACACGCGGAGGCGGCGGGTGAAGGACCGGGCATAACCCTCGGGAGCGGGCAGCCGGGCGCCGGGATCGGCCAGCGTGGTCGGCGCGAGGGTGGCGAGCAGTTCGCGGGCGTACAGCGGATTGCCCGACGTGTGCTCGCGCAGCCGCCTGGCGGCACGCTCGCTCAACGGGTCCGGGGCCAGGCCGGCCAGTTCCGCGGCGGACAGGCCGCCGAGGACGAGACGGAGCCTGCCCTCGCCGGTCAGCAGCCGCCGCAGCCCCTCCGGCAGCCACGGGTCGGCGGTGCTGCGGCAGATGACCACCACGAGCACGCGGCCGGTGCGCAGGCGGCGCAGCAGGTAGCCGAGCGCCCGCAGCGACGCCCTGTCGGCCCACTGGACGTCGTCGACCAGGACGACGACGGGCCCGTCGGCCTGCAGGCGGCCGACCGCCTCACACAGGGCCTCCCCCACGGACCACAGCTCCCGCGCCGCGGCGCTCCTGGTGGCCGCGCCCTCCGGACCGGCGCCTCTCGACCTCGCTCCAGCGCCCCCCGATCCGGTCCTCCCCAGGCCGCCGCTCCCCAGACCGGTCCTCCCGAGTCCGGCGCCCAGCGGTCCGCCGCTCCCCTGTCCGGCGCCGTCCAGGACGAACCGTGCCTGGTCGGCGAGCTGGCGGACGACCCCGTACCGCAGGTGCCGCTCGGCCTCGTCCCCGCTGGCCGCCAGCACCCGTACGTTCGCCGCCCCGTCGAGTACCTGGCGGATCAGCGCCGTCTTCCCGATGCCCTCGGGCCCCTCGATGACCATCCGCCGCACGGCGCCGTTGCCCGCAGCACGCAATTCCCCGCGCACCAGGGCGAGCTCCGTTGCTCTCCCGACGAACATCCCCTCTCCCTCCGTCGCCCCTCGACTTCCCAGAGCGCGCGCGGAGGGTCCTGATACACCTCTTTCACCGCAAACGTGCAGCGAAGGGGCGGTAACCGTTTTCCCTTTTCGAAACCGCCCCCGGCAGAGCCGTCAGACGATCACGAGTTCGCGGGAGGTGACGTTCAGCCGCTCGCCGCCGGTCTCCGTGCACACCACGATGTCCTCGATGCGCGCCCCATGCCGTTCGGGCAGGTAGATGCCCGGCTCCACGGAGAAGGCGAAGCCCGGCTCCATCGGCTCGGCGTTGCCGGACACGATGTACGGCTCCTCGTGCGTCTCCACGCCGATCCCGTGCCCGGTGCGGTGGATGAAGTAGTCGCCGTAGCCCGCCGCGGCGATCAGGTCGCGGGCCGCCGCGTCGATCGACTCGCACGGCACGCCCGGTCGTACGGCGGCGCAGGCGGCGTCCTGGGCGCGGCGCAGCACCTCGTAGTACTCGGCGAACTCGGCCGGCGGGGCGCCGACGGAGTACGTACGCGTGGAGTCGGAGCAGTAGCCGTTGTGCAGTTGCCCGCCGATGTCGACCACCACGGGCTCGCCCGCCTGGATCACCCGGTCCGACACGTCGTGGTGCGGGCTGGCGCCGTTGGGCCCCGAGGCGACGATGACGAAGTCGACCGTCTCGTGCCCGGCGGCCAGGATCGCCTCGGCGATGTCCCGGCCGACCTCACGCTCGGTCCGCCCGGCCCGCAGGAACTCCGGCACCCGCCGGTGCACCGAGTCGATGGCCTGCCCCGCCTCGCGCAGCGCCGCCACCTCGGCCGGCGACTTGCGCATCCGCAGCTCGCGCAGCACACTGCCGGCCAGCACCTGCTCGGTCTCCGGCAGGACCTCGCGGAAGCGCAGCGACGACATCGCCCACATCCGGTCGGCCAGCCCGACCTTGGCCACCCGGCCGAGCCGAGCGGCCGCGATGCCGTAGGGGTCGTCGGTCTCGTCCCACGCCACGAAGTCCAGGCCGAGCCGCGAGGCGGGCGACGCCTGCGCGGCGGCCAGCTCCAGCCGGGGCACCATCAGGAACGGCTCGCCGGCGGCCGGCACCACCAGGCAGGTCAGCCGTTCGAGCGGCTTGGCGTCGTAGCCGCTCACATAACGCAGGTCCGGGCCAGGCGTGAGCAGGAGGGCGTCAAGGCCGGATTTCGCGGTGGCCTCCTGCACGGAGGCCAGGCGGGACACGGGGTACAAGTCTGAGGACGTCACAGGCACAATCTACTCGGACCGCTCCTCCTAAAATCCACGAAAAGCTCTCACAACGCGGTAAGCCATGGCTACACTCCGCAGATGGACGATCACGTAGTGTGGTGTCAATTGTCCGGTTCCACCGCGTTTCGAGAGAGAGACTCATGGTCGACGTCTGGGGCAGCCACCAGCGCCGCCCGATGAGTGCCGCCGACCTGCTCCGGCGCCTCGCGCAGCCGCCCGCGGCCGAGCGCGACGCCGAGCTGCTCGCCGCACGGATGGCGCACGCCGAGCGGCTCGGCAACATGGGCTGGGCCGAATGGAACCTCCACACCGGTGCGGCCACCTGGTCCGACCACGTCTACCTGATCTTCGGGCGGGACCGGGACGACGGGCCGATCCACCTGCCCGACCTGCCCAAGCACGTCGAGCCCGGCGACCTGGACGCGCTCGACCGGCTCCTGTGGAGCGTCGTACAGGGTGAGGAGCCGGTCCAGGCCGAGTTCCGCATCCGGCGTGGCGCCGAGCTGCGCAACCTGCGCGTCGTCCTGGAGCCGCTGATGACGCCCGGCGGGCCGGAGGGCGTGCACGGAGTGGTCCAGGACATCACCGGCCGCCGCCGCGCCGAGCGCATCATGTCGGAGTCGCGCCGCCAGCTCCTGGAGGCGCGGGAGAAGGCGGCCGAGGAGCGCCACGTGATGCTGGCGCTGCGCGAGGCGATCCTGCCCGAACCGGTCGGCTGCCTCGACCTGCCGTGCACCCGGATCGCGGTCCGCTACGTGCCGGCCGAGAAGACGTCGAACCTGGGCGGTGACTGGTTCGAGGCCGCCGCGCTGCCCGACGGCCGGATGCTGCTGGCGATCGGCGACGTCTCCGGCCACGGCCTGCCCGCCATCGCGCACATGGCGCAGCTCCGTCATGCCCTCATCGGCCTGACGATGACCGGCGAGCCGCCGAACCGGCTGCTGGCCTGGCTGAACGAGCTGGTCATGCACCGGCTGCGGGAGACCACGGCGACCGCGATCATCGGCCACCTCGACCCGGCGAGCCGGATCTTCACCTGGGGTCAGGCGGGCAACCTGGCGCCGATCCTGGTCCGCGACGGCGTGGCGGGCCCGCTGAGCCAGCCGAAGGGCGTCCTGCTCGGCGCCACCGGTGACCAGCCGTACGGCCTGGCCAGTACGGCGCTGCGCGAGGGGGACGTGCTGCTGCTGTTCACCGACGGGCTGGTGGAGCGGCGTACCCGCGACATCGACGAGGGCCTCGCGCTGGCCACGGCGGCCGCCTGCGAGCTGCCGGGCCACGACCTCGACGCCGGGCTGGACCGGCTGCTGACCGGCATCGGCGGCCCCAACCCCGAAGACGACGCCTGCCTGCTTGCGGTGGGGCTGGGAGTGGGCGGCCGACCTGCGGGAGTGCGACCATAGGCGGGTGCTGATGCTTCTCGACACCCCGTCGCTGTACTTCCGCGCCTTCTACGGCATCCCGGAGTCGATCACCGCGCCCGACGGCTCGCCGGTGAACGCGGTACGCGGCCTCATCGACATGATCGCCACCCTGGTGCGCCACCACTCCCCCACCGAGCTGGTCGCCACGATGGACGCTGATTGGCGCCCCGCCTTCCGGGTGGCCGCGATCCCGACGTACAAGGCGCACCGGGTCGCCCACGGCGACACCGAGGAGGTGCCCGCGGCGCTGGTGCCGCAGATCGCGGTCATCGAGCAGGTCCTCGACGCGCTCGGCATCGCCCGGCTGGAGTCGCCCGGCTACGAGGCCGACGACGTGATCGGCACGCTGACCCACCGCGCCGGCGGGGCGGTCGACATCGTGACGGGCGACCGCGACCTGTTCCAGCTGGTCGACGACGCCCGCCCGGTGCGCGTCCTCTACACCGTGCGGGGCATCCGCAACCTGCAGACGGTCGACGAGGCGTTCGTGGCGGACAAGTACGGCATTCCCGGCCGCGCCTACGCCGACTTCGCCACCCTGCGCGGCGACCCCAGCGACGGCCTGCCGGGCGTGGCGGGTGTCGGGGAGAAGACGGCGGCCTCGCTCATCACCCGGTTCGGCTCGCTCGGCGCGCTGCTGGAGGCCCTCGACGCGGGCGCCACGGACGGCTTCCCCGCGGGCAGCCGCACCAAGCTGGCCGCCGCCCGCGACTACCTGCGGGTCGCCCCCGCCGTGGTGGAGGTGGCCCCGGACGCGCCACTGCCCGACACCGACCTGACGCTGCCGCGCAAGCCCCGCGACCCCGAGGCCCTCGTACGGCTGGCCGACCGGTACGGCCTCGACAGCCCGCTCAACCGCCTGCTGGAGGCGCTCGGCCAGAGGTGACCCCGGCCAGCGCGCCGCGACGCCCGGGAATCGGCCCGGCGGGCCTGTGGCGATAGGTTGGCCCGGTGACGAACATCCGGGTTCCCAGCGACGTCCCCGCCCGCCTCGACGACGGGTTCGAGCGCATCCGGCGGGAGCAGCGGCTGCCGGGCGAGTTCCCGAGGGCCGTGCTCGACGAGGCCGACTGGGTGGCGTCGGTGCCCAGGTTCGGCGGCAGGGACCTGACGGAGCTGCCGTTCGTCACCATCGACCCACTCGGCTCCATGGACCTCGACCAGGCCCTCCACCTGGAGCGGCTGCGCGGCGGCTACCGCGTCTGGTACGCGATCGCCGACGTCGGCGCGTTCGTGCGGCCGGGCGGCGCGATCGACGGCGAGGCCCGCACCCGGGGCGAGACCGTCTACATGCCCATGGACAAGGTGCCGCTGCACCCGAAGGTGATCTCGGAGGACGCGGCCAGCCTGCTGCCCGGCGTGACCCGCCCGGCCGCGGTGTGGCGGATCGACCTCGACGCGGAGGGCCGCACGGTTGGCGCCGACGTCCAGCGGGGCCTGGTACGCAGCCGCGAGCGGCTCGACTACGACTACGTGCAGGCGGCGGTCGACACCGGCACCGCCGGCGGCACACTCGCCCTGCTGGCCGAGGTCGGCAGGCTGCGGCTGGAGCTCGAACGCGAGCGCGGCGGCGTCACCCTGCCCACCCCCGAGCAGGAGGTGGTGCCGGACGGCGGCGGCTACCGGCTCGAATACCGGGTGCCGCTGCCCGCCGAGGCGTGGAACGCGCAGATCTCCCTGCTCACCGGCATGGCGGCGGCCTCGATGATGCTCGACGCGGAGATCGGCGTGCTGCGCGTGCTGCCGCCACCGCGCTCCGGCGACCTGGCCAAGGTGCGCCGGGTGGCCGAGGCGCTGGGCGTCCCGTGGCCCGGCGGCGCCTCCTACGGCGACGTGGTCCATGACCTGGATCCGAAGAACCCGCAGCAGGCGGCGTTCCTGCACGAGTCGAAGGTGCTGCTGCGCGGCGCCGGCTACGTGGCGTTCAACGGGGAGCCGCCGAAGCTGGCCGAGCACGTCGCGGTGGCCGCGCCCTACGCGCACGTCACGGCGCCGCTGCGGCGCCTGGTCGACCGTTACGCGACGGAGGTCTGCCTGGCGGTCGCCGCGGGCGAGCCGGTGCCGCAGGACGTGGAGGAGGCGCTGGCGGGCCTGCCGGACATCATGTCCGCGACCGGCCGCCGGGCGGGCGCGGTGGAGCGCGCCTGCGTCGGCCTGGTGGAGGCGTTCCTGCTGCGCGACCGCGTCGGCCAGGCGTTCGACGCGACGGTGATCGACACCGACGAGCACCGCGAGGGCGGCCAGGTCCAGCTCGCCGACCCGGCGGTGATCGCCCGCTGCGACGGCCCGCTCCCCCTGGGCGAGCAGGTCTCGGTACGCCTGACCCAGGCCGACCCGGCCACCCGGGAAGTACGTTTCACGCTGGCGTGAGCACGAAGGAGCCGCGTACGGAGATTCCATACGCGGCTCCTTGAGGTCCCGGCTACCGCTTCAGCGGCTTCCAGCCCGCCCCCAGCCCCATCAGGTGCAGCGCGACGCAGAGCAGTCCGGCGGTGGTGAGCGTGGTGGCCGTGAGCACGCCGCCCACGGCCACGTTGGCGATCTCGAAGATCAGCGCGAGCAGGAACAGAAGTGCGGCGACGAGAGCGAACATGGCGTCCTCCGGCTCAGGGAAAAACCGCTTCGACCTGGGCATGTCCGCCCCGAAACACACAGAAACTGACCACAAAGTGACGTTACGTATACAGCCGACTACATCCCCTTGACCGGACGGTCAGTCGGCCAGGAAGGCCCTGGTCAAGAGGACGCATGTCACGGCGCCCAGCCCCGTGAACCGGAGGAGCGTGCCCCTGGACAGGGCCCGGCCACGTATGGCGGATGGGGCTGGCCCATGCCGGCCGTAAAAAAATAATCAAGAAAGGGACGAATAAGCGACTACCCCCCGGCGCATGGCGTCCATGGCCTTGCCGGCGGTCTGCTTGACCTTGCTCCCCTGCGGGGCCGCGTTGCCGAGCTGGCCGAGCAGGTCCATCAGCTGCTTCACCCAGCGGACGAAGTCGCCGGCCGCCAGCTCGTTGCCGTTGATGCCGTCCATGAGCACCGCGTCGAGGCTGTGCCCCTTGGTCCAGCGGAAGGCCGCCCACGCGAACCCCAGGTCGGGCTCGCGGATCGTGGACAGCCCGTGGTCGGACTCGATGCCCTCCAGCTCCCCCCACAGCCGCATCATGGCCGTCAGCGCGTCCTGCGCCCGCCCGGCGGGGATCTTGGGGCGGCGGGCGTCGTCGGCGTTGCGCGACTCGAAGACCAGCGCCGACACGCACGCCGCCAGCTCCGCCGGGTCGAGCTGCTCCCACAGCCCGCTGCGCAGGCACTCCGCGGTGAGCAGGTCGAGCTCGGTGTAGAGGCGGCCCAGGCGGCGGCCCTCGTCGGTGACGGCCTCCTCGTGCAGGTAGCCGAGCTGCTCCAGCACCGAGCAGATCCGGTCGAAAGTACGGGAGATGACGTGCGAGCGGCCCTCGACGCGGCGCCGCAGCCCCTCGGTCTCACGCGACAGCTTGTAGTAGCGCTCGGCCCAGCGGGCGTGGTCCTCCCGCTCGTCGCAGCCGTGGCACGGGTGCTGGCGGATGCTCCGGCGCAGCTCGTTGATCTCCTCGTCCTCGATGGTGTGGTCGCGGGCCCTGGCGGGCTTGCCCAGGTCGCGGTCGCCGATCTTGGCGAGCAGCGTGGAGACGAGGTTGGCGCGCTCCTTCGGCGAGCGGCCGTTGAAGTTCTTCGGGATGCGCAGCTTCTCGATCGGCTCGACCGGGACGGGGAAGTCGGCCGGGTCGAGCTTCTTGACCTGCTTGCCGATCGTCAGCACCAGCGGGCTGGGGCCGTGACCACGCGGGTTGCGGCCCGGGTCGAGCACGATCGCCAGACCGGCCCGGCGCCCGCCCGGCACGCGGATGACGTCGCCGGGCTGCAGCGCCTCCAGCGACTTGACGGCCGCGGCCCGGCGCGCGGCGCCGCGCTGCTTGGACAGCTCTGCCTCACGGTCGGACAGGCGGCGGCGCAGTGCCGCGTATTCGGGGAAGTCGCCCAGGTGGCAGGTCATCGCCTCCTTGTAGCCCTCCAGCGCCTCCTCGTGCTTGCGCAGCTGCTTGGCCAGCCCGACGACCGCCCGGTCGGCCTGGAACTGCGCGAACGACTCCTCCAGCAGCGTACGGGCGCGCTCGCGGCCGAACTGGCCGACCAGGTTGACGGCCATGTTGTACGAGGGCTGAAAGCTGGAGCGCAGCGGATAGGTGCGGGTGCCCGCCAGCCCGGCGACCGACAGCGGATCCATGCCGGGCTGCCAGAGCACCACGGCGTGGCCTTCGACGTCGATGCCGCGCCGCCCGGCCCGGCCGGTGAGCTGGGTGTATTCGCCGGGGGTGAGGTCGGCGTGCGTCTCGCCGTTCCACTTGTCGAGCTTCTCGATGACGACGCTGCGGGCGGGCATGTTGATGCCGAGCGCCAGCGTCTCGGTGGCGAACACCGCCTTGACCAGCCCGCGGGTGAACAGCTCCTCGACGACCTCCTTGAAGGCCGGCAGCATGCCCGCGTGGTGGGCGGCCAGGCCGCGCTCCAGGCAGTCGCGCCACTCCAGGTAGCCGAGCACGGACAGGTCCTCGTCGGGCAGGTGCGCGGTGCGCTCGTCGACGAGCTGCCTGATCTCGTGCCGCTCCCGCTCGTCGGTGAGCCGGATGCCGGCGTACAAGCACTGCTTGACGGCCGCGTCGCAGCCGGCGCGGGAGAAGATGAACGTGATCGCGGGCAGCAGCGCCTCGGAGTCGAGCTTCTCGATCACCTGGGCGCGGTCCGGCGGGCGCGAACGCTGCGGCCGGCCGTAGCCCCGCCTGCCGCGCCCGGCGGTCAGCCGCTCGGTCTCACGGGTGACCCGCATCAGCGTGGGATTGAGGCGCGGCGTCAGCTCGTCGGTCATGAACAGGTCGTAGATGCGATTGCCGATCATCAGGTGCTGCCACAGCGGCACCGGCCGGTGCTCGTCGACGATGACCGTGGTGTCGCCGCGTACCTCGCCCAGCCATTCGCCGAACTCCTCGGCGTTGCTGACCGTCGCCGACAGCGCCGCCAGCCGCACCGACTCCGGCAGGTGGATGATCACCTCTTCCCAGACCGCGCCGCGAAAGCGGTCGGCCAGGTAATGCACCTCGTCCATGACGACGTAGCCCAGCCCGGCCAGCGTGGCCGAGCCGGCGTAGAGCATGTTGCGCAGCACCTCGGTGGTCATGACGACGATCGGGGCCTCGCCGTTGACGCTGTTGTCGCCGGTCAGCAGCCCGACCTTGGCCGTGCCGTAGCGTTTGACCAGGTCGTTGTACTTCTGGTTGGACAGCGCCTTGATCGGGGTGGTGTAGAAGCACTTGCGCCCCTGCTCCAGGGCCAGGTGGACGGCGAATTCGCCGACGACCGTCTTGCCGGACCCGGTGGGTGCCGCCACCAGCACCCCGTCGCCTGCTTCCAGCGCGCGGCAGCCGTCGATCTGGAAGTCGTCGAGCTCGAAGTCGTAGTGACTCCGGAACGATGAGAGGGCGACTCCGTCGTCCCCGTACTTCTCGCGGAAAGCCGCGTACCGTTCCGCTGGACTCGTCATAACCGTCACCCTACCGAAATCGCCATTCCGGTCCGTCCCGGCTAGCCCGCCAGATAGTCGCCGAGGCCGCCGCGGAGATGGCCTCGGTCAACTTGGCCTCGGCCTCGACGTGGAACAGCAGCAGCCTGGCCGCCAGCGAGGGGGTCTTCGTCAACTTGACCCGGCTCTGAAGGGACCGAGCTTGGAGGTAGGGCACCACTGGCTGTGGTGTGGCCTCCTCCGTCCAGACCACCTAGGGGGCGGCTGGGACGCGTGACTCACGCCCCGCAATCCACGCAGCCTCGCCGCGTGCGGCGATGTTGCGGGAGGCATTCCGGTCGGCGTGGGCAACGACCCCGCAGTTCCGGCAGATGAACAGGGCCTGGTTGACCCGGTTGTGCTTGTCGATGTGGTGGCAGTCGGCGCATTCCTGACTGGTGTACGCGGGATCGACGTGCACCAGCGGGACGCCCGCCCGCCGCGCCTTGTAGGCAAGGAAGGTCCCGAGCTGGTGGAAAGCCCAGGAATGGAACGTGACCCGTTGGGGCTTGCGGAGCCGTACCCTGTCCCGGATTGCGCCCAGGTCTTCCAGGGCGATACCGGAACAGGTGCGTGCGGCCTCGGTCACGATCTTCTTGGAGATGATGTGGTTGACGTTCGCGGCGTGCCGCTGCTCTTTGCGACGGCGGTGCTTGAGCCGCCGTCTGGCGGACTTGGTGGCCTTGGCCTGGAGCTTGCGGCGAAGTTCGAGTTGCCGCTTGCGGTGCCGGTTCAGGCCGCGTCCGGTGAACGGCGTCATGCCGTCCACGGTGGCGATGTTGACGATGCCCAGGTCCACGCCGAGCCAGCCGCCGGGCTGCTCGTTGAGCGGTGCTTCGGGTACCTCGCACACGGCGATCAGGTAGAACACGCCGTCGCGTTCGATCAGATCGGACTCACCCTTACGGTGTTCATGCAGCGTCTTGAGCGCGTCGGCGGAACAGACGAAGCGGACGTTCTTGATACGCCCGGCGGTGGTCCAGATACTGACCGTCTGAGCGTCGTACTGCCAGCTCAGACACCGGTCGTCAAACGGGTGCGCCGCCTGAGGGCGGAAGGTGATCGGCTTGGATTCGGCTTTGGTCCGGCGCTTGGAGCCCTTCTCGCCGAGGTTGCCCGCGCGGATGTTCGCCTGCAACGTGGTGTAGGCGTCGCGGACCTTCTTGATGGTGTGCTGAGCGGCCTGCGCCCCCAGCCCCCGCCGCTTCAACTCGGCGTAGGTGTGCTTGCGCAACACATACTCACGCGGCACACCGTGCTCGAACGCCACGCCCGACACCCAGTTCGCGGCGTCGTTGACCGCCCGCAGGGTCGCCGACAGCGCGTCGGCCTGATCGGCCTGCGGCATCAGCTTCACCCGCACGGCGATCTTCACAGGCAAGATCGTAGCGTTACTCTACGTGACCACGCGTGCGAACCCCGACATTCGCGGAGGCCCTACGGTCGTCTCCACCCTCCACACGCACGTGGTCTGCACACCCCAGCACCGGCGCGGACCGTTCACCGACGACATCCGCACCCGATGCGAACACATCATGCGGGCCGTCGGCGCCGAGTTCGACGGCGAGCGTGACCACGTGCACCTGTCGGCGTACTCCCCGCCGAAAATCTCCCCGTCCAGGCTGGCCGACTCCCTCAAGGGTGTGTCCGCCCGAAGATCGCAACAGCAATACCCCGACCACATCCGCACCTACCCGTGGGTGCCCACTTCTGGCCATCCTCGCACCTCGCAGCCTCCTGCGACGAAGCACCGCCGTCCATCATCATGCAGGTCATCGAGAACCAGAAACGCCCAGGCTGAGCCGCTCCCCGAACGTTGCCGTCACCGCACCGCCCGGCCCTTGGCGGGTCTCCCGCGCTGCCATTTCCTCCCGGGCGCCCAGACTGTCGGCCACCACCGCCAAGTGCTTCACGCCGAGGTCAACACCCACAGCGGCATCGGGCCGCGTCACGCGTTGTGTCTCGCGCTCGACCTCGACCTGGAAGGACACGAACCACCGGCCACGCTCGTGCCGGACGGTGGCGGACAGGATGCGGGCGGTGCCGTTATCGATGCGGCGCTGGACCTGTTCGTGATGGGCGTCGGGTTCGGCCTGGTGCTCGGCATCGTCGTACTGCTGGTACAGAACGCGGCGCCGGCCTCCCAGCTCGGCGTGGCCACCACGTCGATCCGCTTCGCCCAGGTGCTCGGCTCGGCGCTGGGCGCGGCCATGTTCGGCATCCTGCTGAACCGGGCCACCGCGTCACACCTGCCGCCGGGCTTCAGGGCCGGGAGCCTGGCGGGGGCGCTGCGGCCCGAGGTGCGCGAGCAGGCGGTCGGCGCGCTGGTGTCGGGCGTTCAGGTGGTGTTCCTGTCGGCGGCGGGCGTGATGGCCGCCGCCCTGGTGCTCGCCCTGTTCCTCAGGACCAGCCCCGCGCTGCCCGCCGACCCGCCCGCCCCACAACGCGTCACAGTCTGACCCCTCTGTACGGCCTGGCGCCCCATACGATCCGGCACCTCGTACGGCCCACGCCTTTACGTTGTAGATCTCAAGCGATGACCCGCAGCGCCCCCGGCTGGATCTCGCACGTGACGGGGACCGGCCCGATCCGCTCACCATCGGCGTAGGCCACCACATCGGGCGCCTCCAGCCGCACGCGCCGCACCCGCCTGACCGACACGGCCTCGTGAGAGACGTGCACCCCCCGGTAGACGCTCGGGAACACCCGGACGAACTCGGCCTTGGACACGGCCCCCAGCATCATCACGTCGAGCAGCCCGTCGTCAGGCCGGGCGTCGGGACAGACCCGCATCCCGGCACCGTAGGAGGAGGTGTTGCCCACCGCGACCAGCATCGCCTCCCGCTCGATCGGCTCATCGTCGTCGAAGGTGATGCGGAAGGGGATGGGCCGGAACCGCCGCAACTCCTGGAAGGTGGCCAGCAGGTACTTGGCCATCCCCGGCGGCCAGGTGAGCCCGTTGGCCCGCTCGTTCACCCGGGAGTCGAACCCGCAGCACACCACCCCGGCGAACAGCTCGTCGGCCTGACCGGCGCGGATGCGGGCGGCGTCGACCAGGCGGGATCTGCCGCGCAGCACCGCGCGGGCCGCCGCGATCGGGTCCTTGCGCGGCACTCCCAAGGCGGTGGCGATGTCATTGCCGGTCCCCGCGGGGATGATGCCGAGCGGCACGTCCGTCCCGGCGACCGCCTGCACGGCCAGGTGGACCAGGCCGTCACCGCCGAAGGCCACCAGCGCGTCGGGGCGCTCGGCGACGGCGGCGCAGGCCCGCTCCAGCGCGTCGGACGCGCTGTCACCGACGATCACCGACACGTCGGCCCCGCCCGCGCGCAGGCGGCGGGCCACGGGTCCGAGCAGGCGCACCGCACGGCCGCCGCGGGCGGCGGGGTTGACGAGCAGGACAAGTTGAGGGGCCACGCCCGGAACTTATCGCCTATCGGTCCGAATCGGAATCCTGTTCCAGGGGTGACGCTTCGGCTGCCAGAGGCGACGCCTCGTCGTCGGACAGATAGGAGAAGTCCTCGCCGGCGGGCATTCGCCGCTCGCGTACGTACATGAACAGCTCGGCCGCCGCGAACAGGATGATCATCGGTGCGGCCAGGGCCATCATCGCGAACGGATCGCCACCCGGCGTGATGACGGCGCCGAACACGAACATGAGGAAGATGACCATGCGCCGGTGCTTGGCCACCGTCGCGTGCGACAGCACCCCGAGCACGTTCAGGAAGACCAGGAAGAGCGGCAGCTCGAACGAGATCCCGAAGATGGCGATCATGATCAGGACGTAGTCGAGATAGTCGTCGATCGCGATGGTGGCGACCGTGTCGTCGAGCGAGAAGCCCAGCAGGAAGCCCAGGCTGGTGTGCATGATGATGTAGGCCAGCACCGCGCCCAGGGCGAACAGCGGGATCGCCAGGGCCAGGAACACCACCGTGTGGCGCTTCTCGTTGCGGTAGAGCGCCGGCGTGACGAACGCCCAGATCTGGTAGAGCCAGACCGGCGACGCCAGCACCAGGCCGATCATCGCCGACACCTTCAGCGTGATGAAGAAGGACTGGAAGATGCCGTTGTAGGTCAGGCTGCAATGGCCCGTGAGCTGCTTCGACTGGAAGGTGTCGCAGTAGGGCGCCTTCAGGATCGCCCACACCGGGTCGAAGAAGATCCAGCCGATGATGATGCCGACGACCACCGCGATCGTGGCGATGAGCAGCCGGTTACGCAACTCCCGCAAGTGGTCCATGAGCGGCATGCGGCCCTCGGGATCGCGGGCCGAACCTTCTCCGCTCGACTTCTTGAGCAGCGCCATCTAGCAGTCCCAGGAGTGCGAGGAGGGGCAGGGTCAGACTTTCTTGTCGGCGCCGGCGCGCAGCTTGGCCGCCTGCTCCTCCAACTGGCGGGCCTGCTCCTCCACCGACAGCGCGGGCGCGGCCTGGATGGGCTGCGCGGGCGCCGGCTGCGGCTGGGCGGGCGTCTGCGTCACCGTCTCGACCGTGGCCGGACGGTCGTCGTAGTCGTCTTCGCGCAGCTTGGCCGTCTCCGACTTGAAGATGCGCATCGACCTGCCGAGGCCCCTGGCCATCTCCGGCAGCTTCTTGGCACCGAACAGCAGGACGAGCACGCCGGCAATGATCAGAAGCTCAGTAGGTCCGAGGTTTCCCATGAAACGTCCTTTTTGAGCGAGTGCTGTTTCAGCCACGATCGTACGCTGCCTGGGGGTCGCTCTCATCCCCCCGGTGCCTCAATCTGGCCTGCCGCGGCTCGAGCTGGGCTCGCGCCCCGGCTACTTCCCTGTTCAGATTACGCGCCGCGGCGAGCAAGCGCGTACCCGCGACCGCCAGCGCGGCCAGCCCGGCGACGCCGAGCCCGGCCGCCACGATGATCCAGGTCATGACCGGTGAGCGTAGCGGCTCAGAGCCCGTTCGGCCTCCTCACGCACCCGGTCGGCCAGCGCGGGCGGCGTGACCACCCGGCCGGTGTCGCCCAGGCGCAGTGCCAGTTTGAGCAGCCAGTCCTCGTCGCGGGCCCGCAGCGCCACCCGCAGCCGCCCCTCGCCCAGCTCGGTGACCTCCTCGCACGGGTAGTACTCGGCCACCCAGCGGCCGGCGGCGGTCACCTCCAGCTCGACCAGCTCATCGGTGGGCGAAGGCCGGAACACGCCCTGCGCGACGTCGATCGGCTCGGCCTCGGCGGGCGGGTCGGCGGCCACGTCGAGCACCTCGACGCCGAGCATCCGGTCGAGCCGGAACAGCCGCATCGCCTCGGCCCGGTAGCACCAGCACTCCAGGTAGGTGCGGCCGTCGACGACGACCAGCCGCATCGGGTCGACCTCGCGCGGCGTCACCTCGTCGCGGCCCGGCACGTAGTAGCGCAGCGACAGGCGCCGCCGCCTGGTCAGCCCCTCACGCACGCGCAGCAGCGCGTCGGGGGTGGCGTCGACGTCGACCGCGACCTGGCTGCTGACGGCCGCCGCGCCCTCCCCCGCGGCCCGCTCCAGCTTGGCGACCACCCGGGGCAGCGCGTCGCCGGGCACCTCGGCCAGCTCCGGCATGGCGCCGAGCATGCGCAGCGCGACCAGCAGCGCGCTGGCCTCGTCGATGCCGAGCCGCAGCGGCCGGGCGATGGTGTCGGCGTTGTCGATGAGGATCTCGCCGCCGTCCCACGACACGTCGATCAGGTCACCGGGCGTGTGCCCCGGCAACCCGCACATCCACACCAGTTGCAGGTCGTCGATGAGCTGCTTCTCGCTCAGCCCGAACACCTCGGCCACCTCGCCGAGCTGCGCGCCCGGGTGCGACATCAGGTACGGCACGAGCGCGAGGAGCCTCGGCAGCCGGTCGGCGGATCCACTCACGCCAGTGCTCCCTTCAGGCGGCGGATGACGGCCTCGCGGGCGTCCGGCGGGTCGACCACCTCGACGTCGGCGCCCAGGCTGGCCATCCAGCCGGCCAGCCGTTCGGGGTCGGTGAAGCCCAGCTCGGCCTCGTCCCACCCGTCGGAGCCCGTGCGTACGACCCTGGACAACTGCCGCAGCCCCTCGCAGGCGCCCTGCCGTACGCGGATGACGGCCATGCGCTCCTCGACCGGCTCCTCGGGGAAGCCGACCATGGCCCGCAGGTCGACGCCGGGCGGCACCTCGATCGAGCCCGGCCGGCCGATGGTGACGACCTGACCGGTGATGCGGCTGAGCCGGAAGGCGCGCGGCGCGTCCCGGCCGCGGTCGAACCCGGCGAGGTACCAGCGGCCGCGGCGGCTGACCACGCCCCACGGCTCGACCGTGCGGCTGCGTACGTTCTCGCTGCCTGCGCCGCGGTAGTCGAAGCGCACCAGGCGCCGGTCGCGCACCGCGTCCCACAGCGCGGGGAAGGCCGGGTCGCGGGTGTCGAGGCGCAGCTCCAGCGCTCCGGCGCCGATGGTCTCGTCGGTGGCCACGCCGCCCGCGCGCAGCTTGAGCAGCGCGCCGGAGGCGGCCTCGGCCAGGCTGGCGCGCTGCCACACCTGCGCGGCCAGGCCGAGGACGGCGGCCTCGTCGGCCTCCAGGGTGATCTCCGGCAGCTCGTAGGACTGGCGCTCGATGCGGTAGCCGGGCTCGTCCTCCCACGGGTCGCGCACCACGTCGATGGGGATGCCGATCTCGCGCAGCTCGTTCTTGTCGCGCTCGAACATCCGCTGGAACGCCTCGTCACCCTCACGGTCGTAGCCGGGGACGGCCTGGCGGATCTGCTCGGCCGACAAAGGGCGGCGCGTGGCGAGCAGGCAGATCACCAGGTTCAGCAATCGCTCGGTCTTGCGGCGCGACATCTGCCTCACTCCTCCTTCTACGGACGCTACCCTGCCCGAGTGATCAGATGGCGCAAGGGCGAGGTCGTGCGGATCCGGCGCGAGTGGCCGGGAGCCATGGAACTGGATGTCGCCGTCTCCGGAGGGGACCACCAGCCGGGCGCGGAGCCTGGCGGGCTGTACCGGGCTCTGGCCTATCCGCTCCTGGTGGGCCGTCCGGAACCCGGCGACGAGGTCCTGCTCAACACGACGGCACTCGCGATGGGTCTCGGTACGGGAGGTTACGCCATGGTGGTGGCAGTCCCGAACCGTTTACCGGAAGATCCGCGGGGACCCGGGCACCTGGTGAAGGCCCGTTACACGCCGTTGCAGGCCACCGTGCTCGGCGCCGACGAGCAGGACTCGCCGTTCCACGAGGTCCTGCGCGAGGCCGACTCGATCGACGGTATGCCGGTGGTGGTCGCCGACCTGCACTCGGCCCTGCCGCCGATCCTGTGCGGCCTGTACGAGGCGCGCGCGGGCGTACGGGTCGCCTACGTGATGCAGGACGGCGGCGCGCTGCCGGCCTGGTTCTCCATGGCCGCCGCGAAACTGCGGGAGATCGGCTGGCTGACCGGGGTGGTGACGGTGGGCCAGGCGTTCGGCGGCGACGTCGAGGCGGTGACCGTCCACACCGGCCTGCTGGCCGCCAGGCACGTGCTGGAGGCCGACGTGGCGATCGTCGCGCAGGGGCCCGGCAACCTCGGCACAGGCACCCGGTGGGGATTCTCGGGCGTCTCGGCGGGTGAGGCGATCAACGCCGCCTCGGTGCTGCGCGGCCGCCCGGTGGCGGCGCTGCGGGTGAGCGAGGGCGACCTGCGGGAGCGGCACCTCGGCGTCTCGCACCACTCGCTGACCGCCTACGGCCGCGTCGCGCTGGCTCCGGCGCGGGTGGCCGTGCCGCTGCTGCCCGGGGAGTTCGGGGAGCGGGTCAGGGACCAGGCCGAGCTGCTCGCCGTCCGGCACGAGCTGGTGCCGGTGCCGGTCGACGGCCTGCACGAGGCGCTGCGCGCCTCGCCGGTCAAGCTCTCGACGATGGGCCGGTCCCTGGAAGAGGACCTGGCCTACTTCGTGGCCTCGGCCGCGGCGGGCAGGTGCGCGGCCTCGCTGCTGTCGTAGGAGTCCTTGAACGTGAACGCCTCGGGGCTGGGTCCCACGGCCTTGAGGCGTTCCAGGCGCTCCATGCCCTCGGCGAGGCTCGGGATGTGGCCCTCAGGGATCCACCACATCACCATGTACGGCTCGGCCATCCGCAGGAACCACTCCCTGCGGCGGCGCAGCACGCCCAGATGGGCGCTGCGGTAGGCGTAGTTCCACAGCGACTCGAGCGACTCCCACACCGAAAAGTTGATCAGCAGGTGGTCTCCGTACTTGTGCGTGAGGGTCGCGGTCGGGTCCTCGTCGCTCTCCTTCATCCGCCAGACGAATCCGGGGTACTCGTCGGCGAGGGTGTTGATGGGCTCCAGTTCGGCGACGAACTCGGCCAGTTCGGGGCTGTCGATCGAGGCGCGCAGATGGGCGATGTTGAGCTCGGCGAGATGCATGTCGCTCAGCACACCACCCTTCCCCGCTCTATGTCAATCTTCATTTGTTTTAGAAAGCGTCACGCAGCACTCCCCCGGCCGCGGATCCAGCGCGGCCCGCCCGGGATCGTCGCCGAGTCCTTCGAGCACCCCCTGGCAGAGGGCCAGGTTCATGGAGCACACGAGCAGCGGCTGCTCGTGGCTCAGCACGTGGAAGGGGCAGTTGCGCATGCGCAGCGTGCCGCCCTCGGCGTACGGCTCGTACCCCCGCTCACGCAGCACCGCCTCGACGGGCTCGTGCCGCCCTCGCCCCAGCCGCTCCCCAGCCGCGCGCGCCGCCTTCTCGGCCAGTTCGTCGGCGCCGAGGGCGTCGACGACCTCGGCCAGCACGGAGGCGAGCGCCACGTAGTCGCGCGGCGGCAGGCTCACCGACCGTTCTTTCCCGGCCCGGCGGTAGATCTTCGCGGGCCGTCCGCTGCCGGGCCCCTTCTTGTCCTGCTGCCGGAAGGCGCTCTCCAGCAGCCCGGCTTCGACGAGCTTGTCCAGGTGGTGCCCGGCGAGCGTCCTGGACACCCCGGCGAGCTCGGCGGCCTCTCCCCTGCCCAGGTCGCCGCCGCTGGCCGCCACGGCCTCGTACAGGCTGCGCCGTACCGGGTCGTGCAGCAGCGCCAGGGCCTCGAGGTCGTCATCGCTCACAGCGCGAGTCTAGGCGTCCGTCACCGCGCCGGGCCGCACCCTCTAGGCTGCTGCGCGTGAGCGAAACCTCCCCCCTCCTCGCCGCCTACGACCGCACCCGGCTGCACATCCCCGAGAACACCGCCGAAGGGCTCGTCTACGAGATGGACGGCCCCGTGCTGCGCGTCACCGGTATGTTCCGCGGCTTCGTCGAGGGGCCGCCCGTGCTCGGCGTCGAAGGCGCCGAGCTGGACGCGCTGATCGCCCGCCAGCGCGAGCACTTCGCGGCCCGCGGCGAGGCCGTGGAGTGGAAGACCCGGGCCCATGACCGGCCCGCCAACCTGGCCGAGCGGCTCGTACGCGCCGGCTTCGCGCCGGAGGAGAGGGAGACGGTGCTCGTCGGCGTCGCCAAGGAGATGCTGGACGCGCCGCCCCTGGCCGACGGGGTGACCATCCGCCAGGTCACCGCCGACGCCGACCTGCGGGCGATCGCCGCCATGGAGTCCACCGTCTGGGGCGAGGACTGGAGCTGGCTGGGCGACGACCTGATCCGGCGGGTCACGACCGACCCCGGCGGCATCGCCGTACTGGTGGCCGAGGCCGGCGGCCGGGTCGTCTCGGCCGCCTGGCTGGTGCACAAGCCGGGCACCGGGTTCGCCGGGCTCTGGGGCGGCTCGACGCTGCCGGAGTGGCGGGGCCGCGGCATCTATCGCGCCCTGGTCGCCCGTCGCGCCCAGCTCGCCGTGGCGGCCGGGGTCGACCATCTCCAGGTGGACGCCTCGGACGACAGCCGGCCGATCCTGCGCCGCCTGGGCTTCCACGCGGTGACCACGACCACCCCGTACGTCTGGACGCCCTGATCAGTACGCGGCCAGGACGTCCACCACGAAGACCAGCGTGTCGGCGGCGCGGATGCCGAAGGCGGGCTGGCCCGTGGGCCCGTAACCGTAGGCGGGCGGGACGATCATCAGCACCCGGCTGCCGACCGGGACACCCACCAGCGCCCGGTCCCAGCCCTTGATCACGCTGCCGTCGCCGATCGTGAACGCCTTCGGCCGCCCGGTGCTCCAGGTGGCGTCGAAGATCCGGCGCTGCCCCCAGATCGCCCCCTCGTACTGGGTGACCAGCAGTTGCCCCGCCTGCGTCCGGCGGCCCGCCCCCTTGGCCAGCACCTTGGCGGCGAACCTGCGTGGCGGCGCGGTCGCGGGCACCGCGAGCCCGGGCCGGGCGGCGCCGGTGACCCGCACGCCCGCGAGCGACCCGCCCCGCCCCTTGATCGAGGCGTTCTTCGGGTGCGTGCCGAGGATGTCGATCACGTAGAACAGGTCGTCACCCGAGGCGACGCCCTGCGGCGGGTTGGCGCCGAAGCCGTCGGCGGGCGGGATGGCGGCGATCACCCTGCTGCCCACCCGGCGGCCCTGCAGCGCCCGGTCCAGGCCGGGGATCAGCCGGCCGACCGGGAAGGCGGCCGGGGCGCCGCGGTTGAAGCTGGAGTCGACGAGCCGGTTCTCCCGGCCGTCCCAGACGTGCGCGGTGTACTGGACGATCGCCACGTCGTCCTTGCCCAGCAGCGCGCCCTTGCCCGCCGCGAGCTGGTCCACCTGCAGCCCGGCCGACGGCTTGCCGGCCGGGAAGACGATCGTGGGCTTGGCGCCGAACCTGCCGCCCACCTTCAGCTCCGGATCGCCCGTCTCGGTGCCGGTGCAGGCCGTCAGCAGCGCCAGCGGTAACAGCAGCGCGACGGTACGGCGGCGCATCGAACCCCTCCCCAAGCGGGCGGCCCGGCGACGGTGTCGTCGCCGGGCCCCGAGATGCTACCGCTTGATCAGTCCACCCATCAGTAAGCCGACAGAACGTCCACCACGAACACCAGCGTGCTGTTGCCCGGGATGCCGTTCTGCTCCTGGGCGCCGTAGCCGAGGTCCGGCGGGATGCTCATCACGACCCGGCTGCCGACCGGAACCCCGACCAGGCCCTTCTGCCAGCCCTGGATCACGTTCGCGAGCGGGAACGAGGCCGGCTCGCCCTTGGTCCAGCTGGAGTCGAACTCCTTGTCGGTGCCCCAGATCTTGCCCGTGTAGTGGGCGACCACCGTCTGGCCCGCCTGCACCTTCGCGCCGGTGCCCTGGATCACGGTCTTGACCACGAGCTCCTTGGACGGCTTGTCCTTGGTCTTGGTGGTCAGCGTGGGCGCCTTCTCGCCGCCCGGGTTGACGACCTTGACACCCTTGATGCTCTCGCCGACCTCCTTGCCGGTGGCCGCCTTCAGCGCGGCGGGCGGCGCCCCGACCACGTCGACGACGAACACCTTCGTCGGCTGCGGCGCCTGGCCCTGCTGCTGCTGAGCGGCGTCGGCGGCCATCACGGCCAGCACCCGGCCGCCGTGCTTGACCTTGGTGAAGCCCTCCTGCAGCACCTGCGGCAGTTGCTGGTCGACCGCGATGGTCTCCGGCGCCTTGGAGTCGTAGGAAGAGCCTTGGAAGGCGTTCTGCTTGCCGTCCCAGTTGTAGACGGTCAGGTTGACGATGATCTTGTCGCCGCTCTTCACCTGCGGGCCCGTGCCAGGGGTCAGCACCTCGTACGAGGACTTGGTGGCGGGCGTGCCGGCGGGGAAGGCCACCGTGGGCTTGGCGCCCACATTGCCGGTGACCTTCACCTTGCCCGGCACGCTGCTCGCGGTGGCGGCGGCCCCGTTGGCGCCCGAGTCGGAGCCGCCGCACGCGGCGGCGAAGAAGATCAAAGGCACGGCGGCCAGAGCGGCCAGAGCGCGGCGCATGGATTTCCCTCGGAAAGACGTCAGATTCGCGTCACCCTATCCGACATCCAAGTAGGGCCGGGGTAAACCAGTCGCTACATTCCGGCGATGAGCTTGTCCACTCGCTCGTCGACGCTGCGGAACGGGTCCTTGCACAGCACCGTACGCTGCGCTTGATCGTTCAGCTTGAGATGCACCCAGTCGACGGTGAAGTCGCGCCGCTTCTCCTGCGCCTTCCGGATGAACTCGCCCCGCAACCGCGCCCTGGTCGTCTGCGGCGGCACCGACTTGGCCTCGAAGATCTTCAGGTCGGACGCCACCCGCTCCACCGAGCCGCGCTTCTGCAGCAGGTAGAACAGGCCGCGCTTGCGGTGCACGTCGTGGTAGGCCAGGTCGAGCTGCGCCACCCTCGGCGAGGACAGCGGCAGGTCGTACTTCCTGCGGTAACGCTCGATGAGCTGGTATTTGGTCACCCAGTCGATCTCGCGCGCCACCAGGTCGAGGTTGCCGGTCTCGACCGCGTGCAGCGTCCGCTCCCACAGCTCCAGCACCCGGCGCGCGATCGGGTCGCCGCCCCGCCGGTCGACGAAGTCCTTGGCCTTCGACAGGTATTCCATCTGGATCTCCAGGCTGGACGCCTCACGGCCGTTGGCCAGCCGCACCCGGCGCCGCCCGGTCATGTCGTGGGACACCTCGCGGATCGCCCGGATCGGGTTCTCCAGCGACAGGTCGCGCATCACCGTGCCCGCCTCGATCATGCGCAGCACCAGGTCGGTGGCGCCGACCTTGAGCAGCATGGTGGCCTCGCTCATGTTCGAGTCGCCGACGATGACGTGCAGGCGGCGGAACCGCTCGGCGTCGGCGTGCGGCTCGTCGCGCGTGTTGATGATCGGCCGGGACCGGGTCGTCGCCGAGGAGACGCCCTCCCAGATGTGCTCGGCGCGCTGCGACACGCAGTAGACCGCGCCGCGCGGGGTCTGCAGCACCTTGCCCGCGCCGCAGATGATCTGCCGGGTGACCAGGAACGGGATCAGGACATCGGCCAGCCGGCCGAACTCGCCGTGCCTGCCGACCAGGTAGTTCTCATGACAGCCGTAGGAGTTTCCCGCGGAGTCGGTGTTGTTCTTGAAGAGATAGATGTCACCGGCGATGCCCTCTTCGCGCAGCCGCTTCTCGGCGTCGACGAGGAGTCCCTCGAGGATGCGTTCGCCGGCCTTGTCGTGGGTGACGAGTTCGATGACGTTGTCACACTCGGGTGTTGCGTATTCAGGATGGCTGCCCACGTCGAGGTACAGACGTGCGCCGTTGCGGAGGAAGACGTTGCTCGATCGGCCCCAGGACACGACCCGCCGGAACAGGTAGCGCGCGACCTCGTCGGGGGACAGCCTGCGCTGCCCCCTGAACGTGCAGGTCACGCCGTACTCGTTCTCCAGCCCGAAGATGCGACGATCCATCACCTCACACTATGCCCACGGATCGACAAGCGGGAGAGATCTTCCCCGTGTTTCCCGCGCGCCCTCGTCAGATGCCCATCCCCCGATGACCATCCCCCGGTCGGCGCCGCGCGCTTCCGCTCCCCGTCCCGCCCGTGCTATTTCCGGCCCCGCCCCATCCGCACTTCCGGTCCCCGCCCCGTCCGTGCTTCTGGTCCGGTCGCATCCGGGTAGGCCTTCGCCCGCTCATTCCCCGGTCCCGCGCCCTGGCTCCCGCCCCGCCCGCGCGGGCGTCTCAACCTTTTCTCTTTGTACGGCAGGCATGGGGCACCCCCACCCACCGCACAGGGCTGGGCCCTGTCCAGGGAAACGCTCCTCCGGTGATGCGTGGCCGGGCGCCGTGACGAGACGGCGACAAGCCATGAGCCGCCGGGGCGTCAGGGCGTGTAGATCTCCTGGACCTTGACGATCTCGCCCTTGTAGACCGTGATCAGCGACGGGTGGGCGGCGCGCTTGTGCCGCTTGATCAGGATGGACCTCGAGCAGCTCTTGGCGCCGAGAGCGTCCTTCTTGCCGACCGTGAGGTCGCCTTCGGCCACCTTGCAGCCGAACGCCGACAGGAACACCACGTTCTTGGCGATCCGCGAGGAGTAGGCCATCGCGTCACCCTCGGGCGGAGTGACGAACTGCCCCTCCGTCACGGTGCCCTTCTTCCACTTGACCGGCGTGTACTCGGCGGTGCTGCCGCTGAGGTGCGTGATCAGGCCGCGCAGGATGCCGTCGTGCCGGGAGGAGATGTGCTTGGTGAAGTCGTGCTTCGGGTCGGGCTGGAAGGTCGTGCCGAAGGTCTTGGGCGCCTTGAACGTGGGGATGTCCGTGGTGGCGGCATTCGCGGCCGTACCGGCGGTCAGGACGACGGCTGCTGCGGCGGCGCCTGCCAGGAGGGTGCGCATCGGATTATTCATGCTCTCTTCGATACGAGATGCCGTTCGCCGGTTCGCCCAAATATGTGTGAACCAGGTCACACTGGCCCATGGCTTGTCGCCGTCTCGTCACGGCGCCCGGCCCCGCATCACCGGAGGAGCGTTTCCCTGGACAGGGCCCAGCCTTGTGCGGTGGGTGGGGGTGCCCCATGCCTGCCGTACAAAAAGAAAAAAGGCCCGGGCGGTCGAAGACCGCTCGCCCGAGCAGAAGGGGAACCAGCGCCCGAGCGGGACGGGAACCACACCACGAGACCAGCGCCCGGGCGCGGGAAGACCGCCTGCCTGAGCGGGACGGGACCAGACAACGGAACCAGCGCCCGGGCGGGCGACGAACGCCCGCCCGAGCGGAACCACATCAGAGTTGGCTAGAGCGACGTGCCGTCGTCGACGTCGCCCTCGGGGCCGGTCGGGGGTGGGGTGTCGGATCCGGAGTCGTCGGCTTCGAGCGGCGAGCCGGCGGCGGCGCCCGGCGTGGCGGCCAGGAGGCGTTCCAGGCGTGGCCCCACCAGCCGCTGGAACTTGCGGTGCTCGCGGTTGCGGTCCAGCACCGCCACCTCCAGCTGCCCCACCGGCGGGCGCTCCCCACCGGGCTCCGTGAGGGCCGCCAGCGCCACCTCCAGCGCGTCGGCCAGCGGCATGCTCTCCCGGTAGCCCTCCTTCAGCCGCGTGCCCACCGCCTCCGCCTGGCCGCCCATGGCCGCGAAGCCATGTTCGTCGAAGACGGAGCCGTCGAACGTCAGCCGGTAGATCGCGTCGCCGTCCGGCACGTCGCCGACCTCGGCCACCACGACCTCCACCTCGAGCGACTTGATCGACTCGGTGAAGATGCGGCCCAGGTTGGACGCGTACAGGTTGGCCAGCCCGCGGCCGGTCACGTCGGAGCGGTCGTAGGTGTAGCCGTTGATGTCGGCGTAGCGGATGCCGCCCAGCCGCAGTTCTTCGAACTCGTTGTAGCGGCCCACCGCCGCGAACCCGATGCGGTCGTAGATCTCGCTGATCTTGTGCAGGGCCCGTGAGGGGTTGGGGGCGACGAACAGGATGCCGTCCTCGTACTGCAGCACGACGACGCTGCGGCCCCGCGCGATGCCTTTGCGCGCGTAGTCGGCCTTGTCCCGCATGATCTGCTCAGGGGACGCATATCCAAAAGGCATGGACACGGATGGGGTCCTTTCTAGCGCAGCGGGGCGATGGGGCCGTCAGGGGAGATGAGACGTGCTTCGAGCATCTGCTCGACGTAGCCGGTCACCTCTTCCTCCGCCAGCCGTCGGAAGCCGTCGGCGTCGATCACCGAGACGATCGGCCAGATCTTCCGCGTCACATCGGGCCCGCCGGTGGCCGAATCGTCGTCCGCCGCGTCGTACAACGCCTGGATCAGCGTCATCGCCATGTCGTCCGCCGACGCCCCGTCGCGGTAGAGCTTCTTCAGCGACCCCCGCGCGAAGATCGAACCCGAACCGATCGCGTCGAACCGGTCACGCTCGTACGGCCCGCCCGCCACGTCGTAGCTGAAGATCCGCCCGCCGTCCCGCTCCGCGTCGTAGGCGGCGAACAGCGGCACCACCACCAGCCCCTGCATCGCCATGCCGAGATTGCCGCGGATCATCGCCGCCAGCCGGTTGGCCTTGCCGTTGACCGATAGCGTGCGGCCTTCCAGCTTCTCGTAATGCTCCAGCTCCACCCGGTAGAGCCGGGCCATCTCGATGCCCGTGCTGGCCGTGCCCGCGATGCCCATGCACGAGTAGTCGTCCGTCCGGAACACCTTCTCCACGTCACGCTGAGAAATGATGTTGCCGGACGTCGCCCGCCGGTCGCCCGCCATGACCACGCCGCCCGCGAACGTGGCGGCGACGATCGTCGTCGCGTGCGGAACCTGGTCGCCGATCGGCGTGGCCAGAATCTCACCACGCACCGGAAGCAGCCCCGGCGCGTGCGAACCGACGAACTCCGTGAACGAGGAACTCCCGGTGTTGTGGAAAAGCTGGTCCATCAAGCCGGTGGGCAGATCCATGTGCGATGCCACGCGACTCCCTCCCAAACGTCACTGTCCCTAAAGGGACCCTACTCATGTTGCGTCGCTGTCTGCACTTCCCACGATCAGCCCACGGCGAACCGGTCACCAGATCGTTTCTTTACGCCCAGTAGAGGCCGTGCGATTGTCGGTATGTCTGCACGTCCTCAACAGGAGGCCGACATGCGACTCCCCAGCCGACCTGCGGTGATCGCGGTTCTCACCATCCTGGCGCTCAGCGCCTGCGGATCCGGCGCCCCCGCCGGAGGGGAGGACGTCACCCTCGTCATCGCGGCCAACTCGATCTCCGGCGGCAAGAACTCCGAGTCCGCCGATTGGATCAAGCGGTGGGTGATCCCCAACTTCGAGCAGGCCCACCAGAACGTCAAGGTGCTCTTCCAGCCCAGCGGCGTCGACGACGAGCAGTACAAGACCAAGATCGCGCTCGACCTCAAGTCGAAGGCCGGGGCCGACGTCATCGACCTCGACGGCATCTGGGTCGGCGAATTCGCCCAGGCCGGCTACATCAAGCCGCTCACCGACGTGGGCGGGCCGGCCGTCGACTCCTGGGAGGGCTGGTCGCAGATCCCGCAGGCCGTACAGGGACTCGGCATCTTCGACGGCAAGAAGTACGGCCTGCCCCAGGGCACCGACGGCCGGGTCCTGTTCTACAACAAGACCCTGTTCAAAAAGGCCGGCCTGCCCGAGCCGTGGCAGCCCACCAGCTGGGAGGACATCTTCGCGGCCGGCGGCAGGCTGAAGGCCGCGGGCGTGCCCACCCCCATCCAGATCAATGCCGGCACCGCCATGGGCGAGGCCACCACCATGCAGGGCGTGCTCCCCCTCCTCGCCGCCGCCGGGTCCGAGATCTACACCGACGGCAAGTGGACCGGCGCCTCCACCGCCATGAAGGACGTGCTCGGCTTCTACCAGCGGCTCTACGCCTCCGGGCTCAGCGACCCCAAGCTGCAGCAGGAGGCCAAGGGGCGCGACAAGTCCTTCGCCCAGTTCGCGGCCGGCAAGATCGGGATCCTGGCCGAGAGCGACTACTTCTGGCGATCCGTCATCGAGCCGAAGGCCGGGGTCGCCCCCATGGCGGACCGCGACTCGGCCGTCGGCTTCGCCAAGATCCCGGCCAAGAACCCCGGCGCCGCCATCCGCGGCCAGGACTTCGCCAGCATGTCGGGCGGCGCCGTACGGGTACTCAACCCGTTCTCCAAGAACCCCAAGCTGGCCTGGGAACTGCTCGCGTTCATGCACTCCGCGGCGGCCACCAAGGCACAGCTCGCCGGACAGGCCCGCATCAGCTCCCGCGGCGACGTCAACGGCGAGGTGCTCCACGCCGACCCGATGCTGGCGTACGTCGCCGACGAGGTGCTGCCCATCACCGCCTACCGCCCCGGCCTCGCCGTCTACCCGCAGGTCTCCGTCGCCCTGCAGGAGGCCACCGCGGCGATCGTCAGCGGCAAGAGCGCCGACGAGGCGGCCGCCGCCTACCAGGCCAAGCTGGAGGGACTGGTCGGTGGCGCGGACCACGTCGCCAGGTGACGCGGCCGGGCTGGGCAGGGCGAGAGCGGCGGGGTTCGTGCTGCCCGCGCTCGTCCTCATCGGCGTCTTCCTCGTCTTCCCCGCCCTCTGGACGATCTACCTCGGGCTCACCGACTATCGCCTCACCGGCCTGGCCGCCGCCGACCCCCAGGTCGTCGGCCTCGGCAACTACACCCGCGCGCTGAGCGACCCGCGCTTCCTCAGCTCGCTCTGGCTCACCGTCGTCTACGTCGGCGGCTCCGCCATCCTCGGCCAGGCCGGGCTCGGCTTCACCCTCGCCTGGCTGCTGCGCACCCGCGGCGGGCCGCTGCGACGGGCCGTCGAAGGCGTCGTGCTGCTGTCCTGGATCCTGCCCAGCACGGTCGTCGGCTTTCTCTGGTTCGCCCTGCTCGACCGCGACGACGGCACGCTCAACGCGCTGCTGGGCACGCCCGGGTTCGGCTGGCTGCTGGACTACCCGCTGCTGTCCATCGTCGTCTTCAACGTCTGGCGCGGCACCGCCTTCTCGATGATGTTGTACGCCGCGGCGCTGGAGAACGTGCCGCCCTCACAGCTCGAAACGGCCCGCCTGGCCGGCGCCTCCGTGCCGCAGCAACTGCGCGACGTGGTCTTCCCGCTCATCCGGCGGCACGTGCTGACGAACCTGCTGCTGATCAGCCTGTGGACGTTCAACGACTTCACCCCGTTCGTCCTGACCGGCGGCGGCCCGGAAGGACGCTCCGAGATCCTGCCCGTCTACGTCTACAACATCGCCCTCAAAGGCGGAGAACTCGGCGCGGGCGCCGCCGTGTCCTTCCTCATCCTGCTCATCAACCTCGTCTTCGCCCTGGCATACCTGAGACTGCTGCGCGGCCGGCGCCGCGCGGCGGGACGGCCACCGGCATGATCCGGCACGCCATCGGACGGCTCGCCGCCACCGTGTTCATCGCCGTCGTCCTGGCCTTCTTCACGCTGCCCATGCTCTGGCTGGCCAGCGCCCCCTTCGACGCCACTCCGGCGATCACCACGTCCGTCCCCGAGTTCACGCTGCGCAACTTCGCCGCCATCCTCGACAACCCCTACGCGCTCGGGTCCATCCGCAACTCCCTCATCCAGGGCGGCGGCGCCGCCGCGCTCGTCGTCGTCCTGGCCGCCCTGGCCGCCTACGCCCTGTCCAGGGTCCGCATCCCGGGCCGCGACGTGCTGCTCTACGTGCTCCTGCTGCTGTCGTCCGTCGTCACCGGCACCGCCGCCATGGTGCCCATCTTCGAGCTGGCCACCCGGCTCGACCTCATCGACACCCACCTCGGCGTCATCCTCGTCGTCTCCGGCGGCCTGCTGCCCGCCGCCATCTTCATCCTCAAGGACTTCATGGACGAGACGCCCACCACCTACGAGGAGTCCGCCCGGGTCTTCGGCGCCTCGTCGCTGCAGATCCTCCGCCACATCGTGATCCCGCTGGTGCGGCCCGGCCTGGCCACCATCGCCGTCTGGGCCCTGGCCAGCGTCTGGGGCGGCTTCCTGTTCCAGTTCATCCTGCTGCGCGACCCCGGCAAAGCCCCCGGCTCCGTCATCCTCTACACCCTCTACACCGAGGGCGGCTCGCCCAGACTCGACCTCATCTCCACCTTCTCCCTGCTCTACTCGCTGCCGGTGGTGGCGATGTACCTGTTCGTCTCGCAGCGGTACGGCTTCCGCTTCCACGGAGGGATCAAACGGTGATCTCGCTGCACGGCCTCACCAAGGTGTTCGCCGGCGGAGTGCGCGCCCTCGACGACCTCGACCTCACGATCGCCGACGGCGAGTTCTTCGCCCTGCTCGGCCCGTCGGGCTGCGGCAAGACCACCCTCCTGCGCACCATCGCGGGCCTTGCGACCCCCACCTCGGGCAGCATCCGCATCAACGACACCGACGTCACCACCCTGCCGCCCGGCCGCCGCGACGTCGCCATGGTCTTCCAGGACTACGCCCTCTTCCCTCACATGACCGTCTCCGAGAACATCGCCTACCCCCTGCGCATCAGGAAGGTCCCCCGCCTGGAACGCGCCGCCAAGGCCGCGGAAGTCGCCCGGCGCCTCAGCCTGCCCGACCTCCTTCACCGCCGCCCCGCCCAGTTGTCCGGCGGCCAGCAGCAACGCGTCGCCCTCGCCCGCGCCATCGCCTGCCACCCCACCGCCTTCCTCTTCGACGAACCCCTGTCCAACCTCGACGCCCGGCTCCGCCTGGAAGCCCGTACGTTCCTCAAACGACTGCAGCGCGAACTAGCCGTCACCACCGTCTTCGTCACCCACGACCAGGCCGAGGCCCTCGCCCTCGCCGACCGCGTCGCCGTCATGTCCCACGGCCGGATGATCCAGGTCGGCACCCCCGCGGAGGTGTTCCAGCGCCCCGCCACCACCTTCGTCGCCGCCTTCATCGGCTCCACCCCCATGAACCTGCTGCCCGGCGAGATCATCTCCGGCGCCCTCCACGTCGCCGGCGCCACCCTCCCCGCCCCGGCGGGCGTCCCCGACGGCGACGTCGTGTACGGGGCGCGGCCCGAATACCTGGAACTCCTGCTCGAAGCCCACCCGGGCGCCTTCCCCGGCACCGTCTCCGTCCTGGAGAACCTCGGCACCAGCACCCTCGTCACCCTCGAAACCGACGGCACCCTCATCCAGGCCGTCGTCCCCGAAGGCGACGAACCCCCCATCGGCACCCCCGCCTGGGCCCTCCCCCGCCGCTCGCTCCTCTACCGCGACGACCGGCTGCTCCGCCCCTGACGGCATACTGGACACATGTCCGCCAAGGACTGGATCCTGCACGTCGACCTCGACCAGTTCATCGCCGCGGTCGAGATCCTGCGGCACCCCGAGCTCCGCGGCAGACCCGTCGTGGTCGGCGGCACCGGCGACCCCACCCAGCCGCGCACCGTCGCCGCCACCGCCACCTACGAAGCCCGCGAGCACGGCGTCCACTCCGGCATGCCGCTGCGCACCGCGCTCAGGCGCTGCCCCGACGCCGTCTTCCTGCCCAGTGACCCACCCGCCTACGAGGCCGCGTCCGAGCGGGTCATGGCCACGCTGCGCGAGTTCCCCGTCCTGGTGGAGGTCTGGGGCTGGGACGAGGCGTTCATCGGAGCCCGCACCGACGACCCCGAGGCACTGGCCGCCGCCCTACGGCGGGCCGTCCTGGACAGGACCGCGCTGTCGTGCTCCGTCGGCATCGGCGACAACAAACACCAGGCCAAACTCGCCTCCGCGTTCGCGAAACCGGCCGGCGTCTTCCGCCTCACCGACGACAACTGGGCCGAGGTCATGAACGACCGGCCCACCGACGCGCTCTGGGGCATCGGCGCCAAGATCGCCAAAAAGCTGGCCGACCTGGGACTCCACACGGTCGCCCAACTCGCCGCCGCCGACCCCGCCGACCTGGCCCGCCGCTTCGGCCCCACGAACGGCCCCTGGTATCGCTACCTCGCCCTCGGCAAAGGCGAAGCCGAAGTCGTCACCACCCCATGGGTGGCCCGCGGGCACAGCCGGGAGACCACCTTCCCGCACGATCTCACCGACAGCACCGAAATCTCCACCCACGTAGCCACACTGGCCCGACAGGTCGCCTCAGACGCGACCGCCGCCGGACGGATGATCGTCCGGGTGTCGGTGAAAGTACGCTTCACCCCGTTCCTCACCCGCAGCCGTCAATCCAAGCTGCCGACACCCACCACCGATGCGGTCGAGCTGTCACGCGCCGCCCTCACCGTGCTCGACCGCTTCGACCTCTCCCGGCCGGTCCGCCTCCTCGGCGTGGCCGTCGAATACGCCCCACTCGATCAGACTCGGACCGCTCTCCCATAGAAGCCGGCGCGGCGACGCCCCCCGTTTCTATGTCCGATCTGACCTACTCTCCGCCCTTTTGGACGTAGCTGCGAACAAACTCCTCTGCGTTCTCTTCGAGAACTTCGTCAATTTCGTCCAGGATCGCGTCGACATCGTCGGTCAGCTTCTCCTGGCGCTCCTGAACGTCCGGCGCCGCCGACGCCTCGGTCTCCTCGACCTCGCTGTCGCGCCGACCAGCCTGCTTCTGGCCACCGGTGTCCTTGCTTGCCATGTCCTACCTACCTCCGCTTGGGGGACTGCTCTCTAGGCATATCTTCCCCGAACCGGGCGACATTTCGCGCCGATCGTCCCGCGATCTTGCCGACTTGACTAGATAGTTCCCCTATCCAATAATGAGGCCCCTGCCCTACAGGAGGTTTCGATGTCCCCCTCGTCCCTGAGCACGGCAGGTGTGCTCCTCATCACAGTCCCCGCGGTGGCGTTCGGTGGCGTGTCGCTGCTGACGTTCCTGATGCGGAACGTGCCCGGCTACAACGACAATCCGGTGCGCCGCAGCCTCTGGCGGGCGGGGCACGCTCACGCGGGCGTGCTGGTGCTGTTCAGCCTCGTAGCGATGCTCTATGTGGATCAGGCGGACCTTTCGGACGGCCTGAAGGGCCTGGTGCGCACGCTCATCGTGGCCGCCCCGATCCTGATGCCGCTCGGCTTCTTCCTGTCGGTGGTCCGCCCCAGCGACACCAAGCCGAGCAGGCTCATATGGCTGACCGTGGCGGGCGGCGCGGCGCTGGCCGTGGGCACGCTGACGCTGGGCGTGGGCCTGCTCTGAGCGGACGTGCGCGCGTTGGCGTCTTCCCGTGCCGTGCCGTGCCGTAAAGAAGCCGCTTGTACGAAGTGAGCGCCGCTACGGCGGGAGGCCGGAGACGTACAGCGGTCAAGCTTCGCCGGTGAGCGGTTAGTCTCCGCCGGTGAGGGCGGCGACCAGGTCGGCGGCGGTGCGGCAGCGGTCGAAGAGTTCGCCCACGTGGGCCTTGGTGCCCCGGAGCGGTTCGAGGGTCGGTACGCGCTGCAGGGATTCGCGGCCGGGGATGTCGAAGATGACCGAGTCCCAGGAGGCCGCCGCGACGGACTCGCTGTACTGGCGCAGGCAGCGGCCGCGGAAGTAGGCGCGGGTGTCCGTGGGCGGGTTCTCGACGGCGCGCTGGACGTCGTCCTCGGTGACCAGGCGCTGCATGCGACCACGGGCCACGAGGCGGTTGTAGAGGCCGCGGTCGGGGCGGATGTCGGAGTATTGAAGGTCGACGAGCTGCAGCCGGGGGTGGGACCAGGCGAGCGAGTCGCGGGTCCGGTAGCCCTCGAGGAGTTCGAGTTTGGCGACCCAGTCGAGTTCGCGGGAGAGCTGCATGGGGTCTTCGGCCAGGCGGGTGAGGACGGACTCCCAGCGGTCGAGGATGTCCTTGTTCATCTCTTCCTGGGCGGTGCCGCGTTCCTCGACGTACTTGCGAGCCTGTTCGAGGTATTCCATCTGCAGCTGGATGGCGGTGAGCTTGCGCCCGTCTCGCATCGGGATCTCGTAGCGGCAGGTGGGGTCGTGGGAGACGGCGCGCAGGGCCTGGACGGGGTTCTCGACGGCGAGGTCGCGGCTGAGGAAGCCGTCTTCGATCATGGCGAGGACGAGGGCGGTGGAGCCCAACTTCAGGTATGTCGAAATTTCCGACATGTTGGCGTCGCCGATGATCACATGCAGCCGCCGGTACTTCTCCGGGTCGGCGTGCGGCTCGTCCCTGGTGTTGATGATCGGCCGCTTGAGCGTGGTCTCCAGGCCGACCTCGACCTCGAAGAAGTCGGCCCGCTGGCTGATCTGGAAGCCTTCGCCGCGCGAGTCCTGCCCGATGCCGACCTTGCCCGCGCCGACGACGACCTGCCGGGAGACGAAGAACGGCGTGAGGTGGCGGACGATGTCGGCGAAGGGGGTGGCGCGCCGCATGAGGTAGTTCTCGTGGCAGCCGTAGCTGGCGCCCTTGGCGTCGGTGTTGTTCTTATAGAGCTGGATGGGCGCGTTCGACGGGATGGCCGAGGCCCGCTGGGCGGCGTCGTACATCACGCGTTCGCCGGCCTTGTCCCAGATGACCGCGGCGCGGGGGTTGGTGCATTCGGGGGTGGAGTATTCGGGGTGGGCGTGGTCGACGTAGAGCCGGGCGCCGTTGGTGAGGATGACGTTGGCCAGGCCAAGGTCCTCATCGGTGAGCTGGCTGGGGTCGGCGACCTCTCTGGCCAGGTCGAAGCCGCGAGCGTCGCGCAGCGGATTCTCCTCTTCGAAGTCCCACCTCGCCCTTCGCGCTCTGGCGGCGGAGGCCGCCAGGTAGGCGTTCACCACCTGCGAGGACGTGACCATCGCGTTGGCGCCTGGCTGACCTGGTACGGAGATGCCGTACTCGGTCTCGATGCCCATCACCCGACGCACCGTCATGCAACACCCTCTGTTCGTCCGGATCTGTCTATCCGCCGTTTATATGCCCGAGCCTATGCCCTTCACAGTGCCCCAGGGTCACAGAGTTATGGCACCGCAGCCTTTTCCACATTTACGGCGGAAGCTGGTGGGGTTTGTGGACGTCTGCGTGGCTTAAGGAGGCGCTGGATGGGGCGTTCGGCAAGGGAGTAAACGAGATAGGACAGGAGCACGGCCGCGAGCGTGGTGGTGAGGGCGGCGGCCCAGGGGGCCATTCTGGCGGCCAGGAGCGGGATGAGAGCGACGCCGACGACGGAGTGGAAGAGATAGAGCGGGTACGTGGTCGCGCCGAGCGCAGCGAGCGTTCTGGACGGTCGCAGCCGGAAGGCGCCGAGCGCGACGAGCGACATGACGGCGAAGACGAGCGTGATGGTGATGATCACGCTGAGGTCGCTGACGGGCATGCTCCTGATCCCGGCGAGCTTGATCCGGCCGTGGACGCGTTCCAGCGCCGAGTGGACCGCCAGCACATAGCCGCCGGCGACGTAGAGCCAGGGCAGCACGGCGTTGCGGTTCTTGTGGACGAGGTAGAGGGCCATGCCGGCGACGAAGTAGGGGGCGTAGCGGGGCATGACGATCTCGTTGAGCACCTCGTTGCCGAGCAGTTCGGCGCCGAGCGCGGCGGCCAGCCAGAGACCGGCGAAGATCATGACGCGGCCGTAGGTGACGCCGATGATGACGAGGACGGCCATGAGCAGATAGAAGCGGAGTTCGGCCCAGAGCGACCAGTACACACCGCTGGCGTCCAAGACCTTGAACAGACGCTGGAACATACTGGCGTTCACCAGATACTCCCCTGGCGAAAGCTTGGGGTCGAGCGCCTTGGCGCCGGTGAGGCCGTAGAGAGCCGCGACGGCGGCCAGGCTGATCCAGTAGGCGGGGTAGAGCCGGACGAACCTGCTCCAGGCGAACGCCCCGAGCCCCCTCCCCCACGCGCTCATGAGGATGACGAAGCCGCTGATGACGAAGAACAGCTCGACGCCGAGGATGCCGAGCCCCGCGATCGGGGCGACGGCGGGGAAGAGCTCGGCGGGCCGGTCTCCCCAGACGGAGGCGAACGCGATCAGGTAGTGGAAGGCGAGCACCGCCAGAGCGGCGACGAACCGCAGCAGGTCGAGCTCGGCCAGCCGGCCGTCCCCTCGCACGTGCCTCGGCCGGTTGGGTGGTTGCACGCCCTGTTGGACGGCACATCGATCACTTTGGTTCCGTTGGTCCCAATTTTCACACGGGTCCCTCGGTGCCGATGAGCAGGATCCGGGCATCCGAATCGAGGTGGAGGGCCCGGCGGGTGGCGGCGTCGAGTGCCAGCAGACCTGCGGCCCCGGCAGCCCCGCAGGGCGAGACGGAGACGCCCTCGGCCGCCAGCCGGGCTGCGGCATCGGCGGCCTCGCCGTCGGTGATGGTGACGAAGGCGTCGGCCAGGTGGGACAGGAGCTCGTAGGCGATCAGGGACGGTTCACGGCAGTCCAGGCGGCCGAGCGTCGTGGGCGAGCCTTCGACGTGGACGGGTTCGCCGGCGCGGGCGCTTTCGAGCAGGCAGGGGGCGCCTTCGGGTTCGACGACGACGATGGCGGGCCGTTCGCCCCAGCGGTCGCGGACGTACGCGGCGGCCGCGGCGGCGAGCCCGCCGACTCCGGCCTGGACGAACACGTGGGTGGGCGCCTCGGCCAGTTCGTCGAACAGGACGGTGTAGCCGCGCATGACGTCGAGGGGGATGGCGGTGTAGCCGTCCCACGAGCTGTCGGAGACGAGCTGCCATCCGTTGTCGTCGGCGGCCTGGAGCGCGGCGAACATGCTCTGGCCGTAGTCGCCGCCCCAGCGCCGTACCTCCGCGCCGAGGGCGCGCAGGCGGTCGGCGAAGGGTTCGGGGACGTCGTGGCCGAGGTAGACGACGAAGGTGCCGCCGATCTCGCGCACCCCGGCGGCGACGGACAGCCCGTGGTTGCCCGCGCTGGCGCAGACGAAGGTGGTGCTCGCGTCGGCCTGGCCGCGCTGGACGAGGCGGTGCACGGCGTACGCGCCGCCGAGCGCCTTGAAGCTGCCGAGCCCGAGCCGCCCGCTCTCGTCCTTGACGCCGACGATCCCGGCTCCCGCCGCGCGGGCCAGGGCGGGCAGGAGGTGGAGCGGGGTGGGCCGGTAGCGGCGGTGGGTCTCGAAGTGGGCGCGGGCCTGGCGGGCGTGCTCGACACCGATGAGGGCACGGTCTCGCTCGGTGTACGGCGTGCGGGCGGGGTTCAGCCAGCTCGTGCTCATGGGGATCATCGTACGAAGCCGGACGTGAAAAGGGGCCGCGCGGAGATCCGCGCGGCCCTTCTCAGCAGCCTCTTACAGGTACTGGCCGGTGTTGGCGACGGTGTCGATGGACCGACCCGCCTCCGCGCCCTGCTTGCCCGACACGAGCGTGCGGATGTAGACGATCCGCTCGCCCTTCTTGCCGGAGATGCGGGCCCAGTCGTCCGGGTTGGTGGTGTTGGGCAGGTCCTCGTTCTCGGAGAACTCATCCACGCAGGCCGTGAGCAGGTGCTGCACCCGCAGGCCCTTCTGGCCGCTCTCCAGGAACTGCTTGATGGCCATCTTCTTGCCCCGGTCGACGATGTTCTGGATCATCGCGCCGGAGTTGAAGTCCTTGAAGTAGAGGACTTCCTTGTCGCCGTTGGCGTAAGTCACCTCGAGGAAGCGGTTCTCTTCGCTCTCGGTGTACATGCGCTCCACGACGCTCTGGATCATGCCGTGAATGGTGGCCTCGCGGGAGCCGCTGTGCTCCGAGAGGTCCTCGGGGTGCAGCGGGAGCTCGGCGATGAGGTACTTGGAGAAGATGTCCTTCGCCGCCTCGGCGTCCGGCCGCTCGATCTTGATCTTGACGTCCAGGCGGCCGGGCCGCAGGATCGCCGGGTCGATCATGTCCTCGCGGTTGGAGGCGCCGATGACGATGACATTTTCCAGTCCCTCGACGCCGTCGATCTCCGACAGCAGCTGGGGAACGATGGTGTTCTCGACGTCCGAGGAGACACCGGAGCCTCGGGTGCGGAAGATCGAGTCCATCTCGTCGAAGAACACGATCACCGGGGTGCCCTCTGAGGCCTTCTCACGAGCCCGCTGGAAGACCAGGCGGATGTGCCGCTCGGTCTCGCCGACGTACTTGTTGAGCAGCTCGGGGCCCTTGATGTTGAGGAAGAAGCTCTTGCCTTCCTGGCCGGTGCGCTCCGCGACCTGCTTGGCCAGGGAGTTGGCGACAGCCTTGGCGATGAGCGTCTTGCCACAGCCGGGCGGGCCGTAGAGCAGAACGCCCTTGGGCGGGCGCAGCTTGTGCTCGCGGAACAGGTCGGCGTGCAGGTAGGGCAGCTCGATGGCGTCCCTGATCTGCTCGATCTGCCTCATGAGGCCACCGATCTCCTCGTAGGAGATGTCGGGGACCTCTTCGAGCACGAGCTCTTCGACTTCGGACTTGGGGATCCGCTCGTAGACGTAGCCCGAGCGGGGTTCGAGCAGCAGCGAGTCGCCCGCCCTGATCGGCTGCCCGACCAGTGACTCGGCGAGCCGCACCACGCGCTCCTCGTCGGCGTGCGAGATGACCAGTGCGCGCTGCCCCTGGTCGAGGAGCTCCTTGAGCATCACGATCTCGCCGACCTCTTCGTAGCCGAGGGCTTCGACCACGTTGAGCGCCTCGTTCAGCATGACCTCCTGGCCACGGCTGAGCGACTCGACGTCGACGGCGGGGCTGACGTTCACCCGCAGCTTGCGGCCGCCGGTGAACACCTCGATCGTGCCGTCTTCTCTGGCCTCGAGGAAGGTGCCGAACCCGGATGGCGGCTGCGCCAGCCGGTCGACTTCTTCCTTGAGGGCAACGATCTGGTCCCTGGCCTCCTTGAGTGTGGCGACCAGGCGCTCGTTCTGGCCGGTGACGGCCGCGAGGTTCGCCTGCGCCTCGTGGAGACGCTCTTCAAGGACTCTGGCCTGACGGGGTGACTCGGCCAGCTTCCGCCTCAGCGCGGTGATCTCCTCTTGGAGGAAGGAGACCTGTGTTGAAAGATCAGCGACCTCCCGTTCGCGCTGCGCGGCTCGAGCCTCAGCATCATCGCGAGCTGCCACGCCCCGTCACCTCCTTCCCAGTCGAGGGCGACTACTTAGGACCTTACCTATCTCGGGCCCCTCCGTAACCTGGCCGGGCAGTGTTCGTCGTGTGACAATCTGTGTTCGGCGAATAATCCCTAATAGTGCGTTTAACAGTGCCAGCATCTGAACACGACGATCTGTTCCCGTGTCACGCACCAACGCGGCCTCGTAGCCAAATTGTCATAGTTCCTCGGTGGTCCCCTTCGGTCGTCGACGGCGTGGCGGCGGCGCCACGCCGTCCGCCATGCGGCGGGCGCTGACGAGGAACCCGGTGTGGCCGATCATCCGATGATCCGGTCTTACGGCGAGCCCTTCGACATGCCAGTCGCGAACCAGGGTCTCCCACGCATGAGGCTCCGTGAAACTCCCGTGATCCCGAATCGCCTCGACGGTCTTGGACATCTGGGTGGTCGTGGCCACGTAACAGCAGATGACCCCGCCCGGTGTGAGGGCCTTGGCGGCGGCGTCCACGCACTCCCACGGGGCGAGCATGTCGAGGATGACGCGGTCGACGTCCACCTCGTCGATCGAGGCGACCAGGTCGCCGACGACGAGCCGCCAGGTGTCGTCCATGGAGCCGCCGTAGAACTTCTCCACGTTCTTGCGCGCGACGTCGGCGAACTCCTCGCGCCGCTCGTAGGAGGTGACGTGGCCCTCGGGTCCGACGGCGCGCAGCAGGAAGCAGGTCAGCGCGCCGGAGCCGACGCCGGCCTCGATCACCCGGGCGCCGGGGAAGATGTCGGCCATGCCGACGATCTGCGCGGCGTCCTTGGGGTAGATCACCGCGGCGCCGCGCGGCATGGCCAGAGTGTAGTCCTGGAGCAGATGGCGGAACGCGAGGTATTGGGTACCGCCGGAGGAGCGCACCACGGAGCCTTCGGGCTGCCCGATCAGCTCGCTATGAGGGATGGCGCCCTTGTGCGTGTGGAAGACGCCGTCCTCTTTGAGCGTGATCGTGTGGCGCTTGTTCTTGGGGTCGGTGAGCTGCACCTGATCCCCCGCCTGAAACGGCCCATGCCTGCGGAAACCCATGGCCGCAAGGTTATAGGGCTTTCGAGCACGCCTCGACGCGCGATATCTATGAGGGATGTTTCCGCGCGAAGTGATCTCTACAGGTTCCCTGGTGTTGCGACGCCCCGCCGATTCCGACGCCGAGGCGATCGTGCGCGCGTGTGACGACCCGGTGACGGCCCGGTTCCTGTACGTGCTGCCGTCGCCGTACACGTTGCAGGACGCGCGTGACTACCTGCGTGCGGCGGAGGCGAAGTGGGCGGAGGGCGGCGCCGAGTTCACGATCACCGAGAACGGCCACTACGTCGGCGCCATCGGCGTCCGGCCGCCCGATCCCTGGGGCGTGGCCGAGATCGGCTATCTGGCCGCGCCGTGGGCACGCGGCAAGGGCGTGGTGACCACGGCGACGCGGGCGGTGACCGACTGGCTGTTCGACCATGGCGTCGAGCGCGTGGAGCTGAGCGCCGCGGTGGAGAACATCGCCAGCCTGCGGGTCGCCTTCAAGGCCGGTTTCCAGGAGGAGGGGCGCAGGCGTGACGCCAAGGTCATGCGTGACGGGCACCGCACCGACATCATCACGCTCGCCAGGATCCGGCGCGACCCCGGCGTGGCGGCCGAGCCGTACCTGCCGTTCTTCGACGGCGGCGAGCTGAGCGACGGGGTGGTGCGACTGGCGCCGATGGAGGTGGCCGACGCCGCCGACTTCCACCGGATGATGGGGGAGCCGAGCGTGGCCGCCTACGCGTTCGGACCGCGCACGACGTTGGCGGACAACGAGCGGCGCTGCCGCTACACCGGCTACTGGTGGGTGTCCGGGCAGCGGGTCGAGCTGGCGATCAGGGACGCCGTGTCCGGGGAGTTCGCGGGGCACCTGCAACTGGTGCAGGTGCAGCCGATGATCGGGCAGGGCATGATCGGCTATTCGCTGCTGCCGGAGTTCAGGGGCAGGGGGTTCATGACGCGGGCCGTGCGGCTGCTGGTGGACTGGGCGTTCGCCAACACCGCGCTGCACCGGATCGTGGCCGGGACCGACTTGGGCAACAAGCCCTCGCAGCAGGTGCTGGAGCGGGCCGGGTTCGTCCGGGAGTCGACGCACCGGGAGCTGTTCCCCAGGGAGGACGGAACCCGGGCGGACGAGCTGGAGTGGCTCCGTCTGCGTCCCCGGTGACTGAAAATTCCGATTTCCAGTTGGGGGCTGGTCAAGTGACACGCCGACGGCGAGACTCAGGGTCACCGCCCCTGAGATACGCGTGATCGGGCCGCGCGATCTCTTTCTCCCCTCCGCCGAGGGATACAGCGATGCCTTACAACCGTGTCGACGTCGCCATGCGTGAACTCATCGCCTCGTTCTCCTGCCTGGACTCCGCGGGACTGATCGACAGGCTGAGCCGGACCGCCGCCGCGGTCACCGGAACGGCCTACGCGGGATTCGTCCGGGTGGACGCTCTTCGGGAGGTCGCCCACGCCGTCCACGTGCACGCGCCCCCGGTCGATCCGCTGCGGGTACGCCCGTGGCTGGAGGAGTCGGGGGTGCTCAAGACGCTCGTCTCGGCGTCCGGCCCGGTGTTGATCGTGCCGGATCCGTCGATGGGCGAGCCGGGTTTCCTGGCCATGCCGCTGCCGCTCGCCACGAGGGACCACGCGTTCCTGTGGGTGGCGGGGCGCCGGTTCGGGGACCCGGACGAGCACCTGCTGAGCCGCTTCGCCACCGCCGCGGGCCGGGCCTTGGAGGCCGCCAACGGGCTGGAGGCCGCGGTACGCCTGTTACGCGGCGTTCAGGCTTTTCCTCGCGTTTGAGTGGCGCCGTGGTAGACCTGACCGCCTTTTTGCGATATTTACCTAAAAATGATTAGAAGTGCGCTGACGCGTGCTTTCGCACACCTTGGTCGGAGCCTCGGATCCTCACTGTCCGCGCTGCTCAGCGCCACCCCGGTGATCAATACTCTGCAGAACCTGGACACCGCGCCCGGCTGGTCTAATAACAGCCGGATCGGGCCGGAACCGACTTATACGGACCGTCTAGTTCGTACATGGGTGCGTCCTCCACAATCGGCGATGAATGGGCATCGTGCCGCCCCGCAGAACGGCGAGTGCCCATCATCAATAGCGCATCGGGCGCCTGATCCGGCATCGGGAGAATCGGCGCCTCAGCCGTCGGAGCCGAGCATGGCGTGCGTCGCCTCCTCGACGATGTCGCGCATCGCGCGTCGCGCCTCCGCGGGGTCACCGGCCTGGACCGCCTGGGCGACCTCCGCGTGCCGGCGGATCGCCGCCGGCTCCGGGAAGGCCGGCATCAGCCGGTGGTGCGTACGGCCCGCCAGCACCTCCGCCACCACCGTGGAGAGGCCGGCGAACATGTCGTTGCCCGAGGCCTCGAGCAGCGTGCGGTGGAAGACGATGTCGGCGGCCAGGTAGGGCTCCAGGTCGCCGGCCCTGCCGTGGACGGCCATCCGCATGACCGCCTCGGTCAACCGGCCGCACTGCTCGGGCGTGGCGTGGGCGGCGGCGAGGGCGGCCGCTACGGGTTCGACGCCGAGGCGGAGCTCGGACAGGGAGCGGAGCAGCGATTCGCGTTCGCCGCTGTCGAGCCGCCAGCGGATGACGCGCGGGTCGAACAGGTTCCATGAGGCGCGGGCCGACACCGTGACGCCGACGCGCCGGCGGCTGCTGACCAGGCCCATGGACTCCAGCACGCGTACGGCCTCGCGCACGACCGTGCGTGACACCCCGAACCGGGCCTCCAGCTGCTCGGTCCTGAGCACCTGCCCGGCGGCGTACTCGCCCGCGACCACGAGGGCGCCCAGCTTGCCGAGCACGGCGCCGTGCAGGCTCTCGTCCGCGACTCCCACAGCCTTATCCTCACACGAATCGGCGCCAAAAGTATGATTTATTCGCCGGTCCCGCTTGGTTGATATGATGTTAATTGTCTAGTCTGGCGCGCAGCCGAGCTCGAGAGGTTCCCCCGTATGGACGACGCAGGCCGCCCGCCACTCATCGTCGTGATGGGGGTGACGGGATCCGGCAAGTCCACGGTCGGTGCCGCGCTCGCCGAACGCCTCGGGGTGCCGTTCGCCGACGCCGACGACTTCCACAGCCCGGCGAACGTCGCCAAGATGTCCGCCGGAACACCCCTCGACGACACCGACCGGCTGCCGTGGCTGCGCTCGGTGGGCGCCTGGCTCGCCGAGCACGCCGCCACCGGGGCCGTGACGGGCTGTTCCGCGCTGAAGCGCCGCTACCGCGACCTGCTGCGGGAGGCCGCGCCCGAGGTGAGCTTCCTGCACCTCGACGGCGACGTCGACATGATCAGGAAACGGGTGGCCGGCCGGTCCGGGCACTTCATGCCCGAATCGCTGGTGGCCTCCCAGTTCGCGGCGCTCGAACCGCTCAGCCCCGACGAACGCGGCCTCGCGCTCGACCTGTCCCTCCCGGTCGACGACCTCGTGGACGCCTACCTCACCCGCACGGCATCCTGACCACACCCCCGGCACGCTCACAACGCCCCGGCCATGTCCGAGGCGCCTCCCGGAAGCAGGGGCCCGCGCGGCCCTCAGCGATGCGACACCCAGGCAAGCGCGCCACTACGTCGTGAGCGGGATGCCCCGCAGCGCCCGGCCGCCACCCCGGCATGGCAGAGTTGAAGGCTGCCCCCTGAAGGCCCTCAGCCCTGGTCGGTGGGTAGCCGAGGGCAGGTCCCCAGCGAGCTTGCGCCCAAGGAGGCGGGTGACCCGGGGGCCGGATCCCCGGGGAGGCAGGTGACCGGGGGCGGGTCCCCGGGAAGGCGGGTGACCGATGCCCGGCGTATGCGTAGAAACACCGCCCGCCCGCACAGCAGCGACTCACGAAAGAACGCCCGCACCCCCAGAGGAGAGCGGGCGTTCCGGAAGAGGGCTCAACCCCGGTGGGCCTCGAAACGCATGGTGCGGGAGACGCCGACGCGAACGGTGGTGCCCGGGACGATGGTGACGGGTTCGTTGGGCGGGATGTCGTAGAAGTTCGGGTCGCCGGGCGGCTGGATCTGGGTGCCGTTGACCGAGCCGAGGTCGACCAGGTTGACGTCCCAGCCGTCGAGCGCCACCCGCAGGTGCCTGCGGGACACCGAGCCGTCGGGGCTGGTCACCTTGGCGGGCCTGGCCGTGCCGCCCGCCACCTCCGGCGCGCGCTCGGGGTCGCGTCCCAGGAGGTAGTCGCTCTCCAGCGGCAGCGCGGTGCCGTCGTCAAGGATGAGGACGCCGAGCGGGGGCCGTGGCCCCTTGTACGGCACGAGGGTGCGCTGGACGAGCGCGATGCCGCAGACCGCGCAGTAGGGCACGCGAGGGTCGTTGAAGTGGTCGTTCTTGCAGTCGACCCCGTAGACGAGCTGCCGGTCGCCGTGCTCCTCCTGGGCGGGCGGAGGCGGCGGCTGTTCGAACAGCTCCCGAGGCTGCTCGAAGTGCTCGCGTGGTTGCTCGAAGTGCTCGCGGGGCTGGTCGAACTGCTCACGCGGCTGGTCGTACGCATCGCGTGGCTGGTCGTAGGGAGAGGCGGGCTGCTCGTACTGCTCCGGCATCGTGCCGTTGCCCGAGAGCGCCGGCGCGGGCTCGTCGTAGGTCGGGAACCCGCTCGGCTGCTCGGCCGGGGGCGGTGGGTCGGGGACCGCCGACAGGAACGGCGGCTGCTCCAGCACGGGCTGCGGCTGAGGCCCGGACGGAGGCTGGGGGTTGAACAGAGGGCCTGAGGACGGCTGCGGTCCCGAGGGCGTGGCGGGCTGGTCGTTGCCCGACAGTGGATAAGGTGCCATCTGCACCGGAGGCGGCACCACCAGCTCGGGCTCGAAGTGCAGAGCCGTGTTGGGCAGCTCGCTGGTCAATGGCCTGGACTGCGCCGGGGCCCGCTCGGGGACGTCGCCGAAGTCGCCCACCAGCCCGCCGCCGTGCACCACGCCGCCGTCGAACTGGACCGCGGGGTGCGGCTCGCCGCCGCCGGGCAGGCTCAGCCGGACGCGATGGACCGGCCCGTTGATGAGCCGGTCGGCCCAGGTCAGCGAGTCGCTACCGGCCAGCCGGGTCTCACCGGACGCGGTGGTGACCGTGGCCGACGCGGAGCCGCTGACCAGGACGGCCACGCCGTCGCCGACCGGTCCCGCGACCGCGCAGTCAGCGGGGTCGCCGGTCATGTTGGCCGCGAGCACCTGGGCGGCGCGCCTGGCCAGCGCCCGGCCGTCGCCCCCGGCGTCGGCCGTCTCGCGCAGTGCCTTGAGAAGTTCGTCGGCCGCGGCCTCGGCCGCGTCGCACACCAGCAACAGCCCGCCCAGATAGGCGACCAGCCCATCTCCGGGAAGCGGACGCACCGCCCCGAAGCCCTGGCCCGTCATGACTCCTCCTTCATGATGACCGCGCTGCGCTCATCTGTGCCCTCGCTGCGCTCGGTCACTCAACTCTCCTCCCCGGAAGCCGGCGGTATCACGGCATCCGCACTGCCGTGACGGCCACCAGCCATACGCATACCCCATACGGCGAGGCGGTGTCGCGGCCGCCCCGTCTCGATTCGGTGAACCGGTGGACCGCAACAAACCTCTCAAGTGTGCGAGTAGGCCAAACAGAACACTATCGGCCAGTCGTCGCATCCTCGAACCGCCAGGTGCGATCCGGAATCGCCTGATCACTGGACACGACACTAGCCGGGGGCTGCCGCATATACGAGTGGGACAAATCAGACGCCGCTGAAGACGCGGTTGACGTCGGCCGTGGCGAGCACGCCGTAGATCTCGCCGCCGCGCTCCACGAGCAGGTATTCGCCGGCGGGGGCCTCGCGCATGGCGTCGATGAGCGCCTCCCCCGTCAGGTCGGCGGCCAGCACCATGGACGGCTCCAGGGACTTGGCCATGGAGCCGGCGTTCACCCAGGGGCGGCGGTGCTCGGGGGTGGCCTGGACGGACGCCTCGTGCACGATCGCGACGGGGCGGCCCTCGTGGTCGACGACGACGAGGGCGCCGGCCCGCTTCTCGGCGGCCTGGCGCAGCGCCTCCGACAGCGGGGTCTCGGCGGCGACGGGGATCGCTCTGCGGGCCAGGGTGCGCGCGTTGACCTGCGGGATCCTGGCGCGGATGCGGGCCACGCGCAGCGACTGGGTGGCGCCGAGCCAGATGAAGGAGGCCAGCACCAGCGGCCAGAGCAGGTCGCGGGGGTCGACTTCCTGCCCGCTCATCAGCGACATGGCGAACGGCGACACGACCAGCAGCACGGCCAGCACCCTGCCGCCCCAGGCGGCGGCGACGGTGCCGGAGCCGGCGTTGCTGGTCAGCTTCCAGACTCCGGCGCGCAGCATCCGGCCGCCGTCGAGCGGTAGTCCGGGCAGCAGGTTGAACACGCCGACGATGAGGTTGGCCACCCAGAGCTGCCAGATCAGCACCTCGGGGATGCCGCCCCCGTTGACCAGGTAGACGTCGGCGGCCAGGCCGATCCCGGCCAGGCCGAGCGAGAGGGCGGGGCCGGCGGCCGCGACCATGAACTCCTTGCCGGGGGTCGGCGGCTCCTTCTCGATCTCCGACACGCCGCCGAGGAGGTAGAGGGTGATCCGGCGGACCGGCAGGCCGTACGACTTGGCCAGCACGCTGTGGGCCAGCTCGTGCAGCAGGACCGAGACGTAGAGGAGGACGGCGAAGACGAAGGCGACGGCGTAGGCGGCGGTGGCGTCGAGCTCGGGCAGCATGGCGCGCACCCGGTCACCGAACATCCAGGTGATGAAGGCCGCGACGATGAACCACGTCCACGACACGTAGACCGGGATGCCGAACGGCTTTCCCATCCGAAGACCGGAAAATTCTTGCTGCGGGCTCTGCTCGCTCACCGCGCTCCTTGCCGTCCAATACGTGCTGTCGCTGCCTTGATGCTACGCGCCGGATAGGGTGATCCCCGCTTCGCGGCCCCTATTCTGTCGGGCTCTTGACCTAGAGTGCGGTGCATGACGTTGACCGAACCGGTGATCATCGGAGCCCTCTCCCCCTCCCGGGCGGGCGACTTCATGACCTGTCCGCTGCTCTACCGCTTCCGCGTGATCGACCAGTTGCCGGAGAAGCCCTCACCGGCCGCCGTGCGCGGCACGGTGATCCACGCGGTCCTGGAGCGACTGTACGACCTGCCCGCGCCGCGCCGGTCGGTGGAGGCGGCGCTGGAGCTGCTGGCGCCCCAGTGGGAGCGGCTGCTGGCCGACGACCCCCACTACGCGGAGATGTTCGCCGACGACGCCGAGCAGGCGACCTGGCTGTCTCAGGCACGATCGATGCTGGAGCGTTATTTCACGCTGGAGGACCCGACGCGGCTGGAGCCCGCCGAGCGGGAGCTCTATGTGGAGGCGGTCCTCGACGGCGGCCTCATGCTGCGCGGCTACGTCGACCGGCTCGACGTGGCGCCGACCGGCGAGGTGCGGGTCGTCGACTACAAGACCGGCAGCGCGCCGGGCCCCGACTTCGAGGCCAAGGCGCTGTTCCAGATGAAGTTCTACGCGCTGGTGCTGTGGCGGCTGCGTGGCTCGGTGCCCAGGCTGCTGCAGCTGGTCTACCTGGGTGGCGGCGGCGAGGTGCTGCGTTACGCGCCCGACGAGGATGACCTGCTGGCCACCGAGCGCAAGGTGCGGGCGCTGTGGACGGCGATCGAGCGGTCGCTGGAGTCGGGTGAGTGGCGGGCGCGGCGCAGCCGGCTGTGCGACTGGTGCGACTATCAGGCGCTCTGCCCGGAGTTCGGCGGCACGCCGCCGCCGGTGCCCGACCGGCAGCCGGGCGACACGGTCAGGAGCAACCGGCGGGCGGCCACGGACGAGTTGTAGGAGGCCGGCTCTCCTCCCCTGGGAGGAGGTTCCGGGCTTTCACCTGGGCCTACAGTGAAGCGTGCGCATCGACCGGGCCATGTTCCACGACACAGTGCTCGCCGTGGTGCTGGCGGCGGCCTCGGTCGGGCTCTTCCTCTATTCCGACTCGGCCTGGCTGGAGCCGGGCGGGCTGGCGATCGACGGGATGCGGGGCGCCGACCCGTTCGGCGCCGTGCTGGTGGCGCTGGCGTGCGCGCCGGTCGCGGTGCGCAGGCGCTGGCCGCTGGCGGGTCTGTGCGCCGGGCTGGTGCCCGAGACCCTGCTGACCGCGCTCGGCTATGGCGCCGGTGCGGCGGGTGTGGCGGGGCTGGTGCTGCTGTACTCGGTGGCGTCCTACCGCGGGCTGGCCATGGCGCTGGGCGCGCTGCTGATCTCGTTCCTCGCCTACGCGCTCGCCGGGACGGTGACTCCGATCACCGGCCGCAACTGGAGTGAGCACCTGGTGGTGCTCATCGTGCTCCTGGCGGTCTGGGGGGCCGGGCGGAGCCTGCGGCTGCGCCGCGCCTATCTGGAGGAGCTGAAGGACCGTGCGGCCCGTCTGGAGCGCGCCTCCGCGGCCGACACGCGGGCCGCGCGGGCCGAGGAGCGGTCGAGGATCGCCCGCGAGCTGCACGACGTCGTGGCCCATCACGTGAGCGTGATGACGGTGCAGGCGGCGGCCGCGCGCCGGGTGCTCGCCTCCGATCCCGATCTGGCGCGCGAGGCGCTGTCGGCGATCGAGCACACGGGCCGGATGGCGATGACCGAGATGCGCAACATCGTGGGCGTGCTGCGCACCGACGCCCGTGCCGAGCTGGGGCCGCAGCCGGGGATGCAGGACCTGCCGGCGCTGGTGGAGCAGATGCGGGAGGCGGGGCTGGCCACGCGGCTGTCGGTCGAGGGCGATGCCCGGCCGATCCCCGCCGGGGTTGATCTGGCTGCCTACCGGCTGATTCAGGAGGGTCTGACGAACAGCCTGCGGCACGCGGGGCCGGGCGCCAAGGCCGTGGTGACCGTACGACATGATCCGCGTGAGCTGGACGTGCGGGTGGAGGACGACGGGCGGGGTGCGGCGGGCCTTTCTGGGCAGCCAGGGCATGGTTTGGTGGGCATTCGTGAGCGAGTTGCCCTCTATGGTGGAATCCTCAGCATCGGTCCGCGACCGGGGGGCGGTTTCGAGGTGCGCGCGAGGTTTCCGTTGAAGGACTCACCATGACGATCAGAGTGCTGCTGGTGGACGACCAGCCGCTGCTGCGCACCGGGTTCCGCCTGATACTCGAGGCCGAGCCCGACCTCACGGTGGTGGGGCAGGCCGGTGACGGCAAGGACGCGCAGGAGCAGACGCGGGCGCTGCTGCCCGACGTGGTGCTGATGGACATCCGGATGCCCGGGGTCGACGGCATCGAGGCGACGCGCAGGATCGTGCGTGAGGCTGCGCCGACGGCGCACGTGCCGAAGGTGCTGGTGCTGACGACGTTCGACCTGGACGAGTACATCGTGGAGGCGCTGCGGGCCGGGGCGTCCGGGTTCCTGCTGAAGGACGTGCCGCCGGACGAGCTGGTGCAGGCGATCCGGGTGGTGGCGGCGGGCGACGCGATCGTGGCGCCGAGCGTGACCCGCCGGCTGCTGGACCGGTTCGCGAAACGGCTGCCGTCGGCGTACGAGCAGGCGACCCCGGCCCGGCTCGACCGGCTGACCGAGCGGGAGCTGGAGGTGCTGCGGCTGATCGCCAAGGGGATGTCCAACGCGGAGATCGCCAGGAAGCTGGTGGTCAGCGAGACGACCGTCAAGACGCACGTCGGCAATGTGCTCACCAAGCTGGGCCTGCGCGACCGCGTGCAGGCGGTCGTCCTCGCCTATGAGACCGGCCTGGCCACGCCGGGCGGCGTTTCCTGATCTGGACGCCTGATCCGCACGGTCGGCGGCGGGGTGCCGCCGACCATGCCCGGGGTGCGGCGTCAGGGTGTCGCGGCGGCCGTCTTCGTCGCCGTTTCGGGGGCGTTCTCCGGGAAGTGGCAGGCCACCTGGTGACCGCTGGCGAGCTGCTCCAGCGGCGGCTCCACCGTCTTGCAGATGTCCTGGGCCTTCCAGCACCTGGTGTGGAAGCGGCAGGCCGGGGGCGGGTTGAGCGGGCTCGGCACGTCGCCCGAAAGCCTGATGCGCTCGCTCTTCGCGCGGGCCTTGGGGTCCGGGATCGGCACCGCCGACAGCAACGCGTTGGTGTAGGGGTGCATGGGGACGCTGTACAGGCTCTTGCGGTCGGCTATTTCCACGATCTTGCCGAGGTACATGACCGCGACCCTGTCGCTGATGTGGCGGACCACCGACAGGTCGTGGGCGATGACCACGTAGGTGAGGTCCAGCTCGTTCTGCAGGTCTTCCAGGAGGTTGACCACCTGGGCCTGGATCGAGACGTCGAGCGCGGAGACCGGCTCGTCGGCGATGATCAGCTTGGGCTTCAGCGCAAGCGTGCGGGCGATGCCGATGCGCTGGCGCTGGCCGCCCGAGAACTCGTGGGGGTAGCGGTTGTAGTGCTCCGGGTTCAGGCCGACCAGTTCGAGGATGTCCTGGACGGCCTTCTTGATCCCGTGCTCCGTCTGCACACCCTGGATGCGGAACGGGGCGCCGACGATGGTGCCGACCGTGTGGCGGGGGTTGAGCGACGAGAAGGGATCCTGGAAGATCATCTGCATGTCGCGACGGAGCGGCCGGAGCTTGCCCTGGCGCATGTGGGTGATGTCTTGGCCCTCGAAGACGACCTTGCCCCCGGTCGGCTCCAGCAGCCTGGTCACCAGGCGGCCGGTGGTGGACTTGCCGCAGCCCGACTCCCCCACCAGGCCGAGCGTCTCACCCTTGAACACGTCGAAGCTGATCCCGTCGACCGCCTTGACGGCCCCGACCTGCCGCTTGAACAGGCCCTTGGTCACCGGGAAGTGCTTCTCCAGGTCCTGGACGGAAAGAAGCGGCTCGTTCGTGGTGGTCACTGCGTCTCCAGCACTGGCTTGACTTCGTTCTCCCACAGCGTCCGCCGCTGCGTCCTGCTCAGGTGACAGCGCACCAGGTGGCCCGGGTCGGCCGGAGCCAGGGCCGGCACCTCGGCCTTGGACTGGCCGTCGGTCTGGTCGGAGTAGGGGCAGCGGGGGTGGAAGGCGCAGCCCGACGGCACGTTGATCAGTGACGGCGGGGTGCCCTTGACGGGCAGCAGCCGTTCGGTGGGCTCCCGGTCGAGGCGGGGCATCGAGCCCAGCAGGCCCCAGGTGTAGGGGTGCTCGGGCCGGTAGAAGATGTCGTCGGCCGAGCCGTACTCGATGCACTTGCCCGCGTACATGACCAGGATGTCGTCGGACAGCTCGGCCACCACGCCCAGGTCGTGGGTGATGATGATCAGCGCGGAGTTGAACTCGCGCTGCAGGTCACGCATCAGGTCGAGGATCTGCGCCTGCACGGTCACGTCGAGCGCGGTGGTCGGCTCGTCGGCGATGAGCAGCTCGGGGTCGCACGAGAGCGCCATCGCGATCATGGCGCGCTGGCGCATGCCGCCCGAGAACTCGTGCGGGTAGGAGTCGACCCGGCTCTTGGGCTCGGGGATGCCGACCCGGCCCAGCATGTCGATGGCGTGCTTGCGGGCCACGCTCTTGGACACCTTGTGGTGGATGCGGTACGCCTCGATGATCTGGTCGCCCACCGTGTAGAACGGGTGCATCGACGACAGCGGATCCTGGAAGATCATCGCCATCTTCCGGCCGCGCAGCCGGCGCACGTGCTCCTGTGAGGCGGTGACGAGGTCTTCGCCGTCGAGCCAGATCTCGCCGGAGACGTGCGCGTTCTTGCCGCGGTGCAGGCCGAGGATGCCGAGGCTGGTGACCGACTTGCCCGAACCGGACTCGCCGACGATGCCCAGCGTCTTGCCGCGTTCGAGGCTGAAGGACAGCCCGTCGACGGACTTGACCACGCCGTCGTCGGTCGAGAAGTGGATCTTCAGGTCCTTGACGTCGAGAAAGGCGCTCTCGCTCACGTCAGCCTCACTCTCGGGTCAACCACCGCGTAGAGCAGGTCGACGATCAGATTGGCCACGATGATGAAGCTCGCCGCGGTCAGCGTGACGCCCATCACCTGGGGAAGGTCGTTGTTGTTGATGGCGTCGACCGCGTACTTGCCGATGCCGGGCAGCGAGAACGTGCTCTCGGTGAGCACGGCGCCGCCGAGCAGCAGGCCCAGGTCGAGGCCGAACATGGTCATCACCGGCGTGAGCGTGGCGCGCAGGCCGTGTTTGACGACCACCATGCGTTCGGGCAGTCCTTTGGCCCGTGCCGTGCGGATGTAGTCCTCCGACATGGTCTCCAGCATGCCTGCTCTGGTGAGCCGGGCATAGCCGGCGGCGTACAGGAAGGCCAGCGTCACCCACGGCAGGATGAGGTTGTTCGCCCAGGTGAGCGGGTCTTCCGAGAACGGCACCCAGTCGGCGACGTCGCCGACCAGGCCGAGCTGGTCGCGGAAGATGGCCAGCGACACGATGCCGGTGAAGAAGATGGGCAGCGACACGCCCGCCAGGGCCACGCCCATCGAGAGGCGGTCGAAGAAGCTGCCGCGCCGCAGCGCCGACAGCACGCCCGTCGAGACACCGAACACCACCCACACCACGGCCGCGCCGAGCGCGAGCGACAGCGTGATCGGCAACCGGTCGAGCAGGTCGGGTAGCACCGGGTTCTGGGTGACGTAGGAGTAGCCGAAGCACGGAGCGGGGCAGTGCTCGACGCCGGGACCGTAGTTGCGGTCCACACCGAGGAAGATGCCCTTCACGAACCGCCCGTACTGCACGACCAGCGGGTCATTGAAGCCCAGCCTGACGGCGGCCTCGTGGATCATCTGATCGTTGGCGGCCTTGCCCACATAGCGGGAGGCGAGGTCGTCAGCGGACATCCCGGCGAGCCGCGGGACGAGAAAGAAGATGGCGAACGTCGCGATGCTCACCACGAAGAGCAGCATGACGGCCGCTATCAACCGTCTGATGATGTATGTGGCCACTGATCTCGGCTATGGCGGCCGGGCCTTGTGGGCCCGGCCGCCGAAGCCTTCACCTGCTTTCGACGAACGTTCCGGAGGTTTTCCCGGACCGGGTTACTGGGTGCTGAGCGTCAGGAACTCGTACATCCCGAAGTTCTGGCTGATGAACGCGTTCTTCAGCGTCGGCGGCCGGTAGAACAGGCCGTGCGCCCAGACGTAGGGCAGGATGAACGCGTCGTCGCTGACCTTCTTGTCGACCGAGGCCCAGATCGCGTTGCGCTTGGTGGCGTCCTGCTCCGCCGCGGCCTGGTCGACCAGCTTGTCGATCTCCGGGTCCTTCACGCCGAGGTTGGTGTTGCCCGCGGCACGGATGACGCGGCTGTCGACGATCTGCTGGAAGAAGCCGAAGCCCTCGGGGTAGTCGGCGCCCCAGCCGTAGACCATGAGGCCCAGGCCGTTCTTCTTGGCGAAGTCGGGCTTGCCGGCGTACAGCTTGAAGTAGTCACCCTGCGGGAAGCCCTTGACCTCCAGCTTGATGCCGACGCGGCCGAGCGACTGCTGCAGCGACTCGGCGGTCTGCTTCTCCGCCGCGCGCTCGACGCGGAAGGAGATGGTGGTGCTGAAGCCGTCAGGCTTGTTGCAGGCCTTCAGCTCTTCCTTCGCCTTGTTCACGTCGCCGCCGGGGTTGGCCTCGACGCCGTAGAGGTCGTTCTTCTCGTAACCGGTCATCTTCGACGGCATGAGGCTGAGAGCGATCTCACCGCCGGCGTCGGGACCGCCGTAGGCGCCCTGGATCGCGGAGCGGTCCGCCGCGTACATCACGGCCTTGCGGCAGTGGATGTTGTCCAGCGGCGGCACGTCCGCGTTGAGGTTGGTGAACCAGGTGCGGTCGAGCGGCGCGGAGTCGGCGTACTGCTTGACCTTGGGGTCGGTCAGCAGGGTCTTACGGGCGTTGGCCCCGACACCGGTGCTGTTGATCTTGACGTCGATCTTGCCCGAGAGCAGGCGCTGGTCGAGGTCGTCCTCGTTCTGACCGAGCAGCACCTCGACCGAGTCGTTGAGCTGCTTGCGGTTGGGGTCGGTCGCCGCGTCCCAGTTCGGGTTCTTGACCAGCTCGATGCGCTTGCCGAGCTCGTGGGCCTTGAACATGTACGGGCCGGTCGAGACCGGGTGCTCCTTGTACTTCGTGCCCGTGTCCTTGGCCGCCGGCACCGGGGCCGTCGACGGGAGCATGGCGAAGTAGTCGAAGCCGCCGTAGGCCTTCTTCAGATGGAAGACGACCGTCTGGTCATCGGGCGTTTCGACGCCCTTCCAGGAGTCGAGCTTGTCCTTCATCTTGTACGGGCCGGTGTAGTCGCCGTTGTCGAGCCAGTCGTTGAAGTAGGTCGGGCCGCTGGGCAGGATCTCCTTGTCCAGCGAGCGGGCCACGGCGTACTTCACGTCCTTGGACGTCACCGGGGTGCCGTCCTCGAACTTGAGGCCCGCGCGCAGCTTGTACGTCCAGGTCTTGCCACCGTCGCTGGCCTTGCCGAGGTCCTCGGCCAGGTCACCGACGAGCTGGAGGCCCTCCTCGCCCGGCACCGGCTTGAACATGGTCAGCGCGCGAGTGTAGAGCCGGGAGAAGTTCCACGCGTAGCCGTAGTACTGGTCGCCGGGGTCAACCGAGTCGAAGTCTCCCGGCATGCCCATGTGCAGCGTGCCACCCGTCTTGGTGGACGGGTTGACGACCTGCGTCACTCCAGCGTTGTACTGGCTGGCGGGCGCCTCGGCGGTGTCACCGCCGTTCTTCTTGGTAGAGCCGCCACCGCCACACGCGGAGACGACCAGGGCAAGAGCAGCGGTGATCGCGACCGCCGACGCCGTGGATCTTATCTTCATCGACCTGACACACCCCTTGTATCTAGGAGTAGAGAAATTGCGGATAACTCACGAGGTCATCGAGCCTTGGGATCGAAGGCATCCCTCAGGCCGTCACCGAGCAGGTTGAACGCCAGCACGGTGACGAAGATCGCGAGACCGGGAAAGAGCATGAAGTTGGGCGCCACGTCGTAGTTGTGGACCGCCTCGGCCAACATGCCTCCCCACGTCGGGGTCGGCGGCCGCACACCCACGCCGAGGAAGGACAACGCGGCCTCGAACAGGATGTTCGACGGGATGAGCAGCGTCGAATAGACCAGGATCGGGGCCAGCAGGTTCGGCAGGATCTCCTTGAACAAGATCACATGGTTGCGCGCGCCCAGGCTCCTGGAGGCGTCGACGAACTCCCGCTCACGCAGAGACAGCGTCTGACCTCGAATAATACGCCCAATGTAGGGCCAGTTGAAGAAGCCGATGATGAACACGAGCAGGCTGATCCTCAGCGTGTCACCGGACATCCCGAACGCCTTGTCGGGGATCACCCCGCCGAGCGCCAGCGCGAACACCAGCAGCGGGAAGGCGAGGAAGATGTCCATGAGCCGGCTGATGACCGTGTCGACCCAGCCGCCGAAGAAACCGGCGATCATCCCGAACACGGCGCCGAGCACCACGCAGAGCAGCGTCGCGAAGAACGCGATGAGCAGCGAGACGCGCGCGCCGTAGAGGATCCGGCTGAACAGGTCGCGGCCCGTGGTGGGCTCGACCCCGAACAGGAAGTCCTTGTCGATGCCGCCGAACGTGCCGAGCGGCGCCTGGATGGCCGGGTCGATCTTCTCCCGATGCCATTCCGCCGGTGGGTGGCCGAGCCACGACACCAGCAGCGGCGCGAAGATGGCGACGAGGATCAGCACGACGATGACGATCCCGCCGATCATCGCGACCTTGTCACGCTTCAGCCGCATCCATGCGATCTGACCAAGGGAACGCCCTCGGATGACTGAGGAGTCCGCGCCCTCCAGAACGGTTTCCGGTCCGGCTTCTATCGCCGAGCCCGGAACATCGAGCGGTGCGGTCATGCCAGTAGCCCCCTGGATTCCAGACGACGTCGTCCGTGTGGGCGCGGTCCCGATCAGGTTAGTGCGCCGCGCTGATGAAGTCGCGAGTCGCGGCCTCAGGAGGCAGAATCTATGGCCTGAGCTGCTATGACCAGTCCCTCAGGGCCCGATGTGGCTTAACTGTGATTGACGCGAAACTCATTCGTATCGATCTTGCAGTGAATGTCTACGGGCAGTCCCGGTTAAGTCTCGGAACTGTGACACACCTCGGACTAACTGATGCCCCTGCGCTTGAGAATATCCTCGATGTCGGAGAAGTCGTCGTCGTTGTTCTTCTTGGCCGCCGTCACGGCGGGCTTTCCTGCAGGCTGGCCCGCTGCCGGCCCGGCCTTCTGCCCCGTCACGGGACGTTGCTGGGGCGCGGTCGGCGCCTCCGCGCCCTTGTCCGGCTTACCGCCCCGCGCCAGCCGCAGCTTCCGGCCGCGCATGAACCCGGATACCACGAACAGCACCACGGCCAGACCTGTCACCGCGACGCCCGACCAGACGACCGGATTGAAGATCAGGCTCGTGACGAAGCCCACGACGGTGGTGCCTATGGTCCACAGGGCCTGCAGCGCACCGGTCAGGTAAGCGGCCACCGGGAGCAGCGCCCACGCGGCCACCCTCATGCCGGCCGCCGCGCCTCTGCGCCGGAAGGTCAGGAAGCTGAGCACCAATCCCGCGATGGTCACACCGGCGCACAGCGGCAACCACGCGATCTGATCGAAAGTCATTCCGCCGCCCCTCTGTCATTGCTTACGGCTCCCATCCTGGCACGCCGCTTCCCGCCCTGCCCTCCTCCCCAAGTACCGCCCCACCCTTAGGGGTCCCACTGGTTTCTCATGTGCGGCGAGGGGCCTCTTGTGCGGCAGGGGCCCTCTTGTGCGGCTCAGGATTCCCCCGTGCGACCAGGTTCATTTGCACAGATCAGGGGTCTTTCGTGCGTCAGGCGTCTTTTGCGCGACAAGGTTCCCTTGTTCGTCGGGGTTCTCTTGTGCGGCGAGCTTTCCTTGTGCCGCCAGGTTCTCTTGTGCGGCCAGGTTGTCTTGTGCGGCTCAGGGCTTTACTTTTTTGTACGGCAAGCATGGGTCACCCGCCACCCGCCGAACGGGGCTGAGGGTTTCCAGGAATACGGCCGCTGAACCCGCACATGGCCGGGCGCCGTTACGCGCGATTCTTCTGTTTCTCCAGGTCGTCGGCCATGGCGGTCAGCGAATCAACGCGCGCAGGGTGGGGACCGTGACCTCGGTCAGCGAGGGGACCACCAGGCGACCGGGAGCCGGGTCGATGGGCAGGAGGCTGGGGACCGCCACGACCGCGCAGCCCGCCGCCGTGGCGGCGGCGACGCCGTTGGGCGAGTCCTCCAGGACGACGCAGCGCACCGGCTCGACGTCCAGCAGCACGGCGGCCGTCAGGTACGGCTCGGGGTCGGGCTTGGTGCGGGTGACGTCGTCGGCCGTCACGATGGCGTCGAACCGGTCACGGCCGACGGCCTTGAGGACCGCGTCGGCGATCTCCCTGAGCGACGAGGTCACCAGCGCGACCGGGATGCCTTCCTCGCGTACGGCGTCAAGCAGTTCGGAGGCGCCGGGCATCATCCGCACACCGTCCACCAGGCGGGCCACCATGCCGTCGATCATCCACTCACGCAGGTCCTCCGGCGTGACGGACGAGCCCGAGACGGCGAGCATGTAGTCGACGGTGCGTTCCATGGAGCCGCCGACGAGGTGCACCTGGTGTTCGGGCGTCCATTCGGCGCCGAGGCGCGCCATCACCCCGGTCTCGACCTCCAGCCACACCTTCTCGCTGTCGACCAGCAACCCGTCCATGTCGAAGAAGACGGCTTCCATGCATTCCCCCGATCGGTTCGCGTGCGGCACCGCGACGGCACCCCGTCAGGCTATTCTCACCGCCGACAAGAAGATCGCCGACCCCGGGACACCGTCCCCAACGGCCTCTCGCCCTCGCCGCGCCCTCTCGCCACCGAGCTCCCCCGCGCTTGGGACACCACCCCAACGGGCGCCCCCGCACGGCCTGGGGATCCCGCAAACGGGCATCCTCGCCACGCGGGACCCCTCCCAAGAAGCTCCCTCTCCACGCCCCGATGCCGCCCGCAGAGCCTGCAAACGGGCATCCTCGCCACGCTGGGCCTCTCCCCAACAAGCTCCCTCGCCACCCCGCGACACCGCCCCCCACGGACCCCTTGCCGGGACACCGTCCCAACGAGCGCGCACGCATGGCCAGGGCCCCGATCAGGTGGCCGAGAGAGCAGGAGAAGTGTCCAGGAGGCCGTTCCGGTGGAACGGGTCGGGGGCCGGTCAGACGTTGAAGTACTTGGCCTCCGGGTGGTGGGCCACCAGGGCCGAGGTGGCCTGCTCCGGGTGGAGCTGGAACTCCTCCGACAGCGTGACCCCGATCCGCTCCGGGTCCAGGAGCTGGAACAGCTGCACCTGGTCCTCGAGGTTGGGGCAGGCCGGGTAGCCGAAGGAGTAGCGGCAGCCCTGGATGTTGACCTTGAGCATGTCGTCGAGCGACTCCTCGCCCCCGATCCCCCACTCGGCGCGGACCCGGGCGTGCCAGTATTCGGCCAGCGCCTCCGTGAGCTGCACCGACAGCCCGTGCAGCTCCAGGTAGTCGCGGTAGGCGTCCTTGGCGAACAGCTCGGCCGTCGCCTCGGAGATCTTGCCGCCCATCGTGGCGATCTGGAAGCCGACCACGTCCACCTCGCCCGACTCGCGCGAGCGGAAGAAGTCGGACAGGCACAGGTGCCGGTCGCGGCGCTGGCGCGGGAAGGTGAAGCGGGTGCGCTCGTCTCCGGCCTCGTCGAGGATGATCAGCGAGTCGCCGTCGCTGACGCACGGGAAGTAGCCATAGACGACGGCCGCCTCCAGCAGCCCCTCGGTCTGGATGCGGTCGAGCCACATGCGCAGCCGCGGCCGTCCCTCGGTCTCGACGAGCTCGTCGTAGCCGGGCCCGTCGCCGCCGCGCGTGGGCTTGAGGCCCCACTGCCCGAGGAACAGCGCCCGCTCGTCGAGGAAGGCGGAGTAGTCGCTGAGCGAGATGCCCTTGACGATGCGGTCACCCTGGAAGGGCGCCACCGGCAGCCGGTTGTCGGCGGCCACGTCGGAGCGGGCGGGCAGCTCCTCGACCGGCGTACGGGTCAGGACGGCGCCGGTCTTGACCCGGCGCTCGCGCAGCGGCGGCAGCGTGGCGCCGGCGACGCCGCGTTTGACGGCCATGAAGGAGTCCATGAGCCGCAGCCCCTCGAAGGCGTCGCGGGCGTAGCGGACCTCGCCGGCGAACAGCTCGGCCAGGTCCTGCTCGACGTAGGCGCGGGTGAGGGCGGCGCCGCCGAGCAGCACCGGGTAGCGGTCGGAGATGCCCCGGGAGTTCATCTCCTCCAGGTTCTCCTTCATGATGACCGTCGATTTCACCAGAAGTCCGGACATGCCGATGACGTCGGCCTTCTGCTCGTCGGCCGCCTCCAGGATCGCGGAGACCGGCTGCTTGATGCCGAGGTTGACCACCTGGTAGCCGTTGTTGGACAGGATGATGTCGACCAGGTTCTTGCCGATGTCGTGCACGTCGCCCTTGACCGTGGCCAGCACGATGCGGCCCTTGGTCTCGCCCTCGACGCGGTCCATGTGCGGTTCGAGGTAGGCGACGGCGGTCTTCATCACCTCGGCCGACTGCAGCACGAACGGCAACTGCATCTGCCCCGAGCCGAACAGCTCGCCGACCGTCTTCATGCCGTCGAGCAGCACGTTGTTGATGATCTCCAGGGCGGGCCGCTCCGCCAGACCGGCGTCGAGGTCGGCCTCCAGCCCCTTCTTCTCGCCGTCGATGATGCGCCGCTTGAGCCGCTCCCACAGCGGCAGCGCGGCCAGCTCCTCGGCCCTGCCCTCGCGCATGGCCGAGGCGTCGACGCCCTCGAACATGTCGATGAAGCGCTGCAACGGGTCGTAGCCCTCGCGGCGGCGGTCGTAGACCATGTCGAGCGCGACCTGGCGCTGATCATCGGGGATGCGCGACATCGGCAGGATCTTGGAGGCGTGCACGATGGCCGAGTCGAGCCCGGCGTTGACGCACTCGTTGAGGAACACCGAGTTGAGCACCATGCGCGAGGCCGGGTTGATGCCGAAGGAGATGTTGGACAGGCCCAGCGTGGTCTGCACGTCGGGGTAGCGGCGCTTGAGCTGGCGGATGCCCTCGATGGTCTCCAGGCCGTCGCGGCGGCTCTCCTCCATGCCGGTGGCGATGGTGAAGGTGAGGCAGTCGACGATGATGTCGGACACCTGCATGCCCCAGTTGGCGACCAGGTCGTCGATGGTCTCGCTCGCGATGCGTACCTTCTCGGCGGCGGTGCGGGCCTGGCCCTTCTCGTCGATGCACATGACCACGACGGCGGCGCCGTGCTCGCGTACGGCCGTCATCGTCTTGTGGAAGCGTGAGTCGGGACCGCGCCCGTCCTCGTAGTTGACCGAGTTGACCACCGCGCGCCCACCGAGCATCTCCAGCCCGGCCCGCAGCACCTCGGACTCGGTCGAGTCGAGCATGATCGGCAGCGTGGAGGCGGTGGCCAGGCGGAACGCCAGCTCCTTCATGTCGGCCACGCCGTCGCGGCCCACGTAGTCGACGCACAGGTCGAGCAGGTGAGCGCCGCCGCGAGCCTGCTCGCGCGCCATCTCCACGCAGTCGTCCCAGCGGCCTTCGAGCATGGCCTCGCGGAAGGCCTTGGAGCCGTTGGTGTTGCACCGCTCGCCGATGGCCAGGTAGGAGGTGTCCTGGCGGAACGGGACGGTCTGGTAGAGCGAGGACGCGCCCGGCTCGGGGTGCGGGCGGCGCGCGGCCGTCTCCCTGCCGCGCACGCGGTCGACGACCTGGCGCAGGTGCTCGGGAGTGGTGCCGCAGCAGCCGCCGACCAGCGACAGGCCGTAGTCGCGGGTGAAGGTCTCGTGCGCGTCGGCGAGCTCCTCGGCGCTGAGCGGATAGTAGGCGCCGTCGGAGGTCAGCACCGGCAGCCCCGCGTTGGGCATGCACGAGAGCTTCAGCCGGGAGTGCCGGGCCAGGTAGCGCAGGTGCTCGCTCATCTCGGCCGGGCCGGTGGCGCAGTTGAGGCCGATCAGGTCGACGCCGAGCGGCTCGATCGCGGTCAGCGCGGCGCCGATCTCGGAGCCGAGGAGCATGGCGCCGTTGGTCTCGATCGTCACCTGGGCGATGATCGGCACGTCGCGGCCCGACTCCTCCGCGGCCCGCCTGGCGCCGACGACGGCGGCCTTGACCTGGAGCAGGTCCTGGCAGGTCTCGATGATCAGCGCGTCGGCGCCGCCCTCGATCAGACCCGCCGCGTTCTGCCGGTAGGACTCGCGCAGGTTGTGGTAGGGCAGGTGGCCCAGCGTGGGCAGCTTGGTGCCGGGGCCCATCGAGCCGAGCACGAAGCGCGGCTGCTCGGGCGTGGACCAGTGGTCGGCCCGCTCGCGCGCGATCCTGGCGCCCGCCTCGGAGTATTCGAAGACCCGCTCGGGGATGTCGTACTCGCCCAGGGCCGCCAGGTTGGCGCCGAAGGTGTTGGTCTCGACGCAGTCGACGCCCACGGCGAAATAGGCGTCGTGGACGCCTCGCACGATGTCGGGACGGGTGACGTTCAGCACCTCGTTGCAGCCCTCGTGACCCTCGAAGTCGTCGAGGGTGGGGTCCTGGGCCTGCAACATCGTCCCCATCGCCCCGTCGGCGACGATCACTCGCTGGGACAAAACTTCGCGGAAGGACGGGGAGCTGCTCATGGCGTAGAGCTTATCGGCTGCCGCAGGACGAGTTCATCGACGGCTATCCTGCCGGGGAGACAATTGAATCTATGTCTAATAGGGGTTTGCCATGGCCTATCAGACCGTTCTGGCCGGCACCGACGGCTCCGCCTCCTCCTTCCGCGCCGTCTCCGCGGCGGCGTCCCTGGCCGGCGCGACCGGGGCCACCCTCGTTCTGGCCTGCGCGTACGTACCCATGCGGGCGAGCGAGCGGGCCGTCGCCGCGGACCGGCTCGGCGACCTCGCCTACAAGGTGAGCGGCTCCACCCCCGCCGACGACGCGCTGCGGGCCGCCCGCGAGCACGCGGTCGCCGCGGGCGCGAGCGAGGTCGTGCTGGCGGCCGAGGAGGGCGACGCGGTCGACGTGCTCATCACGCTGGCCGCCAAGCACCGGGCGGACCTGCTGGTCATCGGCAACCGCGGGCTCAACAGCCTGGCGGGGCGGTTGCTCGGCTCCGTGCCGTCGCACGTCGCCCACCGCGCCTCCTGCGACGTGCTGATCGTCCACACCACCTCCGGCGGCCGCGCCTGACCCTTCACCCGGCCGCCCGCGCTCACTCCGCGTCAGGGTCTGACAGGAGAGCGCCCGCCGGACAATGGCGGCCTGAACAGGCGATCTGACAGTGCTCGGCGCATCACCGCCTGACAGCATCTGACCGGTCGATCCGTGACGATGCCTGATCGTCGTTACTCCGTGACATGACCGCCTCCTCACCGCATAGGCTTAGCTGGACAGCGAGAGAGGAGGCGACACGTGATCGAGTTCGAAAGGCTCCCCGAGCTCGTCGACCCGGTGCTCATAGCCGCGTTCGAAGGGTGGAACGACGCCGGCGAGGCATCCAGCGGTGTGATCGCCCACCTCGAGTCCGCCTGGAAGGCGGAGCCGCTGGTCGAGCTGGATCCTGACGACTACTACGACTTCCAGGTCACCCGTCCCGTCGTGGAGATGGGCGATGGGCTGACCCGATCGATCATCTGGCCGACGACGCGGCTGCTGCGTGCCCGCCCGCCGGGCGTCGAGCGCGACGTGGTGCTGCTGCGCGGCATCGAGCCCAACATGCGGTGGCGCTCGTTCTGCGCCGACATCATCGAGGTCTGCCGCGAGCTCGGCGTCGAGCTGGCCGTGATGCTGGGCGCGCTGCTCAACGACTCGCCGCACACCCGCCCCGTGCCGATCCTGGGCAGTGCCACGGATGAAAACCTCGCCCGCTCGACCCACCTGGAGCTGAGCCGCTACGAGGGCCCCACGGGCATCGTGGGCGTGCTGCAGCAGTCGTTCGGTGAGGCCGGTCTCGACGCCGTCTCGCTGTGGGCGTCGGTGCCGCACTACGTGGCCCAGCCGCCCAATCCCAAGGCCACACTGGCACTGTTGCGCCGCCTTGAAGACCTGCTGGAGATCCCGATGCCGCTCGGCGAGCTGGACGAGGAGGCCCGCGCCTGGGAGAACGGCGTGGACGAGCTCGCCTCCCAGGACAGCGAAGTGGCCGAATACGTCAAGGAGCTCGAAGAGCGCAAGGACGCCGCCGAGCTGCCCGAGGCCAGCGGGGACGCGATCGCCGCCGAGTTCGAGCGCTACCTGCGGCGCCGGGACCGCGACACTGACAGCTGACTCGAAGCCTTTTTGCCGAATTTTCTGGAAGTTTCGAGTAATAATCAGTAACCGTACAAGTTTGCATCAAGTTGGAACCCCAGGACCGGCTGGTCGAGAGGCTCCGGTCGCGAATGCCACGTTGCACCTATCCATGTGACCGCGCACGTTAGGCCAACCATGGCGACTTCCCACATAGACCCGCACCAGAGGAGTCAGGACACCCGGCGACGCATCCTGGAGTTGGCCCTCTCCCTCAGGGAGGACCGCCCCGGCGGCTCCGTGAACCACTTCCTCGCCCTGTTGCAGGACCGGCTCCCGCTGTGGCTCAGCATCCTGCACGAACTCTCCCACCGCATCGGCCGGGGCAGCGTCGGCGACAACCTGCTGCCCATCGTGCGAGCGGGCATCGACTACTACACGGATGTGCAGGGCGCGGCGATGCCCGCGTTCACCTCTCCGTCGGTCACGGTCCGCTTCCGACAGGCCGTACGCGATCACGGGCTCGGTCCGATGGGAGAGATCCTCCCGCTGGCCGCCTATCTGGAGGGCGAGCAGCGCCTCGGACGGGTGGCCGCCTCGGTCGACCCGGAGGCCACCGCCCGGCTGCTGCTGGCCGGGTGCTTCCATCACGCCTACATCGAGATGTTCGTCGGCGCCGACGCGGGACCGTCCCGCGACGCGAGCGCTCTGGAGATCGTCCGCGAGCTCCGCCTGGAACCCGTGCCCGCCTGACGACTCCTCAGCCCGCGTCACGCGCGGCTCCCGCCTACGGAACGTTGAACGTCTTGCGGTTGGTGGCCCCGATGACCTCGATCCCCCTGGTGCCGAGAATGCCGTCGAGCGGCAGCGACACCGTGTAAGGAGCGGTGGCCGGGAGCCCGATGCCGTTCATCGAACCGATGACCTCGATCCCCCAGTATTCCGGCTGCTGGATGTAGACCAGCGGGGAGAGCGAGACCTTCATGTTGAGATATGGCTTGGTGCCGCTGACGATCAGGATGAAGGTCTTGGGCACGATGCCCGGGACGACCCGCGCCTCCTCGAAGTCGATCAGCCGTACGGATGCGGCCTGCGGCAGTTGGGCGAAGTCTTCAGTCATGCTTGATCCCCCTTGGTGAGAAGGCTAGCCTCCTGAAGATCGCGTCACGTGGCGACGCGCCGACCAGGGCAACGACCGCTCTGGACGGCTGCGCCCCGTTCGTGGTCCCCGGCGGCGCGGACCCGCCGGCGCGAGCTGGGCGACCATCAGCGTGACATGACCGACGCTCTAGGCGGTCCGTACGGCGGTCCGGGTGTTCGGTACGGCGGTCCGGGTGGTCGTCTCGTCGTAGCGGTGCCAGATCAGCTCCACCACGGCGGGATCGGCTCCCAGGGGTTCGCTGACCAGGTCCGCGCCCGCCTCCGTCAGGCGGCCGTGGAAGAACCCGGGCGCCAGCAGGTACGAGGCGACCGCCAGGCGTGGCGCCGGGCTCGATCTGACGCGTTCCACGGCCTCGCCGAGCGACGGGCTGCCCGCCGAGGTGAACGCGGCCGTGACCGGGCGGCCCAGCCGTACCGACAGAAGGTGGGCTGCGGCGCGCACGTCGGCGAGGCCGGCCGGGTCCGAGGAGCCGGCCGCGCCCAGGATGACCGTGTCGGCGGGACGGAGTCCCGCGCGGGCCAGCTTGCGGGCGAGCGCGGTGGTGAGCAGCCGGTGCGGTCCGAGCGGCGGCGCGACGAGGGCGTCGGGGCGGTGCTCGGCGACGACGTTCGGCAGGTCGATGTGGACGTGGTAGCCGCCCGCGAGCAGCAGCGGCACCACGACCACGGGTCCGGGGACCGTGGACAGCACGTCGGCCAGCAGAGGTGAGCTGATCTCCAGGTAGCTCAGCTCGACGCGATGCCGGGGCCGCGTCCGCCGGACCGCCGCGGCCAGCGCGGCCAGGGATCGCTCCCCCGCCGCGCTCCGCGTCCCATGCGCGGCCAGGACCAGCGTCGGCGCGGTTGCTCCGGTCCGTACGGACGCGACCGGCATCGGCGCCACAGAAACGGGAGCGACCCGCTTGGGCGAGGGCGACGTCACAGGGACGCCGCCTCGTGGGTGCAGGCGAGGCGGTAGCCCCGTTTGACCACCGTCTCGACTATCCCGCTGGGCCCGAGCGCGCGCCGCAGTCGCGTGATCGCCATCTCCACCGCGTGCTCCGCCGAGTCGCGCGACAGGCTGCCCGGCAGCACGGTACGCAGGTCGGTGCGGGAGACCACATGGCCGGGCTTGTCGGCCAGGCGCTTGAGCACGGCCATCGGCGCGGGCGGCAGCGGCCTGAGCTCGCCGTCGACGACCACCGCGTGCCCGCGGATCTCCAGCCGGTGCCCGCCCGCCTCCAGCCGGGTGACGCCGTGTTCCGGCAGGTGCCTGGCCAGCGCCCTGGCCAGCGCGCCGAGACGCGCCCGGTCGGGCTGCAGCGTCCGTACGCCACGCGTGACCAGGGGCCCGGCGGTGACCGGACCGACACAGGCGGCCACGACGCGGTCGCCGAACGCCGCCAGCAACTGCTCCTCCAGCCCTTCGGCCCGGGCGGCGCCGAGCATGGCGTGTACGGCGGGCGCGCTGGTGAAGGCCACGGCGTCCACGGCGCCGGACAACGTCTGGGTGATGAGGCGGCGCAGCGGCGAAGGGTCGCGGTACGGCAACCACCGGTAGACCGGGATCTCGATCACCTCGGCCCCGGCCTCCCGCAGCACGGCGACGAACTCCGTCAGCGGCTCGCCGTGCTGCTGCACCGCGATGCGGCGTCCGTGCAGGTCCTGGGCCAGGAGGTACTGCTTGACCTCCTCGCAGGACTCGGTGGCGGGGGTCCAGTGGTCGTTCAGCCCGGCGGCGCGCACCGCTCCCCTGGCCTTGGGGCCGCGGGTGAGCAGGCGGGCCCTGGTCAGGTGGTCGGCCAGGTCGGCGGACAGGCCCCAGCCCTCGGCCGCGGCCATCCAGCCGCGGAAGCCGACGCCGGTGGTGATGACCACGTCGTCCACCGGCCCGGCCAGGCTGAGCCGGGTGGCGGCCAGCAGGTCGGAGTCTTCGGAAAGCGGCACCAGCCTGATGGCGGGGGCGCTCACCACCCGCGCGCCGCGCCGTTCGAGCAGCGCGCCGAACTCCTCGCGCCGCCGGGTGGCGGTCACGCCGACGGTGAAGCCGGACAGCGCGTCCGGTGCCGTCTCCAGCGCCCGCGCCTGGTCGTCGAGGGGAAGCGCGCTCACGCGAACACCTCCTGTAGTGGTGGGCTTGGCCGGGCCCCGAGCACCCGGCCAAGCATCACAGGCCCATGAGCCGGAAGTGAGATCACAGAATAGATAGTGCTTTCAGGCGGTTTCGCCCCTGGGTCTCCCTTGTTACCGCTGTGCTACAACCCAGAACCCTGACGGTTGATCCCGAAGGCGGGCGGGAAGCCTCTCCCCCAGACGACGCGACCAATCGGGGAGTTGCGGTGACAGTCCGCCCTATCCGCGTGTTCAGCGATCCGGTGCTCCGCTCGGTGGCGGCGCCGGTTCACGACTTCGACCGGGAGCTCCGGGGGCTGGTCAAGTCCCTGACGGCGACGATGCGCGCCGGAGCCGGCCGCGCCGGCCTGGCCGCGCCCCAGATCGGGGTGTCGCTGCGTGTCGTCGTCTACTCCTACGACGGCAAGTCAGGGTGCCTGGTGAATCCGCGGCTGGAGCTGTCCGAGCGGCGTATCACGGCGGACGAGGCGTGCCTGTCGGCGCCCGGCCTGTGGTGGCCGCTGGAACGTTCTTACATGGTCACGGCTCGTGGCCGCGACGCGTTCGGCAAGCCCGTCACCGTGCGGGCGCTGGGCGTGCTCGCCAGGGTGCTGCAGCACGAGGTCGATCACCTCGACGGCGTGCTGTTCAGCGACCGCCTCGAGGACGGCGAGCGCCAACGCTTTCTCGCTGAGGTGATGTCAGGATGAGTTCGCGCCGCTGTGCCGGGTCGGTGCCTCCCCAGACGCCGTAGTCCTGTCCGGTGCTGAGCGCGTAGTCGAGGCAGGGCTCGCGTACCGGGCAGTCCCGGCAGACGACCTTGGCGCGCTCCACTTGCGCGTGGCCCGGCCCTTCGGGGGAGATCGGGAAGAACAGTTCCGGGTCTACGACCAGGCAGGATGCCTTACGCGACCAATCCATCATCATCATGTTGAAGGCCCCTACCCCGCCTTTTTCCGGTCATACCTCTGCAAAAAGTAGATCCCAATCGGCCAGGAACCCTGGTCAGCACGTAACGGACCGGTGCGGGAGCGCGGGCGGCCTTGCCGGTCCGGGCGGCGAGCTCCGGGGGCTTGACGAAGTTTTTACGCGCGTCGACCAGGACCTCGGCCCTGCTCGGCCCTCCTCACCAGCGGCTCCAGCCCACCAGCGGTGACCAGACCGCGGAGCCCATCCTCCCGGAAGTCACTCCGCCGGACTCGGCGACGGCGCTCAGCACGCGGTCCACGACGTCGGACAGGTCCTCGGCCACCTCGGCGGCCTGCTGGATCTCCTCCGCGCGGGTCTGGCCGGTCGGCACCAGGATGCCCCTGGCCCCCGCGGCCCTGGCCGCCTCCATGTCCCTGCCGATGTCGCCCACCACGACGCAGTCGCGCGGGCTGACGTCGAGGACGGCCGCCGCCCTGATCACCAGCCCCGGCGCGGGCTTGCGGCAGGTGCAGCCGTCGGTGTCGTCGTGCACGCAGATCGCCCACGCGTCGAACGGGCCGAGGAGCTCCTCGACCCTGGCGTTCACCTGATCCATCTCGTCCGGCGTGAGCAGGCCCTTGGCCACGCCCGACTGGTTGGTGACGACCGCCACCGGCACGTCGGCCCGGCGCAGGCGCATCAGCGCCTCCATCGCGCCCGGCATCGGCTCGACCCGCGCCGGGTCGCCGTTGTAGGGGACGTCTTTGATCAGGGACCCGTCCCGGTCGAAGAGCACCGCCCCGGGACGCCGTGGTTCGAACACCTTTCACCTCCGTCGCGCTGCCGCCCAGCTACCCGAGGGCCTCCCCTGCAAACAACTGCTCAGCGCGACCGTTCGCAGAGCCTCCGGCCTGTTTCCCCAGTACGTCAGGGCGGTCCCCGCGACCGGGCGGCCCAGCCCGCGCGCCACGTCGCCGGCGGCGGGCGTACGGCGGATCTGCGCGATCATCGAGGACTGTCCGGGCCCGAATTATCGCCCGATGATCAGGGAAAACTCGCTCTCCGCCCACCTCTTCCGGATATTGGGAACGTTATCGGGAACCCTATAGATACCGGCACAGGCGCCGGTGAAGGCGCGTACGTAGTGGTCCACCCGGGGACGTCAGCACCCGCCAGGACGCCTGCCGAGCGGCATCGGCAAGCGGTCCGGGAGCTGGCCGAAGACGGGCACCGGGTCGTCGTGACAGGCAAGGAGCGCGAGCTCACCGCCTATGTCGCCCACGATGTTGCGGTCGACCTCGGCGGTAGAACGACGCTCTCACAGCTGGCAGCCCTCATCGAGCGGGCCGGCGTGCTCGTGGCCGGAGACAGCGGCGCCGCGCACCTGGCAGCCGTGGTCGGTACGCCTGCCGTGAGCCTGTTCACCCCGACTGCCCGATGGGCTCTCTACCGAGTGCCGGTCCCCGGGCACCCATGTCCGTCGCAGGTGACAAGCGAGCAGGTGGTCAAAGCAGTGAGGGAGCTGACCAGTGAATGTCGATCTGATCTCTGAACACGCGGACCCCCTGGCCGCGATCGGCAGCGTCGACTCCGGCGGCCAGAACGTCTACGTCGCCGCGCTGGCCGTCGCGCTGGGAGAGCGCGGGCACACGGTCATCGTCCACACCCGCCGCTCCGATCCGGCCCAGCCGGAGTCGGTGCCCCTGGCACCCGGCGTCACGGTCGAGTACGTCACGGCCGGGCCCGCGGTGCCGATCCCGAAGGACGAGCTCCCGCGGTACATGCCGGAGTTCACCGACCGTCTCGCCGACCGCTGGGCCGTGCGCCGGCCCGACGTCGCGCACGCGCACTTCTGGATGAGCGGCCAGGCGGCCCTGCAGGCCTCCGAGGACGTGCCGGTGGTGCAGACGTTCCACGCGCTGGGCACGGTCAAGCGGCGCTGGCAGGGTCAGGCGGACACCAGCCCCGCGCACCGCCTGGCGACCGAGCGGGAGATCGGCTCCCGCGCCGACGCGGTGCTCGCCACCTGCGGCGACGAGGTGAACGAACTGCGCGCGATGGGCGTGCCCGAGCAGCGCATCGCGGTGGTGCCGTGTGGCGTCGACCTGACCGAGTTCTGCCCCCAGGGCCCGGTCGCGCCGCGCGCCGGAGCGGGTGTCCGGCGTCCGATGGTGCTCAGCATCGGCCGCCAGGTACCGCGCAAGGGCGTCGACACGGTGATCCAGGCCATGCGCCGGCTTCCCGAGGCCGACCTGGTCATCGCCGGCGGGCACCGGGACGGCGAGGAGTCGGTGCGGCTGCGCGAGCTGGCCGCCGGGTGTGGCGTCGGGGACCGGGTGCACGTGATCGGCAGCGTCCCCCGCGCCCACGTCCCGGCGCTCATGCGCTCGGCCGACGTGGTGGTCTGCGTGCCCTGGTACGAGCCGTTCGGCATGGTGGCGATCGAGGCGATGGCGTGCGGCGTGCCGGTCGTGGCCTCCGGGGTCGGCGGGCACCTCGACACGGTCGCGGGCTGCGGCGTACTGGTGCCGCCACGCCGCCCGCGAGCGCTGGCCAGGGCCCTGCGCGACCTGCTCGCCGACGAGGACCGGCGCAAGGCGATCGGCGCGGCCGGAGCACGCCGCGCTCAGGAGAGATACGGCTGGGCGCGCGTCGCCGAGCAGACCGAGGCCGTGTACGGGCAGGTGATCGACGGCAAGGTATGCCGCCTCGCCGCGCTTGGGTGGTGATCACGAGGGTCGACGACCACGCCGGGCTGTCCGGCTAGAGCGCGACGCCCAGCAGGGCGTCGGTCAGGTCGCGGACCAGGGCCGGTGCCGTCGGGTCCGAGCCGTCGCCCGACAGGGCCCGCTCGGCCCAGGCGTCGACGGCGGCCAGTGCGCCCGGTGTGTCCAGGTCGTCGGCGAGCCGTTCGCGTACCTGGGCCAGCAGCCCGCCCGCGTCGGGCGCCGCGGCCAGCCCGGCGGCCGAGCGCCAGGTGGCCAGCCGGGCCTCGGCCTGGGCGAGCTGGGCCGGGACGTACTCCCAGTCCTCGCGGTAGTGGTGCGCGAGCAGCACGAGCCGGATCGCCATCGGGTCGTGCACGGCCCGCAGCTTGGAGACGAAGACCAGGTTGCCCTTGGACTTCGACATCTTCTCGCCGTCGAGCGCCACCATCCCGGCGTGCGTGTAGAACTTGGCGAACGGCCACTCCCCGGTGGCCGCGTGCCCCTCGGAGGCGCCGCACTCGTGGTGCGGGAAGATCAGGTCGGTGCCGCCGCCCGCGACGTCGAAGCCGGCGCCCAGGTTGTCGAGGGCGATCGCGGTGCACTCGATGTGCCAGCCGGGCCGGCCGCGGCCGAGCGTTGAGTCCCAGGCCGGCTCGCCGGGCCGCTCGGCCCGCCAGAGCAGCCAGTCGAGCGGGTGGCGCTTGCCGGCCCTGCCCGGGTCGCCGCCGCGCTCGGCGAACAGCTCGATCATCCGCTCCTCGCTGTAGCCGGATACCTGCCCGAACTTGGGCGCGTCGGCCACGCTGAAGTAGACGTCGCCGTCGAGCTCGTACGTGACGCCCTTGTCCGCCAGCTTGGCGATCAGCTCGGCCACCCCGCCGACGACCTCGGTCACGCCGACGTACTCGCGCGGCGGCACGATGCGCAGCGCCTCCATGTCGGTGCGGAACAGCTCGATCTCCCGCTCGGCCAGGTGCTGCCAGCTGACGCCGGTCTGCTCGGCGCGTTCCAGGAGCGGGTCGTCGACGTCGGTGGCGTTCTGGGTGTAGTGCACCTCGTGGCCCGCGTCGCGCCAGAGCCTGCCGACCATGTCGAAGGCCAGGTAGGTGTTGGCGTGTCCCAGGTGGGTGGCGTCGTAGGGAGTGATGCCGCACACGTACATGCGGGCGGTCGGACCCGGATCGGTCTGCCGGACCTGCCCGGCCGCCGTGTCGTAGAGCCGCAGTGGGACGCTCTCACCAGGAAGAGCGGGAAAGGTGGGGGCAGACCACGATCGCATGTCTTTGAGCCTATCCGTCCCGATCAGCGGTCAGGTCAGTGAACTCGTACGTCACACCCTCCGGCGCCAGCGTGACCAGGGTCACGGACAGCGAGGCGAACACGCGGCCGTCGGGCAGCTCGTGCCGGAGGATCAGGGCCGACGGGTCGGCCGAGGGGGCGGCGGCGATGAGCTCGCGCCAGTCGGCGGATCTCTCGAAGCGCGAGCGGTAGGCGGCCACCCGTTCGTGTTCCGGGTTGAGGCCGGTGTTGACGATCATGCTGGTGCCGTCGGGCACCTCGGAGGCGCTGAGCCGTTCCCCGTCCCAGCTGAACAGCCGCGCCCGCGCCGGGTCGGCGAGCAGCAGGTGGAAGGGGTCGTAGCGGGCCAGGTCGACGTCGGGCAGGTCGTCGGCCCCGACGGCGAGGAGCGGCAGGTCGCCGCGGGAGATCTTGGTGGTCTCGGGCGCGGACCGGCCGTGCCCGTTGAGGAGCGCGGCCGCGCGGCGCCTGGCGGGGTCGACGGCCAGCCAGGTGCCGCCCGCCTTGAGGTCGCGCCCGCCCACCACGCCGGGGTGTTCGGGCCAGTGCTCCCCCGGCCCCTCCCAGGGCCGGTCGGCGAACTCGTCTCGCACGCCCATCAGCGTCAGGGGCCGGCCCGTCTTCACGATCACCGTGCACATAAGGCAAAGCGTAGTAAACGGATTTACCACGACCGCCAGGGGATGGCCGTTTACATCGGCGGCCAGGGAATGGCCGGCCAGTCGCGGGAGGGGTAGGGGTGCAGACCGGTTTCGAGCAGCCGTCTGATCCGGGTCCAGGTCGCCTCGACCTCGGCGAGCGTGAGCAGGTCACGCAGCCTGCGGCCGAGCTGGCCCGACTCGATGTCGCGCTCCAGCTTGGTGAGCGTGGCCACGGCCTCGCGGGCCAGCGGCTTGCCCCGCCACTGCCAGAGCACGGTGCGCAGTTTGTCCTCGGCGGAGAAGCAGACGCCGTGGTCGACCCCGTAGACGTGGCCGGTGGGCAGCGGCAGCAGGTGGCCGCCCTTGCGGTCGGCGTTGTTGATCACCGCGTCGAACACCGCCATCCGGCGCACCACCGGGTTGCGGCTGCGTACCAGGCGCATCAGGTCGACCTCGCGTTCGGTGTCGATCCAGAGCTGGCACATGCCGGGGCCGAACGGACCCTCCCGGTAGACGGTCGGCGGCACGATCTGCCAGCCGGTCGCCTGCGAGACCTCGAACGCCGCGACCTCACGGGCGGCCAGTGTGCCGTCCGGGAAGTCCCAGAGCGGGCGTTCGCCGCGTACCGGCTTGTACACGCACGCGGCGGTGCGCGCGCCGAGCGTGATCGAGCAGTAGAGCGTCATGTTGGTCGCCTCGACGAGGCGGCCCGCGACCTCCAGGCGGCCGTCGCGGAGCAGCTCTAGCGCCCCCTCGTCCTCCAGGGGCGACGGGTGCGACGGCCTGGTAGCCGGTTCGCTCTCCGGAGCGCTCATGACGTCGCCTCACCCCCGCGATAGCCGTTGAGACGGACGCAGACGTGTCCCTCGGGGTCGAGTGGCTGTCCGCAAAGGGGACACGCCGGGCGGCCCGCAGCGACAAGCTGGAGCGCCCGCTGAGTGAACGCACGGGCGACCCCGGCACTGATCCGCACCCGCAGCATGGCGGGCTCGGGTGCCTCGACGGCTTCCTCGTCGATGATCTCCTGCGCTTCGATCACCACCTGTGACGTGTCGGGATCCCAGGCCAGTGCCATGGTGCCGACCCTGAAGTCCTCGGTGACAGGCACCTCGAGGGGCTTGTCGTCGGTCAGGTCGGCGGGCGCCATGGCAGGCACGTGCGCGGTGCCCCCACTGCGGCGCAGCACCTCGTCGAGCAGCTCGTCCAGCCTGCCCGCGAGTGCGGCCACCTGCAGTTTTTCCAGCGCTACCGTGGTCAGTCTGCCCTCGGCTCTGGCCTGCAGAAAGAAGGCTCGCGCGCCCGGTTGCCCCAAGGCACCGGCCACGAACCTCTCTGGTGGGTCGTAGTCGAAGACCGGCATAGCCTGACCTTACGTGGTTCCGGGTCCACCGCCGACGGCGGCATCGCTCCCGGTGAGTTTTTCTCCCCCGTCTTTCTCCTCCGAATCCTCGGGAAGCTGCAATTCCCCCATATCGTTAAGCCTGAGCACAAAGGGACGCAGGGGGGCATAGCGAATGACGGTGAGAGCCGCAGGATCTGCTGTTATCCGTTGAAACTGATCCAGATGAAGCCCCAGAGCGTCGGCGACGATGGCCTTGATCACGTCTCCGTGACTGCAGGCCAGGTAGACGCCTTTCCCCCCGAGGCGTTGGTTCCACTCCCGTACGGCGGTCACGGCCCGGTGTTGCATAACGGTCAGTGACTCCCCTTCCGGAAATGTCACCGCACTGGGATGGGCCTGCACGACCTGCCACAACGGCTCCTTCGCCAGCTCCGCCAGCGGCCGCCCGGTCCACGCTCCGTAACCGCACTCCACGAACCGCTCATCGGTCTGTACGTCCATGCCGCGCCCTTCGGCGACGGCCAGGGCGGTCTCCTGGCAGCGTTCGAGCGGGCTGGAGACGATGGCGTCGAGCCGGACCCCCGCGATGCGCCCGGCCAGCGCCGCGGCCTGCGCCCGGCCCGCCTCGCTCAGATGCACTCCAGGAGTACGGCCGGCCAGCACCGGCCCGGTGAGGGCGGTGAGCCCATGGCGGACGAGAAGGAGGGTGGTCACCGACCAAGTGTCGCAGGCGTGGATCACGGCGTTTGACGCACCCGGGCGGTAACCTGGCGGGATCATGGAGCAGCGCTATGTCGGCCGGAGCGGCCTGTCGGTGTCCCGCCTGGGGCTCGGCACGATGACCTGGGGGCGTGACACCAGTGCCGACGAGGCTGCGGCGCAGCTCCGCACGTTCATGAGCGCGGGCGGCACCCTGGTCGACACGGCCGACGTCTACACGGGCGGCGACGCCGAGCGCCTGCTCGGCCGGATGCTGCGCGACTCGGTGCCGCGTTCCGAGCTGGTGATCTCCACCAAGGCGGTGGTGACGCCGTCGGGCCGGCGGCCGCGGGACGCCTCCAGGCGCCACCTGATCGCCGCGGTCGACGACTCCCTCAACCGGCTGGGCCTCGATTACATCGATCTCTGGCAGCTGCACACCTATGACGCCGAGGTGCCGCTGGAGGAGACGATGGCGGCGCTCGACGCGATCGTCTCCTCGGGCCGCGCGGTCTACGCGGGCGTCTGCGACTACGCGGGCTGGCAGCTGGCCGCCGCCGCGGTCATGCAGCGGGTGATCCCCGGCCGCATCCCGATCACCTCCGCCCAGGCCGAATACTCCCTGCTGGCCCGCGAGCCGGAGCGCGAGCTGCTGCCCGCCGCCGAGCACGTGGGCGCGGGCGTGCTGGCCTGGTCACCGCTCGGCAGAGGCGTGCTGACGGGGAAGTACCGGACGGGGATTCCGGCCGATTCACGGGCCGCTACGCCGCATTTCGCCGACTTTGTCCGCCCTTATCTCGACGAGCGCAGCCGTAGTGTGGTCGAATCCGTGATGACCGCGGCCGACGGGCTCGGGGTCTCGCCGTTGGCTGTGGCACTCTCATGGGTACGCGACCAGCCGGGCGTGGCCTCCGCTATCGTCGGTGCCCGTACGCACGCTCAGCTCGCCGGCGCACTGACCGCCGAGGACGTGGTGTTGCCGCGAGAGATACGTGAGGCCCTGGATGACGTGTCGTCGCTCGACTGAGAGCGAACGAGAGTCATGCTCGCGTGTCACGCGTCGATACCGAATCGCAACTTTAGCCGGAAAACACCTGCGTCGCACCGCCGAAGTCCATCAAGATTTCCTCCGTAAGCAACCCAGGAGGGGACGGATGGGGAGCAGGACCGCGATCTCGGCTGGAGCTCTCGCATTGGCGCTGGTCGCGATCCCGGTCGTCGCGTCGCCCGCGCTGGCCGAGGCCACCGACTGCACGCGCGGCGACGGACTGCTCTCCGGGGTGACGAACGGCCTGTGCAATGTCGTGGAGGCGGTCACCGGCACGGTCGACACCCTCACGGGCGACACGCTCGATCCCGTGACGAAGAAGGTCGACAAGACCGCGGACGACGTCCTCGGCACGGTGGGCGACGCGGTCCCGACGACGATTCCCACCGCGTCGGGGCAGCCCCAGCCGACACCCACGGACGACCACCTGCTGCCCAACACCCTCAGCGAGGTCTGTCTCCCGGTGGTGGGCTGCGAGAACCAGGACGTCCAGACACACCACAAGGACCCCCACCCCGAGGACTCCGCCAAGCCCACGCCCACCGCGAAGCCCAACAAGCGCGACAGGAAGGACTCAACGACGACGACCCTCCCGACGGGGGGCCCGACGCCGCCGGAGACCGAGCCGCAAGAGCTGGACACGACCGAACATCCGGTCAAAAGCATCCAGACCGCCGACACCGACGAGCCTCGAATAGACCTTCTGTGGCCCAACCCCTTCGCCAGGGATCTCACGGATCCCATGCGCGACCAGCCCATCATCCGCCCGTCGAAACCCGCCTCGGACGTCCTGGGCACCTCGCTGACGATCGCCCTGCTGACGTCGGCGATCCTGGCCACCCGCATCGTCCAGCAGCGCCGCCAGCGGATGGAGCAGCCGGACTCGATCCCCTTCGAACCGGCCAGAGCGGGCAACAGCCGCCACCGCCTGGCTTAGAAAGCCGGCGGCGACGGCCGCGGATCAGAACAGGTCAGCCGCCGATCGCGTGGGCGCCGCCGTCCACATGGACGATCTCGCCTGTGGTGGCGGGGAACCAGTCGGACATCAGCGCGACACACGCCTTGGCGGCGGGGACCGTGTCGGACAGGTCCCAGCCCAGCGGGGCACGCTCCGGCCAGCTGTCCTCGAACTCCTTGAAGCCCGGGATCGACTTGGCCGCCATCGTGCGCAGCGGCCCGGCGGCGACGAGGTTGACGCGGATGTTCTGCTTGGCCAGGTCACGGGCGAGATAGCGGTTGCACGACTCCAGGCCCGCCTTGGCGACGCCCATCCAGTCGTAGACCGGCCACGCCTTGCTCGCGTCGAAGTCGAGGCCGACGACCGCGCCGCCCTCCTTCATCAGCGGCAGGCAGGCGACGGCCAGCGACTTGTAGGAGTAGGTCGAGATGTGCACGGCCGTGGCGACGTCCTCCCAGGTGGTGTTGAGGAAGTTGCCGCCGAGGGCGCTCTGCGGGGCGAAGGCGATGGAGTGGACGACGCCGTCGAGGCCGTCGACGTGCTCGCCGACCCGGTCGGCCAGCGTGTCGAGGTGCTCGGTGTTCTGGACGTCGAGCTCGATCACCGGCGGTGTCTCGGGCAGCCGCTTGGCGATGCGCTCGACCAGGCTCATCCGGCCGAACCCGGTGAGCACCACGGTGGCGCCCTGCTCCTGGGCCAGCTTGGCCACCGAGAACGCGATCGACGCGTCGGTGAGCACGCCGCTCACGAGGATCCGCTTGCCTTGGAGAATTCCCACGTCAGTGCCCCATTCCGAGTCCGCCGTCGACCGGGATCACGGCCCCGGTGATGTAAGAGGCGTCGTCGCTCGCCAGGAAGCGGACGACGCGCGCGATCTCGCCCGGCGCCGCCTGGCGCCCGAGCGGGATGTTCTTGATGATGGCCTCCACGTCGAGATCGGCCGTCATGTCGGTGGCGACGAAGCCGGGCGCGACCACGTTGACGGTGATGCCGCGCGAGCCGTACTCGCGCGCCATGGACCGGCCGAAGCCGATGAGGCCCGCCTTGGAGGCGGCGTAGTTGGTCTGTCCGGCCGAGCCGGACAGGCCGACCACGGAGGAGATGAGGATGACGCGGCCGCGCTTGAGCTTCATCATGGGCCGGATGGCCCGCTTGGCCACGCGGTAGGCGCCGGTCAGGTTGGCGTCGATGACGTCGGTGAAGGTCTCTTCCTTCATCATCGCCAGCAGCGTGTCCTTGGTGACGCCGGCGTTGGCGACCAGCACCTCGACCGGGCCCTGCTCGGCCTCGATCTTGTCGAAGGCGGCCTCGACGTCGGACATGCTGGTCACGTCGCACTTGACGCCGAACAGCCCCTCCGGCGGCTCCCCCGATCGGTAGGTGACCGCGACGGCGTCGCCGGCCGCGGCTAGTTCACGGGCGATCGCGAGGCCGATGCCGCGATTGCCTCCGGTGACGAGTACTGAGCGTGCCATGGCACCAGACGCTATCTCCTACCGGCGGGTATCCCCTTGTCCGGGAGGTACAAGATCACGGGGTTAGGATCGTGGACATGCGCCAGATCGATTCCGATTTCCTGGAGCTGCCGATGCGGCAGCTGGCGGACGCCGCCCTGCAACGTGCTCGTGACCTGGGCGCCGAGCATGCCGACTTCCGGTTGGAACGCGTCAGAGCCGAGACGCTCAGCCTCTACGACGCCCGGCTCGAAGGAGCCATGGACGCCGACGACCTCGGCTACGCGGTCCGTGTCGTCAAGGGCGGCACGTGGGGCTTCGCCGCCGGCATCCAGCTCACGCCCGAGGCGGCGGCGACGGTGGCCGAGCAGGCGGTGCGGGTGGCCGAGGTGAGCGCCCCCATCAACCGGGAGCCCATCGAGCTGGCCCCCGAGCCGGTCCACTCCGAGACGGTGTGGGTCTCCGCCTATGACGTCGACCCGTTCGAGGTGCCGTCGGCGGAGAAGGTGGCGCTGCTGGCCGACTGGTCGGCCGGGCTGCTCAAGGGCGCCGACCACGTCTCGGCCCGGCTGCTCCAGGTCAAGGAGCAGAAGTTCTACGCCGACACGGCGGGCACGGTGACCACGCAGCAGCGGGTGCGGGTGCATCCGAAGCTCAACGCGATGAAGGCGGCGGGTGGCGGGTTCGACGACATGTCGACGATCGCGCCTCCGGTGGGCCGCGGCTACGAATACCTGACGGGCACCGGCTGGGACTGGGCGGACGAGCTGGCCCGGCTCCCCGGTCTGCTGGCGGAGAAGCTGGCGGCGCCCTCGGTGGAGGCGGGCGACCACGACCTGGTGATCGACCCGTCCAACCTGTGGCTGACCATCCACGAGTCGATCGGGCACGCCACCGAGCTCGACCGGGCGCTCGGCTACGAGGCGGCCTACGCGGGCACCAGCTTCGCCACGTTCGACCAGCTCAACGAGCTCGTGTACGGCTCGCCGGTGATGAACGTGACCGGCGACAGGACCGTCACGCACGGCCTGGCCACGATCGGCTTCGACGACGAGGGCGTGCAGGGGCAGAGCTTCGACATCGTCAGGGACGGCATCCTGGTCGGCTACCAGCTCGACCGGCGGATGGCGCTGATGAAGGGGTTCGGGCGGTCCAACGGGTGCGCGTTCGCCGACTCGCCGGGGCACATGCCGATCCAGCGGATGGCCAACGTCTCGCTCGCCGCCGCGCCTGACGGGCCCTCGACCGAGGAGCTCATCTCGCGGGTCGAGCGGGGGCTCTACATCGTCGGTGACAAGAGCTGGTCGATCGACATGCAGCGCTACAACTTCCAGTTCACCGGGCAGCGGGCCTATCGGATCTCGCACGGCAAGCTGGCCGGGCAGGTGCGCGACTTCGCCTACCAGGCGACCACGACGGACTTCTGGCAGTCGATGGAGGCCGTCGGCGGGCCGCAGACGTACGTGCTGGGCGGCGCCTTCAACTGCGGCAAGGGTCAGCCGGGCCAGGTCGCGCCGGTCAGCCACGGCTGTCCGTCCGGGCTGTTCAGGGGCGTACGGATCCTCAACACCGTGCAGGAGGGTGGAAAGTGAGCGAGCAGCGATCCCCTGGCGCGCAGATCTCTCCGCAGGACATGGTGGAGAAGGCTCTGGAGCTGTCCACCACCGACGGCTGCGTCGTGCTCGTGGACGAGGGGTCCACGGCCAACCTGCGCTTCGCGGGCAACACGCTGACGACCAACGGCGTGGCCCGCTCCGCCCGGCTGACCGTGATCTCGATCGCGGGCCAGGGCGTGGGCGTGGTCTCCCGGGCCGCCGTACGTCCGGATCAGCTCGCCGGCGTGGTGGCCGCGGCCGACCGGGCGGCGCGCGAGGCGCGGCCCGCCGAGGACGCGCGGCCGCTGGTCGAGGGCGTCCCGGCGAGCGCCTCGTGGGCGGAGCCGGTGATTCCGACCGACATCGGGGTGTTCGAGCGGTTCGCGCCCGCGCTCGGCGACGCGTTCGCCGCCGCCGAGGCCGGTGGCAGGCGGTTGTACGGCTTCGCGGAGCACTCGCTGACCACGACGTTCCTCGGCACGTCCACCGGGCTGCGCCTGCGCCACGACCAGCCGTCCGGGCGACTGGAGCTCAACGCCAAGTCGGCCGACCTGAAGCGCTCGGCCTGGACGGGCGTGGGCACCCGCGACTTCTCCGACGTGGACGTGGCGGCGCTGGACGCGTCGCTGGCGCAGCGGCTGGAGTGGGCCAAGGTCCGGGTGGACCTGCCCGCGGGGCGCTACGAGACCGTGCTGCCGCCGAGCGCGGTGGCCGACCTGATGATCTACGCGTACTGGTCCGCGGGCGCCAGGGACGCCCTGGACGGCCGCTCGGTCTTCGCCAAGCCGGGCGGCGGCACCCGCGTGGGCGAGCAGCTGGCCACGCTGCCGGTGTCGCTCGCCAGCGATCCGGCCGCCCCCGGCATCGAGTGCGCGCCGTTCGTGATCGCCCACGCCTCCAGCCGCGAGAGCTCGGTGTTCGACAACGGCCTGCCGCTGTCGGCGACCGACTGGGTGAAGGACGGGCGGCTCGGCGCACTGCAGCAGACCCGCTACTCGGCCGAGCTCAGTGGGCTGCCCGTCACGCCCGCGATCGACAACCTGATCATGCGGGCGCCCGGCGACGGGCGTTCGCCGGCCGAGATGATCGCCGGCACCGAGCGCGGCCTGCTGGTCACCTGCCTGTGGTACATCCGCGAGGTCGATCCGCAGACGCTGCTGGTGACCGGGCTCACCCGTGACGGGGTCTACCTGGTCGAGCACGGTGAGGTCGTGGGCGAGGTGAACAACTTCCGGTTCAACGAGAGCCCGGTCGACCTGCTGGGGCGGCTGTCCGAGGTGGGTTCCAGCGAGCAGACGCTGCCGCGCGAGTGGAACGACTACTTCAGCCGTACCGTGATGCCCGCCGTCAGGGTGCCGGACTTCAACATGTCGACGGTCAGCCAGGCGAGCTGACCGTGCTCCGGTAGCGCGCGCCCGGGTCGCCCGGGCGCGCGCTTCGCGGTGCCGTCATCCACGGGCCGTCATTCGCGCGTGCAGCCATCCGCGGGCAGCCATTCGCGGGCCGTCAGGAGTCTTCCAGGCGGAAGCCCACCTTCATGCCGACCTGGAAGTGCGCGACCTCGCCCGCGTCGATGTGCCCGCGAACCTCCGTCACCTCGAACCAGTCCAGGTGCCGCAGCGTCTCCGACGCGCGCCTGATCCCGTTGCGGATGGCCTGGTCGACGCTCTCCCCCGATGTGCCGACGATCTCGGTCACCCGGTACGTACGATCCGTCATCTCCACATCCTCCTTACTCGAAGGCCATGATCGCATGACCGCTGCCGCCGACCCAGGTCCCTGTCGCAGGCGACCCCTACGGGGTCTACCGTGGAAGTCATGAAGGGGTGGCGCAAGAAGCAGGACGTCCACCAGGTCACCGACGCGCAACCGTCGCTGAGCTCGGACATCCATCGGCGGGAGATCAGCTACCTCATCAAGATGGGCATCCGCACGATGTGCCTGATCCTGGCCGTGGTGGTGCCGGTGCCGTGGCCGTACCGGCTGCTGTTCATCGCCGCCGCAGTTTTTTTGCCATACATAGCGGTAATCGGGGCCAATGAGAGGGGTCGGGATGCCCCTCCCTCGACCTTTCACACACCGGAAGCTAACCAAAGCGAGATACCAAGGCATCGACGCGAGATCGGGTCGTGACTAAGTCTTGACGCATCCCATGGGTTGTAGGTGTACGCTTTAGACAAGCGCTCCGGTCCCCCGTCGGAGTGCTGGTGCCGGCGTTCCGGGCCCCCGTCGGAACGCCGATGAAGCGACGCCGGGTGGTTTGCCCCCGTAACCACCCGGCGTCGCCCCTTTCCTGGGGAAACTCCCTCTCGGACGATCAGTCCAACAGCCCTGGAACCCTCTTGGGTAGGGCCGCTTTCCCGAAATCGTTTACGCTCCGCGGCGCTCATTGTTCGCACGAAATCCGCAACTTTGAGCACGGCTTGACATCAACAGTTCGTTGGAGTGTCAACTGTCGGTCAGCGTCTCGGCCGTGGCCTCACCCCAGTTCCTGGCGAGCTCGGTAATCCGGGCGACCGCGTCGGCGGGCGCGGTGCCAGCGCCCTCGGCGAGCCCCAGCAGATAGGCGGTCAGCGGGGCGGCGGGCCTGGCGACGCCGTGCGCCACCTCCTTGGTCAGCTCCAGGATCAGGTCCCGGTCGACGCGGGCGGGGTCGACGCCCAGCTCCTTGCAGGCCAGGGCGGTCCATTCGTTCAGCACGTTCATGCGAGCCTCCTCTAGATCGTCCATTGTGTCGCAGTCGAACCACGGCCGGCCGGGCAGCGCCACGCGCGCGTGGACAAGCGGTCCGAGCAACCCTCTCAGGGAGCGCCCCGTATAGCCGTCCAGCGCCCGGCGCAGCGTCTCGGCAGGCCACAGGCTCAGCAACCACTGCTCCCGCCCGCCATCGTCGACCACCACGACCCCACCGCCCACGTCGCCAGCGCTCTCGTGGTCGGCGCTCACATAGCCGCCGATGTACGCGCCGCTCAGGTCGCCGCCGCTCACATCGGCTCTCACGTCTCCGCCGCCCCGCCCGGCGGCTGCTGCCTGGGACGAGGCGTGGAGCAGTTCGGTGATGTGCCCGGTTCTGAGGTACGGCAGATCTCCGGCGAGCAGCACCACCCGTGGCGCCGTGACCTCGCGCAGCCCAGCCCGTAGCGCCGGCACCGGCCCACTGCCAGGCGGGTCCTCCCGCGCGAAGACGATCCGCGGCCGCTCCTCCAACCAGGGCGCCGTCCCCTTCCAGCCCTCGCGCATGGGCGCCGCTCTTTGCCGAGTCTCGCGCGGGGGCTCCGCTTCTTGCCGGGCCTCGCGCGAAGGCCCCACCTTCCCGTGGTTCTCGCGGGCCCCCGGGAGCGGGCGTTCGGGGCCGACCACGATCACCGTGCGGGCCCCTGACGCCGCCAGCACGACGCTCTCGATCATCGCCCGGGCCCCGACGCTCAGACCAGGCTTGTCCAGGCCGCCCAGCCGACGCGCCTGTCCCCCGGCCAGAATGATCGCGTCGTACTCTCCACCGATCGTCACGCCCCCACGGTACGCACTCCGGCGGGGGGCCAACCGGCCACCCCGTTTCGGCACGCGACTCTCGCCGGGCGGCGACTCCTACCGCACGTCGTACGGAAAAAGTGAAGCCGTTCCGTACGACGCACGATAAAAGGCGGTCAGCCGCCGATCGCCGACATCGGCCGGGACGGCTGGAGGAACGACGGGTCGTCGATGCCATGTCCGGCGCGCTTGCGCGACACGGCGGCGATCCAGCGGGCGGCGAGCTCCTCGTCGGAGGCGCCGTCCCGCAGAGGTGTCTTCAGATCGGACTCCTCCGTGGCGAAGAGGCAGTTGCGGATCTGCCCGTCGGCGGTCAGCCGTACGCGGTCGCACGCGCCGCAGAACGGGCGTGTCACCGACCCGATCACGCCCACCCGCGCGGGCCCGCCGTCGACCAGGAACCGCTCGGCGGGCGCGCTGCCGCGCTCCTCGAGGTCGTCGGGCGTGAGGTCGAACGAGACCGACAGCAGCGCGAGGATCTCGTCGGCGGTCACCATGCCCTCGCGGCTCCAGCCGTGCTGGGCGTCGAGCGGCATCTGCTCGATGAAGCGCAGTTCGTAGCCCCGATCGAGGCAGTAGCGCAGCAGCGGTACGGCCTCGTGGTCGTTGACGTCGCGCATCAGTACGGTGTTGACCTTGACGGGACGCAGGCCCACGTCATGGGCGGCGCTCAGCCCGGCGATGACGTCCTCGAACCTGTCGCGGTGCGCGAGCCGCTTGAACGTGTCGCGGTCGAGCGTGTCGAGCGAGACGTTCACCCGGTCGAGACCCGCCTCGACGAGCGTCCCGGCCAGCCGGGCCAGCCCGATGCCGTTGGTCGTCAGCGACACCTGCGGCTTGGGGCTGAGCGCGGCGGTACGGCCGACGATGTCGGGCAGTTCGCGGCGCAACAGCGGCTCGCCCCCGGTGTAGCGGACCTCGGTGACACCCAGTTGTTCGACGCCGATCGTGACCAGCCTGACGATCTCGTCGGCCGTGAGGAGCTGGGCGTTGGGCAGCCAGTCGAGCCCTTCGGGTGGCATGCAGTAGGTGCAGCGCAGGTTGCACTTGTCCGTGAGGGACACCCGCAGATCCGTCGCCACCCGTCCGAACGAGTCTCGCAACATGGCGTCACCTCCTGTATCGCTAGAACGCCAGCCTATGTCGGTCTTCCGGCCGCCCCAAAACCGACAAGTCACCCGACGACAACGCGGCTCGCGATCAGGTGATTCCTGGCTAGGCGTGCCGGAACGTGGTGGCGTGGCGGGTGATGTGTTCGATGTCCGTCAGGTAGAGGTCGGCGTGCCCATCGGCCAGGTGGGCGGCGAACGCCTCGTTCCCGGCCGCGGCCTGCTGCCGCATGTGGTCGACCAGCGCCCACAGCCGTTCCGCCGCCACCTCGGGCAGCGCCGCCCGCTCGTCGTCGGAAAGGCCGTAGGCGTCGCCGAGCAGCCGCAGCCGCTTGGCCTGCTCTTTCACCGTCAGTACGGCCTCGCCGTTGCCGACGGCCGACAGCGGGACGAACCGGTAGGCGGCGTAGGCGACGTCCCACAGGCGCGGCCCGGGATGGGCGGTGTCGAAGTCGATGAGCGCCACCGGCAGGCCGCCGCGGTAGACGCAGTTGTAGGGCGCGATGTCACCGTGGCAGATGACTTCGGCCGGTTCGCGCGCCGGGAAGTACCACTCGGCGTCCTGTTCCGTGAAGTCCGCGGTGGCGTCGTGGTAGGCCCGCATGAGTACGGCCAGCGCCTCCAGCGCGGTGTCGCTCCAGGCGTAGGCGGGCAGCGGGTAGTGCGCCACGTCTCCCGGGACGAAGTCGAGGACCTCCCGACCGGCCTCGTCGAGCCCGTGAGCGCGGGGCGCCCCTTCGAACCCGGCCGCGGCGAGGTGCTCCAGCAGGCGGTGCACGGCCGGCGTCCAGGGACCGACCGGCCGCCGGACGGTGGCACCGACCCGGACGACCAAGTTGACCCCGCCTCCGGCCAAAGGCTCTTCGATCACCCGCGGGACTCTACGCCATGGCCGCGACCCTCGGCTGAGAGCCCTGTGGTCTGGGTTCGAGGAGCGCGGTCTCACGAGCACCCGGCCTCGGGATCCCCGCTTCAGGGACGGCGCCTCACGAGGACCGTCTCATAGGACCTCGGCCTCAAGATCGAGCACGTGGTCCGTCGGTGATGACCAGGAGATGCGCGATGTCCGGGAGCCGGCCGACCCGCGCGATCATCATCACCACGATCGCTCGACGCACCTCCATCAGGCCATCAGCGGTACTTCGACCATCGGCTTCCTGGGTGTCGCGCACCCAGGAAGAGCGCAGCCTGTCACCGGCTCCGGGCGGGCGGGAGACTGACGCCGGAACAGGCAACCGACGAGGGGGATGCGATGTCCGGCGAGGCAGCCGACGTGAACGTGGTCGGCATGTGGGTGACGGCCGACGGCTACATCCGGCAGGAACTGCTGGCGAACGGCCGCTACGACGAAGCTCGCGGTGATCGGCGCAGCGCCTACACCGGCCGCTACACGGTGACGGGCGCCCACCTGGATTATGTGGACGACACCGGGTTCACCGCGACGGGCGACATCCGCGACGGCGTCCTCTACCACGAGCACCTCGTGCTCTACCGGGAGGAGCCGCGCCCCGGAGCGTGAATCCGTCGCTTCCGGATCCGGGGCGGTGAAAGACACGAAAACGCCCGGCGCCCTCCTGGGGACCGGGCGCGTTCGCGAGCCGGGTGCGTGGTCAGTGGCGGCGGCCGCCGACGACCTTCACCCAGTCGGTGGCCTGCGCGCCATCGAGATACCTGGACCCCTCGAAGACGGCCTTCCAGGTGCCCGAGGTGTACGCGGGGACGCGGGTGGAGAAGTAGCCGTCACCGCTGGTCCTGACCGACTCCACGTACTCCCAGCGGCCGCTGCCGTCCGCCTGGAAGAGGATCGCGACCCGCTTCCAGCCCAGGCGGTGCCACGACTCCGACTCCTTGCAGTAGTCGGCGTTGTGGACGGACACGAAGCCGCTGATGTAGTCCTCTTCGCACTCCACCGACAGCTTGCCTTCGAGCGTGAGCGGCTTGCCGCGCCAGGCCGGTTCGGGGTTGGCGTCGAGCTGCAGGCGGGTGTGACCACCGTCGAACCCGGGATCGGCCAGCGCCGGCGTGGCGGCGGTCGCCACGACCGTGGCGCCCAGAGCAGCCGCCGCCAGTCCGGCGGCGAGACGTCGCATCATGAATGAACTTCCTTCCCCGTAGGAGAACGCGCCCCAAGGACAGAGCACGTCAACGCCAATGACGCCCAAAGGAAAGAGAAAGTTGCGAAATCCTCGATCACAATCGTGCAACGACAATTCGCCTGACGGGCTTTATCGCACGATTTTTATGCTTTTATCCGGTTATTCGGAGCTCTCGTGGATCCGGGAGACCTTTGGGGCGTAGTGGTCGGTGCCCAGGTAGCGGGCCCGCCAGAAGCCGTCGGCGCGTCCCTGCACCGTCTTGGCGAAGTCGCCCGTCTCGCCGGTGGTCGTGACCGCCACCCGCTCCCACTCGTCGTCGGCCTCCGCGCGCCACAGGATCTCCACCCGCTGGTCCGCGAACGGCGCATATTCCGCGTATCCGCGCGGGTCCACCCTGGTCAGGGAGCCGTGCAGTCGTACGGAATCGGTAGCGCCCGCCTTTTCCGCTCGTACGGACGACAGCTTGGTCTCGCGCTTGAGCTGGAACGTCTGATGCCGCGTCACGCTCGTGCCGTCGTCGCCCGTCGCGGTGGCGGTGATCGTCCACGTTCCCGAGGGGTAGAAGCGGTTGAGTGCCTTGTCGGGGAGGAACCGCCAGGTCTGCCAGTCGTCTCTCATCCGCATCCCGCCCGGCGTCGTACGCCAGACCGGCATGAGTGCCAGGGCGGGTTCGACGTTGACGGGGCGGGGCTGCGGCTCCCTGGCCGCCGCCCAGGCACCCGGCCCGAACCATGCCGGCCACCCGGCCCGGCCGGGCTCGGCAGCCGTGTTGACGCCCCCGGCAGCACGGTCCACGGCGACCTCTCCGCCCGGGACGGGGTTGATGGCCGTCTTGGCGTCTGAGACGGGGTTGATCGCCGTCTTCGCGCCCTGGGCAGGGGCCGTGTTCCCGCTCTGGGCCAGCATCGTGTCCGTGCCTTGGGCGGGCGTCGTGTCCGTGCCCTGAGCGGGCGTCGTGTTCGCGGCCTGGGCGGGCGTCGTGTCCGTGCCCTGGACGGGGGTCGCGTCCGTACCCTGGACGGGGGTCGCGTTCGCGCCCTGAGTAGCGGGGGTGGTGGAAAGTCGTACGCCCTGGGTTGGCCTCGCGTCGTGGGCGGTCGGTGGTGCGTCCCAGGCGGACCATACGGCCAGACGGGCGTGCCCGGTGCGCTGCAGGAGAGCGGCGGGAAGCCCCTGGGCGCGAGAGGCGTCATCGGGCCCGCCGGCTGCCACCCGCAAGGCGCCACCGGGCCTGGTGGCCGCGACGCGCAGGGCGCCACGGTGCCCGCCGACGGCGGCGCGTGGAGCCGGGGCCGGAGCCGCTGCGGCCGACCGGCCCGCGGCGGACCGAGCCGCGGCGGACCGAGCTGCGGCGGACCCTGTGGGGCCGGGTGCGAGCACCCCGGTGCCGGGTGGGGAGGGCTTGGAGGTGATGGGGGATCCGCTGGTGACAGAGCCTGTGGCGTCGGGTGTGGACCCGGGCTCGACCTGGATGGTCACCCCGTCCCTCCCCTTCACCCCCTTGGCGATCACGTCGATCACCAGCCGGACGGAGTTCCCGGCCCCGACCACAGGGCTCGCCGGTCGTATGTTGATCTCACGGATCGCGAGCTCGGTCGCGGCGGAGGACGCCGGTATGGGCACCGTGAGCGCCCCCGCCGCGAGCGAGACGAGAAGAAGACTTCTGGTCATGATCGAGACGGTAGGAACCACCCGGTAATGACCACGACCACGACTCACGCTCCCAACGGCAAAGGATCAGCCGGAGTACAGCCCCTCGATGACGTCGGCGTACTTGGCGTGGATGACCCGCCTCTTGAGCTTCAGGCTGGGCGTCAGTTCCTCGGTCTCGGCCGTCCACTCGGTGCCGAGCAGCGCCCACCGCTTGACCTGCTGCACCCTGGCCAGCTTGGCGTTGGCCACCGCGACGGCGGCCTCCACCTCCTTGAGCACGTCGGAGTGCTCAGCCAGTTCGGCGAGCGAGCCGAACGTGATGCCGCGCGCCTGCGCCCAGCCGGGCGCCACCTCGGCGTCGAGCGTCAGCACGGCCACCGGGTAGGCCCGGTTGTCGCCGTAGGCGAGGGCCTGGCCGACGAGGGGGTGTTCCTTGAGGTGGTTCTCGATCTCGGCCGGGGAGATGTTCTCGCCGCCGGCGGTGATGATCAGCTCCTTCTTGCGGTCGACGACGCGGTAGAAGCCGTCGGCGTCGACCGTGCCGATGTCGCCGGTGTGCAGCCAGCCCTCGTCGTCGATGAGCTGGGCGGTCTCCTCGGGGCGGTTGAGGTAGCCGCGGGTGTTCAGGGGGCTGCGGGTGAGGAGTTCGCCGTCGGCGGCGATGCGGACCTCGACGCCCGCCTCGGCCCGGCCGACGGTGCCGAGGCGGTAGCAGGCGGGGCCATTGCCGGTGAAGGCGCCGGTCGTCTCCGTCATGCCGTACACGTCGATGACCTTCAGCCCCAGACCGGCGTAGAAGCGTTGCACCTCGGCGGGGAGCGGCGCGGCGCCGGTGGCGGTCCACTCGGCGCGGTCGAAGCCGATCATGCCTCGGATGATGGACAGCAGTGAGGAGTCGGCCTGCTCGTAGGCGGCCCTGATCTCGGGGGTGATCGTGCCGCCGTACTGCCCGGCCTCGACGTAGGCGACGCCGGCCGCCATGGCCTGGCGTACGGCGGCCTGCTGCTCTTCCGGCTGGGTGGCCAGGACCGCCAGCAGGCGGGCCATCATCTTCTCCCACACGCGTGGCACGCCGAAGAACATCATCGGCTTGACCTGCCCGAGCGTGGCGCCGAGGTTGGCCAGGTCGGTGCAGAAGTGCACGTGGGAGACCTTCACCAGCGGCAGGTAGAGGCTCAGGACCCGCTCGGCGATGTGGGCGTAGGTGAGGTAGGAGATCTGCGTGCCCTGGATGGGCAGTGAGGTGATGCGGTCGGTCGATTCGACCTCGTAGAAGACGTTCGCGTGGGTGAGGGGGACGCCTTTGGGCCGGCCGGTGGTGCCCGAGGTGTAGAGCACGGTGGCCACGTCGCCCGCCGTCACGGCGCGCCATCGGGCCTCGACCTCTTCCGGGTGCGCGGCCAGCGCGGAGCTCCCCAGCTCCAATAAGTCCGGCCAGGACATGAACCGGTCATCGTCGTCGGGCGCGCCCTCCAGCATGATGATCTTGCGCAGTCCGGTCAGCTCGCCGAGCACCGGCCGCCAGCGGGCCAGTTCCGCGGGCCCGCCGAGCACCACGATCCGGGCGCCCACGTCGGCCGCGACGAACGCGACCTGGTGGGGCGCGAACGTCGAGTAGACGGTGCAGCCGACGCCGCCCGCGTGCACGGCGCCGAGGTCGGCCAGCACGTGCTCGCTCCTGTTGACCATCATCAGGGCGACCGACTCGCCGGGTTCCAGGCCGAGTGCGGCGAATCCGGCCGCTATCTCCAGCACCCGCTGCCTGGCCTGGCCGTAACTCAGCGTGCTCCAGCCACCGTCGACGGGATCGGAGTAGGCGGGCGCGTCGGGGTATCGCTCGGCGAGCTCGCTGAGCTGCCCGCATACGGTACGTCCGGCGATTGACCGCTCGATCTCCGCCCGGACCTCGAGGACATCTGCCATGGCACCCGCCTCCAGTCAGTGGTCACTTGCTGAGCTGGCATGCATCGCACCACACCACCGGGGTAGCGGCAAGGCCTCGGCACCACCGTCACGTAGAGTGATGAGTCGCACGCGGAAGGAGACGGCGCATGAGCAAGGGCGAGCGGACGTTCTTCGGGCATCCGTGGGGCCTTGCCACGTTGTTCGGCACCGAGATGTGGGAGCGTTTCAGCTGGTACGGCCTGCGCGCCATCCTCGCCACCTTCATGGCGGCCTCACCCGCCCAGCACGGCCTCGGCATGACCGAGCAGACCGCACAGGCGGTCGTCGGCGTCTACGGCGCGCTGATCTACCTGGTGGCGCTGCCCGGCGGCTGGATCGCCGACCGGATACTGGGCCCGCGCAAGTCGGTCTTCTGGGGCGGCTTCATCATCATGTGCGGCCACATCAGCATGGCCCTCCCGGTCGGTGGGGCGTCCTTCATCTGGCTCGGGCTGCTGCTGATCATCTCCGGCACCGGCCTGCTCAAGCCGAACATCTCGGTCATGGTCGGCCGGCTCTACCGCGACGAGGAGGACGGGCGCAGGGACGCCGGGTTCTCGCTGTTCTACCTGGGCATCAACCTGGGCGCCTTCATCGCGCCGATCGTGGTGGGCGGGCTGGCCGCGGGCGATCGCTGGCATCTCGGCTTCGGCGCGGCGGCGGTCGGCATGGCACTCGGCCTGCTGCAGTACACGCTGGGCAGGAAGAGCCTCAGAGGCGTCGGCGACCAGCCCGGCCTGCCGCTGACGCCGCCCGAGCGGGACCAGGCCATCAAGATCGTCTCGTTCGCGATGGCCCTGACCGTGGTGGCCATGGCGATCTGGGTGGCGACGGGCACGTTCACGCTGTCCAGGTTCACCGTGGTGGTGACGGTCGTGGTGCTGGCGGTGCCGGTGCTCTACTTCGGTTACATCATGCTCGGCAGCCACGATCTGACCGAGGACGAGCGGTTGCGGATGAAGGCCTACATCTGGCTCTTCGTGGCGGCCGCGATCTTCTGGATGATCTTCGATCTGGCGCCGAGCAAGCTGCTGTTCTTCGCCCAGAACAACACCGCCCTGTCGCTGTTCGGCATCCCGATCCAGGCGGCGACCACGCAGTCGTTCAACTCGCTGTTCATCCTGATCCTGGTGCCGGTGTTCGCGGCGCTCTGGACCAAGCTGGGGACCCGGGTGAGAACGCCGCAGAAGTTCGCGTTCGCGCTGTTCATGGCGGGTCTGAGCTTCGTGGTCATGGCGGTGGCGGCCAGGCTGGCCGAGACGGGCAAGGTCTCGGTCTGGTGGCTGGTGCTGGTCTACCTGATCCAGGTGTTCGGCGAACTGTCGCTCAGCCCGGTGGGGCTCTCGGTCACCGCCAAGCTGGCGCCGCGGGCGTTCAAGGGGCAGATGCTCGGCATCTGGTTCATCGCGGTGTCGGTGGGCGACGCGGTCGGCGGGCAGACCGGACGGCTCGGCGCCGTGCTGTCCGAGCCCGCGTACTACCTGCTCCTGGCCGCGATGGCGGTCGTGGGCGGAGCGGTGCTGCTGGTGTTCACGCGGCGGCTGCGGGCGCTGATGGCCGAGCACCATCCGACCACTTTCAGGTAGAAATCAGTCTTGTGTCGGTAATTCTCGATCTCGTAGGTATCTTCGTCTTCGCCTTGTCGGGTGCGCTGATGGGCGTACGCAAGCGGCTCGACGTGGTGGGCATGGCGGTGATCGCCGAGATGACCGCCCTGGGGGGCGGCGTCGTGCGGGATCTGATCCTGAACGTCCGGCCCACCGCCTTCCAGAGCTCCGGCTACGTGCTCGTGCCGGTGGTGGCCACGGCCATCGTGTTCTTCTGGCATCCGCACGTGGCCAAGGTGATGCCCGCCATCCTGGTGCTCGACGCGGCGGGCCTCGGCCTGTTCTGCGCGGTGGGCACCGAGAAGGCGCTCGACTACGGGCTCGGCCCCCTGCACGCGGCCCTGCTCGGCGTCACGACGGCCATCGGCGGCGGCATGCTGCGCGACGTGCTGGCCGGGGAGATCCCGACGCTGCTGTACGACCGCCAGCTCTACGCCGTGCCCGCGATGCTCGGCTCGGCGGCCATGGCGGCGCTCTACACGATCGACCTGCACGGCTGGCAGGCCACACTGGCCGCCGCCGTGCTGGCCTTCGTCCTGCGCATCGCCGCGATGCGTTACAACTGGCGCGCCCCGCTGGCCAGGGGCGTCAAACCGGCAGAGTGAACCGGGCCGGTGCCGGTCAGACCATCGGCATGAGCGAGTCGGGCAGCCGCGGCCGGACGCCGACTGGCCCGCGCTCGTGGGCCGCCGCGATGCGGGTGACGGCTTCGGTGAGCACCTGGGGCGGCTGCGTGTACGGCAGGCGCAGGTAACCCTCCAGCGTGCCCTCCAGCCCGAACCAGGGCCCCGGCGCGAGCCGTACCCCATGATGGGCCGCGGCGTCGGCCAGGGCGACGGACGAGCCGCCGTCGAGCCGCACCCACAGCGTGCCGCCGCCCTTGGGCACGGTGAAGCTCCACCCGGGCAGCCGTTCGCGGAGCTCGGCGACGAGCGTGTCGCGGGAGGCCCGCAGCGTGCGGCGGCGCTCGGCCCTGGTCTGCTCCATCCGGTCGAACAGCCGCGCCACCACGAGCTGCTCCAGGACCGGGCTGGCGATGTCCACGGCCCCGCGGTGCACCGCCAGGCGGCGGGCCAGCGCGGCCGTGGTGCGCACCCAGCCGATGCGCAGCCCGCCCCACCACAGCTTGGAGGCCGAGCCGATGCTGATCATCCTGCTGTCGGTGTCGAAGGCGGCCATGGGCGCCGTACGCGGCACCTCGTCCAGGGCCAGCTCCGACCAGGTCTCGTCGATGACCAGCATGGTGTCCGTGCGCCTGGCGGCCCCGGCGATCGCGGCCCTGGTGGCGTCGTCCATGATCGCGCCGGTCGGGTTCTGGAAGTCGGGCATCAGGTAGGCCAGCCGCGCCGCGGACTGGCGCATGGCGCAGGAGACCAGGTCGGTCTGCCAGCCCTCGTGCGAGATGCCGACGGGCACCATCCGGGCGCCGCGCCCGCGGGCCACGTCCATGGCGTGCGGGTAAGTGGGCGACTCGAAGAGCACCGGGTCACCCGGGCCGACGAGCAGGCCGAGCACGAGCTGGATCGCGTGCTGGGAACCGGTGGTGACGAGGATCTGCTCCGGCCTGGTGGCCAGCCCGCGGCCGGTGTAGTGGGCGGCGATCCGCTCCCTGAGCACGGGCAGGCCCATCGGGTCGTAGCCGTGGCCCATGCCGTACCTGGGCAGGTCCGCCACGGCCTCGGCCATCGCCTCGGCCAGCGCCGACGGGGCGGGCGGGGCGGCGCAGTGGAGCGGGATGAGCCCGTCGCCGTCCTGGGACAGCCACGGGTTCTCCGCCGACATGGCCGGGTCCGGCAGTACGGTCCAGCTTCCCGAGCCCTGCCTGCTCTCCAGGTAGCCCCGCTCGCGCAGCAGGTCGTAGGCGGCGGTTACCGTGGTGCGGCTGACCGCCAGCGTCTGGGCCAGGTCCCGCTCGGCCGGCAGGCGCACCCGGACCGGCAGCTGGCCGTCCATGATGAGCTCACGCACGGCGTCGGCGAGCGCGCGGTAGTACGGCCTGGCGCCCGCCGGGATGTCCACCAGCCTGGCCACCTGCGTCGCCGACAAAAACCTCATAAAGGCCACTTTCCGGGATTGGCCCTGGTTTGGCAAGCGGTGGCCCTGCCACTCTGTGACCACTATGAGCGAAGCATCCGTCCCCCGCCCGAACACCCTGCCCATCCGCCTCCTGCGCCTCTACGGCGGTCTGGCTCTGTACGGCGCGGGCATCGGCTTCCAGGTCGACTCCGGGCTCGGCAACGCCCCGTGGAACGCCCTCCACCAGGGCCTGGCCATGCGGACGGGCCTGTCGATCGGGACGGTCATCATCGTGGTCGGCGCGCTGGTGATGCTGCTGTGGATCCCGCTGAAGGAGAAGCCCGGGATCGGCACGATCAGCAATGTCGTCTTCGTCGGCCTGTTCGCCGACGCCGCGGTCTACGTGCTGCCCACCGCCACGCACTGGGCGGCGAGCTGGCTGTACCTGGTGCTCAGCGTGGTGTCGATCGCGCTGGCCACCGTCCTGTACATCGGCGCGGGGCTGGGCGCGGGATCGCGGGACGGCATCATGACCGGCCTGACCCAGCTCGGCCTGTCGCTCCGGCTCAGCCGCCTGCTCATCGAGGCCACGGTGCTGGTCCTCGGCTGGCTGCTCGGCGGCACGGTCGGCGTCGCGACGCTGGTCTACGCGCTGGCCATCGGCCCGGTGACCCAGTTGTTCGCCCGCCGGTTCCCCCTGACGTGATCTCGCGGCCGTGCCCGCTCACGACGCGACGTGCACGGAGCGGCCGCGAGATCGCCTTCCCGCCGGTAGCGTCGGTACATGCGGATCGAGGACTACGCGCTCATCGGCGACATGCAGTCGGCGGCCCTGGTCGGCAGAGACGGTTCCATCGACTGGCTCTGCCTGCCCAGGTTCGACTCCCCCTCCTGTTTCACGGCGCTGCTCGGCAGCGAGCGCAACGGCCACTGGTGGCTCGGCCCCACCGGCAGGCGGGCCGCCACCCGGCGGCGCTACCGGCCCGACACGCTGATCCTGGAGAGCGAGTGGGACACCCCGACGGGCACGGTCCGCGTGATCGACTTCATGCCGCCCCGTGACCGCAACCCCGACGTGGTCCGCATCGTCGAGGGCGTCTCGGGCACGGTTCAGATGTCCACCCAGCTCAGGGTCCGCTTCGACTACGGCAGGATCGTGCCGTGGGTGCGCCGCACCAACGGCCACCTGCAGGCGATCGGCGGCCCGGACTCGATCTGGCTGCACTCCCCCGTCCCGCTCAAGGGCGGCGACTACGCGCACCGCGCCACCTTCACCGTCAAGGAGGGCGAGCGGCTGCCGTTCGTGTTCACCTGGCACCCGTCGCACCAGCCGATGCCGCCGCGGATCCACGCCGAGACCCAGCTCGCCGAGACCGAGGCGATGTGGGCCGAATGGGTGGCCAAATGCACCTATGAAGGCCCCTACCGCGAGGCCGTCGTCCGCTCACTGATCACGCTCAAGGGCCTCATCTACGACCCCACCGGCGGCATCGTGGCCGCCCCCACCACCTCCATCCCCGAGGACCTGGGCGGCGTGCGCAACTGGGACTACCGCTACTGCTGGCTGCGTGACGCGACGATGACGCTCGACGCGCTGATCAACTCCGGCTATCTGGACGAGGCCGAAGCCTGGCGGGCGTGGCTGCTGCGCGCGATCGCCGGCCGCCCGCAGGACCTGCAGATCATGTACGGCGTCGCGGGCGAGCGCCGGCTGCCGGAGATGCAGCTCGACTGGCTCGACGGCTACGAGGACTCCCGCCCGGTCAGGATCGGCAACCAGGCCGTCAAGCAGCTCCAGCTGGACGTCTACGGCGAGGTGATGAGCTGTCTGTTCGTTTCCAGGACCTCCGGCCTGGCCGCCGACGACCGCGCCTGGGCGATCCAGCGCCAGTTGCTCGACTACGTGGCCGAGCACTGGGACGAGCCCGACGAGGGGCTGTGGGAGGTACGCGGCCCGCGCCGGCACTTCACCCACTCCAAGGTGATGTGCTGGGTGGCGCTCGACCGGGCCGTCCAGTACGTGGAGCGGTTCGGCAGGACCGGCCCCGTCGAGCGGTGGCGTGAGCTGCGCGACGCCGTCCACGCCGAGATCTGCGAGAAGGGCTTCGACGCCAGGCGCAACACCTTCACCCAGTCCTACGGCTCGCCGGACGTCGACGCCGCGCTGCTGCTCATGCCCCTGGTGGGCTTCCTGCCGGTCGACGACCCGCGCGTGGCCGGCACGGTGGCGGCCGTCGAGAAGGAGCTGATGTCCGACGGTTTCGTGCTGCGTTACCCGGTGGCCGAGGACAACGACGTCGACGGGCTGCCCGGCGGCGAGGGCGCGTTCCTGGCGTGCAGCTTCTGGCTGGTCGAGGTGATGGCCATGCAGGGGCGCAAGGAGGAGGCCAAGCAGCTGTTCGAGCGGTTGCTGGCGCTGCGCAACGACGTGGGGCTGCTGGCCGAGGAGTACGACCCGCGATACGCCCGGATGGTGGGAAATTTCCCCCAGGCGTTCAGCCACGTCCCCCTCGTACACGCCGCCCGCGCGCTCTCCCAACCGGGCTGAGCTCCACTGGCCCGGCGGTCAGACGGCGAGCCGGGCCAGCACCTTGGCGAACTCCGGCGGCGGCGCCACCACGAGGCGGGCCAGGCCGTCCTGCAGGACGATGTCCGCCCTGATGAGCGTCAGCCGCCCCTCGTGCCACCAGTAGACCTGCGGGCTGAGCCCGTCGGTGCGTACGGCGTGCACACGCAGGCGCTCCAGCGCCCGCACCACGCCGATCCCGTCGACCGGGTGCACGATCAGTGTGTACGGATCCGGGAGCACCACGAGCACCCCGTCGGCGGGTATCGGCAGGTAGTCGCCGAGCCAGCGCAGATGGGTGGCCGCGGCCGGGGTCCGGCCGGTCAGGCGCCACACCGGCGTGCCCGACAGCTCGATGGCCTCGAGCTCCAGCCGCTCGTCCCGCCCGACGTTCGTGATGGCCAGTTCCAGCGCCCGGCCCGACGGCACGGGCCAGCAGCCGGCCTCCTCGGGGCGTACCGGCCTGGAGCCCACCGTGAGCAGCTCGACCAGGTCGCCGTTGAGATGGCGACCCACCACCCTGGTCAGGTCGGCGACCTCGTCGACCGCCTCGACACGGGTCCGCAGCAGCGGCTTGACCTGGTCGAGGTCGCAGACGTCGAGGCGTTCGTCGGCCGCCGCGAGAGCGTTCGCGAGGTGTTCGGAGACCAGCATGGGCCAGTCGTCCCTTGGCCGGCGGCCCACCTCGCGGCGCAACCCGGTCAGCCTGACCAGGATCTCCCTGTCGCCGCTCAGCGCCAGCGAGGCGCCGTCGGCGGCGAAGACGCAGGTGTACCCTAGGGACTCGGCGACGAGCCCGAGCAGCGAGTCGAGATCGACATCCTCGATCGACCGCCGAGAGGGCTCCCGGTCACGCTTGAACAAGTTCACGCGCCGCGTCCCCTCTGTCCGTTTCATCCCTATCCGTGTATTCCTACCTTGCCTGCTCCTCGTTGCGGAACAGACCAGCCAGCGAGCACGATTCGGTATCGATAGCCCCAAGAGCCCCAAGCCACACACTCATCTGTGGTGCGCCGTGCCCCACCGGCAACCCCGCCAGGACCGGCACTCCGAGCGGCAGCAGCCGGTCTTTAAGGACGGGGTAGGGATCTCCGCAGCCCACCCACGAGCCGAGGGCGATCCCGCGCACGCCGTTGAAGGCGCCCGCCTGAAGTAACTGGGTGAGCATCCGGTCGATCCGGTACGGCTCCTCACCGATGTCCTCCAGCAGCACGATCTTCCCGGCGAACGACGGGTGGTAGCGCGTGCCGCACATGGAGGCGAGCAGCGACAGGTTACCGCCCGCCAGCACACCCTCGGCCCGGCCGGGAGACAGCACGAGGTCGCCGATGACGGGTGGCGCCTGGCGGTCCAGGGCGGCCCGCAGGTGCTCCCAGGTGCGCGGCTCGGGCCGCTTCTCGTCGGCGATCACGTCGCAGGCCGGCATCGGCCCGTGCAGCGTGGGCACGCCCAGCTCCATCGCGAACGCGTGATGCAGCGCCGTGATGTCGCTGGACCCGATGAGCGTCTTGGGTCCCGCCGCGCGCATGGCGGCCCAGTCGAGCAGGCCGAGCAGCCTGGCCGCGCCATAACCGCCCCTGGCGCAGAACACCGTGGAGACGGCCGGGTCGCACCAGGCGGCCTGCAGGTCGGCGGCGCGCGAGGCGTCGGCTCCGGCGAGGTAGGGGAGCTCCTGGCGGCCGAGCACGTGCTCGCCGACCACGACCTTCAGCCCGAGCCCCTCCAGGCGCTCGACCCCCCGTCTGAGCAGGATGGCGTTCGGCGAGCCCGACGGCGAGACGACGGCGACGGTGTCACCCTGCCGCATCGACCAACTCCTTGACGAGGACCGACACCGACGTTGGCTTTTTCACCCGCCAAACGGTGTCACACTTACCTCTCGTATGCGACTTCCGCCCCACATCCTCGTGGTCAACGGCATCAAGGTCCGCAGGCCGGTCTTCCTGCTCGGTGCTCCGCACTCCGGCGCGGACCTGCTCGCCCGCGCCCTGAAACGGTCCCCCGGCTTCCACGTCACGATGGGCCGGGCGTCCGTCGCGCACGTGGTCTACGCCTTCGCCCGCAAGCCGTCGATCGGCCAGACGTCGGGGGCCGTACGCGTGCTGCGCGACGCGCTCGCCGAGGCGTGGCAGGTGCTGCCTCGATCGTGCGGCCAGTGCTCGGAGCCGTGCAGGGAGGCCGGCGGCGTCACGAGCATGGGCCCGTGCGTGGCGACGAGCGAGGTGACGAGGTTCGGCGACGGCAGTCCCGACCTGATCTACAGCGCTCCCGTGCTGCTCCAGGCCTTCCCCGACGCCCGGTTCGTGCAGCTCATCCGCGACGGCCGCGACGTGGTCGCCGACATGCTCGACGATCCGGCCTGCCTGGCCTGGTTCAAGCCGGTGATGCTGTCGGAGGAGACCGAGTTCCCCAATCCCTTCCTCGGCGTCAACCGCGACGAGCACCGCGACCGGTGGAAGGGCATGCCCGCCGCGGGCAAGAGCGCCCTGCGCTGGCGCAGCGCCGTACGGCTCAGCGCCACGCTGCGCAAGGACCTGCCCGCCGGCCAGCTGCTCACGCTGCGCTACGAGGACCTCGTGCGGAAGCCGGCCGAGCCGGTGGCTGCGCTGACGGAGTTCCTGGAGACGCGCGTCTCCAAGATCGGCTTGTACGCCCCGCGCGTCTCCGAGGTCGGCTCCTGGCGCGCCCGCCTGCGGCCCGGCGACCTCACGCTGGTGGAGAAGGTCGCCAGGCAGGAGCTCACGCGACTGGGCTACCTGAAGAACTGAACTGGGTGCGGTAGAGCTCGGCGTAGAGCCCGCCGCGCGCCAGCAGCTCCTCGTGGCCGCCCCGCTCGGCGATGCGGCCGTCCTGCACGACGAGGATCTCGTCGGCCTCCCTGATCGTCGACAGCCGGTGCGCGATCACCAGTGAGGTGCGGCCGGCCAGCGCGGTCTTCAGCGCCTGCTGCACGGCCGCCTCCGACTCCGAGTCGAGGTGCGCGGTGGCCTCGTCGAGCACCACCACGCGCGGCGCCTTCAGCAGCAGCCTGGCCAGCGCCAGCCGCTGCTTCTCGCCGCCGGACAGCCGGTAGCCGCGGTCGCCCACGACGGTGTCCAGCCCGTCGGGCAGCCCCTCGATGAGGTCGCCTATCTGCGCGGCCCTGAGAGCGTCCCAGATCTCCTCGTCACTCGCCCCTGGCCTGGCGTAACGGAGGTTGGCCCCGATCGTGTCATGGAAGAGATGAGCGTCCTGCATGACCACTCCCACGGTGTCGCGCAGCGAGGCGAGCGTGGCGTCGCGCACGTCGAGCCCGTTGATCCGGACCGCGCCCTCGTTGACGTCGTAGAGCCGGGAGACCAGCGAGGTGATCGTGGTCTTGCCCGCCCCCGATGGGCCGACCAGGGCGATGAGCCGGCCGGGGCCGGCCGTGAACGACACGCCGCGCAGCACCGGCTGGGACGGGCCCGTGTCCTGCCTGGCCACCGACTCCAGCGAGGCCAGCGACACCTCCTCGGCCGCCGGGTAGCGGAAGTGGACGCCGTCGAAGTCGATCGTCACCGGCCCGTCCGGCAGCGGCTTCGCGTCGGGCTTCTCCGCCACCATGGGCTTGAGGTCGAGGATCTCGAAGACCCGGTCGAAGCTGACGAGCGCGGTCATCACGTCCACCTGCACGTTGGACAGTGAGGTGAGGGGGCCGTACAACCGCATCAGCAGCGCGGCCAGGGCCACCAGCGTGCCCAGCTCGAAGGCGCCGCCGACGGCCAGCACGCCGCCGATGCCGTAGACCAGCGCGGTGGCCAGCGCCGCGACCAGGCCGAGCGCCACCCGGAACACCGTGCCGTACATCCCGACCGTCACGCCCACGTCGCGCACCCGGGCGGCGCGGGCGCCGTAGACGGCGGCGTCGTCCTCGGGCCGGCCGTAGAGCTTGGCCACCATCGCGCCCGCCACGTTGAAGCGCTCGGTCGTGACCGAGCTCATCTCGGCGTCGAGCTGCATCTGCTCGCGGGCCAGCGCGGACATGCGCCGCCCGACCCACTTGGCGGGCACGATGAAGATCGGCAGCAGCACCAGCGCGACCAGCGTCACCTGCCACGACAGCGCCAGCATCGCGCCCAGCACCAGGATCAGGCTGATCACGTTGCTGACGACCGACGACAGCGTGCTGGTCACGGCGCGCTGGGCGCCGATCACGTCGCTGTTGAGCCGGCTGACCAGCGCGCCGGTCTGCGCGCGCATGAAGAAGGCGACCGGCATGCGCTGCACGTGGTCGAACACCTCGGTGCGCAGGTCGTAGATCAGCCCTTCGCCGATGCGCGCGGAGAACCAGCGCTGCACGAGCGTGAGACCCGCGTCGACCAGCGCGAGCGCGGCGATCGCCACGGCCAGGCCGGCCACGACGCCGCTCTTCCTGGGCAGGATGCCGTCGTCGATGATCGCCTTCATCAGCAGCGGGTTGGCGATCACGATGACCGCGCCCGCTATCACCAGCAGCAGGAACGCGGTGATCTGCCCGGTATATGGCCGTGCGTAGCGTGCGATGCGCCGGACCGTGCCGGGTGTGAGCCGCTGCTGGGTCACGGAGTTGTCGCGCCGCAGGGACGTAAATATCTGGGGGCCGAAGCCCCCTCCCATCATCGCCATCGGGGGGTCCTCCTCCCCCGGCTCAGCACCGGGGACGGCCGGGCGATTCCCAGGTCAGCTCAGCGCGTAAAAACCCCGGCGCGGCTCAGCCGAACAGCGCTTTGAGGCGCTGGGCCTGCTCGGCCCCTTCCGCGGCGCTCTGCTCCTCCAGGGTGCGCGCCCGCGCCCCCTGGAGGAGTCGCTTGGTCGCCGCCGCCGCGTCCCGGTTGGTCGACAGCAGCTCCGCGATCTTGTCTTGTACGGCGCCCGCCAGGTCGCCCGGTGCGACCACGCGTTCGGCGAGGCCGATCCGCATGGCCTCGTCGGCCTGGACGGTCCTGGCGGTCAGGCAGATGTCGATCGCCTTGGCCAGGCCCACCAGTTCGACCAGTGGCTTGGTGCCGGTCAGATCGGGCACCAGCCCCATGGCGGGCTCTTTCATGCAGAACTTGACGTCGTCGGCCACGATGCGCAGGTCGCAGGCGAGCGCGAGCTGGAATCCCGCGCCGATCGCGTGCCCCTGTACAGCCGCGATGGAGACGATCTCTGGTCGGCGAAGCCAAAGGAATCCCTGTTGGAATGTCCTGATGCGCTCCTCGAACGCTGTGGTGTCGAGTTGAGCCGCCGAGCTGAACGAGCCCTGTCCGGGCACTCCCTCAGGCGTGAACATTTGCAGGTCGATACCTGCCGAGAAGGACGGTCCCTCACCTTTCACGACGACGATGCGCACCTGCTCAGGCAGGTTGCCCCCGATGTCAGCCAGTGCCGCCCAGGTCGCGAACGTCTGTGCGTTGCGCTTACTGGGCCGATCCAGCGCGATCGTCGCGATCTCACCGTCCACCTCGAAACGGAGTCCGATCTCCGCCAGCCTTTCGGCAGAGACTTCCTCCGCGTACCCCCCGCGCTGTGGCGCTGCCTTCGCTTCCGCCATCGCCCGCTCCCTCATTCGCCTTAGCCGTCGCGCCCGAGCCTACAGAATATGATTCTGGCTCGGGCGCGACGGCGGCTGACTTGGGACGAGCGGCTGCGGTCGCACGTACCGAGGCGGCCGTCAGCGCTTGGACTTGCCTCGAGTCGCTCCCCCGCGCCCGCGCAGAGTCACACCGGACTCGCTCAGGATGCGGTGGATGAACCCGTATGACCGACCGGTCGAAGCGGCCAGGGCGCGGATGCTCTCGCCCGCGGCGTAGCGCTTCTTAAGATCGCCGGCCAGTTTCTCACGATCGGCCCCGGTGACCCGGGTGCCCTTCTTCAGTGTCTCGGCCACGAGTACCTCCTGTAGTGCCGGACTTCCGCAGCGTTACTCCGCCATGATCAGTCATTTCAGCGGGATCGGCTACCTACTCCACGGGAAAAGATCCGTACCCACCCAAATTAAGATCAGGCAAGTGCCACAAGATCGGAAAATTCTTCGCTCCATGCGTCTTCAGTTCCGTCTGGTAGCAAGATCACCCTATCCGGTGACAAGGCGTCAACGGCACCCTCGTCATGGGTGACCAGGACGATTGCTCCTGAATACGACCTCAGAGCGTTCAGAACTTGCTCGCGGCTGACTGGATCTAGGTTGTTCGTGGGCTCATCGAGCAGAAGTACGTTCGCACTCGAGAGGACCAGCATGGCCAGTGCCAGCCGAGTCTTCTCGCCGCCGGACAGCACACCCGCCGGCTTGTCGGCGTCGTCGCCGGAGAACAGGAACGAGCCGAGCACCTTGCGCAACTCGGTGTCGGTGAACTCGCCACCGGCCGAGCGCATGTTCTCCAGGAGGGTCCTGTCGGCCTCGAGGGTCTCGTGCTCCTGGGCGTAATAGCCGATCTTGAGGCCGTGTCCGGGCCTGATCTCGCCGCTGTCGGGTTGTTCGACCCCGCCCAGCAGCCGCAGCAGCGTGGTCTTGCCAGCGCCGTTGAGCCCGAGGATCACGACCCGGTGACCTCGGTCGATGGCCACGTCGACGTCGGTGAAGACCTCCAGCGAGCCGTACGTCTTGGACAGGCCCGCACCCGTCAGCGGCGTGCGCCCGCAGGGCAGTGGGTCGGGGAAGCGCAGCTTGGCGACCTTGTCGCTCTGGCGCTCCTCCTCCGTGCCGGCCAGCAGCCGGTGCGCGCGGCGCATCATGTCCTGGGCGGCCTTGGCCTTGGTGGCCTTGGCCCGCATCTTGTCGGCCTGCGAGAGCAGCGCGCCCGCCTGCTTCTCGGCGTTGGCCCGCTCGCGCTTCCTGCGCTTCTCGTCGGTCTCGCGCTGGGCCAGATAGGCCTTCCAGCCGACGTTGTAGTGGTCGATCACACTGCGGTTGGCGTCGAGGTGCAGCACCTTGTTGACCGTCGCTTCAAGAAGGCCCACGTCGTGACTGATGATCACCAAGCCGCCCTGATGGGATCGCAAAAAATCACGAAGCCATCCGATTGAGTCCGCATCTAGGTGGTTTGTCGGCTCGTCGAGAAGGAGAGTTTCCGCTCCACTGAAAAGAATGCGTGCCAATTCCACGCGCCTTCGCTGGCCGCCTGAAAGCGTTTCCAGTGGCTGCCCGAGCACCCGGTCGGGCAGGCCCAGACTGGAGGCGATGGAGGCGGCCTCGGACTCGGCCGCGTAGCCGCCGAGCACGTGCATCTGGTCCTCGAGCTTGCCGTACTGCCGGACGGCCTTGTCGCGGGTGCGCACGTCGGCGGAGGACATGCCGAGCTCGGCCGCGCGCAGCTTGCGCAGCACCTCGTCGAGCCCTCTGGCCGACAGGATGCGGTCGCGGGCGAGCACCTGCAGGTCGCCGGTGCGCGGGTCCTGCGGCAGGTAGCCGACGGCGCCGCTGGTGGTGACGGTGCCGCCGGCGGGCAGCCCCTCACCGGCCAGGACCTTGGTCAGCGTGGTCTTGCCCGCGCCGTTGCGGCCGACGAGGCCGATCTTGTCGCCGGGATTGACCCGGAAGGAGGCGTTCTCTATGAGCAGGCGCGCGCCCGCGCGCAGCTCGATGTCACTGGCGATGATCATGATTGACGGAACACTCCCGAGCTAGGGGTAAGAAGAGTTGGGCGTGGCGACGCCGGTCAATCGGGAGTGTGCATACAGATCAGTGTAGGGCCCCCGCCGGGAACCCCACCTCTGCTTAATCCGTCGCCAAGTGGCCGCCGATCAGCGCCAGGTTCTGGATCGCGGCCAGGCCGTACTGGGCGGCGTCGTTGGTGGAGACGAACGGCGCCTCCAGCACGTGCGCCAGGACGTGCGGCCCCTCGACGCGGGTGAGACGCCAGTCCGGCTCGCGCTGCAGCGGGTTGCGGTTGAGCTGGTCGCCCTCGTCGAGGAAGAACTTGCGCCAGGCCAGAGCGGCCAGCCCGGCGTCGCCCGAGCGGGCGGCGGCGTACGCGGTGAGGCGGCTGTGCGCCTGCACCAGCGAGATGCCGCTCAGCGCATGGCCCACCTCGGCGGCCTGCTGCTCGGCGGGGGCGAGATAGAGCCGGCAGTAGTCCAGCCAGGCCTGTTCGAACCCGGGCACGTCCAGGCCGAGCGAGATGAGCTCGGAACACATCTCGGGCAGCCCGAAGACCGACGACAGGTGGGAGACGGAGATCTGGTCGCGGGAGGTGTCGAACCGGCCCGTGGCCAGGTCGAGGCGGGCCTCACCGGTCAGGAACCCCCGTGGCAGCGCGCCGATGCCGGCCATCGTGCCCAGCAGCCTGTCCTTGGCGTGCTCGTCGCCGTGGCGCTCCCACCGGGTGAGCCAGGCCGCCACGAGCGAGCCCCAGTCGGTGCCGAGCCCGACCGCCAGCGCGGACGGGTCGGGGGTGTAGACGTCCTGGCGCACCTTGCGCGTGGGGTCGATCGCCAGGAACGTCTCCTCGGGCCTGGCCAGCTCGTCGAGCAGGTCGCCGGTGCGCTCGTCGGCGGTCAGGTAGTAGAAGAAGCGCCGGTAGGCGGCGTTGGAGATGCGCAGCTGCTTGGCGCTGCAGCCCCAGTGCTGCACGTTGTGCCTGGTGCCCAGGCCCTTCCAGCGGCCGAGATGATAGACGTCGACCTCGCCGGTGTGGCGGGTCATGGCCTCGGCGAAGCGGAAGACGTCGGCCCGTCCCGTGCGCAGATACTGGTACCAGAGCCACAGGTCGGGCGAGAGCTCGGAGTTGTCCCACGCGTAGCCGCCGACGTCATAGCGCCAGGTGTGCCGGTCGGCGTCGTAGGTGTGCATCACGTCGCCGTAGTCCCAGAACCCGTACCACCTGCGCTGCTCCCGCTCGCGCCGGTAGAAGTCGAACAGCAGGTCCAGCCGGTCCTCGATCGCGGCATGGGCGGGCGTGGAGCGGTCGGGCAGCGCCCAGTCGCCGAACACGCCCGCCGCGCGGAGGTGTTCGGGGGCGGCGGTCAGCAGCGCCGGCTCGTTCATCGCGGCCGCGTGCCCGGCCAGGGCCGCCGACGACGGCGTGGCGTCGTGGACGCGCAGCGTGAGTTCGTGGGTACGGGCGATGCCGTGGGCGTCGCCGAAGCCCGGCTCGTAGTCCTCGTAGGTGATCTCCAGGCCCTCCAGCTGCTCGGCGAAGGTGTCCTGGCCCATGCCGTCGTGGTAGAAGCGCAGGTCCATGGCGGGGGCGGAGGGCGACCAGAGCCAGACGGTCGCGGTGGCCAGGCCGGTGGCGGCGCCCCTGACGTCGAGCCGGGTGGGGTGCAGCCGCCAGAAGTCGCGCAGGCCGAAGCCGAGTCCGCCGCTCGCGCCGCCGAGGTAGCCGTACCCGGCCGAGCGGGTGCCCGACGGGACGGTCACCCAGGCGTGGCCGCCGGCGGTGCGTTTGCGCAGGGTGAAGCCGTCGGCCGAGGTCTGGTCGAGGGTGTAGTCGTTCCACGCGGGGATGAGGTGCAGGCGGTCGGCCACCTCGGGGTTGCCGATCGGGCCGCACGGCCGGCCCTCGACCTGGGCCCGCCGTACGGCCTCCCCGGGGTCGCGGCGCAGCCCGGTCAGGCCGCGTACCGCCTCGGTGAGGAAGCCGTCCTGCCCGGCCAGCCGCACGTGGCGGTCGTGGAGCTCGTCGCGCATGACCACGTCGGCGCGCAGGCCGAGCCCGGCCAGGAAGTCCCGCTCGGGGTCGCCGTCCCAGACGAACGTGTGCATGACGCGCACATCCTCGGCGCCCGCGTAGAAGTACAGGCGGACGGTGAACGGGAGCCGCCCGTCGTGGTCGCCCGCCAGGCGGATCACGGCCCGGACCGGGCCGTCCTGCTCGACGGTGACCTCGCGGACGATCCCCGTGGCCTGCTCGCGGGTGACCGTGCCGGCGTCGTCCGGGGTGGGGCCGTCCTGGTGGAGGCTGATCAGGCGGACGTCCCTGGCGATCTCGCGCGAGCCGTGGGAGACGGAGCGGGCCAGCGTGTCGCCCGTCTCCTCGATCGTCCAGGTGACGGGCCCCGTGCTCACCCGCAGCACGCCGTCCTCGCGGACGACGGTGACGGGCCGCTCCGGCCCGGCGGCCCGCGGCCGGGCTTGGTCGGCGGCCGCCTGTCCTTCCTGGCCGGTGGCCGGGCGCTTTGTCGTGAGTTCGTACGACGCGGCGGGCTCGGCCTGCGGTCCGATCGCGTGCGCCGACCACTTGACCGACCCGTCCGGCCAGGTGGCGGTCACCCAGCTCTGCACCGGCACCGCGCGCCCCTCGGGGTCGGCGAGCGCGAACGGGGCCGCGCGCTCCACCGCGCCGCGCCGCCACGGCACCCCCCAGGTCACGCCCTGGTCCGTGGGCCGATCCAGCCAGTTCAGCGTGGTCAAAAGATCTCCTTGAGTCGCCCGGCGACCATCACCGCCACCGCGTCGGCGCCGCGGAAGCAGAAGTGGGTGTCGTCGGCCACGCCGTCGGGGTACAGCGGGTGCTCGCCGGGCGCGAAATGGGTGAACAGGGCCTTGGAGCCCTCGGGTCCGAGCCGCTCGTACAGCTCGGTGGTCGCGACGGTCAGGTCGATCAGCGGCAGGCCCTCGGCTGCCGCCAGCTCGCGCACCTGGCCGGGATAGCCGCCGTGGGTCGGCACCAGCCGGTCGCCGTCGAACCTGCGCCGCTGCACCGGCGTGCACAGCACCGGCAGCGCGCCCGCCTGCCGCGCCTCCTCGGCGAAGAGGCGGAGATTCTCCCGGTACGGCAGGCCAGGTTCCTTCTGGTCGTTGTGCCCGAACTGCAGGACCACCACGTCACCAGGCGTGATCTCCAGCAGCAGCGCCGCCCACAGCCCGTCGGCCCGGTGGCTGGCGGTGGTCGCGCCGCCCTTGGCGAAGTTGCGCACCGGGCCGCCGGTGTGGGCCGCGAGCTGCGCGCCCCACCCCGACATGGGCGCCTCGGCCGCCGGGCAGGAGGCGACGGTCGAGTCACCCGCCAGCAGGACCGTACGGGTCACTCCTTGACCGACCCGAGCAGCACACCCTTGGAGAAGTGCTTCTGCAGGAACGGGTAGAAGAACAGGATCGGGAGCGTCGCGATGACGACCACCGCGAACTTCAGTCCCTGGGTGGGGAAGAACACCGACTCCAGCATGGCCATCGCGTTCTGGGCGTCGGGGCTGGTCAGCTGCCTGACGAGCACCTGGAGCGTCCACTTCTTGGAGTCGTCGATGTACAGCAGCGGCGACATGTAGTCGTTCCAGATGCCCACCGCGTAGAACAGCGAGAACGTCGCGATGATCGGCTTCGAGAGCGGCAGCACGATCTTGAAGAAGACGCCCATCTCGTTGCAGCCGTCGATGCGCGCCGCCTCCTCCAGCGCCTGCGGCAGCTCCTGGAAGAAGCTCTTCACGATGATCAGGTAGAAGGGGTTGATCGCCAGCGGCAGGATCAGCGCCCAGTAGCTGTCGAGCATCCCCAGGTCCCGCACCACCAGGTAGGTGGGGATCATGCCGCCGGTGAAGACGAGCGTGAAGATGACCAGGTTCAGGACCAACGTCCGTCCCGGCAGGTACCGCTTGGCCAGGGGGTAGGCCATCGTGAACGTCAGCAGCACCTGCACCACCGTGCCCACCGCCGTCACGCAGATCGTGGTCAGCAGCGCCCGGACGAACGTGCCCGAGTCGAAGATGTACTCATAGGTGGTGGTGACGAACTTCTCCGGCCACAGGAAGAACGGCCGTGAGGCGATCTCCGCCTCCGAGGCGAACGACCCGGCCAGCACGTACAGCAGCGGCAGGATCGTGATCAGCGCCAGGAACAGCAGCACGGCGATGTTGAGCACGTCGAACACGCGACTGCCGAGCGTGTGCTGGTGTGTGGGCGACTGGTTGGGCATTCAAGCGCTCCTTAGAACAGTCCACGCTGGCCGAGGCGCTTGGCCAGCCAGTTGGAGCCGAAGATCAGGAGGACGCCCACCAGTCCCTTGAACAGGCCGACGGCCGTGGAGTAGCTGAAGGCGCCCTGGGTGATGCCCATGTAGTAGACGAATGTGTCGAACACGTCCGCCGCCGAGCGGTTCAGCGCGCCGGTCATCAGCCAGATCTGCTCGAAGCCGGTGTCGAGCAGGTGACCCGATGTCAGGACGGCCATCACCACGATCGTGGGGCGGATCGCGGGCAGCGTGACGTGCCAGAACTGCCGGAAGCGCCCGGCGCCGTCCATGCGGGCCGCCTCGTACAGGTCGGTGTTCACGCCCGCCAGCGCGGCCAGATAGATGATCGTGCCCCAGCCGGTCTGCTTCCACAGCAGCTGGAAGACGATGATCGGCCGGAACCAGTCGGGCTGGGCCACGTAGTCGATCTTCTTGCCGCCGAGCCACTCGTGGAAGAAGGTGGCGATCACCCCGAAGTCCACGGAGAACAGCAGGTACGTCAGTGAGGCGACGATCGTCCAGGACAGGAAGTGCGGGATGTAGACCAGCGACTGGATCGACCGCTTGAGCACGCTGTGCCGCAGCTCGTTCAGCATGAGCGCGACGATGATTGGCGCGGGGAAGACGAAGACCGCCGTCAGCAGCGCCAGGATGAGCGTGTTGAACATCAGGCGGCCGAAGTCCGGCCCGTTGAACAGCTCCTCGAAGTGCTTGAAGCCGACCCACGGGCTGCCGGAGTAGCCGAGGAACGGCAGGAAGTCCTGGAAGGCGATGGTCACGCCGTACATCGGCAGGTACTTGAAGACGATGAAGTACACGAGACCGGGCAGCAGCATCAGGTACAGCCAGCGGTAACGCAGCACGGCGGTGCGGAACGTCAGCCTCTCGCGACGGCGCCCGGGTTTGGTGGCCGCCTTCGTGGGAGGCGGCGCCAGGTCGGTGGCCACAGCCACCTCCTTTCACAGAAGGGGCCCGGGAATGTCCCGGGCCCCTCGGGCGAGGTCAGTTGCCGAGCTTGGAGACCAGGTCGTTGGTCTCGGCGGCGATCTGGGTGCCGCCGTTGTCGTACCAGCGCTTGATCTCGGCCTTCAGCCCCGCCTCGTCGATCGCGCCGGAGATGAACTTGATCCGGGCGTCGGTGATGATCGGGTCGAGGGTCTGGCCCTTGGCGATGGTGGTGGGCGCCATGACCGCGAGCGCCGGGTTGTGCACGGCGGTCTTCAGGTCCTCCTCGGCCAGCTTGTTACGCAGCGTGACCTGGTCCTGGTGCGGCTTGTCCGGATAGATGTCCGGGTAGGCGCCGAGGCCGACGCTGGCGGTGGTGCCGAGCTGGATGAACGCCTTGTCCACGTCCTGCTGGATCTGCTTGACCTTGGGGTCGTCCTGGCTGATGCGGGCGGCGCCGCCGTCCTGGACCTTGAAGTTGCGGCCCTCGAGCCCGTTGCTCAGCAGGATCCCGCCCTCCTTGGAGGCCAGCTTGTCCAGGACCGCCAGCACCTCGTCGAGCTGCTGCTCGGTCTGCACGCTCTGCCGCGGGATGGCGATGACGCCGTTGTAGCCGGTGAAGGGGTAGGAGAACTTCTTGCCGTCGGAGCGCTTGAGGTTGCCGACCGTGAGGACCTTGTCGAAGTCGTTGGGGTCCTTCTCCTTGAGCAGGTCGAGGAGGTTGGTGCCGCGGACGTTGACGTCGATGATCATGCCGCCCTTGCCCTGGACGAACGGGTCGTTCCACTTGGCCGAGTCGAGGGTGGCGTAGTCGGGGTTGACCAGGCCCTCGTCGACCATCTTCTTGACGAACTTGTTCGCCTCGATGAACTCAGGGGTGTCGAAGCCGGGGACGAGCTTGCCGTCCCGCTCACCCCAGACGTTCGGGGCGCCGAACCAGGTCTCGATCACGTCGTACGGACTGGCGCTGCCGTACTGGGGGGACGGCCACTTGGGGATGATCAGGCCGTAGGTGTCCTTCTTGCCGTTGCCGTCAGGGTCCTTCTCGGTGAACGCCTTGGCGATGTCGTAGAGGTCGTCGACGGTCTCAGGCGTCTTCAGCTTGAGCTTGTCCATCCACTGCTTGTTGATCACGACGGCCGAGCGGAGCAGGGGACGGATCCGGTAGAGGCCGTAGATCTTGCCGTTGGTGGAGGAGTTCCGGACCGTCTGCGCGTCCCGGTTCTTCAGGTTCGGGTACTTGTCCAGCTTGTCGGTCAGGTCCCAGAACGCCCCGGCCTGGGCGGCGCGGACGAACGACGAGGTCTTGTCGCCCTGGATGACCATGATCTGCGGCATCTTGTCCGAGGCCAGCGTGACGTTGGTCTTGTCGTTGTAGTCGGCGTTGGGCACCCAGGTGATCTGGAGCTTCTTGCCGACGAGCTTCTCGACCGCCTGCTGCATCTCGCCCTTGGGGTCGGGGGCCGTACCGAACAGCGGGACCATCATGGTCACCGTGCTGCTGTCGGTCTCACTCCCCCCGCCGCTGGAGCAGGCGGACGCGAGAAGAGCAGCCGTTAGCGTCAACACACCGGCGACCAGCCGGCGTCGACGAGATGCGCTCATGAGTTCCCTTTCGAATGCAGGCGCGCCTCGTTCTCCTCGAAGAAACGCAGGCAGAGCCACGTGTTGAGATAGATCCACGCACCGATGCTGATCACCGCTGCGAGAACGGGCATCGCCGAGGTCACGAAGGCGATGGCCGCGAGCGCGAACAGCAGCAGCACTGAGGAAGCGGGTCGAGTTAGCGCTAACAGCGAGGCTTTGGGAACATAGGCCCAGAGCGGCAGGTCGTAGTGCGCGTAGAGCGGCCCGAGATAGGCCCCCACCCCGGCCAGCGCCACCAGCGCCAGAAGGGTCGCGATCCGCAACGCCCCCGAGCCGGGCCCGAGAGCGGAGAAGTACAGGTAGTTGCCCACGAGGACGGTGGCGAGCACCGCCACCGGCAGGATCAGCAGTGAGGCGCGGACGAACTCCCGTCGGTAGACGGTCCAGAATTCGGTCCAGGCCTGAATCGATTCACCGCGGGCATGCCGCCGAGCCAGCGTGTAGGCGGCTACGGTGGCGGGCCCGAGGCCCAGGATCACGCCACCCGCGAGGGTGAACAGGATCCACAGGAGGTTCAGGCGAGCCGCCCAGATGAGCTCTGAGCAGGCAGCTTGAATCCTGATCGACGTGGCGGGATGGTTCATCCGGCACCACCTTCTCGTGGCGTGTGCGCGGACACGGGGGTGGAGTGTTGCGCCGCCGTTCCTTGCCCGTTTCGCACGGGTGAACGGCGGTTGGTGCGAAATTAGTGTTGAATCGACTCAAAGTCAATGACGAGAAACCCGCAGATTCGCATATTCCCCGATCATCGGGGCCATCTGCCGGAACCCGATCTTGCCGCCCACCAGCGCGGGGCCGCCGGTGCTGCCGTCGTCCGTCCAGCGGAACGAGACGACATCGTTAATCGCGAACGTGATCACGCCGCCCTCGACGTCCAGGCGCATGGCGTACGGACCGTCGGCGTCGAGCACCGCGGGTAGCGGGTCGGCACCCTGCGCGACCAGGTGGAATCCATGGCTCTTGCGCAGGTTGCAGGTGTGCAGGGCGCGTTCCGACGCCCACATCCTGCGGAAGTAGGACACGTGGTAGGCGTCGATGTCGCCGTGGTGGTACTGCTCGTACGGCCCGCTGCGCGGCGCGAGGCCCGGATCGAACAGATCCTCGCCACCCCGGCCGCGGGCATGGAAGAACATGATGCACAGCCCCGGCTCCCTGACCGGCCAGAAGTCCCATTCGATCCGCACGTCGGCGGGCAGGTCCTCGGGGCACCACAGCACCACGTTCGCCGCCTGCCCGTCGGCCGGCGGCCTGAGACTCTCCAGCCGCATCCGCCCCATGGGGAACGTCGTCGCACCGTCCCCTTCCAGCCGGAACCCGGCCAGATCGTCGGGGCCGGCGAGCGGATTGCGGTAGATCTCCATCAATGAGGACTCCTGTGCAGGTCGCTGGACTGCCGGACCACCAGGTCCGGCTGAAAGATGACCTGCCGGTGCCGGTGCAGCTCCGGCTCGGCGACCTCCTCCAGCAACAGGTCGATGGCCGTGCGCCCGAGCAGCTCACGCGGCTGGCGGACCGACGACAGCGGCACGGTCGCCGCGGCGGCGAAGTCTATGTCGTCGTAGCCGACGATCGCCATGTCGTCCGGCACGCGCAGCCCACGCGCGGCCATGGCCTGCAGGAACCCCAGGGCGAGCAGGTCGTTGGCGCAGAAGACGGCCGTCGGCCGCTCCCCGGAAGGCAGCGCCGCCACCCGCTCACCCGCGCTCCGCCCGTTGGCGACGCTCAGCGCGGGCATGAACCAGGCGACCAGTTCGACGCCACCACCCGGTCCCATCCCGCCGCCCGGGTCGACTCCCCCGCCCGGCTCGGTGTCGCCCGCCTCGGTGACCGCGCTCGTGAAGCCCGCGTGCCGGTCGGCCACCTGCTTGATCGACTGCGGCCCGCCCACGAACAGGATCTTGCGGTGTCCCCGCTCGATCAGGTGCGATCCGGCGATGTGGCCACCGAGCCGGTCGTCGACCGCCACCGAGCACTGCAGCCCGGTGGCGGCGCTGTCGACGAGCACCACGGGCGTGCCCCTGGCGGCGAGCTCCGCCAGCCGCGGGTTGCCCGCGTCGACCGGCGTGATCAGGATGCCCATCACCCGCTGCTGTTCGAGCTGGTAGAGGTAGCGCAGCTCGCGGGCCGGGTCGGCGGCGCTGTTGCACAGCACCACCATGGTGTCGTGCTCATCCGCCAGGGTGTCGGCGCCCTGCGCGACGTCGGCGAAGAACGGGTTGGCCACGTCCAGCACGATCAGGCCGACCGTGCGGCTGCGGCCGACCCGCAGGTGGCGAGCCACCTCGTTGCGGACGAAGCCCAGCTCGCGGATCGCGCTGAAAACGCGTTCACGCGTGGCGGGGGAGACGATCTCGGGGCGGTTGAGCACGTTGCTCACGGTGCCCACGGAGACGCGTGCCCGCTGCGCGACCTCCTTGATGTTCGTGGTCGCCATTGATCCTCACGTGGCCGCTCCGGTGTTGAACGGGCCTCATCATAGCCGTACACATGATCTTTTTGAATCGACTCAAGGCGATGAGATACCAATTCGCTTGCCGTCGCGCATCAGATCACTGATCACGAGGCCATCATCGCTCCCCACGGCGTACGATGCCGCTCTCGTACGCGAGGACCACGAGCTGTACTCGATCACGCAGGTGAAGCTTGGTAAGGATCCGCCCGATATGCGACTTGACCGTCGCCTCAGAGATCGTCAACGACCCGGCGATCTCGATGTTGGACCAGCCCCGGGCCACCTGCCTGAACACGTCCCGCTCCCGCTCGGTGAGCCGGCCGAGCAGCTGGTCGGCCGGAGACTGCCCGGTCGCCGGGTCGGGCAGGTGACCGGCGAACGCGTCGATGAGCCGGCGGGTCACACCGGGCGACACCATCGCGTCACCGGCCGCCACCGCCCGGACACCTGTCAGCAGGTCGGCCGGCGGCACGTCCTTGAGCAGGAACCCGCTGGCTCCGGCCCGCAGCGCGGCGTAAACGTACTCGTCGAGATCGAACGTGGTCACCACCAGCACCCTCGCCTCGGCCCCCGACCCGACGATCCGCCGGGTCGCCTCGATGCCGTCCAGCACGGGCATCCGTACATCCATCAACACCACGTCGGGCCGCAGCGCCCCGGTCATCGCCACGGCCTGCGCACCGTCGCCCGCCTCGCCCACCACTTCCAGGTCCGGCTGCGTCTCGATCACCGCCCGGAACCCGAGCCGTTGCAGGGGCTGATCGTCGACGAGCAGTAATCGGATGCTCATGCGAGCATATTGTCGTCGAACCGCAGGCGAACGCGCACCCGCCACCCACCGCCAGGGATTGGCCCCGCCTCAACCCAGCCACCGTACGACGCGGCACGCTCGACCATCCCCGCCAGCCCATGACCACCCTCCGCCCCCGGCGTCCCGTAGCCACCACCAGACCCCACCAGCCCGTGGCCACCACTCGGCCCCGCCGTCCCGTAGCCCCCATCCGGCCTCGCCCAGCTGGGGCCACCATCCGGCCCCACCAAACCGCCTCCGTCATCCGGGCCCGCCAACCCGTGAAGACCACCCGGCCCCGCCAGACCGTCTTTGCCATCCGACCCTGCCAACCCGTGCGCACCGTCCGGCCCCACCAATCCACGGCCACCGTCCGGCCGAACCGACACCGGACGTGCGTGACGGCCGGCGCCGTCGTCGGTGATCTCCAGATCAGCGCCGTACGTCGTGTAACTGAGCTGGACGCGCACACTGGCCCGCCGTCCCGCGTGCTTGAGGACGTTGGTCAGCGCCTCCTGCACGATCCGGTACACGGCCAGCCCCGCCCCTGGGCCCCAGTTGCCTGCCACACCCTCGCGGAGCACCTCGACCCGTACACCCGCCTCCCGCACCTGGTCCACCAACCGGTCGAGATCGTCCAACCCCGGCTGCGGCGCCCGATCCGAACCTCCACCCAGCCGCGACTCACCGCCGCCATCGCGCAGCAGACCGACCAGCCGCCGCATCTCCGACAACGCCTGCCGCCCGGTCTCCGAGACCTTCTCCATCATGACCGCCACCCGCTCGTCACCGACTCCGGCGAAATACGAGGCCCTGTCGATGTGCAAGGGCGTGTCGACATGTAAGGGCGTGTCGATGTGCGAGGCCCCGGCGGAGTGAGAAGCGCTGTCGGCCCGCGAGTCTCTGGCGGTAGGCGAAGCACCGTCGATGGGCGAAGCACCGTCCACAGGTGAACCCCCGCCGGAGCATGAGCCGCCCTCGGCAGGTGAGGCACCGTCCGTAAACGCGGCACCGGCGGCGTACTGTATGCCGCCGGTGCCCGGGGCCCTGTAGGCGAGCGAGGCTCTGGCGGTGTACGAAGCGCCGTCAGCGAGCGCGACCATGACGGCCAGGCTGTGCGCGACGATATCGTGCACCTCCCTGGCGATCCTGGCCCGCTCGGCGGCCACCGCCAGCCGGGCCTGGTGATCGCGCTGCTCCGCCAGGTGCCGGGCGCGCTCGGCCAGGTAGCCCTGCCGCATCCGCAGGGTGACCCCCAGCAGCGCGACGACCACCAGGACCGAGGACATCCCGATCAATGTCGGCCAGCCGGGGTCGTCCCGCAGCCCGCTCAGCCCCACGGCGCCCGCGACCGCCCCCACCGCCGGCCACAGGTGGCGCTGCGGGCGGTGCCGGGCCACCGTATACACCGCCAGCAACGGCACGAAGACCAGGAACACGCCAGTGACCCCGATCAGGCCGCTCACGCCGACCAGCCCCAGCACGATCCAGAACACGACGGCAGGCGCCCGCCGCCGCCACACCAGCGGAACATGAACGACGGCGAACCACAGCCAGGCGGCCCCTGTGACACCTGTCCCCGGTTCGAGCACACCGCGGGCATCCGCACCCCCCGCCGTCGCCGGTATGGCCAGCGCCGCGACCAGGCAGGCCAGCCCGGCGTCCGCCATCTCCGGATGGCGGACGGCCCAGGCACGCAGCCGACCAGCGGAAACAGCCCAGACGCGCACCCGACGGACGGCACCGGCCCCGGCACGGAACCGACCGGCGGAAGCGGCCCCGGGACGCACCCGACCGGCGGAAGCAGCCCCAGCATGCGTCCGACGGGCAGAGGCGAGCCAGACACGCACCCGACGGACAGGCGCCGCCCAGGCACGCGGCCCACGAGGGGCGGAGGCGGCGTTCATGCGTCCCGCCCGCGCAGCATCACCGCGGCACCGCACAGCGCCAAGACGATCCACCCGAGCACCACGACCGTCCCCGGTACGGGCTCCAGCACGCCGCCGGTGCCGTCGATCTCGTACATGGCCTGCAGGGCGGGCGTGGGCAGGTAGGGCAGGACGGTCTCGCGCACCGGGGCGGGCAGCGCGCCCGACAGCACCGGAGGAAGGAGCACGATGACGGCCACGAACACGGCGATCGCGCCGGCGGTGTGCCGCACCATCGTGCCGATGCCCAGCCCGAGCAGGCCCACCGCGACCGTGGCGGCCGCCACCCCGAGGATCGCCCGGACGATGTGCGGGTCACCGAGCGTGAGGCGGGCGGTCTCGTCGACGAACGCCTGGTTGGCCAGGAACGCCAGTAAGTAGGCCGCGACCATGATGGGGGCGGTGACGGCGACCAGGACCAGCGCCTTGGCCCATAGCACCGGCAGCCGGCGCGGCACCGCGGTCAGCGTGACCCGGATCAGGCCGCCGCCGTATTCGCTGGTCATCATCAGCACCCCGAACACGCCGATCGCCAGGGCGAACAGCAGGAACCCGCCGCCCACCGCCTGATCCGCGACCGGTGTCGCGGGCGCCGGCTCGCGGGCGGCTGTCCAGCCGATGATCGCGGACAGGCCGATCAGGAGTTGCGGGATCATGCCGAAAACGAACCACGTAGCGCGCAGCGTGTACAGCTTGGTCCATTCCGACCGCAGGACCCGGCCGAAGGTGATCTGGGACGCGGTCACGGCAGGCTCCCTTCCTTCGCGGAGAACTCCATGGCGTCGCGGGTGAGCCGCATATAGGCCTGCTCCAGCGACGCGCGGCGCGGGCTGAGCTCGTGCAGGGCCAGGTCGTGCCCCCTCGCCAGGGCGCTGATCGTCTCGACCGGCAGGCCGCCGATCAGCAGGGTGCCCGGCTCATCGGTCGTCACCGCGGCTCCCTGCCGGACGAGCAGGTCGCGTAGCTCGGTGGCCTGCGGGCTGCGGACCCGCACGCGATCCACGCCGGAGCGGGCGATCAGCTCGGTGGTGGAGGTGTCGGCCAGTAATCGGCCCCGGCCGATGATCACCAGGTGCTGCGCGGTCATGGCCATCTCGCTCATCAGGTGGCTGGAGACCAGCACGGTGCGGCCGTCGGCGGCCAGTCGCCCGAGCAGGGTACGCAGCCACAGCACGCCGTCGGGGTCGAGCCCGTTGACCGGTTCGTCCAAGATAAGGACGCCGGGGTCGCCGAGCAGCGCCGCCGCGATGCCCAGCCGCTGGCGCATGCCCAGGGAGAAGCCGCCCGCCCGGCGCCTGGCCACCGGCTCCAGGCCCGTCAGCGCGAGCACTTCGTCCACCCGGGACGCGGCGATCCCGTGCGTGCGCGCCAGCGCCAGCAGGTGGTGGTAGGCCGTGCGTCCCCGGTGCGCGGGTGTCGCCTCCAGCACCGCGCCGACCTGCCGCAGCGGGTCGGGGTGGTCGGTGTAGGGGCGGCCGTTGACGGTGGCCGTCCCGGCGCTCGGGCGGTCGAGGCCCACGATCGCGCGCATCGTCGTGGACTTGCCGGCGCCGTTGGGCCCCAGAAAGCCGGTGACCTGACCCGGCCGTACGGAGAAGGACAGGTGGTCGACGGCGGTGACGCCCCCGTAGCGTTTGGTCAGCTCCCGTATCTCGATCACGTGGTCAACGCTAGAGACGGGCGCTTCGGCGCACGACCACCCTGGGTCTGGTCTTGGCCGCCGTGCGTGTCAGCCTCAGGTCTTACGAGGCCCCGCCTGTGGTGGGTGGGTCCACCACGCGAATGCGTACCGCGCGGAACAGGGCGGGCGTGTCCTTGAGTACGGCGAGCTTCGGGTCGGGGACGACGAGGAACGGTTCGGTCTCCAGCGCCAGCAGGCCGGCCAGGCGCCGGTCGGCGCGCAGCGCGTCCACGGCCCGGCGGTCGCCGCCGAGCACGACCGCGTCCAGCTCGCCCTGGCACGGCGACAGGACGCGCAGCACGGTCTCGGCCGCCGCTTCGAAGGCCTGGCCCGCCTGGTTCTGCCTGCGTCTGGCGAAGCGCTGCTGCGACCACCCGCCCGCCGCGGTACGCCCCTGGACCAGCCGCGACCCGACCTTGGACGTCACCAGCCGCGACCCATGGAACAGGCCCGCCGCGTAACCGCCCATCCGTACCAATATGACCCCTATGTGCCGCTCCGTCCGCGCGTGGGCGACAAGCCTGGTCACGTACGGCGGCCCGGCCTGCAGCGGCGGGAAGGGCACGTACAGCTCCGCCAGCGCCCCGTCGGCGGCCACCAGGCGCACGACCCGCTCGTCACCGGTGGCCTCGAACGGGCCATGCCGGTCGGCGAAGCCGTCGATCCACGGGTGCACGCGCTCGGGCACCACGGACACCCACCGCCCGCCACCCTTCGCCGGTCGCGCACTCATGCCGGAAGGCTATCCGAACGGAGACCACGCCCAACTCCGTGGGAAATATCGGTGAATTTCGCTTCAAGCCACTTCTGCCCGACGTGGCGCACCACCATCATCGCAACGTGTCCTCCCTGCTCACCAGCCCCGTAGTGGATCTTGACACGGGAGCCGTCATCGCACGCCCGGCGGTCATCGACCCGGCGGGCTACCTCAGGGCCGACCCGCTGCCCATGGTGCTGGAGCTGCCCATGCGGATCGTGCTGGCGGGCGCGGGCGCGCTGGCTCCGCTGCACGAGGCGATGCGGCGGTCGGGCAGGCACCCGCGCGAGGCCATCGTGCTGCTCACGGGCCCGTGCGGGGCGGCCGACCGGCCGGTGTTGAAAGTGACGCTCGACGGGCTGCGCAACCTCGGCTACCTGCTGGGCTTCAGCGACGTGGGCACGGAGAGCGTGCCGCTCGACATCATCGCGGACGCCTCCCCGTACCTGCTGGCCCTGGCCCCGGAGCCGGCCGGGGGGCTGCCGGGCGACCATCGTCCGGCGGCGGTGGCACGGGCGGTGGTAGCACTGGCCCGCGGTCTCGGCGCGCACGCGCTGGTCGCGGGGGTCGAGCACGAGGCGCAGCTCGCCGCGGTGCGCGGCTGGGAGGTGCGGCTGGCCTGCGGGCCGCTGCTGAGCCCGGGACCCGACGGGAAGGTACGGGTGCCGCTCCCGGCCACCGCCGGGGAGCCGTCCGTCACCGCACGGCTCGGGCCGCGCGTGCAGGAGCTCCTGCTGCCCGCCGTGACCCTGCCCGCCGGAGCGAAGGCGGAGGAGGTGATGGCGGCCTTCGGGCAGGAGCCGTCGATCACCAGCGTGATCCTGGTGGACGAGTACCAGCGGCCCAGGGGCAGCCTCGATCGCAGCCGGTTCCTGCTGTCGTTCGCGGCCCGCTACGGGCATGCGCTGCACGGCTCGAAGCCCGCCCAGCGGCTGGCCGACCCGCCGCGTACGGTGCCGAAGAGCACCCCCGCCGTGGCGGCCATGCAGGCGGCGGGCCGGGACTCGGGCCGCGTCTACGACGACCTCGTGGTGACCGACGAGCTGAACCGCTGCCTGGGCATCGTGCGGGTGTCGGACCTCATCCGGCAGGTGGCCTGGGCAGGGTGATCGCCAAGCTCGACCCTGACGTGATCGCCATGCAGGAGTGGGCGGGCCAGGCAACAAGACTCGGCTACCACGAGGCGCGCAGTTCCTCGCTCCTGGTGCTGTCGCAGCGGCCGATCGCCCTGAGTCGGAGGTACGGCAGCGCGGTGCCGGCCGAACTAGAGCCAGCCCTGGGTTTTGGCGCGCTGGACGGCCTCGATGCGGTTGCGGGCGTGCGTCTTCTGGATGGCCGACGACAGGTAGTTGCGCACGGTGCCCTCCGACAGGTGCAGGTGCCGGGCGATGTCGCCGATGGTCGATCCGTCGGCCGCGGCGGCCAGCACGTCGCGTTCGCGGGCCGACAGCGGGTTGGGCCCCGCGCTGAGCGCCGCCGCCGCCAGCCCCGGGTCGATGACCCGCTCCCCCGCGTGTACGCGCCTGATCGCCGCCGCCAGCTCGCGGGCCGGGCTGTCCTTGACCAGGAAGGCCACCGCACCCGCCTCCATGGCGGTACGCAGGTAGCCGGGGCGGCCGAACGTGGTCAGGATCATCACCCGGCAGCCGGGCACCTGTTCGGTGATCCGGGCGCCCGCGCTGAGGCCATCCATGACGGGCATCTCGATGTCGAGCAGGGCGATGTCCGGGCGTTCCGCGAGCGCGACGGCCACCGCCGCCTCGCCGTCGGCCGCCTCGCCGACGACCTCGATGTCGGGCTCCAGGCCGAGCAGCGACGCCAGCGCGCCGCGTACCATGCCCTGGTCCTCGGCCAGGATCACCCGGATCACGCCGCCGCTCCGGCGGGGACCAGCACCCGCAGCCGGAAGCCCGCCCTGGCTCCCGGACCCACCTCCACGGTCCCGCCCGCTCCGCGCACCCGCTCGGTCAGGCCCTGCAGACCGCTGCCGAGCCGGAACGGCTCCTTGCCCTGCCCGTCGTCCATGATCTCCAGGATGGCGTGTTCGCCGTCGTACGTCACCTCGATCTCGCAGCGACGCGCCCGCGCGTGCCGTACGACATTGGTGGTGCCCTCGCGCACCGCCCACCCGAACAGGCCGTCGAGCAGACCGGGCAGCGGTGTGCCCGAGATCCGCACCTGCGGCTCCACGCCCGCCGCCCGCAGCACGGACCTGGCGTTGTCGAGCTCTTCCGGCAGGCTGCGCTGGCGGTAGCCGGTCACGGCCTCGCGTACCTCGGTCAGCGCCTGCCTGGCCACCGACTCGATGTCCTGGATCTCCTTGGACACCCGTGGGGAGTCCTCGGCCAGCCGCCCGGCCAGCTCGCTCTTGAGCACGATCAGCGAGAGGCTGTGGCCGAGCAGGTCGTGCAGGTCGCGGGCGATGCGCAGCCGCTCGTCCGCCGCGGCCAGCCGGGCCACCTCGCCCTGCGCGTCGCGCAGTTGCTGGGCCAGGACCCTGGTGTTGCGTACGCCGATGAACAGCACGCCCAGAGTGACCACCTGGAGCCCCAGTATGGCGATGGAGGTGGCATCATTGCCGTGCAGCAGCCCGCAGCCGACGACGACCCCCAGCATGGCGACGATGCCGAACCCCGCCCGCCGGGGCGACAGGATCATGGAGAAGAGCACCGTGGTGTAGACGGGCAGGCTCAGCCAGCCGCCGCCGAAGACCAGCGCGGCGCCCACGGCCAGCGTCGTGGTGAGGGCGAGCAGCGGGTAGGTCGACGGCGTCCGCTCACGGAAGCTGCGCGGGCTCACGACGGTCGCCAGGTACGAGAGCACGAACGCGACCAGCGACAGCCCCGCCCAGACGGCCTTGACGCCGGCGACCTCCCCGGTCACGATCTCCGCCAACGGGAAGATCAGGTAGATCATCCCGAAGGAGATCCCGAACAACCGCCGGTAGCGGGACGAGTCTCCTCTCGTCCCGCCGAAGGTCAGCAGATTGGCCCAGTTCATCAGATACCTCCGAGGGAAACTCCCGCCTTCAGGCCATATCGAACACTCGTACGATACTTACATGATCGTGTAGTAGAATGTGAGGCGTGGCGCAGATCGTGAAGCGGGCCTACAAGTACCGCTTCTACCCGACGTCCGGGCAGGCCGAAGAGCTGGCCCGGACGTTCGGCTGCGTCCGCCTCGTCTACAACAAAGCCCTGGAAGAACGCACCCGCGCCTACACGCTGCAAAAGCGTCGCGTCTCCTACGTCGAGTCATCGGCGATGATCACGGCGTGGAAGCGTAGCGGCGAGTTCGACTTCCTGTCCGAGGTGTCGTCGGTGCCGTTGCAACAGGCGCTGCGGCACCTGCAAGCGGCGTTCGCGAACTTCTTCGCCAAACGCGCGAAGTACCCGACATTCAAGTCCCGCAAGAAGTCGCGGACGTCGGCGGAGTACACCAGGTCGGCGTTCCGCTGGCGAGACGGCGCGCTGACGCTGGCGAAAATGGACGCGCCGCTGGACATCCGCTGGTCGCGTCCGCTTCCCGATGGCGCGCTCCCGTCCACGGTCACCGTGTCCCGGGACGCGGCCGGGCGCTGGTTCGTGTCCCTGCTGGTCGAGGAGAAGATCAGCCCGCTTCCACCGGTGGATCAGAATGTGGGCGTGGACGCTGGCATCTCGGCGCTGGCCACGCTGTCGACCGGCGAGAAGATCGTCAACCCCCGCCACGAACGCCGCGACCGGCGCAAGCTGGCCACGGCGCAGCGGGCGCTGGCCCGCAAGGAGAAAGGCTCGGCCAACCTGGCCAAAGCGAAACTGAAGGTCGCCAAGATACACGCCCGCATCACCGACCGCAGACGCGACCACCTGCACAAGGTCACGACACGGCTTGTTCGCGAGAACCAAGTGATCGCCGTGGAAGACCTGACCGTCCGCAACATGGTCAAGAACCACTCGCTGGCCCGCGCCATCTCCGACGCGTCCTGGCGCGAACTCCGCTCGATGCTGGAGTACAAGGCGGCCTGGTACGGGCGCACGCTCATGGCGGTCGACCGCTGGTTCCCCTCCTCCAAGTTGTGCTCGGCATGCGGGACGCTGCACGACAAGATGCCGCTGAACGTCCGGGAATGGACATGCGCCTGCGGCGCGGTCCATGACCGGGACGTCAACGCGGCCAACAACGTGCTCGCCGCCGGGCTGGCGGAGAGCTGAAACGCCTGTGGAGCCGATGTAAGACCTCAAGAGGAGACCTCCTCGACGGGCGATCGGCGGTGAAGCAGGAATCCCCTCCCTTCAAGGAAGAGGAGCAGTCAAGCCCGAACAGTAGCCCGCCGGTAGGCGTACGCGGCGGCGCCCCCGAGCACGGCCGCCCACGCCACCACGATGAGCAGGTCGGACATCGGCACGCCGTTGCCCGCGATGACGTTCCAGCCGAGATTGGCGTAGTGGTAAGAAGGCATGAAGTGGGCGAGGGTCCGCATCGTGCCGCCGATGGCGTCGACGGGGAACCAGAGTCCGCCGAGCAGCGACAGGGCGAACATACAGATCATCGCGGCGGGCTGGGCGGCGTCGGCGCTCAGCAGCGAGCCGATGAACAGCCCGAGCGCGATGAACGGGACCGTGCCGATCCACAGCGACAGCAGCAGCGGCAGCCACTGGCCGGCCGGCATCGACACGCCCTGCTGCAGCACGCCGGCCGCGCTGACCAGCAGCAGCGACGGCAGCACGAGGACCATCGCGGCGCCGAGCTTGGTGACGATGATCGCCCAGCTCGGCAGCGGGGTGATCTGCAGCTGGCGCAGCCAGCCAGACTGGCGTTCCTGCGCCCAGGGCACGGCCGAGCTCATCATGGACGAGGCGAGCGCGCCGTAGGCGGCCATCGACACCAGCAGGTAGGTGCTCATCCGCACGCCGCCGGCGTCCTTCTGGTCGCCGTAGATGTTGGCGTTGATCAGGTAGAACACGACGGGGAACAGCACCACGAAGATGATGTAGCGCCGGTTGCGCAGCATCCGCAGCGCCTCGATCTTGGCGTAGTAGAGCATCAGGACTCCCTGGTGAGGGCGAGGAAGGCGTCCTCTAGGTCGGCGCCGGAGAGCTGGAGGTCGCGCACGTCGAGCGTGGTGCCCCGGTAGAGCCCGGCGAGGGTCGCGTCGGTGTCGGAAGTACGCAGCGTGGCCGTGCCGGCGGCGATCTCGACCGCGGTGACGCCGGGCAGCAGGTCGAGCCCGGCCGCGGGCTGCTCGCCGAGGGTGAAGCGGACGGCCTGGCCGCCGACGTCCGCCTTGATCTGCGCGGCGGTGCCGTCGGCCACCACCTTGCCCTTGGCGATGACGATCACCCGGTCGGAGTGCTCATCGGCCTCCTCCAGGTAGTGCGTGGCGAACAGCACGGTCCGGCCGCCCGCCGCGTAGCCGCGCATGCTCTCCCAGAACCGCAGCCGCGACTCCACGTCCATGGCCGCGGTCGGCTCGTCCAGCAGCAGCGCCTTGGGCGCGCCCGCGATCGCCAGGGCGAACCTGACGCGCTGGGACTGGCCGCCGGACAGCTTGTTCGCGCGCCGCTTCACCAGGTCGGTGAGGTCGGCCAGCTTGAAGATCTCCTCCAGGTCCAGCGGCTCGGGGTACAGCTTGCGGACCAGGTCGATGAGCTCCTTGACCGACAGCTCGGGGATGAGCTGGCCGCTCTGCAGCATGGCCCCCATCTGGCCGGCCGCGACGGCCTGGCGGGGCGTGCGGCCGAACACGCTGACCGTCCCCCTGGACGGTCGCAGCAGGCCGAGCAGCATGTTGATGGAGGTCGACTTGCCGGCGCCGTTGGGGCCGAGCAGGGCCACGGTCTTGCCGGGCTCTATGGAGAGGGACACATCGTCGACGGCGAGGACGTTCCCGTAGTCCTTGCTGACGTGGTCGAACACGATGGCGTTCATGAGGTCAACGGTAGGTTCGTGGAACTTGCCTGGTTAGTGCGTTACCTCCGGGGCTGGCGGTGACATTTGTCAGGCGACGCGCCGCACCAGTCCCGTGTCGAGGCTGTAGTAGGCGCCGACCACGCTGGCGGCCTGGCCGGATAACACGGCGTCGACTCTCGGGCTCGCTACCGTACGTACGGTGTGCGCACGGACCATCGCGTCCACCTCGTCCGCTTCGCCCCCGGAGCCGGTGTAGACGGGTTCGAGGGCGGCGACGATGCTGGGCAGCTCGCCGGGCAGCGTCTCCTGCTCGCGCAGCGCCCTGGCCGCGGCGGAGACGGCGCCGCAGCGCTGGTGCCCCAGGACGACGACGAGCCTGGCGTGCAAGGCCTGCGGGCCGAACTGGACCGCCGCGGTGACGAGCCGGTCGACGGTGTGCGCCGCCGTACGCACGACGAGCAGATCGCCCAGCCCGGCGTCGAAGACGACCTCGGGCGGCACCCGTGAGTCGATGCACGACAGCACCACCGCGTATGGCGACTGGCCCACCGCCACCTGCCTTCTGCGGTCGGGGTCCTGGCGCGGACGGCGGGACGCGCCCGCCGCCCAGCGTCGGTTGCCGCGCTGCAACGAAGCCCACACCTGCGACGCCCCGGCATCACAGAAGGGGAGATAGCGGGTGGCAAGCGATTCGTCACGCACAGCTATGTGATTCCCGGACGGGACATCACCTAGCGGACAGATCTCACAGGCGGCAGGCGTAGATGTCGGTGGCCAGGATGGCCCTTGCCCCGATCTCCCAGAGCTGGTCCATCACCTGCTGGTGCCCGCGCCGCCGGACCATCACCCGGACGGCGACCCAGCCCTCGCGGTGCAGCGGTGAGACCGTGGGGCCCTCCATGCCGGGCGTGAGCGCGATGGCCTCCTCGATCCGCTCGGCGCGGATGTCGTAGTCCATCATCACGAAGTCGCGGGCGTGCACGACGCCCTGCAGGCGGCGGACGAGCTGCTCGATGCCGGCGTCCGCCCCGTTGCCATTGCCCTGCTGCTTGATCAGCACGGCCTCGGAGCGCATGATCGGCTCGCCGAACACCTCCAGGCCGACGTTGCGCAGCGTGGTGCCGGTCTCGACGACGTCGGCGACCGCGTCGGCGACGCCCAGCCTGATGGCGGTCTCGACCGCCCCGTCGAGCTTGATGACGCGGGCGTCGACGCCGGACTCGGACAGGTATTTGCCGAGCACGCCGGCATAGGAGGTGGCGATGCGCAGGCCGTCGAGGTCCTTGACCGACGTCATGGCACCCGCCTTGGCGGCCAGCCGGAAGGTGGAGCCGCCGAAGCCGAGCGGCATGATCTCCTCGACGGGGGCACCGGAGTCGACGCGCATGTCGCGGCCGGTGATGCCGGCGTCGAGCATGCCCTCGCCGACGTAGACCGCGATGTCGCGGGGTCGCAGGAAGAACAGCTCGCAACCGTTGTCCTCGTCGACGACGACGAGCTCCTTGCTGTCCCTGCGGGACCGGTAACCGGCCTCTTTGAGCATGGTCTGGGCGGCCTCACTGAGCGCGCCCTTGTTGGGTACGGCCAGACGCAACATGGCTGTGTGTCCTTGGTGTCTCGCGGGCTGGTAGGTGTACGGGCTGACGGGCGCGGGGCGCCCTAAAGATGCTTGTACACCTCATCCAGCCCGATGCCCTTGGCGAGCATGAGCACCTGCACGTGGTAGAGCAGCTGGGAGATCTCCTCGGCGGCCCGGTCACTCGACTCGTGCTCGGCGGCCATCCAGCTCTCGGCGGCCTCCTCGACGACCTTCTTGCCGATGGCATGGACGCCGGCGTCGAGCGCGGCCACGGTGCCCGAGCCCGCGGGCCGGGTGCGTGCCTTCTCTGACAGCTCGGCGAACAGCTCTTCGAAGGTCTTCATGATCTCTCTCGTCGGTCGGCAGGCGTGCGTGACAAGCCTAGTCTGCGCGCGCGGGTCACCGCCCCGCCGTCCGCCACGCGAGACGACCGGGCGACTATAGCGCACTGTTGACTCCCACATCTTACTCATCTATTGTCACACGAGCTAAATAAGGCAATTGGCGCAGTTTTTAGCGGTATATGGAGACTTGGTGTCGACGGAAAGTCCCTTTCCACATTCGCTCCGTGTCCTACTAAAACCGGAAATGCGACGCAATCCAGCTCCCGTCTATGCCGCCTGGCGGGAAACGGACCCGTTCTTCTGGTACGGCGAACTCGGCACCTGGGTGCTCACCCGATATGCCGATTGCGCCGCCGTACTCAAGGGTCTGGATCGCTTCACCTCCGACTGGCGGCGGCTCGGCGAGCGAACGCCCGACGAGCTGGTCATGTTGCAGACCGTCGATCCACCCGACCACCCGCCCGTGCGGCGACTGCTCACCGCCGCCTACCGGGCCCAGGACCATGCGGTGCTGGCCGGACGCACCTCGGAGCGGGTACGGCGGCGCCTGGCCGGGCTGGCGGGAACCGAGTTCGACTTCGTCCACGAATTGGCCATCCCGCTGACCGTGGAGACCATCTGCGAGGTGCTGGGAGTCGATCCCCCGGATCTCGACTGGCTCAACCGTGTTTCCCCGCCCGTCATCGACACCATGGACGGCGGACTGCGCCCCGAGGTGATACCGGCGGGCATGGCCGCGCGGGCCGAACTCGATGAGTTAATAGAACATTGGATGGCCGACCATCATCCGGGCGGCATGTTGGCGTTTATCAGTGATCGTACCCATGAAGCCGACCGCCGCCTGGTGCTGAATTCACTCCGATCGACCTTCCACGCCGGCTTCGAATCCTCTGCCCGGTTGCTGACACTCTCTCTCCTCGCCTTGACCGATAATCCTGGCAGCCTCCTCGAATTCTCCAAAAATCCTGATTTAGCGGTTGAAGAGTTGATTCGCTACACCAGTCAGGTTCAGGTGCTCGCCCGCGGCTGCCTGGCCGACACCGAAGTCGGCGGCAGAAAGGTCCGCGAAGGAGAGGGCGTGACGCTGATCATCGGGGCCGCCAACCGCGACCCGGCCGTCTTTCCCGACCCCGACGTCCTGCGGCTGGGCCGTTCCCCCAATCCCCACCTCGGCTTCGGCCGCGGCCTGCACGCCTGCCTGGGCGCCGGTGTCGCCGCGATGCAGACCAGGGCGCTGTTCACGGAGCTCGCCCGCGGCTACCCCGCCGTCCGGCCGCGCGCCGAGCCGGTGATGTGGGACAGCGGCACCCTGCGAGGAGTTCGGACTCTGCCCGTCGACCTGGGGAGGTGATCCGACATGCGGTACGCCTACTGACCGACTGGTCGCCGTGGCCCGGGCCGGCCACGGCGACCGGCATCACCTGGGGGGGACTCGATGAACCAGCCTGCGGCCGCCCGAGCCCGGTACCGTGACGCACTGGCCGTGCCCGAGTTCCGGGCGATCTTCCTGTCGCACGTCATCTGCATGCTGGGCACGATCGTGACCCAGTTCGCCCTGACCGTGCTGGTCTATCGCCAGACCCGCTCGCCCTTCCTGGCCGCGCTGGTGTTCACCGTCGCGTTCGTCCCCTATCTGTTCGGTGGCGTGCTGCTGTCGGCGCTGGCCGACCGGATGGCCATCCGGCGCCTGCTGGTGGGCTGCAACCTGACGACGGCCGCGCTGGCCGCGGCGATGGCGTCGCCCGGCTCGCCCGTCGGCGTCGTGCTGGTGCTGGCGTTCGGGATGGGACTGGTGGCCCCGGTCTTCGCGGGCGCGCGGGCGGCGCTGCTGCCGCGCATCCTCGACGGCGACGCCTACATCGCGGGGCGCAGCCTGTTCCGGCTGGTGGCGCAGGGTGCGCAGGTGGGTGGGTTCGCTCTCGGCGGGCTGCTGCTCATCGCGCTGACACCACGCGCCGCGCTCCTTCTGAACACGGGCGCCTTCCTGACCTCGGCGGCGCTGCTGGCCGCGGGGGTCAAGTCCCGTCCCGCCGTCACCTCGGCCACGTCGCTCTCGCTCGTCCGTGACTCGCTGGCGGGGCTGGGGAAGGTCTTCCGGCTGGTACCGCTGCGCCGCGTGCTCGTGTTCGGCTGGGCCGTCCCCGCCATCGGGGTGACGCCCGAGGCGCTGGCGGCGCCGTACGCCCAGCTGGCCGGATTCGGGACCGTGGGGCTGGGGCTGCTCATGTCGGCGCTGCCGGTCGGCACGGTGCTGGGTGAGGTGCTGTGCCTGTGGATCCCTTCGCCCGCCCGCCGCCTGCGGCTCATCGTGCCGCTGGCGCTGCTGATGTTCCTGCCGCAGCTCGCCTTCGGCCTGCGTCCCGGGCTGCCGCTCGCGGTGGGGCTGCTGGTGCTGTCGGGCATGGGGCTGGCCCACCACCTGGGGCTGGACCAGCTCCTCATGGACGCGGCCCCGGAGCCGGTGGTGGGCAGGGCGCTGAGCATTCAGACGGCGGGACTGATGTTCTGGCAGGGCATCGGCTTCGCCGTGGCGGGCTCGGCCGCCCAGTGGGTCGCGCCGCCGATGGTCATCACGGCCGGTGCGGTAGTGGGGCTCGCCGTGGTGGCGCTGCTCAGGCCCCGCTGACCGCCACCCTCCTCCCGCTCTCCCGGGCACGCGGGATACCGCTCACCGGGCTCGCGTCGGCTTCCAGCCTGGAGGCCCTGGGAGCACGGCAGCTGTCCCCCTGAGCACAGCGAAAACGGCGCTGCCCGCCGTACCCCCGCAAAAGGGGTACGGCGGGCAGCGCCGTGTGCTGGTCAGCGGTGGGTCACCGGTGACCCGCCGGTGTCAGCGGTCGAAGCGGCGGGCGGTGCCGCTGCGGAAACCGCCGTTGCCACGGTCGTCGGAGCGGTAGCCGCCCCGCGAAGCGCCACGGTCGTCGGAACGCACGGGGCGGTCGTCGGAACGCACGGGCCGGTCGCGGTCGGCCGTGAACGGCCGGCCACGGTCGCCGCTGGGGGCGCGGGTGCCACGGTCGTCGGAGCGGAAGCCGCCGCCCTGACCACGGTCGTCGGAACGGTATCCGCCCTGACGGTCGTTCGAACGGTAGCCGCCGCCCTGACGGTCGTCGGAGCGGGGGCCGCTCTGACGGTCGTCGGAACGGTAGCCGCCGCCACGCGGGGCGTCCGCGCGGGGGGCGCGGTCGTCCGAGCGGAAGCCGCCGCCACGCGGGCCACGGTCACCGCCGCGGTAGCCGCCGGCCTGGCCACGGTCGTCGCCGGTCGTGCGGGGCTCCGGCGAGCCGCCCTCGGCGTGCCGGCGCGGGTAGCGGTCGTCACCGTCGTGGCGACGGGGACGCCGGTCGTCGCCCGCGACGAAAGGACGCTGACCGTCCTCGTGGCGGCGCGGACGGCGCTCGCCGTCGAACTCGCGGCGCGGACGGCGGCCGCGACGGTCGGAGCCGCTGTGGCCGCCTTCGCGGCGGGGGCGCAGCGGCTTGCGGACGTCGGGCTCCCAGACGGGGACGGGCTCGCCGCTCGGGACGCGGGCGCCGGTCACCTCGGACAGGCGCGGGTTGCCCGGCTCGGCCTTGAGGCGGAACGGGTGGATCCCGGCCCTGCGGGTGAGCTGGTCGGTCGAGCGGCGCTCGCTCGGCAGCACCAGCGTGACGACGGTGCCCTTCTCACCCGCGCGGGCCGTGCGGCCACCGCGGTGCAGGTAGCTCTTGTGGTCCTGCGGCGGGTCGACGTGCAGCACGAGGCTGATGTTGTCGACGTGGATGCCGCGCGCCGCCACGTCGGTGCAGACCAGCACGTTGACGGAGCCCTCGCGGAACTCGGCCAGGATGCGGGTGCGCTGGTTCTGGCGCTTGCCGCCGTGCAGGCCGCCCGACTTGATGCCGACGCGGGCCAGCTGCTTGCACAGCCGGTCGACGCCGTGCTGGGTGCGGACGAAGATGATCGTACGGCCCTCGCGGTTGGCGATCTCCGCGGTGACGTCGAACTTGTCGTCGCGGGTCACCTGGATCACGTGGTGCTCCATGAGCTCGACCGGGGAGGTCGCCGGCGCCACGGAGTGCGTGATCGGGTCCTTGAGGAAGCGCCGCACCAGCTTGTCGACGTCGCCGTCGAGCGTGGCGGAGAACAGCAGCCGCTGCCCGTCGGCCGGGGTCTGCGCGAGCAGCTCGGTGACGACGGGGAAGAAGCCGAGGTCGCACATGTGGTCGGCCTCGTCGAGGACGCTGACCTCGATGTCGCCCAGCGAGCACTCGCCCTGCCGGATGAGGTCGCCCAGGCGGCCGGGGGTGGCGATGACGACGTCGACGCCGCGGCGCAGCGCCTCGATCTGCTTGCCCATCGACATGCCGCCGACGATGACCTTCATGCGCAGGCCGAGGCCCCGGCCGAGCGGCTCAAGGGCATCGTGCACCTGGAGCGCGAGCTCACGGGTGGGCACGAGGATCATCGCGCGGGGGCGGCCCGGGGTGGGCCGGACGCCGGAGATGCGGGCCATGAGGGGCAGGCCGAAAGCGAGGGTCTTGCCGGAGCCGGTCTGGCCGCGGCCGAGCACGTTGGCGCCGGTGAGGACGTCGGGGATCGTCGCGCTCTGGATGGGGAACGGGCTGGCTATGCCCTGCTTGGCCAGTCCGGTGATGAGCGGCTTCGGCAGGCCGAGCAGCTCGAATTCGGACGGACCCGGCTCGGGGGTGTTCTCGTTGAGCTCGGGCAGGACAGCGTCAAGCATGGTCACGAACTTCGTGCCTTTCAGTCAGAGTGGCGCGTCACTTCTGCGAAAAGGACGAGCCGGGACGTACGGCAGAGCCGTACTTCATTGCGAGGCGCGGATGGTCGGCATCCGCTGGGTGGGGACTGGCCCGGAGGACGGGCCGTCTACGCGCACCCATTTGCCGGCCGCAGGCGGCGTGAAACGCACTTTGGTGCGTTAGGTGCACGTGTTGCCAACACGGGGAAGACACCATGTATTCCCCGAGTATCTGAGTTATCAGACTTCGGCAGGCTGAAGTGGCTGACACCAAGATGTCAGCCCTACAGCAATGATCAGACGTTGAAGCCTAGCATACGAAGCTGCTCGCGCCCTTCGTCAGTGATCTTGTCCGGTCCCCACGGCGGGAGCCAGACCCAATTGATCTTAACATCGGAAACCATGCCCTCGAGCGCGGAATGCGCCTGATCCTCGATGACATCGGTCAGCGGGCAGGCCGCGCTGGTCAGCGTCATGTCGATGGTGGCCACCGGCCGGCCGCCCTCGGCGGGGTCGAGGTTGAGCCCGTAGATCAGGCCCAGGTCGACGACGTTGATGCCGAGCTCGGGGTCGACGACGTCCTTGAGCGCCTCCATGACCTCGTCGACGGTGGCCTCACCATCGAACCCGGTCGGCGTCTCCACCGGCTTGCTCATCGCGCAGCACTCCTCACAACAGCGTCCTTGTAGGCCATCCACGACAGCAGCGCGCACTTGACGCGCGCCGGGAACTTGGCCACGCCCGCGAACGCCACCGCGTCGCCGAGCACGTCCTCGTCGGCCTCCACCTTGCCCCGGCCCTGCATGAGGCGGGTGAACTCGTCGACCACGGACAGCGTGTCCTCGACCGTCGAGCCGGTGGTCAGCTCGTGCAACACCGAGGCGGCGGCCTGGCTGATCGAACAGCCCTGCCCGTCGTAGGAGACGTCCTCGATCTTGCCGGCGTCGCCCAACTTGACCCGGAGCGTGATCTCGTCGCCGCACGTGGGGTTCACGTGGTGAACCTCGGCGTCGTACGGGTCACGCAGCCCCCGCCCCTGCGGGTGCTTGTAGTGTTCCAGGATCAGTTCCTGGTACATCGACTCGCCGATCATGGCTATGCGAACACCTTCTGAACATGATGGAGGCCGCGGACCAGGGCGTCGATCTCGCCCGTGGTGTTGTACAGGTAGAACGACGCCCGAGTGGTCGCCGGTATTCCGAACCGCAGGTGGAGGGGCCGGGCGCAGTGGTGCCCGACGCGTACCGCGATGCCGAAGTCGTCGTCGAGCAGCTGGCCGACGTCGTGCGGGTGGATGCCGCCGAGCGTGAACGACAGGGTGGCGCCCCGCTGGTCGAGCGAGTCGGGCCCGATCAGGCGCAGCGTGGGCACCTCGCGCAGCGCGTCGAGCGCGTAGGCCGTCAGGCCGCGCTCGTGCGCCTCGATGGCCTCCATGCCGATGCCGGTCAGGTAGTCGACGGCCGCGCCGAGACCGATGGCCTCGACGATCGGCGGAGTGCCCGCCTCGAACTTGTGCGGCACCGGCGCGTACGTCGAGTGGTCCATCCAGACCGCCTCGATCATCTCGCCGCCGCCCAGGAACGGGGGCATGGCGTCGAGCAGCTCGGCCTTGCCCCAGAGCACCCCGATGCCCGAGGGACCGACCATCTTGTGGCCGGTGAAGGCGACGAAGTCGACACCCAGCTCGGCCATGTTCACGGCGTGGTGCGGGACCGACTGGGAGGCGTCGAGCAGCACCAGCGCGCCCACCTCGCGGGCCCGGCGCAGCACGTCGGCCACCGGGTTGATGGTGCCGAGCACGTTGGACTGATGCGCGATCGACACGATCTTCGTGCGCTCAGTGATCAGTCCTGAAATATCCGAAATATCGAGGCGACCGTCGTCCGTGACACCGAACCACTTGAGCGTCGCGCCGGTGCGCTGCACCAGGAACTGCCACGGCACGATGTTGGAGTGGTGCTCCATCTCGGAGATGACGATCTCGTCGCCGGGGCCGAGGGTGAAGCGGGGGTCGGTGTTGGCCGGGTTGCCGAAGGAGTAGGCGACCAGGTTGAGCGCCTCGGAGGCGTTCTTGGTGAAGATCACCTCGTCGCGCGACGGGGCGCCGATGAACTCGGCCACCTTGTCACGCGCGCTCTCGTAGGCCTCGGTCGACTCCGCGCCGAGCACGTGCATGGCGCGCCCGACGTTGCTGTAGTGCATCGCCAGGTGCTCGCGCATGGTCTCGACGACCGCGGTGGGCTTCTGGGAGGAGTTGCCCGAGTCGAGATAGACGAGCGGACGCCCGCCGGGCAGCTCGCGGGAGAGAACCGGGAAGTCCTTCCTGATCCTCTCCACGTCCAAGCTGGTGGAAGTCATACAGATGCCTTCGTGTACTGCTCGTAGCCCTCGGCCTCGAGCTTGTCGGCCAGCTCCGGCCCGCCCTCCTCCACGATCTTGCCAGCGGCGAAGACGTGCACGAAGTCGGGCTTCACGTACCGCAGGATGCGGGTGTAGTGCGTGATCAGCAGGACGCCCGTGTCGCCCGAGGCGCGGAAGCGGTTGATGCCCTCGGACACCACGCGCAGCGCGTCGACGTCGAGCCCGGAGTCGGTCTCGTCGAGCACCGCGATCTTCGGCTTGAGCAGCTCCAGCTGGAGGATCTCGTGGCGCTTCTTCTCACCGCCGGAGAAGCCCTCGTTGAGGTTGCGCTGGGCGAACGCGCCGTCGATCTGCAACGCGTCCATGCCGCTCTTGAGGTCCTTGGCGAACTGGCGCAGCTTGGGCGCCTCGCCGCTGACCGAGGTGACCGCGGTGCGCAGGAAGTTGGAGACCGACACGCCGGGGACCTCGACCGGGTACTGCATGGCCAGGAACAGGCCGGCGCGGGCCCGCTCGTCGACCGTCAGCTCCAGCAGATTGACGCCGTCGAGCAGCACCTCGCCGCCGGTGATGGTGTATTTCGGGTGGCCGGCGATGGCGTAGGCGAGGGTGGACTTGCCGGAGCCGTTGGGCCCCATGATGGCGTGGGTCTTCCCCGACTGCACGGTGAGGTTGACGCCGCGCAGGATTTCCTTGTCCTCGACGGCGACCTTCAGGTCACGGATCTCAAGGGTGGACATGTGTTTTATGACTCCTTCGAGAGCGAGACGAGGACGTCGTCGCCGTCGATCTGGACTGTGTAGACGTTCACGGGTCTGGTGGCGGGCGGCCCGGTGGGTTTGCCGGAGCGGACGTCGAAGCACGAGCCGTGCAACCAGCATTCGAGTGTGCCGTCGTAGACCTCCCCCTCGCTGAGCTTCACCTCGGCGTGGGAGCAGACGTCGTGCAGGGCGAACACCTCGCCGCCCTTGCGGACCAGCGCGACCGGGGTCTCCCCCACCTCCACGCCGATCACTCCGCCGTCGGGGATGTCCTCGACCTTGCACACCTTCTCAAGACTCATCGCGCGAGCTCCGCCTCCACCGCGTTCAGGACGCGATCGCGGATCTCCGCCACCTGGATCTTCTCGATGAGCTGACCGAGGAAGCCCTTGATGACCAGGCGCCGGGCCTCGTCGAAGGGGATGCCGCGGGCCTGCAGGTAGAAGATGTGCTCGTCGTCGAGGCGCCCGGAGGCGCTGGCGTGGCCGGCGCCGGCCACCTCGCCGGTGAGGATCTCCAGGTTGGGCACCGAGTCGGCGCGGGCGCCGTCGGTGAGGATCAGGTTGCGGTTGAGTTCGTAGGTGTCGGTGCCCTCGGCCTCGACCCTGATGATCACATCGCCGATCCACACGGCGTGCGCGTCCTCGCCCTGCAGAGCGCCGCGGTAGTCGACGTTGCTCTTGCAGTGGGGCTGCGAGTGGTCGACCAGGAGGCGGTGCTCCAGGTGCTGGCCCGCGTCGGCGAAGTAGACGCCGGACAGGTCGGCGTCGCCGCCCGGGCCGATGTAGGACACGCTCGGCGACAGGCGCACCAGGTCGCCGCCCAGGGTCACCACGAAGCCCTTGAACGTGGCGTCCTTGGCGAGCTGGGCGTGGTGGTGGGAGACGTGCACGGCGTCGTCGTCCCAGTCCTGCAGGCTGACGACCTTGAGCGTGGCGCCGTCGCCGACGACGAACTCGATGTTGTCGGCGTAGACCGCGCTGCCCTGGTGCTCGATGACGACCACGGCCTCGGCCAGCGGCTCCAGCACGACCACGATGTGGCCGTAGCTGACCCCGTCGCTGCCGCCGCCGCGCAGCTCGATGCGGATCTCCTCGCCGGGCACCGTCTCCTTGGGCACGGTCACGACCAGCGCCTTCTCGAAGGCGTTGTAGGCCTGCGCGCTGACGCGGTCGGCCGGCACGTACGCCTTGCCGATGCGCGCGTCCTCGCGCCCGACCCACTCGGCGGCGACGCCCGCCGGGGTATAGACCTGGGTGAGCACCCGCCCGGTGATCTCCGCCTTGCCGCTGTGCAGGCCCTTCAGGCGGGACAGCGGCGTGAAGCGCCACGCCTCTTCGCGCCCCGTCGGGACCTCGAAGTCGTCCAGGTCGTAGGACGCCTTCTCGTGCAGGGTCGACAAGGGCTTCTCGGTCAGGCCCATCAGCCGACGGCTCCTTCCATCTGCAGCTCGATGAGGCGGTTCAGTTCGAGGGCGTACTCCATGGGGAGCTCGCGCGCGATCGGCTCGACGAAGCCGCGCACGATCATCGCCATCGCCTCGTCCTCGCCCAGACCGCGGCTCATGAGGTAGAACAGCTGGTCCTCGCTCACCTTGGAGACCGTGGCCTCGTGACCCATCGAGACGTCGTCCTCGCGGACGTCGACGTAGGGGTAGGTGTCGGAGCGGCTGATCTGGTCGACCAGGAGCGCGTCGCACTTGACCGTGCTGGCGCTGCCGTGAGCGCCCTCCTCGATCTGGACGAGACCGCGGTAGGAGGTGCGGCCGCCGCCGCGCGCCACCGACTTGGAGATGACGGTGGAGCTCGTGTGCGGAGCCAGGTGCACCATCTTGGAGCCGGCGTCCTGGTGCTGGCCCTCGCCCGCGAAGGCGACGCTCAGCGTCTCACCCTTGGCGTGCTCGCCCATCAGGTAGACGGCCGGGTACTTCATGGTGACCTTGGAGCCGATGTTGCCGTCGATCCACTCCATGGTCGCGCCCTCGTAGGCGACGGCGCGCTTGGTGACCAGGTTGTAGACGTTGTTGGACCAGTTCTGGATGGTCGTGTAACGGCAGCGGGCGTTCTTCTTCACGATGATCTCGACGACCGCGGAGTGCAGCGAGTCGGAGGAGTAGATCGGCGCGGTGCAGCCCTCGACGTAGTGGACGTAGCTGCCCTCGTCGACGATGATCAGCGTCCGCTCGAACTGACCCATGTTCTCGGTGTTGATCCGGAAGTAGGCCTGCAGCGGGATCTCGACCTCGACGTTCGGCGGCACGTAGATGAACGAGCCACCGGACCACACGGAGGTGTTGAGCGCGGCGAACTTGTTGTCGCCGACCGGGATGACCGAGCCGAAGTACTCCTTGAAGAGCTCCTCGTGCTCCCTCAGGCCCGTGTCGGTGTCGACGAAGATGACGCCCTTCTCCTCGAGGTCCTCACGGATCTTGTGATAGACGACCTCGGATTCGTACTGGGCGGCGACACCGGCGATGAGGCGCTGCTTCTCCGCCTCGGGGATGCCGAGCTTGTCATAGGTGTTCTTGATGTCGTCGGGCAGCTCGTCCCAGGAAGCGGCCTGCTTCTCGGTCGAGCGCACGAAGTACTTGATGTTGTCGAAGTCGATGCCCGTGAGGTCGGAACCCCAGGTGGGCAGGGGCTTCTTGCCGAACAGGCGGAGGCCCTTCAGGCGAAGGTCGAGCATCCACTCCGGCTCGTTCTTGAGCGCGGAGATGTTGCGGACGACCTCCTCGGACAGGCCGCGCTTGGCCACCGCCCCTGCGGCATCCGAGTCGGACCAGCCGAACTTGTAATTCCCGAGGCCTTCCAGCTCCGGGCGGTCGGTGACAGTCACCTTCCGGTCTCCTTGCTTTTGTCGCTATGGGTGGCCCTGCTCGTTGCAAGGCCCAGCGCGTGCGGGCTCACATGGGTGGTGCAGACCCCGTCGCCGTGCGCGATCGTGGCCAGGCGCTGCACCGGGGTGCCGAGCAGTTGCGCGAACGCCTCCGTCTCGGCCTCACACAGCTGCGGGAACTCCGCCGCCACGTGCGCCACCGGGCAGTGGTGCTGGCAGAGCTGGTCGCCGCCCGACTTGGCCTTGGTGGCCGAGGCGGCGTACCCCTCCGCCGACAGCGCCTGCGCCAGCACTTGTACGCGCTGGTCGGCCGGCACCGTCAGCATGACCGGCTCCAGTCGTCGCATCAGGCTGGACACCTGCGAGCGGGCGAAGTCGGTCACTGCTTTGTCGCCCACGCGCTCGGCCAGGAAACGCAATACGCTGTTGGCCAGGTCGTCATAGGCGTGCTCGAAAGCACTGCGCCCCGCGTCGGTGATGGCGAACAGCTTGGCCGGTCGCCCTCGTCCGCGCTGTCCGCGCGGACGCACCGTACGAGGCTCGATCATCCCGTCAGCCAGCAGCGCGTCAAGATGACGGCGGACGGCGGCGGGCGTGAGCCCGAGCCGCTCGCCCAGCGCGACCGCCGCGACAGGACCGTGCTCAAGGATCAGCCGAGCGACCCGGGCGCGGGTGCCGCGCTCGTTTCCTGGCTCGATTGACGTGGGCACGTTTTTCACAACATCAGTGTGCCGTAATTCCTTCCCGCTTCACAAATGGATCCTGAAAGACGAGGAATGGAATTTCTCACGCAGGGTAGGCTTACCTAACTCGGCCGATGACCAGGAAGGTCACCGCAGAGCAGGCGATGAGCGCCAGCATCACCGAGGCCATCGGCACTGCCGTGGCCGCCCCCACCAGCCCGACCAGCGGCGCGGCCAGGGCGCCCAGCGCGAACTGGAGCACACCGAGCAGGGCGGAGGCACTGCCCGCGATCTGCTGCGGCTGGCTGGCCAGGGCCAGCGCTCCGGTGCCCGGAAGCACCAGGCCCTGGCCGCACATGATAACGAACAGCGCGGCGACGATGCCCGCCAGGCCCAGCCCGAGGACGGCGGCGGCCAGCAGCAGCGCCGCGCCGGCCAGGGCCACGCACAGGCCGGCGACCACCAGGCGGGCCGGCGCCACCCGTCCCGAGAGCCGCCCGCCGACCTGGGCCATGAGGGTCAGGCCGAGCGCGTTGAGCCCGAAGATGAGCGAATACTGCTGCGGTGTGGCGTGGTACACCTCCTGCAGCACGAACGGCGAGCCGGAGATGTAGCCGAACATGGCGGCGAAGGCCAGCCCCGCGGTCAGCGCGCCGCCCATGAACGAGCGGTCGCGCAGCAGCCGCCAGAAGATGCGCACGGTGTGCTTGAGGCCGCCGCTCTCCCGCTGGTGGGCGGGCAGCGTCTCGCGGACCCCGCCGAGCATGGCCACGAGCAGCACGATCCCGGCGATGCTCAGCGCGACGAAGACGCCGCGCCAGGAGGTGAAGGCGAGCAGTTGCGCGCCCAGGATCGGGGCCAGGATCGGCGCGAGGCCGCTGACGAGCATGAGCGTGGCGAAGATGCGCGCGATGGCGGCGCCGTCGTAGAGGTCGCGGACGACGGCCCGGACGATGACCAGGGCCGCGCCGCCGAGGATGCCCTGCAGCAGGCGGAACAGGATGAGCACGGGCACCGAGGGGGCGAAGGCGCACAGCAGCGAGGCGAGCGCGTACCCGGCCACGCCCACGATCAGCGGCAACCGCCGGCCGCGCACATCGCTCACCGGTCCGGCGACCACCTGGCCGACGGAGACGCCGATGAGACAGGCGGTCAGCGTCAGCTGTACCTGCGCGGGGGTGCTGAGCAGTTCGCCGGTGATGGCGGGCAGCGCGGGCAGGTACATGTCGATCGAGAGCGGGCCGATGGCCGACAGCGCTCCCAGGACGAGCAGCAGGAGTCCGCGGCGCTTCTCCTTGACGACAGGTGACGTGATGACTGGCGTGGCTTCTGCCACGGACATGCGTGAACCCCTCTCCCTCGCAGGCGTGTGACCCACGAGGGCCGAGGGGTTCAACCAAGATCCGGTCTGCCAGATTCCCGATTATGGGATGTTTAGCTGATTTCGCGGAGTTGGATCACGGAGAGTGCCGCTCCCTGCGGGTCGGTGAGCATGGCGAACCGCCCCGGAGGCGCGTCCATGGCGCCGACGAGGATCGTGGCACCCGCCCGCTCGGCCGCGCTGACGGTGGCGTCGAGGTCGGCGACGGCGAAGTACGTCATCCAGTGGGACGGCGTCTCCGGCGGGTACTGCGGCGCCATCTCGATCATGCCGGCGATGCTCGCGTCCCCGGCGTGCCATTCGGTGTACTTGACGCCCTCCATCTCCTGGAGGTGGGGGGTCCAGCCGAAGACGGCCGAGTAGAAGCGCTCCGCGCCGGCGACGTCGCGGGTGACGAGCTCGTTCCAGCAGAACGAGGTCGGCTCGTTGACCAGTTCGGCGCCCTGGTGCCGGCCGGCCTCCCAGATCGAGACGAACGACCCGTCGGGCGACTGGAAGACGGCCATGGTGCCTTCCTCGAACACCTGCATGGGCTCCATGACGACGGTCCCGCCCGCGTTCCTGACCCGGTCGGCGGTGGCGGCGGCGTCTTCGGTGGTGATGTAGGTGTTCCAGGTCGCGGGCATGCCCTCGCCGAAGACGGGGCCCACTCCGGCGACCTTCTTGCCGTCGTAGGTGAACTGGCCGTAGCCCCCGGCCGCCGGGTCGTCGATCATCTCCGCCCGCCAGCCGAACACCTCGTCGTAGAAGCGGACGGACGCCTCGACGTCGGTGCTCGACAGATCCACCCAGCATGGGACGCCGGGCGCATAGCCACTGCGTTGTGACATGGCAACCTCCTGTGATGCGGACGTCACTCTCAGACTTTCACTCCTGGTGGGGACTTTCCGAGAAATGGCCGGGTCAACAGCTGTCCATATCCGGCCACGATCCGGCCTCCCGGACGGACCGGGCAGGGTTGCCAGGCGGACCGTCACGGACAGTCCCTAAACTCGTGGCCATGGAATCCCCAGCCGTCGAGCTCATCGGCCTGGTCAAGCGTTACGGCGGCAGCACCGCCGTCGACGGCCTGTCGCTGCGCGCCGAGCGTGGCGCGGTCACCGCCGTGCTCGGGCCCAACGGCGCCGGCAAGACGTCCACGGTCGAGATCTGCGAGGGGTTCCGGACGGCCGACTCCGGCACGGTGCGGGTGCTGGGCCTGCCGCCCGACCGGCCCGAGCTGCGACCCCGGGTGGGCGTCATGCTCCAGGCGGGCGGCGTGCCGCCCGCGATGCGCTGCGGGGAGTTCCTCCGCCTGGTCTCGCGCTTCTACGCCCATCCCCTCGACGCTCCCGCGCTTCTGGTACGGCTCGGCCTGGCCGACCATGTCCGCACCCCCTACCGCCGCCTGTCGGGGGGCCAGCAGCAGCGGCTCTCCCTGGCCGCGGCGGTCATCGGCCGGCCGGAGCTGGTGTTCCTCGACGAACCGACGGCCGGGCTCGACCCGCAGGCCAGGCATGCCTGCTGGGACCTGGTGGGCGAGCTGCGGGCCGCGGGGGTCTCGGTGGTGCTCACCACGCACCACATGGACGAGGCCGAACGCCTGGCCGACCAGGTGGTGATCATCGATCGGGGGCGGGTGGTGGCCGAGGGCAGCCCGGCGTCGCTGACCGGGGCCGAGCGCCAGCTGCGCTTCAGGGCCCGGCCGGGGCTCTCGCTGGACGAGCTGCTCAACGCGCTGCCCGGCGGCAGCGCGGCCAAGGAGTCGCCCGCGGGCCACTACATCATCGAGGGCCTGGTGGGCCCGGAGTTGCTGGCTACCGTGACGACCTGGTGCGCCGCCGAGGGCGTCATGGCCGCCGACCTGAGCATCGAGCGAAGAACGCTCGAAGACGTGTTCCTGGAGCTGACCGGCAGGGAGCTGCGATGACCACGCTCGACTTCACCCCCGCACCGGCGGCGGCGCCGTTCGCGCGCATGGTGCTGGCGCAGGCGGCGGCCGAGACGCGCCAGACGCTGCGCAACGGCGAGCAGCTGCTGCTGACGTTGATCATCCCGGTGCTGCTGCTCGTCGGGTTCTCCCTGGCCCCGCTGATCGACATCGGCGGCGGCCGGCGGATCGACTTCCTCGCGCCGGGCGTGCTCGCGCTGGCGATCATGTCGACGGCGTTCACCGGGCAGGCCATCGCGACGGGCTTCGAGCGCCGCTACGGCGTGCTGAAGCGGCTCGGCGCGACCCCGCTGTCCAGGGCCGGGCTGTTGCTGGCCAAGACGGCGGCCGTGCTCGCGGTGGAGGGCGTCCAGGTGGTGGTGCTCGTGGCGGTCGCGCTGGCGCTCGGCTGGCGGCCCCAGGGCTCGCCGGTGGCCGCGCTGCTGCTCGTGCTGCTGGGCACGGCGGCCTTCAGCGGGCTGGGGTTGCTCATGGCGGGCGTGCTGCGGGCCGAGGCGACGCTGGCCGGGGCCAATCTGGTCTACCTGGTGCTGCTCGGCGCGGGTGGGGTGATCTTCCCTTTGGACAAGTTCCCCGCCGGGGTGCGGCCGGTCCTGGAGCTGCTGCCGATCTCGGCGCTGACCCGCGGGCTGCGTTCCGTGCTCGCCGGGGGCGCGGCCCTGCCGCTGGGGGCGCTGGCGGTGCTGGCCGCCTGGGCGGTGCTGTCCCTGGGCCTGGCCTCGCGTACGTTCCGCTGGGAGTGAGCAGCCCCCTGAACGCGGCGGGGGTGTGAGCGCGGCGAGCGGTCAGGCTGACGTGCACCGCCGGCCGCACCCCGTTGTGCTCCAGGGCCGTGGCACCCGCCCCGGGCCGAGGTCGGCGGGCTGGGCGGGTGCCACGATCCTCGACACCACCAGCGCGCCCAGCACCGGCATCAGCGCGGAGGCCACCCCGGCCAGCGGGACGCCCAGGTCGGCGGCGATCAGGACGAGCATGGGGGTTTCAATGATCCAGTGCGTATTAGTACCACCTCAGGGAGGGAATGTCGGCCTGGCTCGGTACCGTTCTACCCGCCAGCCGACCTACCGAGGAGTGCCGTGACCGCGTTCGCCCTGGATGATCCTTTCGACCGCGGATCGGGGCTCCCCAAACCCGGCAGCGTGCTGCGTGCCGCTGCCGACTCCATCCCGCCTTCCGGGCTGGTGCTGCTGGCGATCTTCTCGGTGCAGCTCGGGGCGGGCTTCGCCAAGGAGCTGTTCGCGGCGCTGCCGCCGAGCGCGGTGGTGTTCCTGCGCATCGGGGCGGGCGCGCTGATCATGGGCGCGGTGGCCAGGCCCAAGCTGAAGGGGATGTCGTGGCGTGATCTCGGGGTCGGGGTCGCCTTCGGCGTGACGCTGGCGGTCATGAACCTCGTGTTCTACGAGGCGATCGCGCGGCTGCCGCTGGGCATCGCGGTGGCGATCGAGTTCCTCGGGCCGCTGGGCGTGGCGGTCGCGGCGTCCAGGCGCCGGCTCGACCTGCTGTGGATCGGCCTGGCGGCGGCGGGTGTGGCGCTGCTGGCGCCGTGGGGCCAGTCGGCGTCGATCAGCTGGGTCGGCATCGGGCTCGCGATGGCGGCCGGCGCGTGCTGGGCCGCCTACATCCTGCTGTCCGCCTCGGTCGGGCGGCGCTTCCCCGGCACGACCGGGCTGTCGTTCGCGATGATCGTGTCGGCCCTCGTGATCGCGCCGGTGGGCATCACCTCGGGCGGCGGCGACCTGCTCCAGCCGCAGTTGCTGCTGATCGGGCTGGGAGTGGGACTGCTGTCGTCGGTGATCCCGTACTCGCTGGAGCTGAACGCGCTGCGCCGGATGCCGAAACACGTGTTCGGCATCCTGATGAGCCTGGAGCCCGCGATGGCCGCGCTGGTCGGCGTGGTGGTGCTGGGCGAGATGCTGCACGCGCAGCAGTGGGCGGCGATCATCTGCATCGTGGCCGCCAGCCTGGGGACCACGCGCGCCACGAAATAGCCCCCAGGGTGTGATCAGTGCTGGTCGGCCCAGATGCCGCGGACGTGCTGGATGTGCTCGGACATGATGGTGCGGGCCGCCGTGGTGTCGCCGGTCTTGAGCGCGTCGAGCAGCGCGACGTGCTCGCGGGCCGACTCCGACAGCGTGCCGCGCTCCCGCAACTGCGAGAGGCCGTAGAGCCGGGCCCGGTTGCGCAGGTCCTTGACCACCTCGACCAGGTGGGCGTTGCCCGACAGGGTCAGCAGCTCCACGTGGAAGCGCAGGTCGGCGTCCACGTAGCCGAGCAGGTCGCCCCGCTCGGCCGCGGCGACGATCTCCTCGGCGACCGGCCTGAGCCGTTCGAACTCCGCGGCGCGCGAGGCGTCGGCCAGGCGGGTCACGGTGGGCACCTCGATGAGCTGCCGGATCTCGGTCAGCTCGTCGAGATCGCGGTCGGACAGCTCGGTGACCCGGAAGCCCTTGTTGCGCACCGCCTCGACCAGCCCCTCCTTGGCCAGGTCGAGCATGGCCTCACGGACGGGCGTCGCGGAGACGCCGAACTGCGCGGCCAGCACCGGCGCGGAGTAGACCACCCCCGGGCGCATCTCGCCGGTGACCAGCGCGGCACGGAGCGCGTGCGCGACCTGCTCACGCAAGCTCTGCCGCTCGCCCACCATCGGCAGGTCGAGCCGGTTCTCGGCAGTCATCCGGCCATCCCCTCACTCTCAGTACACGCCCGCTGGGGAACGCCCCGCTAGGCCCACGCCTCGTACGCGGCGGCGGCGACCACCAGGTCCTCCCACGCCATCCCGGTGCTCTTGAACACGCGGGGACCGGCACCCGTGGGCACCCGGCCGGCGATCAGGTCGGCGAGGTTACCGGCGAGGTGACCGGTGGTGATCGTACCTTGGCGCACCGGGATGACCACATCCCCCGCCTCGGCCAGCGCCGCCGACCTGGCCTCGACCACGACGGTGGCGCGGGCGAGGAGGTCGCCGTCCAGCTCACGGGCGTCGGGCTCGTGCGACCCGACCGCGACGACCGTGGCGCCGTCGCGGACCAGCTCGCCGGGGAAGAGCGGCTCCCTGGCCGTGGTGCAGCAGGCGATCAGGTCCGCCTCGGCCACGGCACGCAGGTCGGGGTTCGGACCGTGCCCGGCCAGAGCGGGCAGGCCGTGCTCGCGGCAGCGGGCGGCGAGCTCCTCGGCGCGGGCGCGGTCGCGGCCGACGACCGTGACCCGCTCGACGGGCCGGACCGCGCTCAGCGCGAGGATGTGCCCCCACGCCTGCGGGCCGGTGCCGAACACCACCAGGGTGCGGGCGTCCGGCTCGGCCAGGTGCGTGACGGCCAGCGCGGAGACCGCCGGGGTGCGCAGCGAGGTGAGCGCGACGCCGTCCATGGCGGCCAGCGGGGCCAGGGTGTCGCCGTCGAGCAGCAGGTACGTGCCCTGGATGCGGGGCAGCCCGCGCGCGGCGTTACCGGGCGCGACGGTGACGGCCTTCACGCCCGCGTAGCGTCCCGCGGCGGCGGGCATCAGCAGGAGCTGCCCGGCGGGCAGCTCGACGACCGGCCGCAGCGGCGTCTCCTCCGGATCGAGCCCGGCTCGCAGGGCTTCCTCCAGGATCCGTACGGCCCGCGCCACGGGCACCAGCCGCTCGATGGTGGCGGCGTCGAGGTAGGGCAGCGGGCTCACCGGAGCACGAACCCGGTGCCGAGGGGGTCCGCGGGGTCGAGCTCGAAGGTGTGCCTGCCGGTGCGGTAGGCCATGCCCTCGATCTCGGCGACGACGCCCTGGTCCGTGACCTTCCCCACGGTGGCGACGAACGTGCCGCCCGCGATGCCGGTGTGGATCAGCGGCCCCTGGTGGCCCTCGTCGTACAGCAGGGCGAGCCGCGCGGCCGTGCCGGAGCCGCACGGCGACCGGTCCACCTCGCCGTCGGCGAACACCGTCACGTTGCGCTGGTGCGGCCCTTCCCCTTCGTAGAAGATCACTCCGTAGACGCCGGACAGCCGGTCGTCCGCCGGGTGCCGCGTGGCCGGGTGGTCCGCCAGGGCGGCCTTGATCCGGCGCGCGTGGCCGATGAGCTCGGGCAGGTTCGCGGCCTCGACGGACAGGCCGACGGCCGAGACCGGCAGGGCGGCGTAGATGGCGCCGCCGTAGGACAGGTCGACCTTGACGCCGGCGGCGGGGACGGCGCGGGCGATGACGTACGACGGGACGTTGACGAAGGTGACCGACTCGACGCGGTCCCGCGAGCCGCGGACGCGGGCCGTGACGCGGCCGGACGGCACGTCGATGACCACGTCCGTCTCGCCGCCGGGGTCCGCCTCGACCAGCCCCTCGCGGACGGCGTGCACGCCGAGGGCGATCGTGCCGTGGCCGCAGGCGGTGGAGTAGCCGTCCTTGTGCCAGAACAGCGCGCCGAAGTGGGCGCCGGGGTCGTCGGGCGGGACCAGGAAGCAGCCGTACATGTCGGCGTGGCCGCGCGGCTCGTGGCAGAGCAGCCGCCGCACCCGCTCGGCCGGTCCGCCGGGGGCGGCGGCACGGCGTTCGAGCACGGTGGCGCCCGGGAGGTCGGGGGCGCCGCCGGTGACGATCCTGAACGGCTCGCCCGCGGTGTGGTAGTCGACCGTGGTGACGCTCATAGCTCGAACCCCTCGGGGAACGGGTCGCGCGGGTCGAGGAAGTACTGGGCGGTGCCGGTGACCCAGGCGCGGCCGGTGATGGCGGGCACGACCGCGGGCCGCCCGCCGACGGTGGTCTCCCCCAGCAGCCGGCCGACGAACCGGGTGCCGATGAACGACTCGTTGACGAAGTCCCAGCCGTCCGGGCCCACCGGCAGTTCGCCGCGGGCGTGCAACTGGGCCATGCGGGCGCTGGTGCCGGTACCGCAGGGCGAGCGGTCGAACCAGCCCGGGTAGATGGCCATCGCGTGCCGCGAGTGGTGCGCGTTGGAGCCCGGCGCGGCGAAGTAGACGTGGTGGCAGCCGCGGATGCGGTCGTCCTCGGGGTGCACGGGCTCGTCGGCGGCGTCGATGGCCGCCATCGTGGCCAGCCCGGCGGCGAGGATCTCGTTCTTGGCCTTGCGGTCGAAGGGCAGGCCGTAGTCGTCGAGGTCGACGATCGCGTAGAAGTTGCCGCCGTAGGCCAGGTCGTAGCGGATGTCGCCGAAGCCCGGCACGGTGACGACGGCGTCGAGTCTGTCGCTGTAGGCGGGCACGTTGCGCAGCGTCACCGACATGGCCATGCCGTCCTCGACGGCCACGTCCACCTCGACGAGCCCGGCGGGCACCTCCAGGCGTACGGTGGTGACCGGCTCGACGACCTCCACCATGCCGGTCTCCACCAGCACGGTCGCCACGCCGATGGTGCCGTGGCCGCACATCGGCAGCAGCCCGGACACCTCGATGAACAGCACGCCCCAGTCGGCGTCGGGCCTGGTCGGCGGCTGCAGGATGGCGCCGCTCATGGCGGCGTGGCCGCGCGGCTCGTTCATCAGCAGCCGGCGGATGTGGTCGAGGTGGTCGCGGAAGTAGACGCGCCGCTCGGCCATGCTCGCGCCGGGGATCACGCCCACGCCGCCGGTGATCACGCGGGTCGGCATGCCCTCGGTGTGCGAGTCGACGGCGTGGAAGACCCGTTTCGTCCTCATCGCAGGCCCTCCGCGAGCGCCTTCTCCGTCGCACCGCGTACGGCCGCCGCCTGCTCCTCCGTCAGCGGCACGCGCGGCAGGCGGCAGGGCCCGCCATGACGGCCCGCGAGGTCCATCGACAGCTTGATGGCCTGCACGAACTCCGTCTTGGAGTCCCAGCGCAGCAGCGGGTGGAGCGTGCGGTAGAGCGGCAGCGCGGTGTCGAGGTCACCGGCCAGCGCGGCCCGGTAGAGGGCGACGCTGGAGGCGGGCAGCGCGTTGGGGTAGCCCGCGACCCAGCCGACGGCGCCGGCCACCGCCAGCTCCAGCAGCACGTCGTCGGACCCGATCAGCACGTCCAGCCCGGGGGCCAGCTCGGCGAGCTCGTAGGGCCGGCGCGGATCACCGCTGAACTCCTTCACGGCCACGATCAGACCCTCACCGTGCAGGGCCGCGAGCAGCGCGGGCGTCAGGTCCACCTTGGTGTCGTACGGGTTGTTGTAGGCCACGATCGGCACCCCGGCCTTGGCCACCTCGCGGTAGTGCGCGATCACGGACCGCTCGTCGGCCCGGTAGGTGTTGGGCGGCAGCAGCAGCACCGAGCCGCAGCCGGCCGCGCCCGCCTGCTCGGCCCAGCGCCGCGACTCCGCCGCGCCGTACGCGGCGGCGCCCGCCATCACGTTCGCCCCGCCGACGGCCTCGACGGCCGTCTCCACGACCCGGGCCCGCTCCTCGGGAGTGAGCGTCTGGTACTCGCCCAGCGATCCGTTGGGGACCACGCCGTCGCAGCCGTTCTCGACCAGCCAGCGGCAGTGGTCGGCATAGCCGTCGAAGTCGACGGACAGATCCGGGTGCAGCGGGAGCGCCGTGGCCACCATGACACCGTGCCAGGACTTAGCGCGATTTGTCATTAAAGTTTCCTCCAAAATCAGTGGGTATCGAGGTCGGCGAGAGAGCCGAGAGAGATGGGTTGCGCAATGGGGCGGCGAGGGGGCCGGGGCCGCTCCCCGGCCAGGCAGGCGACCGTGTAGCCGCAGACGCGGCCCTGGCACCAGCCCATGCCGGGCCTGGCCAGCAGCTTGACCGAGCGCGCGTCGGTGGCGCCGAGCGCCAGCGCCGCGCGTACGCGGGCGACCGGCACCTCCTCGCACCGGCACACCAGCGTGTCGTCGCGCAGCCAGCCCTGCCAGCCCGGCTTGACCGGATAGGCGTGGTGCAGCGCCTCCCCGAACGCGCGCATCCGCCGGCGCCGCCTGGCCAGCACGCCGGGGACCGGCGCTCCGGCCACGGCCAGGCCCGCGATGCGGCCCTCCAGCTCTGCCAGGTGCCTGCCCCCCACACCGGTCGGCTCGCCGGCCGCCCAGACGCCCTCCACCGTGGTGCGCTGGCGGCCGTCCACCGCGAGTACGGGCATGCCGTCCGCGTCCTGGCGGGTCTGGCAGCCCAGCTCGACGCCGAGCTCGATCTGGGGGACGAAGCCGTAGCCGACGGCCAGGGTGTCGCAGGCCAGTTCCCTGGTGGCGAGCACGTTCCAGTCGGCGTCGAGCCGCGCCACGGTGACGGCCTCCAGCTCGCGCTCGCCGTGCGCGGCGATCACCGCCTGGTGCGTCCGGTACGGCACGCGGTGCCTGGCCATGGCCAGGCCGTAGCCCGCGGCCTCCCCCGCCTTGCCCAGGGCCAGCACCGGATGCCGGGCCAGGGCCAGGCCGCCGTTGGCCTCGAACACGCCCAGCACCTCGGCCCCCGCCGCGGCCAGGCCCGTGGCCACGGGCAGCAGGAACGGCCCGGTGCCGCCGACGACCACCCGGCCGCCGGCGACGACGCCGTTGCCCTTGAGCAGCGCCTGGGCGCCGCCCGCCGTCAGGACGCCGGGCAGGTCCCAGCCGGGGAACGGCAGCGGCCGGTCATGCGCGCCGGTGGCGATCAGGAGGTCATGGCAGCGGATCTCCACCGGGCGACCGTCCGGTGTCTGGCAGTGGACGGTCAGCCGGTCGCCGTCGCGCGTCACGGTCCACACCTGGTGTCCGAGCAGCACCTCGGCCCGCTCGCCCAGCGCGCGGGCCTGCCGCAGGAACCGGTCCAGACCCGGCGTGACGGCGCGCGCCGCGTCGGCCGGGTGACGGAAGTACTGACCGCCGAGGCGGGCTCCGGAGTCGATGAGGACCACATTCAGGCCGTGCAACGCCGCCGCCAGAGCGCCCGCCACTCCGGCAGGCCCACCTCCGACCACGACGAGATCGCAGGCCGCACTCACGCGGTCGTCGCGGACGCGGTCGTCAGTCGCCCTCAGGCGGTCGTCGCTGTCGCTCAGGCGGTCGTCGGGCGCGCTCACGAGGTCGTCACCTCGTCTCCGGGCCGGGCCTCCAGCAGGCAGGCGCGTTCTGGTGGGCGGCCGTTCACCGTGATCAGGCAGTCGAAGCAGACGCCGATGCCGCAGAACAGCCCGCGCGGCCGCCCGCCGAAGCGGGTGGTGCGCCACGCGCGGACCCCGGCGGCGTGCAGGGCCGCGCCGATCGTCTGCCCCGGCTCGACCGGCACGGCCCGGCCGTCGATCGTGATCTGGAAGGTCACTCGGACTCCTCGCTCGCGTGAGAGGACTCGAAGCGGTCCGGGCGGAAGGGGTGCGGGTCGAGGTCCGGGCGGGCGCCGGTCAGCAGCTGGGACAGCACGAGCCCGGTCGCGGGCGCGAGACCGATCCCCGCCCCTTCGTGCCCGCACGCGTGATACAACCCGGGCACGCGCGGATCCGCGCCGATCACCGGCAGATGGTCGGGACAGTACGGCCGGAAACCGCAGTACGACCTGATCACCCGCACGTCCCGGAGCACCGGGAACAGGGCGACGGCCTGGGCCGCCAGCCGGGCCAGCACCCGGGGCGAGGTCGTCCGGTCGAACCCGACCCGCTCCCTGCTCGCCCCGATGAGCACGGTCCCCGCCGGGGTGCCCTCGACGACGGCCGAGGTCTCCAGATCGGCCGAGTCGCTGGCCACGTTGGTGACGTAGGCGGCGGTGTAGACCTTGTGCCGGATCAGCGGCTCGCGCAGCGGCTCGGTGACCAGGATGAAACCGCGCCTGGGCAGGACCGGCAGGTCCACGCCCGCGAGCCGGGCGATCTCGCCGCCCCAGGTGCCGGCCGCGTTGATCACCGCGCCGCCGAGGATGTCACCCCGGTCGGTGCGTACGCCCGTCACCCGGTCGCCGGACCGCGTGAATCCGGTCACGGTGACCCCGGTGCGCAGGTGCAGCGTCCCGTGGCCGAAGCTCTCCGCGCCGTGCCTGAGCAGGTGCGCGGCCGCCAGCATGGGCTGCACCTGGGCGTCCTGCGGGTAGTAGACGCCGCCCGCGAGCCCCTCGGCCAGGTGCGGCTCGTAGCCGCGCAGGTCGGCGGCGGGCACGACGGCGTACTCGACGCCCTGCTCCGCCGCCAGCTCGGCGAGCTGCTTCTGGACCTCGTCCGTCTCGGCGACGACGAGTCCGCCCTTGGGTTCGTACTCGAACCCGCCCAGCGCGGCCAGCTCTCCCCAGAGGCGGTTGGACAGCAGTGCCAGGTCCAGCTCCGGACCCGGCTCCTTGTCCGAGACCAGCACGTTGCCCTCGCCCGCGCCCGTCGTGCCGCCCGCCACCGGGCCGCGGTCCACCACGGTCACGTCGAGTCCGGCCCGGGCGGCGTAATAAGCGCACGCGGCGCCCACCACTCCGGCGCCGATGACGATCACATCGGACATTTCACCTCCCGGTCTGTAATATGTCACATACCCATGCCGCTTGAGAAGCACGTTCCCGATGGGAGGACCGGACAACCAGGCCCTTACCATCGTTGACGTGAAGCTCGTTGACGTGAAACTACCCACGGACCACTCCAACGCCCTGGTCCGGCGCCTGTTCTCCTTCTGGGCGCCGACCGCCGAGTCGATGCGCGGCTGGGCACTGGCCTCCGTGGTGGTCAACGCGGGCATCACGGTGACGGGCGCGGCCGTGCGGGTCACCGGCTCGGGGCTCGGCTGCCCGACCTGGCCCAGGTGCACCCCCGAAAGCTTCGTGCCGATCGCGCATCCGGAGATCTCGCCCGTCACCATGGCCGTCGAGTTCGGCAACCGGCTGCTGACGTTCCTGGTGCTGGCGGTGGGGTTCGCCTGCGTGGTGTCGGCGATGCGGCTGGCCCCGCGGCGCCGTCCGCTGCTCCGGCTGGCCCTGCTGCAGCCCGCGGGCATCGTCTTCCAGGCGCTGTGGGGCGGGCTGGTGGTCAGGAGCCTGCTCAACCCGTTCACGGTCAGCGTGCACTTCCTGGTCTCCATCGCGCTGATCGCCGCCTGCTGGGCGCTCTACGCGCGCTCGAGTGAGGGCGACGGACCGGTCCGCCGGGTGACGCACCGGGACATCCGGCGCCTCGGCCACGTGCTGGTCGCGGCGGTGGTCGTGCTGCTGCTGGCCGGGGTGCTGGTGACCGGCACGGGGCCGCATTCCGGCGACGCGCTGGCCTCCCGCTTCGACCTCGACATCGAGAGCGTGGCGCGGCTGCACGCCGACATCGTCTACCTCGTGGTCGGGCTGTCGTTCGCGCTGATGTTCGCGCTGCACGTGACCGACTCGCCCAGATCGGCCCGCCGGGCCGCGCTGGTGCTGATCATGGTGGAGCTGGCCCAGGGCGTGATCGGCTACACCCAGTACTTCCTGGCGGTGCCCGCCTTCCTGGTCGGCGTGCACGTGCTCGGCTCGACCCTGGTCTGGATCGCCACGCTCAGAGTGGTCACCTCACTGCGCACCCGCGACCCGCTGACGGCCCCGGCCGCCGCCTCCCCCACGGAAACACCGGCCAAAGTCTAAGGTGTGAGGGACTACGTCCCCCTATCTGTGAGGTCGTCGAGTGGCTTTCGCCCGCCCCGCTCGGAAGACCCTGCGCCGGCTGTACCAAGGACTGGTGCTGCTCAGCGTGCTCGCCCTGGCGCCGATGACGTGGGCGTGGCTCGACAGCTCGGACAGCCGCGTGGTGGCCGACACCGGCGGCTGGCTGACCCGGGTGCCCGCCTCGCAGGTGGCGCTCGTGCTGGGCGCGGGCCTGTTCAGCGGCCACCCCTCCCCCTTTCTGGCCCGGCGGCTCGACATCGCGGCCGAGCTCTACCGAGCGGGCAAGGTCAAGGCGCTGCTGCTGTCGGGCGACAACAGCCGCAAGGAGTACGACGAGCCGACGGCCATGCGTGACTACCTGCGGGCCAGGGGCGTGCCCGACGCGGTGATGGTGCTCGACTACGCCGGGTTCGACACCTGGGACTCGTGCGTGCGGGCCCGCCAGGTCTTCGGCGCCGAGCGGCTGACCGTGGTCACGCAGGTGTTCCACCTGCCGAGAGCGGTCACGCTCTGCCGTACGGCGGGGCTGACGACCTTCGGCGTGGGCGACGACTCCGCCAAGCAGTGGGCCGTGACCACCTACGCCTCGGCCACCCGTGAGCTGTTCGCCACCGGCAAGGCGTTCGCCGACGCGCTGCTGCTGCACTCCGACCCGGTCTATCCCGGTCCGCGCGAGACCTCGCTGCGGCGGATCCTGGCTCAGCCGGGGGCGCCGGGCGCGTAGCCCGGTGGCGGGGTGCCCCGCGCCGCGGCCCTGAAGTGGGCGGGCGTCATCGGGAAGCCGGCCCTGGCGGCGCTCATGCATTCGAGCAGGGCGCGCTGCTCCTCGTGGAAGGTCTGCTCGTCGACCATCCGCTTGGCGGCCCGCTCGTGCAGCAGGCCCAGCTCGGTCGCCGCGAGCTGGTAGTCGCGCATCGCGCGCAGCCCCCGCTTGCCGCCGTGGACCTTGGCCCACTGCCTGGCCTGCCGGCGCCGCGACAGGGCGGACAGCATGTAGATGTCGGCCCGGTTGACCAGCTTGGTCGGCTCGTACGGCGGCAGGTAGCGGTGGATCAGCGCGACGATGCGCCGCCGGTCCCTGAGCACCAGCGCGATGAGCACCACCAGCACGACCAGCAGCACCAGGTAGGCGATGACCAGGCCGGGGAAGCCGCCGTAGGAGGTGAGACCGTTCCAGAGCCCGTGCAGGAGCATCGCGCCGACCCAGCCGGCCATGATGATGAAGACCCGCTCGGACCCGTTGCGCTGGGCGGCGTAGGCGACCGCGACGCCGATCATCGAGGTGAACAGCGGGTGCGCGAACGGCGACAGCACGCCGCGCAGCACCACGGTGACGGCCAGCCCCATGCCGCCCTGGTCGGAGTTGAGCGCGGCGACGTAGTAGCTGACGTTCTCGCTCATCGCGAAGCCGAGGCCGACCATGCTGGCGTAGATGACGCCGTCGGTCGGCCCGTCGAACTCGGCCCGGCGGAACCTGAGCAGCCCGAGCAGCACCAGCCCCTTCATCGACTCCTCGACCACCGGCGCGCCGAACGTGGCGGCGACGTTGCGCGCGTTGGCCGCGCTCAGGTTGGCCGTGTCGATGATGTAGTGCAGGTTGAGCGAGTTGATCAGGCCCGCGACCAGCACCGCCACCCCCGCCCCCCAGGCGAAGGCGAAGATGAGGTTGCTGCGCGGCTCCGGCTCCATCCGGTCGAGCGCGAGCACGGCGGCCAGCAGCAGCGGCACCGGCGCCAGCGCGAGGAGGAGCGAGATGAAGAACTGCACGGGCGCGCCGTTGAACACGTCGAAAGCGAAGGAGACGAGCGCGCACAGGCCGGTCACGATCAGCCCGATGATCAACGCGAACGACGGGCGGTCCTTCAACACCCAGCGTGGATCACGGGACGCCATACGGTGACTGTAACCGATCAAAATGGTGCTGTCCTGCCCAGGTGGCGTGGCCTGTCAGCTCAGTAGCGGGTCGATGGCCACGGCGAGGAACAGCAGCGCCAGATAGGCGTTGGACCAGTGGAAGAAGCGCATCGGCCGCAGGTCGACACCGCTCTTGCCGGAGTTGAGCCGGGCCAGCAGGCGGTGCACCTCCCACAGGCACATGACGCCCAGGACGCCGGCCGCGATCGGGTAGAACAGCGTGGTGCCCGCCACCGGCCACAAGGCCAGCGAGCAGAGCACGGTGGCCCAGGTGTAGGCGATCGACTCCAGGATCACCCGGCGCTCGGTGGCCACCACGGGCAGCATCGGCACCTCGGCCGCCGCGTAGTCCTCCTTGTAGCGCATGGCCAGCGTCCAGGTGTGCGGCGGCGTCCAGAAGAACACCACCCCGAACAGCACCAGCGGCGCCCAGTCGAGCCGCCCGGTGATGCCCGCCCAGCCGATCATCACCGGCATGCAGCCCGCGATGCCGCCCCAGACGATGTTCTGGGCGGTGCGCCGCTTGAGGATCATCGAGTAGACGATGACGTAGAACAGGATGGCGCCGGTGGAGAGCATGGCGGCCAGCCAGTTGGTGGTCAGCCAGAGGCCGACCAAGGACAGCACGCCGAGCACGATGCCGAAGATGAGCGCGCCGGTCGGCGAGACCTGGTGCCTGGCCAGCGGTCGCCGCCGGGTGCGGCGCATCTTCTGGTCGATGTCGCGGTCCACGTAGCAGTTGAGCGCGTTGGCGCTGCCCGCCGACAGGGTGCCGAACACCATGACCGCCACGGACGTCCACAGCGGCGGCAGCCCGCCGGCCGCCAGGAACATCACGGGGAGCGTCGTGATCAGCAGGAGCTCGATGATCCGCGGCTTGGTGAGAGCGATATAGGCCTTGACGAGCATGCCGATCGTCCTTGGCGGCTCGGCCGCGGGAGCGGGGGCCGTCGTCTGCCTGTTCGTCAGCACCGTCAAGGCGCTTCCAGCACGTGCGGAGTCAACGCGTAACCTCTGATTGGAGCGGAATCTCATGGACGGACGCCAGGCGTCCCTGTGACAACGAGAACAACCAAACTGTAGTAGCAGGGTCGTCCGGTCCGGCCAATGGGGGGACACGCACGGGGTGGAGGGGGAATCGATCGCCGACTCCACTCAGTTAGGGTCCGGTGTGGGCGGGATATGCCAACCGGTACCACCACAAGACAACTAGATTCCGGAGACCGAGCACTTGAGCACCGAACTCGTGCCAGCCCTCGAATGGACCGACCTAGACAAGCAAGCGGTCGACGTCGTTCGAGCCCTGGCCATGGACGCAGTCGAAAAGGCGGGTTCGGGTCACCCGGGCACCGCCATGAGCCTGGCTCCCGCCGCGTACCTGCTGTTCCAGCGCGCGATGCGCCACGACCCCACAGATCCCACGTGGATCGGGCGTGACCGTTTCGTCCTGTCGTGCGGGCACTCCAGCCTGACCCTGTACATCCAGCTGTTCCTGTCCGGATACGGGCTCGACCTGGACGACCTGAAGCGGCTGCGCCAGTGGGACAGCCTGACCCCCGGCCACCCCGAGCACGGGCACACGGCCGGTGTGGAGACCACCACGGGCCCGCTCGGCCAGGGCCTGGGCAACGCCGTCGGCATGGCCATGGCGGCCCGCCGCGAGCGCGGCCTGTTCGACCCGGACGCCGAGGTGGGCACCTCGCCGTTCGACCACCACATCTGGTGCATGGTCAGCGACGGTGACATCGAGGAGGGCGTCAGCCACGAGGTCAGCGCGATCGCCGGCCACCAGAAGCTGGGCAACCTCATCGTCATCTACGACGACAACCACATCTCCATCGAGGACGACACGCTGATCGCGAAGTCCGAGGACGTGGTCAAGCGCTACGAGGCCTACGGCTGGCACACGCTCAGCGTCGACTGGACCGAGACCGGCGACTACGTCGAGGACGTTCAGGCGCTGCACGCGGCGCTGGAGTCGGCGCGCGCCGAGACCGACCGGCCGTCGTTCATCCGCCTGCGCACGATCATCGGCTGGCCCGCCCCGAACAAGCAGAACACCGGCAAGATCCACGGCTCCGCCCTCGGCGCCGACGAGGTGGCCGCCACCAAGCGGGTCCTCGGCATGGACACCGAGAAGAGCTTCGACGTGCCCGCCGAGGTGCTGGCGCACGCGCGCGAGGTGGCGCACCGGGGCCACGAGGCGCACGCCGCCTGGCAGAAGGGCTACGAAACCTGGCGCGCGGCCAACCCCGAGCGGGCCGCCGAGCTGGACCGCATCTCCCACCACGAGCTGCCCGCCGGCTGGACGAAGGCGCTGCCCACGTTCGACAAGGGCGGCTCGATGGCCACCCGCAAGGCGTCCGGCGAGGTGCTCACCGCGCTCGCGCCGGTGCTGCCCGAGCTGTGGGGCGGCTCGGCCGACCTGGCCGAGTCCAACCTCACCACGATGAAGGGCGAGCCGTCCTTCATCCCGGAGGAGTACCAGACCAAGGACTTCCCCGGTAACCGCTACGGCCGCACGCTGCACTTCGGCATCCGCGAGCACGGCATGGGCGCCATTCTCAACGGCATCGCCCTGCACGGCGGCACCCGGCCGTACGGCGGCACGTTCCTGGTCTTCTCCGACTACATGCGCCCCTCGGTGCGTCTGGCGGCGCTGATGAAGCTGCCGGTCACCTACGTGTGGACGCACGACTCCATCGGGCTGGGCGAGGACGGACCGACCCACCAGCCGATCGAGCACCTGTGGGCGCTGCGCGCGATCCCCGGCCTCGACGTGGTGCGCCCCGGCGACGCCAACGAGACGGCCTACGCCTGGCAGAGCGTGCTCCAGCACGTCGACAGGCCCGCCGCGCTCGCCCTGACCAGGCAGAACCTGCCGGTCTTCGAGGGCACCAGCGCCGAGGGCGTGGCCAAGGGCGGCTACATCCTGCACGAGGCGTCCGACGGGCAGCCCCAGGTGATCCTCATCGGCACGGGCAGCGAGCTGGAGCTGGCCGTCAACGGCCGCGAACTGCTCGAAGCGCAAGGCATCCCGACGCGGGTCGTCTCGATGCCGTGTGTCGAGTGGTTCAACGGGCAGGACATTGCGTATCGGCAGACTGTTCTGCCGTCAGCGATCAAGGCCCGGGTCGCGGTCGAGGCGGGCATCGCCCTCGGCTGGCGAGAGTTCGTCGGCGAGAAGGGTGAGGTCGTCAGCCTTGAACACTTCGGCGCGTCGGCACCGTATAAGACGCTGTACGAGCAATTCGGGCTGACGGCGGAGCGCGTGGCCGCGGCGGCCAAGGCGAGCCTCGCCAAGCTGGGTCACGACAAGGGCGAGACGACGGGAAACTGAACGAAAATGAGTGAGATCCTCAACAAGCTCTCCGGCCAGGGCGTGTCCATCTGGCTGGACGACATCAGCCGGGAGCGGCTGCGCACGGGCAACCTGGAGCAGCTGATCCGCGAGAAGAACGTGGTGGGCGTCACCTCCAACCCGACCATCTTCGCCGGCGCGCTCAGCAAGGGCGACGCCTACGACGCCCAGCTGCACGACCTGGCCGTGCGTGGCGTCGAGATCGGCGAGGCCGTGCGCGCCATCACCGCCTATGACATCCGCTGGGCCGCCGACGTGCTGCGCCCGGTCTACGACGCCACCGCCGGCGTCGACGGCCGCGTCTCGCTGGAGGTCGACCCCCGGCTGGCCCGCGAGAGCGAGAAGACCGTGGCCGAGGCGCGAGCGCTGTGGTGGCTGGTCGACCGGCCCAACCTGTTCATCAAGATCCCGGCGACGCTCGAAGGGCTGCCCGCGATCACGCAGGCGATCTCCGAGGGCATCAGCGTCAACGTCACGCTGATCTTCTCGCTGGAGCGCTACCGCGCGGTCATGGACGCCTGGCTGGCCGGTCTGGAGGCCGCCCAGGCCAAGGGCCTCAACCTGGGCACGATCGAGTCGGTGGCCTCGTTCTTCGTCAGCCGGGTCGACACCGAGATCGACAAGCGGCTCGACCAGCTCGGCAGGCCGGAGCTCAAGGGCAAGGCCGGCATCGCCAACGCGCGCCTGGCCTACGCCGCCTTCGAGGAAGTGATGAACTCCGAGCGCTGGCAGCGGCTGCGCGCCGCCGGTGCCCGCCCGCAGCGCCCGCTGTGGGCCTCGACCGGCGTCAAGAACCCCGACTACTCGCCCACGATGTACGTCGACCAGCTCGTCGCCCCCGGCACCGTCAACACGATGCCGGAGAAGACGCTCGACGCGACCGCCGCCGGCGCCGTCATCACCGGCGACACCGTGCGCCCCTTCTACGAGGACGCGTGGAACACCATGGCCGCGCTCAAGGAGGCGGGCGTCGACTACGACGACGTGGTCAAGGTGCTGGAGGACGAGGGCGTGGAGAAGTTCGAGACCTCCTGGAACGAACTCCTCGAGAGCGTCAGCAAGAACCTGGTCCCCTGATGACCGTCACGTACCGCGAGGAGGGGGTGGCCGAGGCCGCCTCCTCCGCCGCGGGGCGGCTCGTCGCCGATGGCGTGCCCACGCGGCTCGCCGCCGGCGATCCCACGCTGTGGGGCGCGGACGCGGAGGCGGTGGCGGCCGTCCGGCTGGGCTGGCTGACCCTGCCGCGCACCTCGCGCGAGCTGCTGCCCGAGCTCGGCAAGCTGGCCGAGCGGGCACGCGCCGAGGGCCTGACCAACGTGGTGCTGGCCGGCATGGGCGGCTCGTCGCTGGCGCCCGAGGTGATCTGCGCGACGGCCGACGTGCCGCTGACCGTCCTGGACACCACCGACCCAGGTCAGGTGCGGCGGGCGCTGGAGGAGCCGCTCGACACCACGATCCTGGTCGTGGCCAGCAAGAGCGGCTCGACCGTCGAGACCGACAGCCACCTGCGCGTCTACGAGGAGCTCTTCCGCGAGGCGGGCATCGACCCGGCCGGCCGGATCGTGGTCGTCACCGACCCGGGCTCGCCGCTGGAGCAGGCGGCCGTGGCCGCCGGCTACCCCGTGGTCCTGGCCGCGCCCGACGTGGGCGGCCGCTACTCGGCGCTGTCGGCGTTCGGCCTGGTGCCGAGCGCGCTGGCCGGAGCCGACGTGAAACGGCTGCTCGACGACGCCGACGAGGTCCTGCCCCTGCTCTCGCTCGACCTCGGCAATCCCGGGCTCGACCTGGGCGCGGCGCTCGGCGGAGCGGCGCTCGCCGGACGCGACAAGCTGATACTCGACGACCGGCTGTCCTCGATCAGCGGGCTGCCCGAGTGGATCGAGCAGCTCGTCGCCGAGTCCACGGGCAAGGACGGCGTGGGCATCCTGCCGGTCGTCGGCGCCGAGCCGAACGGCGCCCGTGACGAGCTGGTCGTCGGGATCGACTCCGACGACGGCGACGTGCGCGTCGACGGGCCGCTCGGCGCGCAGTTCCTCATCTGGGAGTACGCCACGGCCGTGGCCGGGCTGCTGCTGGAGATCGACCCGTTCGACCAGCCGAACGTGGCCGAGTCCAAGGCCAGCACGGCCGCACTGCTCGACATGGAGGCGTTGCCGCTGGGCGAGCCGGTACTGGTCGACGGGCCGGTGGAGGTCTACGGCTCGACCGGGGCCAAGGATCTGCCCGGCGTGCTGAGCGAGCTGCTCCACGCGGTGCCCGATGACGGCTACCTGGCCGTGATGGCGTACCTGGACCGGCTGTCGGCCTTCGATGTGTTCGTCCCCGAAGGCGCGGACTTCGAGCAGATGACCGACGCGTGGATGGCGGCCGACCCGGCCACGCTCCGGGCGCTGCTGGCCCTGCGCACCGACCGGCCGGTCACCTTCGGGTGGGGGCCGCGCTTCCTGCACTCCACCGGCCAATATCACAAGGGCGGCCCGCAGAACGGGGTGTTCCTGCTGATCACCGGCGCCGTGGCCGACGACGTGCCGGTGCCCGGCAGGCCGTACACGCTGGGTGAGCTCCAGCTCGCGCAGGCGCTCGGCGACCTCGGGGCACTGCTGCAGCGCGGGCGGCCGGCCGTACGCCTGCATTTGACCGATCGCGCGGCTGGAGTCGCGTACCTGCTCGAAGCCGCACAGGAGGCTTGAGATGACAGAGCCCGAAGCACCTCCGGAGGAGGCCGCCCTTGACAGCACGGCGGCGGCCACAATAGCCACCTCAGCCGCGGGCACCTCCACCACCATCGAAGTGGCGGCCGCCAATCCGCTGCGCGATCCGCGCGACAAGCGGCTGCCCCGGGTGGCGGGACCTTGTGTCATGGTGCTGTTCGGCGTGACGGGGGACCTGGCCAAGCGCAAGCTGCTGCCGGCGATCTACGACCTGGGCAACCGGGGGCTGCTGCCGCCCGGTTTCTCGCTGGTCGGGTTCGCCAGGCGGGACTGGAAGGACCAGGACTTCGCCCAGGTGACCCATGACGCCGTCAAGGCGCATGCCAGGACGCCCTTCCGCGAGGAGGTCTGGAAGCAGCTGCGCGAGGGCATCCACTTCGTGCCCGGCGAGTTCTCCGACGACGGCGCGTTCGACGCGCTGGCGATGGCGCTGAAGGAGATCGACGAGACCCGGGGCACCGGCGGCAACTATGCGTTCTACCTGTCCGTGCCGCCGAAGTTCTTCCCTGTGGTGGTGGAGCAGCTCAAGCGGACCGGGCTGTCCGACGCGCCCGACGGGTCGTGGCGGCGTGTGGTGATCGAGAAGCCGTTCGGGCACGACCTGAAGTCGGCGCACGAGCTGAACGAGATCACCACTTCGGCCTTCCCGGAGAGCTCGATCTTCAGGATCGACCACTACCTGGGCAAGGAGACCGTCCAGAACATCATGGCCCTGAGGTTCGCCAACAACCTCTACGAACCCATCTGGAACCGCAGCTACGTCGACCACGTGCAGATCACCATGGCCGAGGACATCGGCATCGGCGGCCGGGCCGGCTACTACGACGGCATCGGCGCGGCCCGCGACGTGATCCAGAACCACCTGCTCCAGCTGCTCGCCCTGGTGGCGATGGAGGACCCGACGTCCTTCGACGCCTCCGCGCTGCGCCGGGAGAAGGAGAAGGTGCTCAAGGCCGTGCAGCTCCCGTCCGACCTGGGGCTCAACACCGCGCGCGGGCAGTACGACGCGGGCTGGCAGGGCGGCGAGAAGGTCGTCGGCTACCTGCAGGAAGACGGCATCTCCGCCGACTCCACCACCGAGACGTACGCGGCCATCAAGCTGGAGATCGCCAACCGGCGCTGGGCGGGCGTGCCGTTCTACCTGCGGGCCGGCAAGCGCCTCGGCCGCCGGGTCACCGAGGTGGCCGTGGTGTTCCAGCGGGCGCCGCACCTGCCCTTCAGCAAGGACGACACCGAGATCCTCGGCCAGAACGCGCTGGTCATCAGGGTGCAGCCGGATGAGGGCATCACCGTGCGGTTCGGCTCCAAGGTGCCGGGCACGGCCATGGAGGTGCGCGACGTCTCGATGGACTTCGCCTATGGCGAGTCCTTCCTGGAGTCGTCCCCCGAGGCGTACGAGCGGCTGCTGCTCGACGTGATGATCGGCGACCCGCCGCTCTTCCCGCACCAGCGGGAGGTCGAGCTGTCGTGGAAGATCCTCGACCCGATCGAGGAGTTCTGGGCCACGCAGGGCCAGCCCGAGGGCTACCCGTCGGGTGCGTGGGGGCCGGAGTCCGCCGACGCGATGATGGCGCGTGACGGTCGTGTGTGGAGGAGACTCTGATGACCACCTTTATGCTCACCGACACGACGGCGGGGAAGATCTCCGCGCAGTTCACGCACCTGCGCCACCAGATGGGCGCGCCCGCGATAGGGATGGTGCTGACGCTGGTCGTGGTCTGCGAGGAGCGCGACCAGTACGACTCGCTCCGCGCGGCCAGCGAGGCGGCCCGCGAGCACCCCTCGCGCATCATCGTGGTGATCAACCGCGAGTCCGACGAGACCAACCGGCTCGACGCGGAGCTGCGCATCGGCGAGTCCACGCCGGGCGAGGTGGTCGTGCTGAGGCTGTACGGCGAGCTGACCCAGCACGCCGACTCGGTGGTCAGCCCGCTGCTGCTGCCCGACACGCCGGTCGTGGCGTGGTGGCCGGGCCTGGCGCCCGAAGTGATGTCCAAGGACCCGATCGGGATGCTCGCCCAGCGGCGCATCTCCGATGCCAGGTCCGCGCACGACGGCGGGGTCAAGTCGCTGGTGACCAGGGCCAAGGGCTACGCCCCCGGTGACACGGACCTGTCCTGGGCCCGGCTGACGCCGTGGCGCAGCCTGCTGGCGGCGGCGTTCGACCAGCCCGCGGGCCAGTTGCGCAAGGGCTGGGTCGAGGCGTCCGAGGGCAACCCGAGCGCGCCGCTGCTGGCCGCGTGGCTGTCGGAACGCCTCGGCGCGCCGGTCAAGGTGGGCGAGTCCAACGGGCCCGGCATCACCGCCGTACGGCTCACGATGACCGACGGCGAGCTGGCGGTGTCCAGGAGCGACGCCAGGCTGGCGACGCTGTCGCGGCCCGGCCAGCCGGACCGGATCGTGGCCCTGGCCCGGCGGCAGACCTCCGAGCTGCTGGCGGAGGAGCTGCGGCGGCTCGACTCCGACGAGATCTACGGGGTGGCGGTCAAGCGGCTGGCCCGCACGCACAAGTCCTGACCCCATCTCCCACCGGCCGGCGCGGGCCCTGTCCTGGGGGTCGCGCCCGGCCGGTGGGTGCCCATCGTGAAAGAGTGAGCTCGTGAGCGTTCCCAATGTGGTCGTCCATCGTGACGGCGACGTCCTCGCCAAGGCCGTGGCGGCGCGGATCATCACCCGGCTGGTCGACGTGCAGTCGGCCAAGGGGTCGGCGTCGCTGGTCCTGACCGGCGGCACGGTCGGCCACGCGACGCTGGCCGCGATCGCCGCCACGCCGGCGCGCGACGCGGTCGACTGGCACCACCTCGACATCTGGTGGGGCGACGAGCGCTTCCTGCCGGCCGGTGACCCCGAGCGCAACGAGACGGGCGCCCGCAAGGCGCTCCTCGACCACGTCGAGCTCGACCCCGAGCGGGTGCACGTCATGCGCGGGCCCGACTCGGGGATGTCGGCGGAGGAGTCGGCCGAGTCCTACGCGGCCGAGCTGCGCAAGGCGGCCCGGCCTGAGGATCACGGGCCGGTGCCCAACTTCGACGTGATGCTGCTCGGCATCGGGCCCGACGCGCACGTGGCGTCCCTGTTCCCCGGGATGCCGGCGCTGTACGACACGCGGCCCGTGGTGGCCGTCCACGGCGCTCCCAAGCCGCCGCCCACACGCGTCTCGCTGACGCTGCCGACGATCCAGGCCTCGCGCGAGGTGTGGGTGGTGGCGGCGGGCGAGGAGAAGTCGGGCGCGGTACGACTGGCGCTGTCCGACTCCGGGCCCGTGCAGGTGCCCGCGGCCGGGGCCAGAGGCCGGGTGCGGACGCTGTTCCTGCTCGACCGGGCCGCCGCGGCCAAGCTCCCGCCGGGCCTGGGCCGCATCGCCTCCCCCTGAGCCGTTTCAGGCGGTCAGCGCGTCGATCTCGGCCAGGAGCGCCCGCTTGCGCTCCGGCGCCAGGAAGGACGCGTGCACGCCGTTGCGGGCGAGCTGGGCCAGTTCCGGCTCGCCGAGGCCGAACACGTGGGCGGCCACGCGGTACTCCCCGGCCAGGGTGGTGGCGAACATGGGCGGGTCGTCGCTGTTCAGCGTGACGAACAGCCCCTCCTCCAGCAGCCTGGGCAGCGGGTGGTCCTCGATGCGGGCCACCTGCCCGGTGCAGACGTTCGACGTCGGGCAGACGTCCAGCGGGAGCTGCGTCTCGCGCAGGTAGGCCACCAGGCGCGGGTCCTGGAGGCAGGAGATGCCGTGGCCGACGCGCTCGGCGCCCAGCCCCTCGATGACCTCCCAGACGCTCTCGGGACCGGTCATCTCGCCGCCGTGCGGCACGCTGTGCAGCCCCGCCGCGCGCGCCGCCGCGAACGCGTCCCGGTAGGCGTCACGGTACTGCGGGCGGCTCTGCTCGATCCCGCCCAGGCCGAAACCTACCAATGCGGCGGGAGGTTCCTCCAGAGCGTGCATGACCGTGATCTTGGCCGCCTCCTCGCCGAACTCGCCGGGGATGTCGAAGATGTAGGCCATCTCCACCCCGTGGTCGGTCGCGGATCGGCGGGCGGCCAGGTCGAGCGCCTCGGTGACCTCGCGCATGGGCATCCCGACGATGCTGTGGGCGTACGGGGTGACCTGCAGCTCGGCGTAGCGGGCGCCCTGGGACGACAGGTCGCGGGCCAGGCCGAGCACGAGGGTGGCGACGTCCTCCGGCTCGCGGACCAGCGCGTTGACCGCCCCGTACACCTGCGCGAAGTGGGGGAAGTCGCGGAAGGCGTAGAACGCGCGCAGTCCCTCCTCCGTCGTGGGGACCGGGCCGCCCGGGTGGCGGCGGGCGAGCTCCAGGACGGTGGCCACGGAGGCGGAGCCGACCAGGTGAACATGCAGCTCTACCTTGGGCAGGGCGTCGATGAAGGCGTCGGTGGGGGTCGTCATGGCGACGACCATAAGCCCGCCATTTCGCCCCAAAACAGAGTTTCAAGCGAAATTTCACACAAAAATGTGAGGTTATCTGGACCAGGCGTGGACCAGCGGCAGCAGGACCGTGTCCACCGAGTCCGCGACGAAGGACTCGTCGAACAGTGGCCCGAGGAAGATCATGCGGTGCCAGACCAGCGCCTCCGCCACCCCGAACAGCCGGCCCGCATCCACCGGCCCCGGCAGGTCGCCGCGCTCCCTGGCCCGCCCCAGCAGCGCCTCCACCCCGCCCAGGTCCTTGGCCGGCATGTGCTCCCGCAGCGTCCTGGCCAGCTCCTGGTGCGAAACCAGCGTCGAGGACAGCCCCATGATGAGGCCGTGCTTGCGTTCGACGGCCCCGCACAGGCCGCCGAACACCGAGGCGAGGTCGCCGCGCAGCGAACCGGTGTCCTCGGCGGCCGGCGTGTCCATGTCGAACCGGCGGCAGATGACGTCGACCACCAGCTCCGGCTTGCCCGCCCACCGGCGGTAGATGGTGGCCTTGCTGGCCTTGGCCCGCTTGGCGATCTGATCGACCGACATGCGGTCGTAGCCCATCTCCGACAGCAGCGCCAGCGTCGCGTCGAGGATGGCCCGCTCCCGCTCGGGGTCGAGTGGTGCCACGTGCACGTCCTTCAGCTGTAGGTGATCTCGTCGAATCGTACGCCGGTCAGCCGCGTGGACACGTCCCACAGCTCGGCGGCGAGCTGCTCGGAGCGGGCCGCCTTCGACGGCGTGAGCAGCTGGGTCTTGGGGCCGACGAACTCCCCGCCGTGGATCTCCGGCGAGGTGGCCGCGTACAGGGAGGACACCGCACCGGCCGCCGCGCTCTGCAGGAACACCCCCATGAGGGGCTGTAGCGGCCCCAGCGTGAAGAAGTTGGTGGCCGTGACACCAGGATGGGTGGCGACACTGACCAGGTCCGCCTGGGACCGCTGAGCGCGTCGCTGGAGCTCCAGGGTGAAGAGCAGGTTGGCCAGCTTGGAGCGGCCGTAGGAGGTCATCTTCTTGTAGCCGCGCTCCAGGCCCAGGTCGTCGAAGTCCAGCTTGCCCACTTTGTGGGCGTCGCTGGAGACGTTGACCACCCGCGCGCCGGGTCGCGACAGCAGCAGGGGCAGCAGCAGGCCGGTGAGCGCGAAGTGGCCCAGGTGGTTGGTGCCGAACTGCATCTCGAAGCCGTCACGGGTCAGCTGTCGCGGGATCATGCCGACGCCCGCGTTGTTGACCAGCAGGTCCACCCGGTCGACGCCGGCCGCGAAGCTCCTGACCGAGGCGAGGTCGGCCAGGTCCAGCGTGCCGTGTTCGACCTCGGCGCCAGGGACGGCCCGGCGGATCTCCGCCACGGCCGCGCCGCCCTTCGCGGCCGAGCGGGTGGCCACGATGACGCGGGCGCCGTGTCGGGCGAGCTCGAGTGCGGTGGGCAGGCCGATGCCGCTGTTGGCGCCGGTCACGATGGCCGTCTTGCCGCTCAGGTCGGGCATGTCGGCGGGGGTCCAGGTCATCACTACTCCAGGTGTACGGAACCGTTTCGTACACCATAACCTAACGCTCCGCCCGCTGCCGCGCGTGCCGCTCCTCCCGCTGGGCGACCTCCAGCCGCTGGGTGCTCTCAGCGAGCCTCTTGCGGGCCTTGGCCAGCTTCCGCTCCAGCCGGGCGACCCGCTCGGCCCGCTCGTCGTGCTCCTTCCCGGCCTGCTCCAGGGCGGCCACCCACTCCCGGTGGGCGTCCTGCGCCTCCTGCCGTTCGGCGGCCTTCCTGGTCTCGGCCTCTTCCCGCCGTTTCGCCTCGGCCGCCGAGTCCGCCGGCCTTTTGGCAGGTCTGCCGCGCGGCACCGGGGCCGGGGCGAAGCCGCTGTAGCTGAGCGGCTTGGCCAGCCGGCCGCGCCGTACCTCCTCGGCCGCGCCCGCGTCCACGACGGCGGCGTCGAGCGTCTGCTCGGCCTCGGCCGCCGCGGCGGCCGACAGACCGGTGTCCCGCCTGAGCAGCCGGGACAGGACCCCCGCCAGCTCGCCGCGCCGCCGGGTCAGCTCCGCCAGCGCCTCGGCGTCGTGCGCCGCCCACGCCTCACGCAGCCGCCCCCCGAGCGCCAGCAGCTCGCCGAGGTCGTCCGGATGCTCGCGGACCAGCCGGTTCACGGCCGAGGCGGACACCGTGGGCTTACGCAGCCCGGCGATGTCGCGGGCCAGCCGTACGTCGCCCGCGTCCTTGGCGGCACGGGCCTCGGCCGCGCGCGCGGCGGTGAACTCGGACGGCGGGAGCGCATACAGGCGACCGGCCACCTCGTCAAGATCCACACTGGTCAAATACCCCACATCCGCTGGTTTGTAGCGCATAGTGGAGGCACGCCACTCGAACGGAGGACCACCGGTGTTCGAGCGCTTCACCGATCGTGCCCGAAGAGTCGTCGTCCTCGCCCAGGAAGAGGCGCGGATGCTGAGCCACGACTACATCGGCACGGAACACATCCTGCTCGGCCTCATCCACGAGGGCGAGGGCGTGGCGGCGCTGACGCTCGACAGCCTCGGCGTCGAGCTGGGGAACGTGCGCGCGTACGTCGAGCGCGAAGTGGGCCAGGGTGACACGGCGCCGAGCGGGCACATCCCGTTCACCCCGCGCGCCAAGAAGGTCCTGGAGCTCTCGCTGCGCGAGGCCCTGCAACTGCGCCACAACTACATCGGCACCGAGCACATCCTGCTCGGGGTGATCAGGGAGGGCGAGGGGCTCGCCGTCCGCGCGATCGTGGATCGCGGCGTGGAGCTGGGCGACCTGCGGCACCGCGTGCTCACCCGGGTCGGCCAGGGGTCGAAGGAGCGGCCGAGTGAGATGTTCTTCGCCGCCGGCTCGATGCTCGGCGAGCGGCTCACCCAGATCCAGGAGAGCCTCGACCGCATCGAGCGCCACCTGGGCATCCAGCGGCCCGACCGGGCGGCGTCCGACCCGGAACCGTCAGAGCGGGAATCCGGGCCGGACGAAGGCGAGCGGGAGTCAGGCTGACGCCAGCGCGCCGACCGGCAGCCTGGCCTCGATCACGCCCGGGTCCTCGGTGTAGCCGAGCGTGGCGCCCAGCGACAGCAGGAGCCGCCGCATCCGCACGTTGTCGGACAGCATCGTGGCCCTGACCTCGGCGTAGCCGAGATCACGCGCCTCGCGCACCAGCGATCGGGCCAGGGCCGTGCCCAGACCGCGCCCCTGCCAGCGGTCCTCGACCAGGAAGGCCATCTCGGCGATGCCGGGATCGGGAGTGAACATCAAGGAGGCCATGGCCACCACCTGGCCGTCGTGCCCGCCCACGATCGAGTGGCCGCGGCTGCGGTCGCAGAGCCGGTCGAACATCCGCGCCGGCAGCGCGGGCATCGAGGTGAAGTAGCGGAACCTGCGGGCCTCGGGCGAGCACCTGTCGTGCAGGTCGCGTACGGCCTCGCGGTAGATCGAGGTGAGCGGCCGGACCGTGACCTCTTCACCGTCGCTCAGCCTGATCACGGGCTCGCCGGCGCTCTGCTCGACCGGCGGCTGCGCGAGCCGGACGAAGGAGGCCGCCCTGGCCGCCTCGGTCAGCGTGAAGGGCAGCTCGGCGCGGCGCAGCCGGACGGCCCGCTTGGCCGCTACGGGCACCACGAGCAGGGTCGGGTCGGGAAGATCACTCACGGCTTCACCATAGATCCACCGGGCATCGTCGGCGCGCAGCAGCTCGGCCAGGAACTCCGGCAGCCGCCACGGCATGGACCGCAGCCGGGAGGCGAGCAGCAGCGCGCGGGTGGGTTCGTCGGTCAGCTCGTGCGCCGTCGCGGGGACCACCTGGACGCGGCGTCCACCCGCCGCTTCCAGCGCCTCGCGCACCGCCTCCGGACTGGCCGGGATGTCGGCGACGAACTCGTCGACGGTGCCGTCCGCATCCGACTGGACGCTCAGGCCGAGGATGTTGCCGCCCCTGTCGGCCAGGGCCGCGGCCAGGGAGGCCAGCCGTCCCGGACGCTCGTCCACCGTCGTGCGAATGCGCAAGAATCCCATACGAAGAGGATGCCGGGGAGGTGTTACCTGGCCGCTACCGCCGTGTTTCGAATGCGAATTTCATAGCGAGATGCGGCGTATAGGAGGATAACGGCCATGAACGCGCAAGTCTCCTTGTCGTCCGGATTCGTGAACGGCGACGTGTCCTTCTGGTACCGCGCTTCCGGCGTGCCTTCCCCTGGTCCACGCCTCGACGGCGACCTCCAGGCGGACGTGGTGATCGTCGGTGCGGGCTACACGGGACTGTGGACCGCCTACTACCTCAAGCAGGCGCGGCCGTCGCTGAACGTGGTGGTGCTGGAGAAGGACTTCGCCGGGTTCGGCGCCTCGGGGCGCAACGGCGGCTGGCTGACCGGCGATCTGGCCGGATCGCACCAGCGCTATGCCGCGACGCACGGCGTGGAGGCGGCGCGGCGGCTGCAGCGCGAGATGTACGCCTCGATCGACGAGGTGATCGGGGTCTGCGAGAAGGAGGCCATCGACGCCGACGTCGTCAAGGGCGGCGTGGTCAACGTGGCCCGCACTCCCGCCCAGGCGGCGCGGCTGCGGGCCTCGGTGTCGGCCGCCCGCGCCTGGGGCATCGAGGAGACCGACCTGCGGCTGGTCGATCCCGCGGAGCGGCTGCGGGTGACGGGGGCCGTGGCCGCCTCCTGGAGCCCGCACTGCGCGCGGGTCCAGCCCGCCAAGCTGGTACAGGGGCTGGCGCGGGCCGTACGGGAGCTCGGGGTGACCGTCTATGAGCGGACGCCCGTCACGGAGATCGCCCCGGGGCGGGCCGTGACGCCGTTCGGGACGGTCCGGGCACGTCACGTGCTCCGCGCGACCGAGGGGTTCACCTCGCGGCTGAAGGGGCTGCGGCGGCAGTGGCTGCCGATGAACAGCTCGCTGATCGTCACCGAGCCGTTGCCCGCCTCGTTCTGGGAGACGGTCGGCTGGCAGGGGTCCGAGCTGCTCGGGGACATGGCCCACTACTACATGTACGCCCAGCGGACCGCCGACGACCGCATCGCCTTCGGCGGGCGCGGCCGGCCGTACCTGTACGGCTCGCGGGTGGACGCCAGGGGGCACACGCACGAGCGGACGGTCGAGGCGCTCTGGGAGCTGCTGATCGACTTCTTCCCCGCCGCGGCCTCCTCCTCGGTGGCGCACGCGTGGTCGGGGGTGCTGGGGGTGCCGCGCGACTGGTGCTCGACCGTGCACGTGGACCCGGCCACCGGCCTCGGCTGGGCGGGCGGCTACACCGGGCACGGGGTGACGACGGCCAACCTGGCCGGCCGTACGCTGCGGGACCTCGTCGTGGGCGAGCGGACGGCGCTGACGGAGCTGCCGTGGGTGGGGCGCCGGGTGCGGGCGTGGGAGCCGGAGCCGCTGCGCTGGCTGGGGGTGCACGCGATGTACCGCTTGTACCGGATGGCCGACCATCGGGAGCGGTCGATGCCGCGTACGTCCGCGCTGGCCCGCGTGGCCGACCTCATCACCGGCCACTGATCACCGACCCATCACCGAGATCTGGGAGCACCATGCACACGCTCTTCCGAGGGGGACGCGTCTTCACCGCGAAGACCGGTTTCGCCGAGGCCGTACTCGTCCGCGACGGTGTGATCGCCGCCGTGGGCGACGAGCGGGAACTGGTACGGCTGGCGCCGGGCCACGAGACCGTGGACCTGGAGGGCGGCCTGCTGATGCCCGGGTTCACCGATGCTCATGTGCATCCGGTGCAGGCGGGCCTGGAGCGCGCCAAGTGCGATCTATCCGAAATTTACGGACTCGATGCCTACTTGGCGAAGATCGCCGACTATGCGGCGAAAAATCCGGAAAAAGAGTGGATCGATGGCGGCGGGTGGGACATGTCGGCCTTCGAGGGTGGGTTGCCGCACCGTGACCAGCTCGCCTTCGCCGACCGGCCCGTCTACCTCATCCAGCGTGACCACCATGCCGCCTGGGTCAACACCCGCGCCCTGGAGCTGGCCGGCGTCACCGCCGACACCCCCGACCCCGCCGACGGCCGGATCGAGCGCGACGCCGACGGCACGCCCAGCGGCGTCCTGCACGAAGGCGCGATGGACCTCGTCGGCCTGCTCACCCCCCGCCCCGCCGCCCAGGACCTGGACCGGGCGCTGGCGGAGGCGGAGCGGTACCTGTTCTCGCTCGGCATCACCGGCTGGCAGGACGCCATCGTCGGCTCGTACGCGGGCTCGGTGGACCAGCTGCCCACGTACGTGTCGGCGGCCGGCTCCGGCAGGCTGCGGGCCCGCGTGGTGGGCGCGCTGTGGTGGGACCGAACCCGTGGTCTCGACCAGCTCGACGACCTGGCCGCGCGGCGCGCCTCGGCGGAGGGGCTGGACCGGTTCCGCGCGACCTCGGTGAAGATCATGCAGGACGGCATCACGGAGAACTTCACGGCCGCGACGCTGGAGCCGTACTGCCTCTGCGGCGGCACGGGCCTGTCCTACGTCGACCCGGGCAAGCTCAGGACGTACGTGGCCGAGCTGGACCGGCTCGGCTTCCAGGTGCACGTCCACGCGATCGGCGAGCGGGCCGTACGCGAGGCGCTCGACAGCCTCGAGGGCACCTCCCCCGGCAACCGGCACCACATCGCCCACCTGCAGATCATCGAGCCGTCGGACGTGCCGCGCTTCGCCGCGCTCGGCGTCACGGCCAACCTGCAGCCGCTCTGGGCGACCCACCACGCGCAGATGGACGAGCTGACGCTGCCGTTCCTGGGCGAGCCCCGCTCGTCGTGGCAGTACCCCTTCGCCGACCTGCTCGCCCACGGCACGCGGTTCTGCGCGGGCAGCGACTGGCCGGTGTCGAGCGCCGATCCGCTGCAGGGCGTGCACGTGGCCGTCAACCGCACCGAGCCCGGCGGCTCGGTGCACGCCGGCTACCCGACGGCGCAGACCCCGTTCCTGCCCGGCCAGCGCCTCGACCTGGCGACCGCGCTGACGGCGTACACGGCGGGCTCGGCCTGGATCAACCGCTCACCCGCCGGCGTGATCGAGCCGGGCCGCCCGGCGGACCTGGTCGTCCTGGACCGCGACCCGTTCGAGCTGCCGGAGCGCGACATCTGGACGACTCGGGCGCGCATGACGTTCGTGGACGGCGTCGCCGTACACGAGGGGTAGCCGCGCGATCCGGCCCTGCGGAACGCGCACCCTTCCCGGGTACGGTCGCCTCCGACTCGAACGGAGGTTGACATGGTGATGCGGCGAACGTGGGCCGTCGCGGCGCTCGCCTGCGCGATGACGGTGACCATTCCCGGAGTCGCGCAGGCGACGACCCAGCGCGGCCAGGACGTGGTCATCACGTCCAGACGCGGCTGGCAGGACACCGGGATCTACGTGTTCGGCGGCGACCGCGTCCGGGTCGAACAGGTGGGCGGCAGTTGGACGGTCGACCACAACTCCTTCCCCTGGGTGGGCGCCGACGGGTACGACTGGGACACCGACTCGCACATCTACCAGGGCTGCAAGATCCGCGACGACTCCCCGTACGCCCGGCTCCTGTCCCGGGTCAAAACCGGCTCGCGTGCCCTGGGCGCGCACCGGAGCTGGCGGGCCACGACCAGCGGCCGGCTGCTCATGAGGATCAATGATCAGGACCGCTGCCTCGGCGACAACGCGGGCGCGCTGGTCATCAGGATCTGGCACTAGCCATCGGGTCCGGAGTCTAATGACCGTGTGACGGGGACACACGGCAAGCGCGTGGTCGTCGTGGACGACGACGACATCAGCCGCACCGGCATCGTCGCCATCCTGTCCGGGACTCCGGGTGTGGAGGTGGTCGCGGGACTCGACCACCGGGCGGCGGCCGGCTGGTCGTACGAGGGCGTCGACGTCGTGCTGGTGGACGCCGCCGACGAGCGGCGCCCCGACGACCACTTCCCCGGCGTGGCGGTCGTCGAGGCCGTCCGCCGGGTCCGGAGCCGCCGCCAGACCACGGTCATCGTGCTCACCGGCCACTTCCTCGACGGCGCGGTCCGGAGGCGCATGCGGGAGGCCAGGGCCGACTACTTCTACCACCGCAGCCAGCTCGGGGACGCGGCCCGCCTGCGCGCCGCCGTACTCTCCCCGTCGGGAACCGTGCCCGGCCCCGCCGACCCCGAGGAGGAGATCAGGCTCGGCCTCTCGGCCGCCAGCCGGGTCAACGCGGCCGTGGCGCACGCCCTGGCGGAACACCTGCCGGAACGGCTGGGCGAACGGGCCAGCCCCCGGTCGCGGGCCTGGATCCGATTACGGGAGCGGTTCAACCGGCAGGCCCGGCTCGCGGCGATGACCTCCGACGGCCGGGCTCCGGACCGCGCCCAGTCGCTGCCGTCACTGCCGCAGATCGCCCGGTTCCTGACATGGGCGACAAGAGTCAAGACACCCCCACCGCCGTCCCCGTCACCACCCCCGCCGCCCTCACCGCCGCCCTCGCCATCGGATGAGTGAACCGCTCAGTGGGACCGCGCGGTCCACCTCCTTCACCGCGATCCGCCTGTTCCTCAACCTGCGGCTGGCCTCGCGGGTGACGATCTGCGTGACCCTCTGGAAGACCCTCACGCCGCCCGTGGCGGCGCTCACCCTGCTCGCCTCGTGCCTGTACGACGTGCTGGTGTTCCTCGCCCTCAGACGCCACAGGATCCCCGTCCCGGTACGGCTGGCGCTGGACGTCGTCGACGTGGCCGTCTGGTCCGCACTCTCCGGAGACTCGATCGACGCCCCTGCCCTGCTGGCCGCTCCCCTGGCATACGAGCTGGCCCTGGAGCACGGCTGGGCGGCACTGGCCGTGCCCCTCACCTCTGGGGCGGTGACCAACGTGGCACTGACCGTGGCTGGCTGGCCGTACAGTCTCGCGCCCTTCCTCTGGCCCGCAGGCGGCGTGGCAGGTGGCGTGTTCATCGGCCGCTACCTGCGCGGGCGCCTGCGGCAGCGGCTGCGCGTGGCCGCGGCGGAGCGGCAGGCCGCCAGGAGCCAGGCCGAGCTGGCCGGCCGGCACAGCGTGGCCGTGGGCGCCGACACCGTGGTGGACCTGCTGACCCGCACCTGGCCGCTGCTGGCGGGGCCGGGCCGCCCCGTGGCGTCACCTCTGTCGGCCTGGCGGCAACGGCTGGCGGAGGAGACTGCCGACCACGCCGAGTACCTGGCGGTCGCGTTGCTGCGCTGGGAACAGCGCCACAATCTGGCCAGTCCGGACCTCTCCCGCGACGTGGAGTTCCGCCCCTCGTCCGGCAGCGGCGCACTGCTGCTCTCCCCCGCGCAGACCGCCGCGCTGCACGACGCCCTGGTACGACTGGCCCCCGCCGGCGTGCTCACCGTCACCGCGGACCAGCCACGGCCCCTCGGCCGACGGCAGGAACTACGCATCGGCTCCAGAAAGGTGGTGCTGCCCGAGGATGCCCGGCCGCACACTCCGTCGTTCGACGCGGGACCGATCGCCATCGCGCTGGGCGCCATCGGCTCACTCAGTCACTCCTGGCGCGACATGGACGGCGTGCCACTCCCGGCCGGCGCGGCCCTCACGCTGACCGGGCTGCTGGTCGCCCTCTGGGCGCACCGGCGCATCGTCGCCCGCGGCACGGCGGCGCACGCGTGGGTGCTGGCCGCGGGGCTCTGCTTCGGCGCGGTGGACGCGCTCGTCTCGACGTCGCTCATGCGCACGATGGTCGCCGGGGGACTCACCCGGATGCCGTTCCTGCACTCGATGCTCTTCGCCGTCCCGTTGACGGTCGTGTACTGGCGCGACCTGGGGCTGGGACGACGGGTCGCGGCCGTGGCCTGGCTGGCGTCGATCCTCGCGGTGTGCGGGTGGCTGCTGCCCGTACCGCTGCACTGGACCGATCTGGCGGCGCTGGTGTGGCCGCTGGCCTTCACCATCGGCGCCTCGGGAGTGCGCGACCTGCTGGACCTGGACACCACGGGGGTGGACCACGAACTGGCCGCCGAGCACGCCGCCGCCGTACGCGAGGGCTACCTCAGCGGCCGGGCCGACGTACTGCGGCTGGTGGAGCGGGTCGCGGAGGAAGCCGCCCACCGCCTGACCACGGACCGGGACTCGCTCGACCCGCGCTTCCTCCCAGAGCTCGAACGCCGCCTGCACCAGGTCCGCGAACGCGTCTCGGCCTTACGCGGCCAACCAGACCCCTGAATGACGACCGACTTCAGCAGTGCGACCACCCAACACGCGCCCCCGCTCAACGGCCCGCAACCTGTAAGGCCCCCGGGCGCAACGCCAGAAGGGCCCCGGCGCGGTGCCGGGGCCCTTCTGACATATGTACCTCTGAGCTAACAAGATCCTGCTGTTCCTACCAGGGAGACTTGTTGTTGCGCAGACGCTCCAGCGCTTCCTCGAGGATCGCCTTGCCGTCCTTGTCGCTCCTGCGCTCCTTCACATAAGCGAGGTGCGTCTTGTACGGCTCGTTCCGGGGCGGGGCAGGCGGGGCCTGCTCGTCCTGGCCGGCCGGGAGACCGCAGCGTGGGCAGTCCCACATTTCGGGCACCGCCGCGTCGCTGGCGAAGCTGGGACGCGTCTCATGCATGTTGGCGCACCAGAACGAGACCCGCACTCTCGGAGCTGCCTCGCCGCGCTCGGCCTCCCCCATCGGGCCGGCGCCGACACGGCTGCCACGGATCGCGTTGCCACTACCCACGGATGAACTCCTCGCTCGATCGCCCCGTGACACACGGGGGGAGAATCACTGTCACGCGTCAACCTGACTCAGGGCCGCAGGAGCAGGCCCAGAGCGATGATGCAGACGAACCAGACGGTGCCCGTGATGACGGTCAGCCGGTCGAGGTTACGCTCCACCACCGAGGAACCACCGAAGTTCGACGAGAAACCGCCGCCGAACATGTCAGACAAGCCGCCACCCTTGCCCTTGTGGAGCAGGACGAGCAGGATCATGAGACAGCTCGCCAGGATGAGGGCGATGGAGATTCCGATTTCCACGGTATGCCTAGTCCTTCAATGCTCTGTCACGCGTGACGATTCAAACTTGCCTCTAGAGGGTACGGCTTGTTGTCAAGTCGCACCCCCGGAACGACTCAGTTAGCCGGACATATCGGAGAAACGGCAGATCTTTACGAACTCCCCGGCATCGATGCTGGCACCGCCCACGAGCGCGCCGTCGATATCGGGTTGAGCCATGATCCCAGCGATGTTGCCTGACTTTACTGACCCTCCGTAGAGGATACGTACTGCGGAGGCCACTTCGGGGTCGTACAGCTCAGCGAGTCTGCCTCGCAGTGCTCCACAGACCTCTTGGGCGTCCTCGGGCGTGGCCACCTCGCCGGTGCCGATCGCCCACACCGGCTCGTAGGCCACTACTATCGATTGTGCCTGCTCAGCGGAGATCTTGCGCAGTCCACCGTCAAGCTGGTTCAGGCAATGTGAAACGTGTTCGCCTGCCTGGCGCACGGGCAGGCCCTCGCCCACGCACAGGATCGGCGTGAGCGAGTGGCGGAACGCCGCCTGCACCTTGGCGTTGACCAGGTCGTCGTCCTCGCGGTGGTATTGGCGCCGCTCCGAGTGGCCGGCCAGGACGAACGTGCAGCTCAGCTTGGCCAGCATCGCGCCCGATATCTCGCCGGTGTAGGCGCCCGCGTCGTGCTGGGACAGGTCCTGCGCGCCGTAGACGATGCGCAGCTTGTCGCCGTCGACGAGCGTCTGGACGCTGCGCAGGTCGGTGAAAGGCGGCAGGACGGCCACCTCCACCCGGTCGAAGTCCTTGTCGGTGAACGCGAAGGCGAGCTTCTGGACCAGCGAGATGGCCTCAAGGTGATTGAGGTTCATCTTCCAGTTGCCGGCGAAGAGCGGCTTTCTCACGGTCAGTCCTCCAGGGCGGCGAGTCCGGGGAGGGTCTTGCCTTCGAGATATTCGAGGCTCGCTCCGCCACCGGTGGAAATGTGCGAAAAGCCGTCTTCGGGCAGGCCGAACTTACGCACGGCCGCCGCCGAGTCGCCGCCGCCGACCACCGTCAGGGCCTCGGCCCTGATCAGCGCCTCGGCCACGGCGCGGGTGCCGCCGGAGAAGGCGTCGAACTCGAAGACGCCCATGGGGCCGTTCCAGAAGACGGTTTTGGCGTCGGCCAGCTTGGCCGCGAACAGCTCACGGGTCCTGGGACCGATGTCGAGCCCCTCGCGGTCGGCCGGGATGGCGGTGGCCTCGACCACGTCGTGCGGCGCGTCCTCGGCGAAGCCGGTCGCGGCCAGCACGTCGACGGGCAGCACGAGGTCGACGCCACGCTCGGCGGCCTCGTTGAGGAAGCCGCGCACCTGATCGAGCTGGTCCTCCTGGAGCAGCGACTTGCCGACCTCGTAGCCCTGGGCCTTGAGGAAGGTGTAGGCCATGCCGCCGCCGATCAGCAGCCGGTCGACCTTGGCCAGGAGGTTGGAGATCACGCCGAGCTTGTCGGAGACCTTGGCGCCGCCCAGCACCACCACGTAGGGGCGCTCGGTGTCCTCGGTGAGCTTCCTGAGCACCTCGACCTCGGCCACGATGAGCCCGCCCGCCGCGTGCGGCAGCAGCCGGGGCACGTCGTAGACGCTGGCGTGCTTGCGGTGCACCGCGCCGAAGCCGTCGCCCACGTAGAGCTCGGCGAGTCCGGCCAGCTTCTCGGCGAACGCGCCCCGCTCGGCGTCGTCCTTGGACTCCTCGCCGGGCTCGAACCGCAGGTTTTCCAGCAGGGCGACCTGGCCCTCGCCCAGCGCGTCGACGACGCCGTGCGCGCTGTCGCCGACCACGTCGGTGGCGAAGGCCACGTCCTCGCCGAGCAGCTCGGCGAGGCGTTCGGCGACCGGCTTCAGCGAGAAGCCGGGGTTGGGGCGGCCCTTGGGGCGGCCCAGGTGAGCGCAGACGACGACCTTCGCGCCCGCGCCGGTCAGAGCCTTGATCGTCGGCACCGACGCGCGGATGCGGCCGTCGTCGGTGATCGTCTCACCGTCGAGTGGGACGTTGAGGTCGGCGCGTACGAGCACGCGCCGACCCTTCACGTCGAGATCGTCGAGCGTACGCATCAGAGGTCCGCGCCCACCAACTGGATGAGGTCGACGAGGCGGTTGGAGAAGCCCCACTCGTTGTCGTACCAGCCGACGACCTTCACCTGGTTGCCGATGACCTTGGTCAGGCCGGCGTCGAAGATGCAGGAGTGCGGGTCGGTGACGATGTCGCTGGAGACGATCTCGTCCTCGGTGTAGCTGAGCACGCCCTTGAGCGGCCCCTCGGCGGCGGCCTTGTACGCGGCGTTGACCTCTTCGACGGTCACGTCACGGGAGAGCTCGACGGTCAGGTCGGTGGCCGAGCCCGTGGGGATCGGCACGCGCATCGCGAACCCGTCGAGCTTGCCCTTGAGCTCGGGCAGCACCAGGCCGATGGCCTTGGCCGCACCGGTCGAGGTGGGCACCACGTTGACGGCGGCGGCGCGGGCGCGGCGCAGGTCCTTGTGCGGGCCGTCCTGCAGGTTCTGGTCCTGCGTGTAGGCGTGGATCGTGGTCATCAGGCCCTTCTCGATGGTGAAGGCGTCGTTGAGGACCTTCGCCAGCGGAGCCAGGCAGTTGGTGGTGCAGGAGGCGTTGGAGATGATCGTGTGCTTGGCGGCGTCATAGGCGTTGTCGTTGACGCCCATCACGATCGTGACGTCCTCGTTCTTCGCCGGAGCGGAGATGATGACCTTCTTGGCGCCGTTGTCGGCGTGCACCTTGGCCTTGGCCGCGTCGGTGAACAGGCCGGTCGACTCCAGCACCACGTCGACGCCGAGGTCGGCCCACGGCAGCTTGGCCGGGTCGCGCTCCTCGAAGACCTTGATCGCCTTGCCGTCGACGATGATCTCGTCGCCGGCGACCTTCACCTCGTAAGGCAGGCGGCCGAGGATGCTGTCGTACTTCAGCAGGTGGGCGAGCGTCGCATTGTCGGTCAGGTCATTGACCGCAACGATCTCGATGTCCTTGCCACTGGCGGCCACCGCACGCCAGAAGTTGCGGCCGATGCGGCCGAAGCCGTTGACGCCTACGCGGATGCTCACGGGAACCGATCTCCTCGTACGTGATGGCGAGTGAAAACCTCGATGACAAACCCTATCGGACCCAAATTGGTTTAGACCACTGGACTCCCCTTAGCGCGAATCCGCGATCCGGGCGCGTAATTTGTGAGCTTCGAGTAAAGTGCCCGACTCATCGGAGTAAATTCGGGCATTCTCTGGGGGCTGAGATGTCACAACCTAGGTCCGGCCTGCTGTCTGGCCTGGTCGTGGGCTTCATAGCCACGCTCATCTGCACCATCGCGCAAGCGGCGGCACTCCACTACGGAGCCCGCTTCCTTCCGGCTGCCTTCCTGGCGGCCGGCGACGGCCTCTGGGCGCTGACCGCGATCGCCTTCGTCATCGCGCTCCTCCTGTCGGTCCTGGTATGCCTGGTCAGATCGAGCAGCCGGGTGCTGCCCTGGTGGTCAACCCTCTGCGCGATCGCGGCGGTGGCCCTGGGCTGGACCACCGCCCGCGCGACGAGCACCGGCGGCCAGCCGGACCTGAGCCTCGACCGCCTCAGAACCACCTTCCCGAGCGAGCTGACGAACCTCTGGTCCTCGCTGAAGGACTCCTGGGAGCCCTGGCTGCCCCTGGCCGCGGCGGCTCTGACGGCCTATGTGGTCGTACGCATCCGGGTGGGCCGCGTCCGAGCCCGCCAAACGTCCGTCACCCCACCCGAGGACGAGGACCCGACCTCTGCCGAACCGGAGTACCGGGCCCCCTTCGAGCCCCTCCAAAGCCCCACCAACCCCTCCCGCCCCACGGGCGACCTCTTCGCCCCAAGAGACCCGGGCCGCGCCTGAAACGACGCACGGGCCGACCCACGGACTCGGCGCACAAGCCCCTGTCACCGGAACAGGCGCACAAACCCGATCCACGGGATCGGCCGACGAGCCCGCACGTCACGGCGAGAAGTCCCTCCACCGGAGGAGCGTTCCCCTGGACAGGGCCCAGCTCACGACGGCGGTTGGCGCCCACCGTGCCTGCCGTAAAGCATGAACCGCCTTGACGGCAGGCCACGCACGGGGAGCACCCGCACAGAGCCGGACAAAGAACGTCCCGCACAGAGCCGGACAGAGAACGGGTCTACTGGGCGAGCATGTCCACGGTGAGGTTGGCCTCGGTGTTGGGGATGCCCAGGTCGGTCGCGCGTTTGTCGGCCATCGCCAGCAACCGCCGGATACGTCCGGCGATCGCGTCCTTGGTCAGCGGCGGATCCGCGATCTGCCCCAGCTCCTCCAGTGACGCCTGCTTGTGCTCCACCCGCAGCCGCCCCGCGATCACCAGATGGTCGGGTGCCTCGTCGCCCAGGATCTCCAGCGCCCGCTGCACCCGCGCCCCCGCCGCCACCGCCGCCCGCGCCGAGCGGCGCAGGTTGGCGTCGTCGAAGTTGGCCAGCCGGTTGGCCGTGGCCCGCACCTCGCGGCGCATCCGCCGCTCCTCCCAGGCCAGCACGCTGTCGTGCGCGCCGAGCCGCGTGAGCAGCGCGCTGATCGCGTCACCGTCACGCACCACCACCCGGTCGACGCCGCGCACCTCCCGCGCCTTGGCGTGGATCTTGAGCCGGCGCGCCGAGCCCACCAGCGCCAGCGCCGCCTCGGGCCCCGGGCAGGTGACCTCCAGCGACATGGAGCGCCCCGGCTCGGTCAGCGAGCCGTGCGCCAGGAACGCCCCGCGCCACGCGGCCTCGGCGTCGCAGGCGGCCCCCGCCACCACCTGACGAGGCAGGCCGCGCACCGGGCGCCCGTGGTTGTCGATCAGACCCGTCTGCCGGGCCAGCGCCTCACCGTCGCGGTAGACGCGCACGACATAGCGCGATCCCTTGCGCAGCCCGGCGGGTGCCAGCACGAGCACCTCGGCCTTGTGACCGAACACCTCCCCGATGTCCTTGATCAGCCGCCGCGCGGTGGCGTTGGTGTCGAGCTCCGCCTCGATCACGATGCGCCCGCCCACCAGGTGCAGCCCACTGGCGAACCGCAACAGCGTGGACACCTCCGCCTTCCGGCAGCAGGGCTTCAGCACTGGCAGGCGGCTCAGCTCGTCCTTCACCACACCCGTCATCGCCATAAGCGTTAGTCCTCCCCCATTCAGACCGACTCTCAGCAGTCTCTCGCACCTTTGCGCCGCGCCGACCAGGATCAACGCTTCTGGAGGAAAATCTCGTCCAGGACGGAGGCAAGACGTCGTGCGTCATGTCGGGGAGAGCCGTCGGCGGCGGCGACGTCGGCCATGACGAGCCGTCCACCGAGCGCGGCGGCCGCCTTCTCCAGGGCGTCGGGGTCGTCGACCACGCCGGTGTCGGCGAGCACGACGTCGACCCGAAGATCGCGCGCGTGCTGCCGAAGCACCTCCAGGTGCTGCTGGGGTGAGAAGTCGTCGGTCTCGCCGGGCTGCGGCGCCAGGTTGAGGGTGACCAGCCGCTTGGCCTTCGACTCGTGCAGCGCCCTGGCCAGCGCGGGCACCTTGAGATGCGGTAACACGCTGGTGAACCAGGACCCCGGCCCGAACACCAGCCAGTCGGCCTCCAGCACGGCCCGCACGGCCTCGGGCCGCGCGGGCGGGTCCTCCGGCACCAGGGAGATGGCCTGCACCCGGCCGGGGGTCAGCGCGCAGGCCACCTGCCCGCGTACGGTCGAGATGACGCCGTCGAGCTCCACCTCGGCCACGATGTCGAGCGGCACCGACGCCATCGGCAGCACCCGGCCGTGCGCGCCGAGCAGCCGGCCCACCCAGTCGAGGCCCGCCACGGGGTCGCCGAGCAGCTCCCACAGCGCCACGATGAGCAGGTTGCCCACGGCGTGGCCGTGCAGGTCGCCCTCGCTGCGGAAGCGGTGCTGGACGACCTCGCTCCAGGTGCTCCCCCACTCGTCGTCGCCGCAGAGCGCGGCCAGCGCCATGCGCAGGTCGCCGGGAGGCAGCACGCCGAGCTCGCGCCTGAGCCGCCCGCTGGAGCCGCCGTCGTCGGCGACCGTCACCACCGCGGTCAGGTCACCCGCCACGCCGCGCAGCGCGGAGAGCGAGGCGTAGAGCCCGTGACCGCCGCCCAGCGCCACCACCCGCGGCCGATCATCGGACGCCCGGCCTGCTAGGACCGCGTCACCTGGGGCTTCGCCCTCATCGGTCACTCCCGCCCCACATCCCGGTGGCTGACCTGTACTTCCATGCCGCGGTCACGCAGCCGGCCGGCGACCTGCTCGGCCATGGCCACACTGCGGTGCTTACCGCCCGTGCAGCCCACCGCGAGCGTCGCGTAGCTCTTGCCCTCGCGCGCGTATCCGGCGGCGATCACCTGCAGAACCTCCTCGTACGCGTCAAGGAACTCCTTCGCGCCCGGCTGGCCGAGCACGTAGTCACGCACCGGCGCGTCAAGCCCGTTCATCGGCCGCAGCTCCGGCACCCAGTGCGGATTGGGCAGGAACCGGCAGTCGACCACGAGATCGGCGTCGACCGGCAGCCCGTACTTGAAGCCGAACGAGACCACGTTGAGCCGCAGCCCCGGCCGGTCCTCGCCGCCGAAGAAGTTGACGATCTTGTTGCGCAACTCGTGCACGTTGAGCGAGGAGGTGTCGATCACCAGGTCGGCGTTGGCCCGCACCTCGCGCAGGATGCCCCGCTCACGGGCGATGCCGTCGACCAGACGGCCCTCGCCCTGGAGCGGGTGAGGTCTGCGGACGTTCTCGAACCTGCGCACCAACCCTTCGTCGCTGGCTTCCAAGAACACCACGCGCACGCGTACGCCGCGACCTTCGAGCTCTTCGATGGCGGCGTTGAGATCGGTGGTGAAGGCCAGGCTGCGCACGTCGACGACGGCGGCCACCTTGTCGGCGGCCAGCTTGACCTTGCCCGCCTCCTCCGCCATGGCGAACAGCAGCCCCGGCGGCAGGTTGTCGATGACGAACCAGCCCAGGTCTTCCAACGCCTTCGCCGCGGTGCTGCGCCCCGCCCCTGACATGCCGGTGACGATGACGAACGCCGGCTCGGTGTTCATTGCCTCACTCCGTTCGGCGGGCTCACTGTCCCTCCCCCTTCAGCGTCGACGCGATCACCTCGGCGATGGCCGGACCGATGCCGGGGACCTGGCAGATCTCGGCGGCGGTGGCCTCGCGCAGCTTCTTCACGGAGCCGAAGTGTTTGAGCAGCGCCTGCCTGCGCGCCGGCCCGAGGCCGGGCACGGCGTCGAGCGCGCTCTCTTTTACGCTCTTGGACCTCTTAGCACGATGGTAGGTGATGGCGAACCTGTGTGCTTCGTCCCGCACGCGTTGCAGCAGGTAGAGGCCCTCGCTGGAGCGCGGCATGATCACCGGCTGATCGTCGCCGGGCAGCCACACCTCTTCGAGCCGTTTGGCCAGACCGCACACGGCGACGTCGTCGATGCCGAGCTCGTCGAGCGCCCGCTGGGCGGCGGCCGCCTGGGGGCCCGCGCCGTCGACCACGACCAGGTTGGGCGGGTAGGCGAACTTGCGCGGCTTTCCGGTCTCCGGGTCGATGGGCCCGTTGGGTCCGTCGGCGTCGTCGTCGGCCGCCAGCTCGCCGGTGGCCGAGCGCTCCTCCAGGTAGCGCCGGAACCGCCGCTGGATGACCTCGTAGATGGAGGCGACGTCGCCTTCCTTGGTCCTGACGGCGAAACGGCGGTATTCGCTCTTGCGCGGCAGGCCGTCCTCGAACACCACCATCGACGCCACGACGTTCTCGCCCTGCAGGTGGGAGACGTCGTAGCACTCGACGCGCAGCGGCACCTGGTCGAGGTCGAGCGCGTCGGCGATCTCCTGCAGCGCCTTGCTGCGGCTGGTCAGGTCGCCGGCCCGGCGGATCTTGTGCTGGGCGAGCGACTCCTTCGCGTTGCGCTCGACGGTCTCCATCAGCGACTTCTTGTCGCCGCGCTGCGGCACCCGGACCTCGACCCGGGCGCGGCGCTGCTCCGACAGCAGCTCGGTGAGCGCCTCGGCGTCGGGCGGCAGCACGGGCACGAGGACCTCGCGGGGCATCGACTCGGCGCCCGCGTCGCCGTACATCTGCAGCAGGAACTGCTCGACGAGCTCGGCGGGCGAGGCCTCCTCGACCTTGTCGACCACCCAGCCGCGCTGGCCGCGGATGCGCCCGCCACGCACGTAGAAGACCTGGACGGCGGCTTCGAGCGGGTCTTCGGCCAGCGCGATCACATCCGCGTCGGTGCCCTCGCCGAGGACGACGGCCTGCTTCTCGAGAGCGCGCTGCAGGGCCTGGATGTCGTCGCGGAGCCTGGCGGCCCGCTCGTACTCCTGCTCGGCGGCGGCCTCGCGCATGTCGCGCTCCAGCCGCTTGATGAAGCGGCCGGTGTTGCCCGCCATGAAGTCGCAGAAGTCTTCGGCCAGGAGTTGGTGCTCTTCGGGCGTGATCCGGCCGACGCACGGCGCCGAACACTTGTCGATGTAGCCGAGCAGGCACGGCCTGCCGATCTGCCCGGCCCGCTTGAACACGCCCGCGCTGCACGTGCGGACGGGGAAGACGCGCAGCAGCAGGTCGACGGTCTCGCGGATGGCCCAGGCGTGCGAGTAGGGGCCGAAGTAGCGGGTGCCCTTGCGCTTGGCGCCCCGCATCACCTGCACGCGCGGGAAGTCGTCGGCCAGGGTGACGGCGAGGTAGGGGTAGGACTTGTCGTCGCGGTATTTGACATTGAACCGCGGGTCGAACTCCTTGATCCAGGAGTATTCGAGCTGCAGCGCCTCGACCTCGGTCCCGACCACCGTCCAGTCGACGTCGGCGGCGGTGGTGAGCATCGACTGCGTGCGCGGGTGCAGCGCGGAGAAGTCGGCGAAGTAGGAGTTGAGCCGCTGCCGCAGGCTCTTGGCCTTGCCGACGTAGATCACTCGGCCATGCGTGTCCCTGAACCGGTAGACCCCCGGAGAGTCGGGAATGGAGCCCGACCGGGGCCGGAAACTCAGGGGGCTGCGCGTTGATCTCGCCACGTTCAAAGACTAACGGTCCGCACCGACAAGGCAGCCCGCCGTACCAGCCATCCTGGTACGGCGGGCGTGCGCCTAGGCGAGCGTGATCTGGTCTCCGTCCACCTTGATCTGCTGCTCCGGAAGCGGCTTCTTGGCCGGCCCGGCGGTGACGGATCCATCCTCGATCTTGAACTTGCTGCCATGGCACGGGCAGTCGATCGTGCCGTTCGCGACGCTGGCCACCGAACACCCCTGATGGGTGCAGATCGCGCTGAACGCCTTGAACTCGCCCGACTTGGGCTGCACTACCACCACCTTCTGCTCCTTGAAAACCGTCCCCCCACCGACGGGGATCTCGGAGGTCTTCGCCAGTGCGCCACCCGCGGCAGCCGGAGCGCTGGACTCCGTCGTGGCCGCCGAGGCCTGCGTGCCGGACGTGGCGTCATTACTACCGCACGCGGTCAGCGCCAGTGCCAGGCCACCCACACCCACACCGGCGATCACCGCCCTGCGACTCTGAAGGTCTTCTCCCATGTCGCCCACCCAACCGCACACAGGTGAGAAATTCATGAGGACTCGCTACGCGAGCGTGATCTTGCCCCCGCTCACCTTGATCTTCTTCTCCTTCAGCGGCTCGGAAGCCGGCCCACCTGCGACGGAGCCGTCCGAGATCTTGAACTTGCTCCCGTGGCACGGGCAATTGATGGTGCCGTCGGCCACCTCGTCGACCGTGCACCCCTGATGGGTGCAGACCGCCGTGAACGCCTTGAACTCACCCTCCGTCGGCTGAGTGACGACCACCTTCTGACTCTCGAAGACCTTCCCGCCCCCGCTGGGGATGTCGCCGGTGTCGGCGAGCGCCTTGGCGCCGGTTGCCTTCTTCTTCTTCGGAGCCTCGGACGACGGTTCGTCGGCCGCCGGTGCCTCACTCGCCTGAGTCGCGGGCGAGCCGTAGCTCGCGCAAGCGGTCATCACCACTGCGAGCCCGGCGCCTCCGGCTCCAAGCACCACCGCCCGGCGCGTCGTTTCGGTCATCGTGCGTCCTCCCAGGTCTAGTTCTCTCTTTAGGTACGGCCAGCGCCCTCGCGCCGGTTCAGCGTGCCGTACGCCAATCCCGGAAACCACGCAGAATTACCTGTTCAGACGACCACGACGCCGTCACCCTCGACTTTGACCGAATAGACCGTCAGCGGCGCGGTCGCGGGCCCCTGCAGCGCCTTGCCACTGTCGGCGGCGAACTCGCTGCCGTGGCACCCGCACGTCATGACGTTCTTTTCGGGTGCGCTGACGACGCACCCCTTATGGGTGCACACCGCGCTGAACGCCTTGAAGACGCCCTTCGCCGGCTGGGTGACCACGATCTTGTACTCCTGTACGACGATGCCGCCGCCCACGGGCACGTCCGTGGTCTTGGCCAGCACCTGCCCCTTGATCCCGGCCACCGGCGCCGCCTTGGCACCGCTGCCGCATCCCGCGATCGCGAGCCCGCACGCCGCCAATCCGGCGGCTCCCAGTGCCTCGCGACGCCCGATTTCAGGCATGGCGATGCCCGGCTCCGTAATCCCCATGGTGCCGACCCTTCCCCGTGGCCACTGACCCCCTGCAGGCCAGGCCGCTGTCGTCGGGTCAACTTTATTGCCGACCCCCCTCGGTCCCCCGTCCGGGTCAGACCCGGACGGCCGCCTGCCCCGCCAGCACCCGGGCGGCCGCGCTCCCGCCAACACCTGGACGCCCGGCGCCCAGCCGCACCACACGACGCTCCTCGGGGACTCGCGGCCACCCGACGCGAACTCTTGGTCCCGCGTCAGGTTTCATCCCCGCGATGCCGAACGACCGTCTCCCGGCCTCGGCCGCGGCCACCATCTGCCGCACCACCAGATGTCTCCACCGGGACCCGCACGACCGATGCGGACCCACTGGCCGACTGCCTCAACGCCGCAGCCATCACCAGGCAGCACTCGACCCCGCCCCTGGACACGGTCATGCCCGATGGGCGGGGTCCATGGTGTGCGAAACCCGCGGTCCGACAGTGCGCAGCTCTGTACGGCGGACCCCCGCCGCACAGAACCCTGGCCTTCAGAGCGAAAGGATCTTACGAAGGAAGCGCCCCGTGTGGCTCTCATCCACCAGCGCCACCTCCTCCGGCGTGCCCGTGGCAACCAGCGTGCCGCCCCGCGACCCACCCTCAGGCCCCATGTCGATCACCCAGTCGGCCGTCTTGATGACGTCCAGGTTGTGCTCGATGACGATCACGGTGTTACCGCCGTCGACCAACCGCCCGAGCACGCCGAGCAGCCGCCGGATGTCCTCGAAGTGCAACCCGGTGGTCGGCTCGTCGAGCACGTAGATCGTCCGCCCCGTCTGCCGCCGCTGAAGCTCGGAGGCGAGCTTGACGCGCTGCGCCTCGCCACCGGACAGCGTGGTCGCCGGCTGGCCGAGCCGCACGTAGCCGAGGCCGACGTCGTTGAGCGTCTGCAGGTGTCGCTTGATCGCCGGAATGGCGTCGAAGAAGCCGAGCGCCTCCTCGATCGGCATGTCGAGCACCTCGGAGATCGTCTTGCCCTTGTAGTGCACCTCCAGCGTCTCCCGGTTGTAGCGGGCGCCGTGGCAGACCTCGCACGGGACGTATACGTCGGGCAGGAAGTTCATCTCGATCTTGATGGTGCCGTCGCCCGCGCACGCCTCGCAGCGACCGCCCTTGACGTTGAAGCTGAACCGACCCGGCTGGTAGCCGCGGACCTTCGCCTCGGTGGTGGCCGCGAACAGCTTGCGCACGTGGTCGAACACGCCGGTGTAGGTGGCCGGATTGGAGCGCGGGGTGCGCCCGATCGGTGACTGGTCGACGTGTACGACCTTGTCGACCTGATCCATGCCGTTGATCCGGGAGTGGCGTCCCGGCACCGTGCGGGCGCCGTTGAGCTCCTTGGCCAGCGCGTTGTAGAGGATGTCGTTGACCAGGGTCGACTTGCCGGACCCCGACACGCCGGTGACCGCGGTGAACACGCTGAGCGGGAACTCGATGTCGACGCCCTTGAGGTTGTGCTCGCGCGCGCCCTTCACGGTGATCTGCCGCTTCTTGTCGCGCTTGCGACGCTTGGCGGGGATCGGGATGCTCCTGCGGCCGGACAGGTATTGGCCGGTCATCGACTCTTCGCTGGCCAGCAGCTCCTGGACGGTGCCGGACACGACGACCTGGCCGCCGTGCTCGCCCGCGCCCGGACCGATGTCGACCACCCAGTCCGCGGCGGCGATCGTGTCCTCGTCGTGCTCGACGACGATCAGGGTGTTGCCCATGTCGCGCAGCCTGATCAGCGTGTCGAGCAGCCGCATGTTGTCACGCTGGTGCAGGCCGATCGACGGCTCGTCGAGGACGTACAGGACGCCGACCAGGCCGGAGCCGATCTGCGTGGCCAGCCGGATGCGCTGTGCCTCGCCGCCCGCCAGGGTGGCGGCGGCGCGGTCCATGGTCAGGTAGTCGAGGCCGACGTCGAGCAGGAAGCCCATGCGGGCGTTGATCTCCTTGACGACCCGCTCGGCGATCTGCATGTCGCGGTCGGACAGCTTGAGCTCGGCGAGGAACTCCGCGCACTCGCCGATCGACATGGCCGACACGTCGGCGATCGACCTGTCCGCGACCGTGACGGCCAGCGTGACCGGCTTGAGCCTGGCGCCCTTGCAGGCCGGGCAGGGGATCTCCCGCATGTAGCCCTCGAACCGCTCGCGGGTCGAGTCGCTCTCCGCTTCGACGTGCCTGCGCTGGACCCACGGGATGACGCCCTCGTAGGTCGTGTAGTAGGAGCGCTGCCTGCCGTAGCGGTTGCTGTAGCGGACGTGCACCTGCTCGTCGTGGCCGAACAGCAGGGACTTCTGTGCGGCCTTGGGCAGCTTCTCCCAGGCCGTGTCGAGGGTGAAGCCCATGGTGTGGCCGAGCGCCTCGACCAGCCTGACGAAGTATTCGCTGGTGTGGCCGCCGGACCACGGGTGGAGCGCGCCGTCGCGGAGCGTGCGCTCCGGATCGGGCACGACCAGGTCGGGGTCGACCTCCATCTTGGTGCCGAGCCCCGTGCACTCGGGGCAGGCGCCGAAGGGCGAGTTGAAGGAGAACGAGCGGGGCTCCAGCTCCTCGAACGACAGGTCGTCGTAGGGGCAGTAGAGGTGCTCGGAGAAGAAGCGCTCCCGGTTGGGATCGTCTTCGGGCAGGTCCACGAACTCCAGCGTGATCGTGCCGCCGGACAGCTGCAGCGCGGTCTCGACCGAGTCGGTGAGCCGTCGGCGCGACGACTCCTTCACCGACAGCCGGTCGACGATGACCTCGATGTCGTGCTTCTCCTGCTTTTTCAGCGTGGGCGGCTCTTCCAGCCGTACGACGACGCCGTCGACCCGGGCACGGGCGAAGCCCTTGGTCTGCAGTTCGCGGAACAGCTCGGCGTATTCGCCCTTGCGGCCTCTGACGACCGGGGCCAGCACCTGGAAGCGGGTGCCCTCGTCGAAGTCCATCACGCGGTCGACGATCTGCTCCGGCATCTGCCTGGCGATCGGCCGCGCGCACACCGGGCAGTGGGGCTTGCCGATGCGCGCCCACAGCAGCCTCAGGTAGTCGTAGACCTCAGTGATCGTGCCGACGGTCGAGCGGGGGTTCTTGCTGGTGGCCTTCTGGTCGATCGACACCGCGGGCGACAGGCCCTCGATGAAGTCGACGTCGGGCTTGTCCATCTGGCCGAGGAACTGGCGGGCGTAAGCCGACAACGACTCGACGTAGCGCCGCTGACCCTCAGCGAAGATCGTGTCGAAGGCCAGGCTCGACTTGCCCGAGCCGGACAGGCCGGTGAAAACGATCAGAGAGTCTCGCGGCAGGTCCAGCGAGACGTCTTTGAGGTTGTGTTCTCGTGCACCACGCACGATCAGGCGGTCTGCCACGGCGATCCCGGATGTCGAAAGGCGGATAGGTCCACGGGGGATGGTAGACGGGGGCTCCGACAATTTCGGCGGCCCGCAGTCCGAACCCCGAAAATCCGTCGCTACCAGGTTACGGCCTACTCCCACCCCTACAGGAGGCCTTTAGCCGTCAACCGCATGACCTGCGATTTTATGCCCCGAGGATCTCCCCGCACCCCACCAAATGATGAAATATCCGGCATGACCGTTCTGCTGGCGCTCCAGGCCGAGCTGGCCGCGGCGACCGACCGTTTCCTGGCCACGGCGGCGTCCCTTACCGACGACGACCTCGCCGCGCCCTCGCGCCTTCCTGGCTGGTCCAGGGGTCACGTGCTCTCCCATCTGGCGGGGAACGCCGGCAGCCACATCAACCTGCTGACCTGGGCCAGGACCGGCGTCAAGACACCGCAGTACCCGACCCCCGAGGCCAGGGCGGCGGGGATCGAGGCCGGCGCGGGCCGTACCGCCGCCGAGCACGTGGCCGAACTGGAGGCCGGCACCGCCCGGCTGGCCGCCGCGATCCGCGACCTGCCGGAGGCGGCGTGGCGCACGACCGTCGCGGGCATGCGCCCGCCGCCGCACCCCGCCTGGTACATCCTCGTACGGCGGCTGCGCGAGGTCGAAGTGCACCACGTGGACCTCGGCGCGGGGTACGGCCCGGCGGACTGGCCGGAGACGTTCGTCCACCGGGAACTCCACGACAGCCTGCGGACCTGGCCGCACGCCCAGAGCACGGTCAGCGAGATCAGTCTGCGCGGCGGGCGGACGTGGCGCGGCCTGGGCTCCGGACCCGCGGTCGAGGGCGGCGCGGCCGACGTCCTGGCATGGCTCATCGGGAGATCCGATGGTGAGGGCGTTAGGGTGGTGACGGTGGGGCGGCCGTCCATGCCGGTTCCCGTGGCGCCGCCGTGGTTGACGATGCCCGCCCCCGCTGATCTGCCCGCGACGCCCCCGAAGGACTATCCATGACCTATACAGGTGACGTCCAGGTCGGCGGTCCCGCCGACGTACGCGAGCTCCCGAAGCTGTCGATCTGGAAGCTGGCAGTCGGGCCGTTCGACAACAACGCCTACCTGCTGCGCTGCACCGAGACCGGCGACGGGTTGCTGATCGACGCCGCGGCGGAGGCCGACCGGCTGCTGGCGCTCTTCTCCGACCAGCCGATCAGCGAGATCGTCACGACCCACCAGCACGGCGACCACTGGCAGGCGCTGGAGCAGGTGGTCAAGGTGACGGGCGCCCAGGTGATCGCGCATCCGCTCGACGCGCTCGCGCTGCCGGTCCCGGTGGACCGCACGGTCGAGCACGGCGACAGGATCGCGGTCGGCGTGGTCGACCTTGAGGTGATCCACCTGCGCGGGCACACGCCGGGCTCGATCGCCCTGCTGTACGACGGCGGCAAGGGGGAGACCCACCTGTTCACCGGCGACTCGCTCTTCCCCGGCGGGGTGGGCAACACCCAGAAGGACCCGGAGCGCTTCGCCCAGCTCTACAACGACGTCGTCGAGAAGATCTTCAACCGGCTGCCCGACGACACGTGGGTGTACCCGGGCCACGGCAAGGACACCACGCTGGGTGCCGAGCGCCCGTCGCTCCCGGAATGGCAGGCCAGAGGCTGGTAAATGCCCTCGCGCGGCCCCCGGTCAGCGGTTCGCCAGGACCCTGGCGATCCGCTGGGCCGCCAGGGCGGGATCGTCGGCCAGGCCCACGATCTCGCCCCACGACCAGCGGTAGAACCACCCTTCCGGCAGCGGCACGCAGTCGACCGTCTCGGCGAGCATCGCGGTGTCGGGGTCGCTGACCCGCAGCGCGGGCGGATAGGCACGCAGCGTGGTGGTCAGCCCGTGCAGCTCCAGCTCCCTGGCCAGCTTCGCGAGGAAGTACGTTCGCGTGTGCTCGCGCGGCGTGGCCGACATGGCTCCATCACCATCCGATGACGGCGGACGTATCCGCTCAGCTGCCGATGCGCTCGGCTTCCTTGCGCTGCTCACGCTTGTAGAACAGCACCCGCAGGGGGATCGCCGCCACGAGCGCGATCTGCATGGTGGCGCCGATCTTGATGGGCAGGTCGCCACCCTCGGGCCAGGCCACCCAGAAGGTCAGGAAGGCCACATTGATCATGATCCACCCGAGCACCACCGCGGCGAGCTGCCCCTTGGGCTTGGGGTACTCGATCCGGCTCACCATCAGCCAGGCCACGCCGAGCACCGCGAGCAACGAGTAGGGGCTCGGCTGGAACAGCATCACGATCGAGATGACGGTCATGGCGCCCATGGGAATGGGCAGGCCCATGAAGTCGCCGCTCTTGGTCTTGACGCAGGCGAACCGCGCCAGCCGTACGACACCGGCGACCAGCACCGCCGCGGCGGCGGCCACCACCGCGGCGAACGGCACCTTGTCCGTGAAACCACCCCAGATCACGACCATGAACGCGGGCGCGAACCCGAAGCTGATCACGTCGGCGAGGTTGTCGAGCTCGGCACCCATGGCGGAGGCGCGGAAGCGCCGCGCGACCAGGCCGTCGAACAGGTCACAGGTGGCGCCGATGAGCAGCAGCACCACGGCGGTCGCGAAGTAGCTGGGCGCGGGTGTGAAGTCGCCGCCGGCCTTGAGCGACTGGATGGCCGATGAGGCCAGGACGCACACCGCGAGGAACCCGCAGATGGCGTTGCCCAATGAGAGCGAGTCAGCCGCGGACAGGCGGAACGCCTTGCCGACGGGTCCTCGAGGTTCTTCGTCTTCCGCCTGCCAGCTGCCGGCATCAGCCGCGGTCAATTCTGGTCACCCCCGCAACCGTCTTCTCGCCCACGGAAACCGCGGGAGAGATCCCTTCGGGAAGGTAGATGTCGACCCGCGAACCGAACCTGATGAGCCCGATCCGCTCGGTCTGCGAGACCTTGGCCCCGGCGCTCAGGTATGGCACGATCCGGCGCGCCACGGCGCCCGCGATCTGCACCATCTCGACGTCGCCGAGCGCCGTCTCGAAATGCCACACCACGCGTTCGTTCTGGTCGCTGTCCTTGTTGAAAGCCGGCAGGAACCCACCCGCCACATGCTGCACGGAGGTGACATTTCCCGCAAGGGGGGCTCTGTTGACATGGACGTTCAGCGGGCTCATGAAGATCGCGACGCGGGTGCGTCCGTCGGCCCGCGGGTCGATGCTCTGCACGACGCCGTCGGCCGGTGACAGGATCCGCCCGTCACCTGGCGTGCGGTCGGGGTCGCGGAAGAACCAGAGCATGGCACCGGTGAGGGCGCCCAGCGGCACGGCCGCCAGCGCCCATCGACGGTCCCGGCGCGTCAGCAGCGCGGAAGTGGCCGCGGCGGCCACCGTTGGGAAGAGCCACGGGGACACCCCGCGCGCGAGCCGCACGCGGCGCGTCTTGGCAGAATCGTCTGACACGTACAACCTTCGATGGTGACTGGACTGGGCGCTTTGCCGTGATGTTACAGAGTCAGCAACTATTACACGGCGCAACTTCTCAAGCAAAGCGCCTCGAAAGCCATTTAGCTAGCCCTGCTGGTTTCCTCGCCCTTGCGCGCATCGACGCGGGCCTTGATCAGGCTGGCCGCGGTAGTGATGACCATGGTGGCGCCGATGACCGTGAGCGACACCCAGATGGGGATTTCGGGCGCCCAGGAGACCTCGCTGGCGTGCAGTGCCTCCAATATCAGCTTAACCCCGATGAAGCCCAGTATGAACGCAAGTCCATAGCTGATGTAGACCAGCCGCTGAAGCAGGCCACCCAGCAGGAAGTAGAGCTGACGTAGTCCCATCAGCGCGAACGCGTTGGCCGCGAAGACGATGAACGGGTCCTTGGTGAGCCCGAAGATGGCCGGAATCGAGTCGAGCGCGAACAGCAGGTCGGTGCTGCCGATGGCGACCATCACGATGAGCATCGGGGTGACCATCCGCCGTCCGTCGATCTTGACGGTGACCTTCGACCCGACGTACCCCTCAGTGGTGGGGAACGCCTTGCGCACCCACCTGAGCAGGATGTTCTCGCTGAACTCCTCTTCCTCATCCTTGAGGTGCTGGCGGATCAGGTTGATCGCCGTGTAGACGAGGAAAGCCCCGAAAACATAGAACAACCAGCTGAACCGCTCCAGCGCGGCCGCGCCGAGCGCGATGAAGACGCCGCGCATGACCAGCGCCAGCAGGATCCCGACGAGCAGCACTTTGTGCTGGTACGCCCGGGGCACCGCGAACCTGCTCATGATGATGAAGAAGATGAACAGGTTGTCGACGCTCAAGCTGTATTCGGTGATGTAACCGGCGAAGAACTCCCCCGCCTTGGGGCCGCCGATCGTGGCCCACAGCACCCCGCCGAACACCACCGCGAGCAGGACATAGAAGGTGACCCAGTATCCGGCCTGCCGCATCGAGAACTCGCGGGCTTCACCCCGGTCGACGATCCAGAGGTCGATGGCGAGGACGACCAGCAGGCCACCGATGACGGCGATCCAGGCCCAGACAGGTACGGTCACGTTCCACTACCTCCGGCATGCAAAATACGACTGCCGGAGGTCTCTCCCGCCCGCCAAGAGCGCGGACCGGCAGCCCCGGGGGCCCCGTGGAGCGGGGCTGCACCGTGATGACGAGGCTACCGCGAAGGGATACTCCCCTCCCTAACGCACGCAGTATATGAGAACGCGTAAGTCTCGCCTAATCATGTATGTGATCATGACCGTGCGTAAACATTCAGCACACTTTCGACCGCGTCTTCGGCATCGGGCAGCTCGGCCCCCCGCCGCGCCGCCGCCGCCGCCAGCCGCGCCGCCTCGGCAGCATCTCCGACCACATCCCGCACGGCGTCACGCAACGCCACCGCGTCCCCGTACGGCACCAGAATCCCCGCCCCGGCGACCAGGTCGGGCACCCCGCCCACGGCGGTCGCGATGACCGGCCGCCCGACCATGAGCGCCTCGCTCAGGCTCAGCGGCTGGCCCTCCCACCTGCTGGCCCACACCACGACGGTCGCGGCGGCGAGCAGGTCGGGCACGTCGTCCCGGTTGCCCAGCAGCACCACGGGCAGCGCCTCGGCCTCGATCCTGCGCCGCATCTCGCCAAGCAGCGGTCCCTCCCCCGCCACCGCGAACAGCGGTGTCTCACCCGGCCAGGGCCCGCGAGCGGCGTCCAGGAGGGTCTCGTAACCCTTCTGCTGAGCGAGCCTGCCGACGGCCAGCACGATCGGCCGTCCCCCGGCCCCCAGCTCGGCCCTGACGTCCTGCGGCGACCTCCGGGCCACCCGCGGCACGGGCGCGGGCACCACGGCCGGCCGCACGTCCCGCGCCCCCAGCGCCCTCATCCGCGCCCCCAGGTCGGGCGAGACGACCAGCACCTGATCCGCCCTCCTGGCCACAACCCGTTCGAGCCCGCCGTAGACGATCCCGATCAGCCCTCCTGCGGTGAGCGCGTTGTGCAGCGTCACCACCAGCGGCACCCGCCCCTTCGCCCCGAACGGCACCAGCCCCCCGACACGGGCCCGCTCATCCCCCGGCCCCCGCACCGTCGCGCCAGATCGCTCATCCTCCGGTGCCGGTCCCGGCTCGCCGGACCGCTCATCCCCCAGCGCCCGTTCCGCTGCGCCAGACCGCTCATCCCCCGGAGCCGGACTCGTCGCGCCGGACCGCTCAGCCACCCGTGTTCGTCCTGCCGCCCGGCCCCACAGCCCCAGCCCGGCCAGGGCCCCGGCCCGGAGCCCATGGGCGTGCACCACGTCGGCGTCCTTGGTCATCCGCCTGATCGCGAGCACCGCCCGCAGGTCATTGACCGGATGCGGCCGATCCGACATCGGCACCTCCACGAACCGGGCCCCGGCGCCGCCGAAGGAGAACCGCTCCTCGACGCTCCCCGGCCCCAGGACCACCACGCGATGGCCACGCCGCACGAGCCCCTCGACCAGCATCCGGACATGCCGTCCCGTACCACCGGACGTGGTGCCCAGCACGAAAGCCACCCGCACAGCCGCTCCTCACTTCCCAGATCCACGTCTGAACGAACCGGCCACCGCCCGAGCCGTCGGCCGATCCACCAGTGCCACGACCACGCCACCGGCGACGACCGCCACGAACGCCGCTAGCACGGTCGCCCCGACATTGGGCCAGATGCCCCGCGCCCCCAGCACCCCCACGACCGCCGCCCCGGCCAGGTAACCAGCCCCACCCCCGGCGACCGAAGCCAGCCCGGCCCGGCCCAGCCCGGCCACCGCGACCCGGCCCCGCGCCCACACCACCGAGACGAGCAGCAGCGCACCCCCCACCGTCATCCCGACGGTCATGCCGAGCGCCATCCCGCCGATCTTCCACTCATCGGGAAACGTCAGCGCGAACACGGTCTGCGCCACCATGACGACGCCCCACCCCACCACGGTGCCCGTCGCCGCGGCCCGCCCGCGCCCGGCCGCGTACAGGACGCGGCTCAGATGCGCGATGAGCCCGTAACCGATCAGCCCGGGCGCGAACAACGCGATCGCGTGCGCGAACACCTGCGCGGGCACCTGGCTCTTGAAGCCGAGGAACACCACCGCCCCCGGCTCGGCGACCGCGGCGAGCACCCCGGCGGCCAGCCCCGACACCAGCACCACCGCCCGCGTGGTCCGCGCCGCCAGCGTCGCGAACCCCTCCGCGTCGCCGTTGCCCGCCTGCGCGGACAGCCGCGGAAAAGCGCTGGTGGCAATGGGTACGGCCAGCACCGCGTACGGCACCAGGTAGATCGCCCAGGCGTAGTTGTAGATCGCGATGGCGCCGTTGCCGATCTGCTTGTTGGCCAGCACGAGCACCACGACCATGGCGGCCTGCTGGGCCAGCAGCGCGGCGACCCCGGCCAGCGCGAGCCTGCGCACCTGTACGGCCACGCCGTCGGGGAAGCGCAGCGTGGGCCGCCACCGCAGCCCGAGCCCGGCGACCGGGCCGATCACGGTCAGCACCAGGGCCAGCACCCCGAGGCTGGTCCCCACGGACAACGCGAGCTCGGCGGCCCCCGGCACCCGGGCAGGATCGATGATCCCCCTGCTGAGCGGCACGAACAGCAGGTAGGCGACGATGACCACGACACTGGACACCAGCGGGGCGACCGCGGGCCCGGCGAAGCGGTGGTGGGCCTGGAGCACGCCGTACAGGACGACCGCGACGCCGTACAACGGGATCTGGGGGGCGAAGACGACCAGCATGCGGGTGGCGACCGCGGTCACCGCACCCGCGTCGCAGTCGCGCACGAAGTCGCCGAAGAACAGCCCGACGATCGGCCCGGCGAGCACCGCGGTCAGCACGCCGAGCGGCACGAGCACCACGACCACCCAGCTCAGCAGCGCCGAACCGATCCACCCGGCCCGCTCCCGCGCCACGCCGCCACCCAGAACATGACCCGACCTAACGCCCGCCTCGGACGCGGCCCCCGTCTCGGACGCGACGCCCGGCTCGGGCTCCGTACCCAGCCCCGGCCCGACGTCGGGCTCGCCCCCGATGTCCAGCTCGCGCGCGCCCCCCGGCTCCCGCCGGACACCCGCCTCGCGTCCGGCTCCCGCGAGCACCGGGACCACCATCCCGGCGAGCGCGCCGCCGACGACGACCTCGAAGACGATGTTGGGAATCTGGTTGGCAGTGCCGTAGGCGGTCGCCAGGCAGTTGGTGCCCACGGTCTGGGCGAACGCGTACTGCTTGGCGAACCCCGCGACCCGCGCCAGCACGGTGATCGCGCCGATGAGCAGCGCACCACCGGCGACGCCACGCACGAGCCGCTCTCTCACCACGCCCGCCCCGCCCCGCACCCGATCACGGGAACATCCTGGCAGGCCGCACCGACATTCGCGCAGCGCGTCCCATCACCTCACACGGGGTCGACGGGACGGCGACCGAGCATGTCGAGCCGGTTGAGCACCGGATTGCCGGCGATGACCTTGGTGAAGCTGACCTTCTCCGACGCGGCCGTCAGCGCCGCCACCGTACCGAGCAGCACGAACCGCCCCCGCCGCCCCAGTTTGGTCACCGCGGCCAGCCCGAGCAGCGCGCCCAGCGCGTTGGCCCCGGCGTCCCCGAGCATCGCCCGCTCTCCGAGGTCGTCGGGAAGCAGCGCGGCGGCCGCGCCGAGCGGCACGGCGGTGAGCGCGGCGGTCAGCGGCGCGTCGCGGAAGAGCGACGCCGCCAGCAGCGGCCCGCCCGTGAGCAGGCCCACCTTGATCGCCCGCCCGGGCCGCAGGTCGAAGAGGTTGGCCAGGTTGGCCGTGCCCGCGATGGTCGCCCCGTTGACCAGAGTGTCGACCGGCCCCCGCGAGACGAGCGCCGCCGCGCCCAGCCCGGTGGCCCCGATGCCGAGGATCTTGACCGCCCCGCTGGTCACCTCGCCGCGGCCGAGCGCGGTCAGGTGCCCCTTGAAGCCCTTGGACTTGGTCGTGCCGTAAAGGTCGTCGTAGGCGCCGAGCGCTCCGCTGCCGACGCCGGCCAGCAGCGCCGCCAGGCGTACCCGGGGAGGAAGACCCGGCGCCAGCGCGGCCGCCACGCCGGAGCCGGCCACGAACGCGGGGCCCTCCAGCAGCGTGATCGGCTCGCCGCGGTGGTTGGTGCGGGTCCAGCGGCCCGACTCCTTCTCCTCGCCGGCGCGCGGCGCCAGGCGGGTGAAGGCGGTGTAGGCGGCACGGGCGGCGACGGCGCCGATCGCGGCGCCGACGAGGGCGTAGCGGAGGCCACGAGCCATGTCAGCTCCCTGACTGGGTGGGGGACGGGGTCGCGGTCGGTGCCGCGGGCTGGAAGGACGAGGCTCCCGTGCCGATGCCGTAGTGGCCGTAGCGACCGCTCAGCTGCTCGCGGAGCGCGTCGACGATCACGATCCGGCCCGCGGGCATGTCGGGTGTGTCGACGGTCGAGACGCGCTTGTTGACCTCGCCGTCGTCGCGCAGCGCGTTGATCACGCCTCCGGACACGGCGGCGGTGGGGGCGGAGGCCGTCAGCACCGAGCCCTTGCCGCCGGCGTCCAGGCCGCCCACGAGTGAGACGAGGGCGTCGGCCTGGGCATCGGCGTTCTCGCCCTCGAACGGCTTCTCCGGGGCGAACATCACGGCGAGCGTGGCCCGCTTGCTCGGGTCGCCCTCGACGCTGAGGAACCCGCCCTCCTCGAAACCACCGAGGACGGCGGCGGTGGCCGGGTTGGCGGTGCTGGCCTGGGCCGGGTCGGTGGTCATGACGGCGGCGGCGAGCACGGCGCCGGCCTTCTGGTAGGCGGTGGCTGCCGCGGGGAAGGTCATGTCGCCTGGTTTGAGGGTGTTGGCCAGACCGTCGATCACGCCGCTCTGCTTGGGGTCGACGAACTTCTCGCTCAGCGCCACCCGCCCCGTTACCAGGGCGCCCGCCTGGGTGAGCACCTGCTGCTCGGCTTCGCGGTAGGTGGTGCTGGAGCCCGGCGCCTCGATCAGCACGACGTGCTGGCCGGTGAGCTCGCCCGCGACGCGTTGCGCGGTTAGCGCGGTGACGAAGGAGTCGTTGCCCGCCTCCCGGCCGCGCAGCGCGTCGATCTCGGCCCGGAGGCTGCTGTTGTCCTTGGTCATCTGGTCACTCGTCCGCCTGGCCGACTCGATGGCAGGCGACTGGAGCAACGTGGTGCCCATGACGATGCCCACGGCCAGCGCGAGGAAGATCGCGACGATGGAGACGAGGTGATAACGGAAATCGATCACGAGAAGAGTCCGACCAGCCAGAAGATGAAGGCGTTCCAGAAGTCCTGCACGCCGTTCAGCCAGGTCTGGCCGATCGGTGACAGGAAGAGCGCGACGCCCATGGTGATCAACGCGGTGATCACGAGCAGCAGCAGTTGCGGCGTCGAGATGCGGCTGCGGTAGAGCCTGCTCACGCCCTTGGCGTCGATGAGCTTGCTGCCGACCCGCAGCCGGGTGAGGAAGGTGCTGGCCATCCCTGAGCGCCCCTTGTCGAGGAACTCCTCCAGCGTGCCGTGCGTGCCGACCGCCACGATCAGCTCGGCGCCCTTGTCGTCGGCCAGCAGCATCGCGATGTCCTCGCTGGTGCCGGTGGACGGGAAGATCACCGCTTCGCGGCCGAGCTGGTGGACCCGTTCCAGCCCGGGCGCCCGGCCGTCGCGGTAGGCGTGCACGACGAGCTCGGCACCGCAGCTCAGCGCCTTGGTGGAGACCGAGTCGAAGTCGCCGACGATCACGTCGGGCAGGTAGCCGGCCTCCAGCAGCGCGTCGGCGCCGCCGTCGACCCCGATGAGCACCGGGCGGTATTCCCTGATGTAGGGGCGCAAGGTGGCGATGTCGTCTTTGTAGTGGTAGCCGCGCACCACGATGAGGACATGCCTGCCCTCCATGGGGGTGCGGATGTCCGGCACGCCGACTCCGTCGATGAGAAGCTTGCCCTCGCCCCGAACGTACTCCATCGTGTTGACGGCGAAAGCCTCAATCTGCACCGCGAGTCCGGCGCGAGCCTCGGCCATGGCGGCGTCGACCGCTTCGGGGGTCTGCTCCTCGCCCTTGCCGACCACATCGCCGTCGAGGTAGACGACCCCTTCGTGGAGCCGTACGACGTCACCGTCCTTGACCCGCTCGAACAGGTCCTGGGTGGCGTTGTCGACGAACGGCACCCCGGACTCGATGATGATCTGCGGACCGAGGTTGGGGTAGCGGCCGCTGATGCCGGCGGCCACGTTGACCACCGCCGACACCCCGCACGCGACAAGCGCCTCCCCGCTGACCCGGTCCACGTCGACGTGATCGATAATCGCTATTTCACCGGGCTGGAGGCGCTTGGTCAGCCTCTTCGTCCGCCGATCGACTCTCGCCACTGCCGTGACACCGGGAAGGTCCGCGACCTTCCTAGCGCGGAGGCCCGGCATCCTGCTCCCCGGAACCTTCATCAAGACCATCCTGCCAGAGTGAAGCAGCGCAGAGGCCACGCACTGCGCGGCGTGTCCGCTATGTCACTCAGAATCACCGATCGGCGGCCGCCAGCCCGAGTAGTTCTTCGGCGTGGGCTCTGCCCAGCTCAGAGTCTTCCAACCCGGCCAGCATGCGGGACAGTTCGCGGACGCGACCCTCATGGTTGAGGGCGAGGACACCGCTGCGCACGACACTGCCGTCACTGGCCTTCTCGACCACCAGATGCTGGTCGGCGAACGCGGCCACCTGCGGCAGGTGCGTGACGACGATGACCTGGGCGGTACGCGCCAGCCTGGCGAGGCGGCGCCCGATCTCGACCGCGGCCTTGCCACCCACCCCCGCGTCGACCTCGTCGAACACGAACGTCGGCACCGGATCGGCGCCCGCGAACACCACCTCGATCGCGAGCATGACGCGGCTCAGCTCACCGCCGGAGGCGCCCTTGTTCAGCGGGAGCGGCGGCGCGGCGGGGTGGGCGGCCATGCGCAACTCGACCTCGTCGACGCCTTCGGGGCCGAAGTCCGCGACCTGGGTGAGCTGGACGATGACCCTGGCGTGCGGCATGGCCAGCGCGGTCAGCTCGTCGGTGACAGCCTGGCCGAACCGGTCGGCGGCGCTCTCACGCACCCGGGTCAGCTCCGCGGCCAGGTCGGTGAGCCTGGCGGTCAGCTCGTCGTGCTCGCGGGTTAGCTCGTCGATCCGTTCGTCGTCGCCTTCCAGCTCGATCAGCCGGGCGGACGCCTCCTGGGCCCACTGCAGGACACCGGCGCTGTCTTCGGCATATTTCCGAATCAGTCCGGTCAGCAGGGCCCGGCGATCCTGCACGGCCGCGAGTCGCGCGGGGTCGGCCTCGATCGACTCGGCGTACGCGGCCAGGTCGGTGGCGACGTCGGAGATGAGGTAACCCGCCTCGGCCAGCCGGTCGGCCACCCCGGCGAGCTGCGTGTCGTAGTCGCGCACCGCCTCGACGGCCGCGCGGGCCTCGCCCAGCAGGGAGATCACGTCGTGCGTGCCGCTCGAGGACTCCATCGGATCGCCGAGCAGCGCCGTGTGCGCGGTCGTCGCGGCACCGCGCAGCGCGTCGGCGTGCGAGAGCCGCTCCTCCTCGCCGCGCAGGTCGAGGTCCTCACCGGCCTTCGGCTCGACCTTCTCGATCTCCTCCAGGCCGAACCGCAGCCGGTCGGCCTCCTGAGCGCGCTCGCGCGCCCGGGTGGTGAGCTCGTCGAGCAGCGCCCCCACCTGCTTGTGCCGTTTGTACGCCTGCGTGTAGGCGCGCAGCGGCTTGACCAGATCGTCACCGGCATAGCGGTCGAGCGAGGCCCGCTGCCTGGCCGGCTGCAGGAGACGCTGCTGGTCCATCTGCCCGTGGACGGCGACCAGGTCGTCGGCCAGGTAGGTCAGCGTGCCGACCGGCACCGTACGGCCGCCGAGCCAGGCCCGCGAGCGGCCCTCGGCCGAGACGGTGCGCGAGATGATGAGCTCGCCGTCCTCGATCTCGCCGCCGATGTCCTCGACCTGCTGGGAGACGCGGCCGCCGGCTTCGATGACCAACGTGCCCTCGATGGTGGCCTTGTCGGCGCCCGGCCGGATGCGGGAAGGGTCGGCCCGGCCACCGAACAGCAATCCGAGCCCGGTGACGACCATCGTCTTGCCGGCACCGGTCTCGCCGGTGACCACGTTGAAGCCTGGCGAAAGCTCCAGAACGGCCTCATCGATGACGCCGAGCCCCTGGATGCGGACCTCCTCGACCCTTGGTCGCACTGCCCACTCCCGTCGCTCCGAACGCTTGTGCGAACTAACTCTACGCGCTTCACCTGTAATTGACTCAGGGACGCACCCGTCCGCGCCAGCCCTGAACGGGTAGTTCGAACTTGGCGACCAACCTGTCGGTGAAGGGGGCGCCGGTGCTCTCCACCCCGTGCAGGCGGGCCAACCGTACCGGCTCGGAGCCCCGTCGTACCTCCACCCGGCTGCCGGAGGGCAGGTCGAAGCGGCGCCGGCCGTCGCACCACAGTACGCCGCCCGGGGTGTCGGGCAGGATCTCGACGGCGAGCGTCGAACGCGGCGAGACCACGAGCGGCCTGGCGAACAGCGCGTGCGCGCTGATCGGCACCATGAGCAGCGCCTCCACCTCCGGCCACACGACGGGACCGCCCGCCGAGAAGGCGTAGGCGGTAGAGCCGGTCGGGGTCGCGCAGATCACACCGTCGCAGCCCCAGCGGGACAGCGGCCGCCCGTCGATCTCGGCGACCACCTCCAGCATGCGCTCGCCCTTTTCCACGCTGGCCTCGTTGAGCGCCCACGTGTCGGCGAGCACCTGGCCGTTCTGCCTGGCCAGCACGTCGATCGTCATGCGTTCCTCGACGTCGTAGCGGCCCGCTACGACGCTGTCGACCGCCGACTTCAGATCGGCGACCTCGGCTTCGGCCAGGAAGCCGACGTGCCCGAGGTTGACGCCGAGCAGCGGGGTGCCGGTGGGCCTGGCCAGGTCGGCCGAGCGCAGCAGCGAGCCGTCGCCGCCGAGCACGATCAACATCTCGGCGTCCTTGGCGGCGAGGGGATCACACGGCACCACGTCGATGCCGTGACAGCCGATCTCACCGGCCTCCACATCGAGCACCCTGACCTGGATCCCCGCCGCGACGAGGCGGTCGATGACCAAACGGGCGCTGTCGACCGCGGCCTCCCGTCCGGTGTGCACGGTGACCAGCACAGTTCGGTTCATTGCGGCCCTTCCGCGACGGCCCGCTCGATCTCGGCCTCGAGGTCGGCGACCGGCGGCTCGCCCTCCCCCTTGCCGAGCCAGAGCAGGTACTCCACATTTCCCGACGGACCGGGCAGCGGGCTCGCGGTCACGCCGCGTACCACCAGGCCCAGTTCGCGCGCCTTGGCCGCGGCCTCGCGCACCGCACCCGCCCGCAACACCGGATCGCGTACCACTCCACCGGCACCCACCAGGTCCTTGCCCACCTCGAACTGCGGCTTGACCAGCAGCACGAAGTCCGCCCGAGGCGCGGCCACCGAGGCCAGCGCGGGCAGCACGAGCCGCAGCGAGATGAACGACAGGTCACCGACGATCAGCGAAGGCGGCTCGCCGACCATCTCCGGGGTGAGCTCACGTACGTTGACGCGCTCCATCACCGTCACCCGGTCGTCGGTCCGCAACGACCAGGCGAGCTGTCCGTAACCCACGTCGACGGCGAGCACGCGTTCGGCGCCGTGGCGCAGCAGCACGTCGGTGAACCCGCCCGTGGACGCGCCCGCGTCAAGGCACCGGCGGCCCCGGATCTCCAGCGCGCCGAACGCCTCGATCGCGCCGATCAGCTTGTGCGCGCCGCGCGAGACATAGTCGGGGCCGTCCGCGGACTCGGCCACGACGATGGCCGAGGCGGTGTCGACCTGGGTCGCCGCCTTGCCCGCCCGCCGGCCGCCGACCGTGACCCGGCCGGCCTCGATGAGCTGGCCCGCCTGCTCCCGCGACCTCGCCAGGCCGCGCCGTACCAGCTCGCTGTCCAGCCGGATACGTCGGCTCACTGGTCGCCCATCTGGCCGTCCACGCTCCCCAGCGCGGCCTCGAGCCCGGAGAACGCCTGCTCGAACACCGCGACGTGCTCGCCCACCGGCCGCTCGGCCAGGTCGCCGAGACCGGCGAGGACCGCGTCGACCCGCTCGTCGCCGGTCTCCTCCGGTAGCTCACTCATGACACGACCGTAACGCCTCACGCGAGCACCCGGCACCTTGGCAGGCATGTCACACGTTGAACGTTCACACGGGGGGCCACTGATGTGGAACGCTACCGTCCGGAATGGAAGAAAGGATCCCACCATGGCAAGCGTCGAGGAGTGCCGGACGGCACTGGCCAAGCTCGTCGCCCATTTCGACGAGATCGGCGAGGAGGACCGGGCCAAGCACGTGGTCGAGCGTACGGTGAGCTGCCGGGTCTCCGACCTCGACGTGATCTTCTATGGCCGCCTGCATCCTGAGGGGCTGGACCCGTTCCTGGAAGACCCACCCGCGAACGGCAAGTCGGCCGACGTCAAGCTGACGATCGTCAGCGACGACCTGATCGCGCTGGTCGACGGGGAACTCGACCTGGCACGCGCCCTGCTCGGCGGCCGGGTGCGCATCGACGCCAGCTTCGGCGACCTGCTGCGCCTGCGCCGCCTGCTCTGACCCTCCCCTCGACACACCACCGAGACCGACCAACCGGGCCGGACGCGCGACGATCCGTCGACCCTCGCACGGGCATCCCGCGCGAGCCGCCTTCTCGTCGGCGCGTCCACTCGCGCGCATCGGCTCCGTGCCGCATCCGATCAGCCGAACCGACCTCCTCGGCGCGGCCGGTCAGCCGATCTGGGCCAGTACCGGCTTGACGGCGTCCTCCTCGGCCTGGCCCTCGCCCGCGTGTGTCCAGGCGGCGTCGCAGGCCGCCCTCAGCCCGTCGATGCGGCTGCCTTCGCCCTCCAGGCTGAGCACCCCGTCCACCCACCGGGCCCGCCATCCTCCGCAGGCGCCCTGCCGTACCTCCGGGTAGGGCCGCAGCAACGCGGACAGATCCTCGGCCACGTACGTCGGCCGCTGCCGCGGGGAGGCCGTGAGCACGTCGAGCGGCGTGGCCACCCCCGTGAGCACCAGCAACCCATCGACGCCCGCGTTGACCGCGCCCTCGATGTCGGTGTCGAGCCGGTCACCCACCACGAGCGGCCGCTTCGCCCCGGTACGGATCATCGACTCCCGATGCAACGGCGGATCGGGCTTGCCCGCGAACACCGGCTCCACCCCGGTCGCAGTGGCGATCACCCGGACCATCGCCCCGTTGCCCGGCAGCTCACCCCGCCGCGTCGGCAACGTGCTGTCCCTGTTGGCGGCGACGAACAACGCGCCATGCCGCACGGCCAGCGCGCCTTCCGCCAGCAGGCCGTACGAGAGACCGGGAGCGATCCCCTGCACGACGGCGACCGGCGCGTCCGCCGCGGTGGTGACGGGCCTGAGCCCTTGATCCCGTACGGCCAGCCGCAACCCGGAACCCCCGACCACGAGCACATTGGAGCCCGGCGGCACCCGTTCGGCGACCAGCCGGGCGGCGGCCTGCGCCGAGGTCACGACGTCTTCGCCCATGGCGGATACCCCGAGCTCGCGCAGGTGCGCGGCGGTCGCGGCGGGCGTTCGTGAGGCGTTGTTGGTGACGTACGCCAGCCGCACGTCCCTGCCCCGCGCCTCCTCCAGCGACTCGACCGCATGGGGCACCGCGTGGGGGCCCAGATAGACGACCCCGTCGAGGTCGAGCAGCAGGGTGTCATAGCCGTCGATCAGCACTGCGCCTCTTCCCGTTTGACTTCTCACGCCGCGTGCGACTTTAGCGTCGGCCTCGTACCCGCCTGACGAAAGGCCGACCATATCCACACATTCCCCCCTCAACCTCGCAGAACGCACCACCCCATACGACGACCCCAACCGTCGGAGCACCGCGCCGGAGCACCTCGTTGAAACACGCGTCCGCGCACGCCCCAGAGCATGCGTCGCGGCACGCGTCGCAGCGCGCGTCGCGGCACGCCTCAGAGCATGCGTCGCGGCACGCGTCGGAGGCCGAGGAACGCTGGGGCGGAACGGAAGCCTGGTGTCAGTCGATGTCGATGGAGCGCAACAACCCCTCGCTGACAGCCACTTTCATCACTCAGCTCACATCGCTACCGACTAACAACAATGAGCTCTCTGGTTGCGATCACAACAACAACAGCCAAATCACGAGCGCCAGCACTGGTGCCCTATGCGACTCAATGCGCTAAATACGCCAAATACGCCATATCAGAGCCGCCCACAACCGGACTAGTTAAGCTCACCGCCCACACCGAACCCAGCCAAGCGGCAGAATAACGCTGTGACGAACACCCCCAGCGCGAAGCAGACAATTCACAAGATCAAGGTCACCTTGCGCGGTTCCCGACCACTGATCTGGCGCCGGCTGGAGGTCGCCTCGGACAGCACTCTGCGGCACCTTCACGACGTCATCCAGGCGTCCTTCGGCTGGGAGAACTACCACATGTGGGTCTTCGACACCCCAACCGGCCGCTTCGGCGTCACCGATCGTGAGCTGGAGATCCGCAGCGCGGCCTCCAGACGACTCGACCATGTCGCCCCTCATGCGAATGACCGGCTCCGCTACACCTACGACTTCGGCGACGACTGGGAACACGAAATCCTGGTCGAAGCCATCACCGATCCGGAACCCGGCACGGCCTATCCCCGCTGCCTGACTGGACGCCGCGCAGGACCACCCGAGGACTCCGGCGGCGTCTGGGGCTACGAATATCTCCTCGAAATCCTCGCCGATCCCGCCCACGAGGAGCACCAGGAGCGCCTGGAATGGCTCGGCCTCGACTCCGCCGACCAGTTCAACCCCGCGAGCTTCGACGCCAACAAGATCAACGACGTTCTCTCCAGCCTCGCGATCGTCCTCACCAAGGACTGACCACGCGCCATCTCCACCCGAGATGGACCTTTCTCCAGATCAATGATCAAAGCCCCACGAACGCGCTCGAACCACTCTCAACCGGCCCACCCACCCCCGGCTGGCGCCCGCATCAGGGAACCGGCACGCACCTCCCGACTACCCGGCCCGCGCCCATAGCCCCAGACCAGCATCCAGAACACTGGGACTACGCCCGAACGCAAGCCCTCCCAGCAGGACATCGGGGTCGTTCCCCAAGCGCGGGAGTTGCTCCAAGCGGGCAGATCGCCCTCGCGCTCTCCATGGCCCTGCGGGCGAGCGCCGGGAGCCCACACCGCATCCAAACACCGTCCCCATGCCCACGAAGCATCAGAATCGCGTCCAGGACAGCCCGGTCATGCCCCGGAACGCCGGAGTTGCCCTCGGAACCCCTGGTGACTGTTCCCAGAGAGCCCAGCTCGCGTCCAGAACACCGGACTCATCCCCGCGAAGCGCCAGAACGCCTCCAGGACAACCAGGCCACATCGAAGCGCCACCCCGCGCCTGAGACACCCTGGCCAGCCCCCGGACCGCCAGCCCTGCCTTGCCACCGCACCCAGGTCACGCCTGAGCCGCCGAGAGCAAGCCTGAGCCCGCTCAACGACTCGTCCCCACGGGCCGACGTTGCACGCCGGCCGCCGAAGCTACCTATCCACTACATCTCACGGCGGGCCCGCAGAGTGGCGCGCACGTTCTTCAGCGCGGTCACGTAGTGCCGCTCCTCCGGCCGCATGGCCACAGCGATCGCGAGAGGCTCCTGAGCGCCCTCAACATCACCCGTCCGCCACAGCGATAACCCAAGCCCGAAATACGCGTAATCCTCGGTCGGATTGGCGTCGACGATCTGGCGGAAGCTTGCCGCAGCGTCCGCGTACTGCCGCGAATTGAACTGCGCTCGCGCAAGCGCCTCTCTGATGCTGCGCGAATCGGGCTCCGCGGCCGCGGCCCGCTTGAGCAGTGCGGCGGCCGCTGCCGGACTGCCCTCTTTCAAAAGCTTCACCCCGCGCTGATACCAGTCGTAAACGTCACCTCCCGGAGATCCGGGGGATTCATCGTGAACGTTTCTACCTTGGACCATGCGTGAGGCCTCCTTCATCGGCTGACAAGGGTTCGGTGGAATTCGCCGCGGAATCAGGCATCGCTAGGTGGTTTGGGGGCGACTTCCGGAAGACCCGGACACTTATGGGAGCATGCCCGGTATGGGGAATCCTGAACTGCCGGTGCCCGATGGACTGCTCCTACGCCCCTTCCGCGGCGTCCGCTTCACGGTCGACGATCCCGCCAAGGTGACCTCCCCGCCCTACGACCTGATTGCCGACGGCGACGTTCGCACTCTTCTGGATGCTCATCCCAACAACGTCGTCCGCCTCATCCTTCCCTGCTCAGCGGCACTCAAGTCCCCCGAAGAGCACCCACCGCACCCCAGCACGGCATCAAGCGTCACTCCAGACGACGCCACCCCCATCGCAGGGACAGACGACAAACCATCTGTTTCCATACCGGGCAGCCTGGCCGAGAGCACCCATCAGAGCGCGCCCGATAACGCAGTCGGCACCCGCCAGCCCCAAGACTCCATGGCCACGCACGACGCCTCCGGAATCGCGGCCGACGATCACGACAACAATCCGTCCCGGATCCCGGCCGGTCACCGCCCCGGCGGAATGCCCGACAACCCAGCCGCCAGCCAGCACAGCGGCCCACCGGAAGCCACCGAACAGCCGGAAGGAGCCACCGAACAGCTCCACGACGGCGAACGCCCCAGCGACGAACGACATGGTGCGGCCGACGGGGACACAGCGCTCCAGCCATGTGGCGACACGCCCGGCACCTCAGCGGACGAGCGCTATGGCGTAGCCCGCGACACCCTCCTCGCCTGGCTGGACGCGAAAGTGCTGGTCCCTGACGAGCAACCGGCCCTGTACGTGTACGAGCAGCACGGACCGGGCGTCCTCCAGCGCGGCCTCATCGGAGACGTCGCCCTCTCGGACCCGGCTCGGCGCATCATCCTCCCCCACGAAGACATCTTCCCCGGCCCCGTCGCCGACCGGCTCGCCCTCATGAGCACCACCCAGGCCAACCTCGAACCCATCTTCCTCCTCTACGACGGCGACCGAGGCACGACCACCCGGCTGGTGGATCACGTGGCCGCGACACGCAAACCTCTGGTGACGGCCCGCACGGAAGACGGTCTGTACCACCGCCTCTGGGCGATCACGGATCCGGCGGAGATCGACGCCGTCAACACCGACCTCCGAACCCGCCAAGCCCTCATAGCCGACGGCCACCACAGGTACGCGACATACCGGGTCCTGCAACGCCAAGAGCACGCGGCCCGCACCGGCCAAGCCCCCGGCTCATGGCCCCTGCTCACAACACCCACACCCGCCGCACCGCAGCCTCCCGGCCCCTCATCACCGGACACACAGCCGCATCCAGACACGGAACCAGAGCCGAACTCCACGCCAAGACACGGCACTCAGCCCAACGCCACACCAACCCAGGCTCCGCCGTCCCAGGGTCCGACAACCCACGAGCCGACAACCCAGAACCCAGAGCCCACCACCACACCGACCCAGAACACGGCCTCCGACGGCGGACCTGACCAGGAGCCAGAACCCGCCACCGCCACATCAGCCCACGGGGTTCAGCCCGTAGGACAGCGTGTGCATGGCAGCGAGCAGGGACAATCCGCGTTTGGTCCATGGGACTTCGGGCTGGCGTTGCTCGTGGACTCGACCGCGTACCCACCCGACCTCAAGGCGATCCACCGCGTCATCCCCGGCCTGCCCCTGGCCGAGGCGGCGGCCAGGGCCAAGGGATCGTGGCGCGTCCACGACCATGCCGACCTCGGCCAGGGCCTGGCCGCGCTCGAAGCCGCAGGGGAACCTGCCTTTCTGCTCGCCGGAGAAGGCGGCTATCACCTGCTCACCAACCCCGATCCGGTGCAGCTCGCCCGCGCCATGCCGCCGGACCGCTCCGATCGGTGGAACTCGCTGAACATCTCCATCCTCAGTGAGTTCGTCCTGCCCAAGGTGTGGGGCATGGAGGATGATCAGCAGGCCGTACGGATCGTGCATCATGACCCGGAGGCCGCCCTGCAGCTGGCCCTCGACACAGGTGGCACCGCAGTGATTCTGAAGCCGCTCGCCGTCGACGACGTGCTGGCCATCGCGGCGGGCGGTGAGCGTGTCCCTCGCAAATCAACCTCCTTCGGGCCCAAGCCCATAACGGGCCTCGTGCTTCGCACCTTCGCCACCGGTTGAGGCGAGGCATCGGTCCGGTAGTTCCTCAGTCGGTCTCAAGATCCGCGACCTCTCAAAGCGCAAGGTGATCCCCCCTCGACGCCTCGCGAAGATCGCCAGAAGATTCACCACCCCAGGGGACGTCATTCCCGCTGCGGCAGCCACCCGCCATGAGACACAGGCACGCAGAATGAGCGAGCGCTAGCCAGCTTGGGCCAGGTCGAGGGCTGGGCGTGGAGGTGGGATGGATGCCAGGACGTCGGGCATATCGCGAGCCATCGCGCTTCCGGAAGGCTCGGGGCTTCGTGGCGGTGCCGGGCCTCGCCGGCACTCCTGACCTTCCGGAGGTTCCGGGTTGTTCCCGAGTCGTCGGGTCCGCGAGGGTGGGAAGGGTTTCCGAGGCCTTCGCGACGGCCTCGGCTGTTCCACTGTGTCAGGTGGGGCTTCCTTGGCCATGCTGACCTCGACTTCATAGCGCCAGATCTTGGCGGCTGTCGGGCCGTAGACATGGCAGCGGAAGGCGCCCTTGATCTCCATGGTGTCGCGAGGTCTGAGGCTGCGGACGAACGCGGCCGCCTCGGGATCGAAGGTCGTGCATGGCACGCTGTCCGTCATCGTTTGACCGTTTCGGTGGTGCGGGCGGCGCACGATCAGGCGCCATTTCGTGAGAATGTCGCCGCTCGGCAGGGGTTTGTCCTCTGGTGCCGCGGACAGCCTTCCCAGGTCACGTCCGAGATGCGGTGTAAAAGAGAACGAGCGTAGGTTGCCGTGCTGAACCGACCAAAGTTCGCACTACGCAAGGACCTACGCTCGTGGC
>NZ_JBEZDR010000009.1:0-480900 GCF_040648415.1 Nonomuraea sp. NPDC049141
CCATCGATCGCACCACCTACAAAGCCACCATCAGCATCAACATGCTCACGAGCAGCCCATGACACCACCGACCCCGCCCTAACTGAACGGCGTTGCTCCTAGAAGCGCTCCCGAGCTTTTCGTGACTTTTCGTGATCTCCGGTAGTGAGTGCCCGATGTGTGACGATGGGTTAAGTGTCGGTGACGTGGGGTAGTTGCTGGGGTGCGAGGGGAGGGACCGCCATGCGCCGACGGGGGTTCTTCGCGCTCGGCCTTGGGATGATGGCCTGCGCGACAGGGTGTGGCACGGAGAGCAACCTCGGAAGCAGCGCCGTCAGCGCGGCCCGCATGCTGGGCCGGTTCGCGATCGTTCCCGGTGGCGGACGCTGGGCCCGCGTCGCCCGGGCCCTCGTCGAGGCCGCCCGCGGGGAGGGTTTCCCGGTCTCCGGCACCCCGCCCGCCACCAGGATCACCGTCACAGGGCTGCCCGCGCTGGCCGCGACCGAGCTCAACAACGGGCTGTCCCTGCTCGACACCGCCACGCCGCTGGCCAGGCTCACCGGCCAGATCGAGGTCGTGGTGGTGCCCGCCAACTCCAAGTTCGCCACCTTCGACCAGTTCGGCGCGCACCTGCTCGCCCACCCCGACCGTACGCCGCTGACGGGCGGGCCGCAGGGCGAGCCCGACCACCTGCTGTTCGGGCTGATCGCCAAGGGGCTCGGCGCCGACACCCGGCAGGTCGACTACACCGGCTTCCCCGGCAGCGCGGAGGCCACGTCGGCGCTTCTCGGCGGCAAGGCCGCGGCGGCGACCGGCACGCTCGCGGACTGGCGCAAGGCCATCGACAAGGGCTGGGTCCGGGTGCTCGCCGTCTCCAGCGCGCGCCGGGTGGACGGTGTCGAGGCGCCGAGCCTGCTGGAGTGCGGGGTGCGGCTCGACTTCGCCGACTGGTGCGCGGCGGTCGGGCCCGAGGGGATGACCGAGGACAGGAAGGACTTCGCCATCCGGCTCTGCGACGAGGTCACGGAGTCCGCCACCTGGCGGGCGGCCTGCCGCACGGAGGGCTGGACCTCGATCCCGCTCAGCGGCGACGACTTCGAACAGTGGCTCGCCTCGGAGATCGGCAGGACCAGGGCCGTGCTCCGCGATCTCGGCATGCTCGACACGGCTGACACAACATGCTGGGGTAGTTGCGAGAAGGGCCACTAGATGTAGGATCCTGGTCGTCGCTGGTTCGCCCCTCGGGGCGGAGTAAAAGGGAACCTGGTGCGATTCCGGGGCTGCCCCGCAGCGGTGAGCGGGAACGACCGCCGTCACGAGCACTGGAGAGATCCGGGAAGCGACGGCCAGTAGGAGGCCGGCCCAGTAGTGGGCAGGACCACGCCCGCGAGCCCGAAGACCTGCCGGTGACGTTGGGGGAGCCACCCGGCTCCGCCCATCGAAGTGTCCAGGGCCTCGAGGGAGGGCCGGGGGCGTCGCGGCCGAGAACTCCAGCGCCGCCGTGCTCTCGCGCGCCCTCACGAGGATGAGCTCGCGAGGAGAGAGCACGTGACGCAGACCATTGTCGATCCGCGGTCGGCCACCGCCGACCGGCGGCTGGCCATCGAGGAGGCCGCCGCCCGGGTGATCACCGACCCGGCGAACTCCCGGGTCGCCGCCCGGCTCCTGGCCGAGGAGATCGCCGACGAGGCGGCCGGGCACGGCGTGCGGACCTTCTCCGAGTCCATCGCCGCCACCCACGCCGCGGGGCTGATCCAGGACTCGCTCGCCGCGTTCGTCGGCGCCAACGCCGCCGAGCTCGACGCGCTCGTCTCCGGCGAGGCGGACGAGCGCTTCGAGTACTTCGGCCTGCGTACGGTCTACGACCGCTACCTGCTGCGTCACCCGGAGTCGCGGGCGGTGCTCGAACGGCCCCAGCACTTCCTGCTGCGCGTGGCCTGCGGGCTGTCGGAGACGGTCGCCGAGGCCGCCGAGCTCTACGCCCTCATGTCCACGCTGTCGTACCTGCCGAGCTCGCCGACGCTGTTCAACTCGGGTTCGCGCCGGCCGCAGCTGTCGTCGTGCTTCCTGCTCGACTCGCCGCGCGACGAGCTGGAGTCGATCTACGACCGCTACGGGCAGGTGGCCAGGCTGTCGAAGTACGCCGGAGGCATCGGCATCGCCTGGACCCGGGTGCGCTCGCGCGGATCCCTCATCAGGGGGACCAACGGGCATTCCAACGGCATCGTGCCCTGGCTGCGCACGCTCGACTCCTCCGTCGCCGCGGTCAACCAGGGCGGCCGTCGCAAGGGTGCGGCCTGCGTCTACCTGGAGACCTGGCACGCCGATGTCGAGGAGTTCCTGGAGCTCCGCGACAACACGGGCGAGGACGCCCGCCGTACGCACAACCTGAACCTGGCCAACTGGGTGCCGGACGAGTTCATGCGCCGGGTGGAGGCCGACGAGGTCTGGTCGCTGTTCGACCCCAAGGAGGTCCCCGACCTCACCGACCTGTACGGCGAGGCGTTCACCCGCGCCTACCGCGTCTACGAGGCCGAGGGCCGCTACACCCGGCAGTTGCCCGCCCGGACCCTGTACGGGCGGATGATGCGTACCCTCGCCCAGACCGGCAACGGCTGGATGACGTTCAAGGACGCCGCCAACCGCACCTCCAACCAGACGGCCAGGCCCGAGAACGTCATCCACCTGTCCAACCTGTGCACCGAGATCCTCGAGGTCACCAGCGACGGCGAGACGGCGGTCTGCAACCTGGGCTCGATCAACCTCGCCGCCCACCTGGTCGACGGCGGCGTCGACTGGGACCGGCTGCGCCAGACCGTCCGTACGGCCGTGCGCTTCCTGGACCGGACCATCGACCTGGGCTTCTACCCGACGCCCGAGGCCGAGGCGGCCAACAAGCGCTGGCGGCCGATCGGGCTCGGCGTGATGGGCCTGGCCGACGTGTTCTTCGCGCTCAGGCTGCCGTTCGACTCGCCCGAGGCGCTGGGTCTGTCCACGCGCGTCGCCGAGGAGATCGCCCTGGCCGCCTACGACACCTCCGCCGACCTGGCCGTCGAGCGCGGCCGGCACCCGTCGTACGCCGACACCAGGGCGGCGGGCGGCGTCCTGCACCCCGACCACTACGGCGCCGCCGGGTCGCCGCGCTGGGACGCGCTGCGCGCGAAGATCGCCACGACCGGGCTGCGCAACTCGCTGATGGTCGCCATCGCGCCGACCGCGACGATCGCCTCCATCGCCGGTTGCTACGAGTGCATCGAGCCGCAGGTGTCCAACGTGTTCAAGCGCGAGACGCTGTCGGGTGAGTTCCTCCAGGTCAACCGCTATCTGGTGGCCGATCTGCAGGCCCGTGGGCTGTGGACGCAGCGGATGCGCGACGACCTCAAGCGGGCGGACGGCTCGATCCAGGACATCCCCGGCATCCCCGACGACCTCAAGGTTCTGTACCGCACGGCCTGGGAGCTGCCGCAGAAGGCGCTCATCGACCTGGCCGGGGCCCGGCAGCCGTACATCGACCAGTCGCAGTCGCTCAACCTGTTCATGGCCAGCCCGACGATCGGGAAGCTGTCCTCGATGTACGCCTATGCCTGGAAGCAGGGCCTGAAGACCACCTACTACCTGCGCTCGCGCCCGGCCACCCGGATCGCCCAGACGACGGTCGCGGTCAACGCCGACGCCGTCGCCTGCTCCTTGGAGAACCCGGAAACCTGCGAAGCCTGCCAGTAGCCCCCTCGAACGGAGACCTCCGCAATGCTGCTCGACCCCGGCATGGACCTGACCCTGCGGCCCATGCGCTACCCGGACTTCTATGAGCGCTACCGCGCCGCCATCCGCAACACCTGGACCGTCGAGGAGGTGGACCTGCACTCCGACCTCGCCGACCTGGCCAAGATGACGCCGCAGGAGCGCCACCTGATCCACCGGCTGGTCGCCTTCTTCGCCACCGGCGACTCCATCGTGGCCAACAACCTCGTGCTCAACCTCTACCAGCACGTCAACGCCCCCGAAGCCCGCCTGTACCTCAGCAGGCAGCTGTTCGAGGAGGCCGTGCACGTGCAGTTCTACCTGACGCTGCTCGACACGTACCTGCCCGACCCGGAGGAGCGGGTCAAGGCGTTCGGCGCCGTCGAGCACATCCCGTCCATCAGGGACAAGGCGGAGTTCTGCTTCCAGTGGATCGACTCGATCAACGGGCTCCGGCGGCTGGAGACCGCGGACGAGCGGCGGCAGTTCCTGCTCAACCTGATCTGCTTCGCCGCCTGCATCGAGGGGCTCTTCTTTTACGGCGCGTTCGCCTACGTATACTGGTTCCGCTCGCGAGGCCTGCTCGGCGGGCTGGCCACCGGCACCAACTGGGTCTTCCGCGACGAGTCCATGCACATGGAGTTCGCCTTCAGTGTGGTCGACACCGTGCGGGCCGAGGAGCCCGAGCTGTTCGATGACAAGCTGGGGGAGCAGGTCATCCGCATGATAGAAGAGGCGGTCGCCGCCGAACTGGCCTTCGCCCGCGACCTGTGCGGCGACGGCATGCCCGGCATGAGCGTCGAGCAGATGCGCGAATACCTCCAATACGTCGCCGACCAGCGGCTGGCCCGGCTCGGGCTGCCCCAGAGGTACGGCACGGCCAACCCGTTCGGTTTCATGGAACTGCAGGACGTACAGGAGCTGGCCAATTTCTTCGAACGGCGGGTGTCCGCATACCAAGTGGCTGTTGAGGGCAATGTGACCTTTGATGAGGCTTTTTAAGACATTGGGGGTATGAACGTGCAGTCGCCGACCGACTGGCTCATTCTCGCCATTTCGATGGCGGGCGCCATTCTCGTGGTGGAGGTGGTCAGGCGGCTGCTGGTCAGGGCGGGCCGGAAATGGCGGCTCGCCCGGCACCTGGTGGAGCACTGCACCTGGCCGGCGTACGCGGTGGGGGTCGTGGTGGCGGCCAACCTGGTGTTCTCGCCGGGGATGCTCGGCGAGACCGTGCGCCTGCGCGAGCTCGGCGGCACGATCGACCGGGTGCTCGGCCTGGTCACCATCGCCTGTGTCACCTGGCTGATCATCCAGGCCAACTACGCCCTGACCGACGTCATCCTGGACCGGCTGGTCCTCGTCCAAGGCGAGCGCAACCGCCGGGCACGGCGGATCATGACCCAGATCGGGCTGGTCCGCCGCGTCGCCGCGGTGACCATCTTCGTGCTGGCGGTCGGCGCCATGCTCTTCTCCTTTCCGCAGGTCCGGGCGCTGGGCGCCGGGCTGCTCGCCTCGGCGGGCATCGCGGGCGCCATCGTCGGTATCGCCGCTCAGCCGACCATCGGCAACATGCTGGCCGGGCTCCAACTCGCCTTCAGCGACGCGCTCCGCCTCGACGACGTGGTCGTGGTCAACGAGGAGTGGGGCAGGATCGAGGAGCTCACGCTCACCTATGTCGTAGTGCGCCTGTGGGACGAGCGCCGCATGGTCCTGCCCGTCTCCTACTTCACCCAGAACCCGTTCGAGAACTGGACCAGGCACGGCAGCCGGGTCCTCGCCGTGGTGTTCCTGCGCGTCGACTGGTCGGTGCCGGTCGACAAGCTGCGCGAGGAGCTCTACCGCTACATCCAGGAAAACCCGCTGTGGGACCAGAAGGACTGGACGCTCCAGGTCACCGACGTGCTGCCGAACGGGCTGGTCGAGCTGCGGGCGCTGATGAGCGCCGCCGACTCGCCCTCCGCCTGGGACCTCAAGTGCGACGTACGCGAACATCTCGTGACGTACGTGAGAGAGAACTTCCCCGAGGCCCTGCCCCGCTTCCGCATCGACACGCCGGAGACCCGCGCCGGGGTGCCGTGGACCGGCGCCAAGCCGTTCTGAGGCGTCGAGCGGGCCTCAGCGCCGGTTCGCCAGCAGCACTCCGGCGCCGCCGACCACCAGGCCCGCGACGGCCAGCGGGTGCAGCGACTGCCCGACGAACAGCCACGCCATCACCGCGGTGACTGACGGGGTGAGGAAGAACATCGTGCTCACCCGGCTCGCGGGCGCGTTCTTCAGCATGGTGTTGAGCAGCAGGAACGCGCCGATCGAATTGACCAGCACCAGCCAGCCCACGGCGCCGGAGAACGCGCCCCAGTCCGTCACCCGCGGCGTCTCGAACACCAGCGAGGCCAGCCCCACCAGCGGCGCGCTGACGAGGAACTGCGTCGCGGTGCCCGTCCGCACGTCCATGTCCCCGGCGGACCGCTTCTGGTAGACCGTCCCCAAGCTCAACGCCAGCAGCCCGACCACACAGAACGCCACCCCGGCCGGTGAGAAGCTCAACCGATCCGCCACCGCCAGCCCCACCCCGGCCGCGCCGAGCCCGAAGCCCAGCCATTGGCGCGGGCTCACCCGCTCGCCCAGCAGCCGCCCCGCCACCAGCGCGATCAGCACCGGGTTCAGGCCCTGCACCAGCGCCACCACCGCGGCGGGCACGTGCAGGCCGATCGCCGAGTAGAACGCGCCGAACTGCACCGCCTGAACCAGGATCCCGGATCCTGCCACGTGCGCCAGCTCCCGCCCGCGCGGCCACGGCGCCCGTACGGCCAGTGCGAACCCGCCCAGCAACAGCCCCGCCAGCGCGAACCTGGCGAACGTCAGCAGCAGCGGCGGCGCCGACCCGACGCCGATCACCCCCGCGATGAAGGCACTGCTCCACATCACCACGAACAGAGGCGGCATCACCGCCGACGACGTCTTGTTCCTGGTCTCCATCACGCTGATCGCCACGGCGCAGCCTCCATAACCTCTTAAAGTGGTTATTTAACTGTTCCGTGCTTCGCATAACCTGTCAACGTGGTTACTATTGCAGTGTGACGGGTTTCACCTTCATCAGTGGCAATCTGGGCCTCGATCTGGCGGGCACCGTACAACACCGCCGGTCCGACCGGACCGACCTGCTGCGCGATCCGGCGGAGCTGGCGCGGTGGACGGTCGAGGCAGGCATCCTCGACGTGCCGCCCGCGGTCGGCGACGCCGAACTCACGGCGGGGAAGATGTTGCGGGAGGCCATCTACCGGCTGGCCGCGGCGGCCTTGCCGTCGGAGGAGGATCGCCGGTTGGTCAACCGGGTCGCCGCCGGGCCGCCCGCGTCCGTGCGGTTGAACGGCGCCGGGCGGGTCGAGCGTGACGGGGATCTCGACGCCGCCCTCTCGACGGTGGCCAGGGAGGCGGTCCAGCTGCTCGGCGGGCCGCGGGCCGTACAGATCAAGGAATGCGGGGGAGAGGTGTGCACCCGCCTGTACGTCGACGCCTCGCGCGGGTCGTCGCGGCGCTGGTGCGACATGCACGAGTGCGGCAACCGCGCCAAGGCGGCCGGCTTCCGCGCCCGGCAGCGCGCGCCGCTTTAGGGGCAGGTCAGTCAATGGCGTCTGAGGCGCCACGCGGTGACGGCGGCCACCGCCAGGGCGACGATTCCGACGACGAGCAGGTCGGGCAGTACGTCCTGGACGGATGCCGCGAGCTCCTCCAACTGGGCTTCCCAGGAGTCGGGGATCGGCAGAGCCAGCCCGCGCGTGCCGTCGGAGAGCAGGAACAGCACCCCGAGCCCGCCGAAGACCAGCCCGGACAGCAGCGAAGTGGTGTGCAGCCGCAGCCGTCCCAGCCGTAACCCGCGACCGCGCAGCCAGCGCCGGCCGCCCAGGTCGTACCGCTGCCACAGGCCCGCGAGCAGCAGCAGCGGGGCCGCCATGCCCGCCGCGTAGACGGCCAGCAGCACCGCCCCGCGCAGACCGTCACCGGAGGCCGCCGCGACCGTGAGCACCGCGCCGAGCACCGGCCCCGCACAGAACCCCGCCAGCCCGGACACCGCCCCCAGAACCAGTACGGCCCCCGCCGAATCCCCTCGAACATGTCCCTTCAGTCGCTCCAGCGGCCCGATCGTCCAGCCCTGACCGGCCACCTGCAGCACGCCCAGCCCGATCAGCGCCCAGCCCGCGACCGTGACCAGCAGCTCCTGCCGACCGTAGAATAGGTGGCTGACCTGCGCCGACCCCATCCCCAGCGGCACCAGCACCGCGCACAGCCCCACATAGAACAGCAGCGTCCGCCCGAGCAGCCGGTGGCGGCCCGGGAAGGCGTAGGCGAAGAACGCCGGGACCAGCAGCGCCCCGCACGGGCTGACCAGCGAGAACAGGCCGCCCAAGAACGCGGCGGCATAGCCGATGCCGCTCATCCGGCGTGGCGGGCCTTCTCGATCGCCTTCTCGAACGCGGCCACCGGCTGGGCGCCGAACAGCAGCTCACCGTTGATCAGGAACGCCGGGGTGCCGGACAGGCCGAGTTCCAGCGCGAACTCGAGGTCGCCGTCCACGAGCCGCCGTACGGACGCGTCGCGACGGTCGGCGTCGAACCGGCCCAGGTCGAGCCCGATCCGGGCGGCCACGGCGCGCAGGTTCGCGTCGGTGAGGCGTGGCTGCCCGCCGGTGTAGAGGGCGTCGTGGAAGTCCCAGAACCGGCCCTGCCGGGACGCGGCGCGGGCTGCCACGGCGGCCCGTATCGAGTCGCGGCCCCTGATCGGGTAGTCGCGCCAGAACATCCGCACGATGCCGGTGTCGAGGTAGCGGCGCTTCAGCTCGGGCTCTATCCGCTGGGCGAAGCGGCGGCAGTTGGGACACTTGAAGTCGCCGAACTCGACGATGGTGACCGGCGCCTGCGCCGAGCCCTTCGACAGGTTCGCGTCGACGGGCGGCGCGGGCGGCCCCTCCCAGACCTTCACCGAACTCGTCGGCGTAGGCGAGCCGGCCGGGCCGGTCGTGGGGGAGCCTGCCGAAGCCGCCGGAGTGGGGTCGGCCGGGCCGGTCGCGGCGGCTTGTTGAGAGGTGTTCTTGGGAGGTTCGCCCTGGTTCAGCGCGGCGACTGCCAGCACGGCCACCACCGCGGCCCCGGCCAGCGAGCCGAGCAGCACCCGGCGCCGCGCCACCGGAGATTCCTTGGTCACCTTCGGCATCATCCCAGCCCGCAGCGGCCCCCGCCGGTCGTTCCCCTGAGAGCTCCACCGCCCGCTCCATGCTCTCGCACTCGATCAGGTAGAACCCGGCCAGATGCTTTTTATCCCCCGCGGAAAACACGTGGCATTCGCCGCGATCATCCGGCTAACGTGGAGCACGTCCACCACGACAGGAAGGCAGCGCAGTGACCTACGCGAAGTCCCTCGAACTGCTTCCTGAGTTCCTCGGACTGGATTCCGGGTGATCCCTCGTAATGAGACGACGCCGCCCGGAAACCTGCCGAGGCGGCTTTTTTCATCTCACGGACGACGGCCCATGGAACACGGGGCCGCGGGCCTCGGTCTGGCCGACGGGAATGGCGCCCCCCGGCCGGATACAGCCCCAGCCCCGGGCACGGCCCACGCCAGCCGAGCCCGGGGCTAACGAGCCGCTCTGGCCCAACTGGCAGAGGCGCCGCCTTCAGGAGGCGGAGGTTCAGGGTTCGACTCCCTGGGGCGGCACACAGAAGACGCTGAACTTTCAAGGGCCCCCTGCGCGGGCCCCAGAACTAGGTCCCTCCGCCCCGGACGGGCATCGGCCACCCGGCCGCAGCCGTTCATCGGCGCGAGCCCCATGATCACGCAGACGAGGTGGTGCCTCCTATGATGACCGGGACATGACCTGGGCGTGGCGGCCACGGTTGAGCCGGCCCGCCTCAGCCCGCACGACGCCGCGGCACCGGTGCGAGGGCGTTTCGCCCGGCCTGCTGGGTGGTCGCGCCACCATCGGATCAGAGCGGCTTGGCAACGGTCAGCAGGACCGCGGAGTCCTCCAACGCCTCAAGACTGTGGCGGGCGTCGGGTCCCTGCTGAGAATCCGGCCCACGGCGGATCACAACCCCCGAAAACCCCTCGGCTTCGGGGCTGGTGGCGAACGGCCTGTGCCACGGTACGGAGAGGCCAGATGGCGCAGTACCCAGCCGATCTGAGCGCGAGGCGGCAGTGGTCAGCCTGGATTCGTGCGGTGTTCCAAAAGAAGTAGCGCGATGTCGTCGGCGCGCTGGCTGGTATGTGGGGCGTGGTCGAGAAGCGTGCCGCTGAGTTGCTGGAGGTGTTCGTAGGAGGCGAGGGTCAAGTGGCCGGCGAGGTTGGTGATGGCGTGGTCCAGGTCGGTGCCGGGGGTTTCGACGAGGCCATCGGTGTAGAGGGCCAGGACGGCGCCGGGTGGGAACGGGGTTTGGAGGGTGGGGTATTGAGCATCGGGGTCGATGCCGAGCAGGAGACCGGCCGGGACCTCGATGATCTCGGCGGGCATGTTCGGCGGGCGCAGCAGCGGCGGAGGGTGTCCCGCACTGGCCGCGCAGAGGGTGCGTAGTTGCAGGTCGAGATGGATGAGCAGGCAACTGGTGAACAGATCAGTGTCCAGGTCGATGAGAAGGCGGTTGGTGTGCTTGAGCACGTCGCCCGGGCTGGCGCCGGCCGCCGCATGGGCGTGGATGGCGGTACGCACTTGTCCCATGAGCGCGGCGGCTGTCATGTTGTGCCCTTGGACATCCCCGATGACCGCTGCGGCCGAGGTGGCGTTCAAGCGGATCAGGTCGTAGAAGTCGCCACCGATGTCTACGCCGCGGGTGGCGGGCAGATAGCGGGCGACCACCTCCAAGCCCGGGATCTCGGGCAGGCGGTGAGGGAGCAGAGTGGTCTGAAGGCTATGGGCGAGGCGTTCCTTGGCGTCATAGAGACGGGCGCGGTCAAGGGCTTGGGCCATCAACCCGGCCAGAGTGGTGAGGGTGGCACACTCCTGGGTGGTGAACGGGTGGGGCTGATCGAAGGCGAGCACACAGGTGCCGACAATGTCATCAGAGACCGCCAGCGGCAGGAACGCCCAGGCTGCCATCTGGTCATCATGCACGGCTGCCGGATACATCTGGCGTAGTTCGCTCCAGTTGGCGAAGAACATGGGCTCGCCGGTTCGCAGGACGTGCTCGGCGGGAGTGGGCGAGGTCAGGGGCAGTCCATCGAACGGAGCAAGGACTTCGGGGTCGTAGCCGTGCGAGCCGATGATCCTCATCCTGCCGCCCTCGGCTACCAGTATCGCCATGGCTTGGGCCTTGAAGACGGGCATGACGTGGTCGGCGGCCAGATCGATGACCTCCCGCACGTTGAGCGCCCGGGTCAGAGCCGCCGCCATATGAAGAAAGTTGTAGAAGGCGTCTGCTCGCGGCAGCCCACCGAAGCCGGAGGCAGGCTCGTGGGTGGGTTGTTGTTGTGTGGCATGGTCCATCAAGACAGGCGTGATGCGTAGGCTGATGCCGGACGGGTCCGGATACAGCTGGAATTGCAAGGTGCGGCCATCAGGGCGTCGGGCTCTGCAGGACGTGATCTGCTGGCCGACCACCGCAGCTCGGCAGCGATCTTCGAATACCGGGTCCCGCAGCCATGCCGCCGCTTCCCACAGCGGCTTTCCCTGCAAGTCGGCCACGTTGGTGCCGAGAAGGTCGGCTGCCGTGGTGCTGACAAAAGTGATGAGGCCTTCCAGGTCCAGCGCGACGCAGCCTTCGCGGAGCCGGTTGACGTAGCCGAATGCGGCAGAGGCATGCTGCGGATCCGGCACCTGAGTCTGTGCCAGGGTCAGGACGCGCGGCTCACCTGCGGCTCGCAGCGGCTGTCCGCTGTCGGCTGCCTGCTGCAGCAGGCCGCTCAGCTCGTGGCAGGCGAGGTTGATGACGTCCAGCTCATAGGGGGAGAGCTCGTGCGCGTGCGATGCCGGCCACAGCAGCACCCACGAGCCCCATACGCGGGATCCGGTTTGAAGGGGAGCGGCAGCGGCGGCGAATGGGTACGGCAAAGCGAGCGCCGTCCCAGGAAAGCGGCAGGCCAGCTCCTGATGACTCTGTACCCATATCAGCTGGCGCTGGCGGACGGCAGCGGCCACCGGAACGCCGGCGTTCACCCTGACCCTGGTCCACGGCTTGACGATCTGGGCCGGAAGCCCGATCTCCGTGTCCATCAGCAGGAGGTCCCCCTCGTCGGCCAGGAGGTAAATCGCGCCGATGTGTGCTCCGGTGCTACGAGCGGCTTGGGTCAGCACCTCGTCCAACTCGGACGCATACCCGCAGCCAGCGTGACCGGGCACGATCTACTCCGCTCCGGCCTGCACCGACATCCGTACCGCACCTTCAGGCCCAGTCACGTCTCAACGGTAAGTGCCCACATCTGGGGCATTGGCCCGCATTGCTCAATTCTGATGACAAAGTTGCAGGAGCATGGGATTTCCCGGCGGGCTTGCGCTCGTCACCGGTGACTTTGGCCCGCCAGGCCAGGCCGGGACATCCGTGTCGATCACCTGACCGCTACGGAGCCGGCACTGATTCGATACTGAAGGGGTACGGAGGCCACAAGGGGCGCCTGGTTCGCGAGCCGGGGGCACGTCTCACCCTCCCAACCCCATCGGCCTGGCTCCGTGGTCTTTGCGTGGCGAGTCCGTGCCTCTTCCGTGGCGGTCAGGGGGCCCACACATCGCCGCTTTCGCGCCGTTCTGGCGGGCCACGCCGAAAATTGTGTTCTCCCGCACGTACGCGGGCGACGAGTGGACCAGCCGCGTCATCAAGGACAACCTGGCCGAGGAGGTCTCCGCCCTCAAGGCGCGGCCCGAGGGTGGGGACCTGCTCCTCACCGGCGGCGCCGCGCTGGCGGCATCGCTGACCGAGCTGGGGCTCATCGACGAGTACCACATCGCCGTGCACCCGGTGGTGCTCGGCGGTGGCCGGCGACTGTTCGCCGCGCCGGAGCAGCGCCACAAGCTGCGGCTCGTCGACTCACACGTGCTCGACGGCCTGGTCGTGGTGTCGCACTACCAGCTCGCCTCCAAATAGGTGACCCCTTTTTCTCGGCCTACGTGACGGCCATGGAACCCGTGACGCCGATCAACGGCGCGCACGCGACGAGGCGCCAACCTGCTCCCGGCCGGCCAGCAGGCGCAGCGTGCAGGCGCGCTCGAAGCGGGCGTCGATCGACGTCCACAGCTCGGCCGCCTCCGCCAGCGCGTCAGGGTCGTCGTGCAGGATGCCGCGGGTACGGGCCAGGCCCGCGGCGGCCCACGTGCTCTGCTCCGCGTACGGCAAGGCGGCGGCGACTCGTTCGGCGGCCCCGGGCAGGCCCGCGACGAGGGCCAGCTCGGCGCCGGCGGCGCGGGCGTAAGACTCGTACCAGCGGCTGGAGAAGGAGGCGAAGGCGCCGCCCCCAGCCGGGTCTTGCCGACGCCGCCGGGCCCCACCAGGCAGACGGGCGCGGTGCGTGCGAGCGCCGCCAGCGTTTCCTGGCGTTCCTGACGGCGTCCGACGAAGGAGGCGTGGCTGACCGGGATCTGCGCGATGTGCCCCGGCTTGACCGAGGACGACGGTTGGTGCCGGTTGATGGCCGCCAGGGCCGTCCTGTTGGCCACGCCGTACTTGCGCAGCAGCGAGGAGACGTGACTTTCCACGGTACGGACCGAGACCTGCAGCCGGCGGGAGATCTGCGCGTTGGTCAGCTGCTCGGCCACTCCGGCCAGCACCTCGATCTCGCGAGGCGAGAGCTCGTGGGGCTCGCTGGGGACCATGCGCCTCATTGTGGCTCGGTGGTCTCTCCGTGGCGAATCACCGCCACAGTGTCGAGCAGCTGTCGCCTATCCGGTGATCCGCCAGCGGCCCGGAGCCGGCCTCGGCCACATGCATGCGGATCGCGCCCGCCTGAACGAAACGATGGGACCACGGATTATGGGCGGACCCGGGCAGGCCACCTCGCTGCCGTCGGTCTGGTGTGACCGAGGTCAGGTCGGCGCGGGTTCCGGCCGGGCCTCCGCCCGTGCGATGCGCGCCTTGACGTCGCGGAAGTGCAGCCGCATCGCCTCGCGGGCGGCCTCGGGGTCCCGAGCGCGCAGCGCCGCCACGATCCGGCGGTGGTTGCCGGCGATCTCGGCGGTCCGCTCCTCCGGCGGGCCGAGCGTCGGCTCAACCTCGTGGTAGACGTCCCAGAACAGGCCGATCAGCTGCAGGACCAGTTCGTTGCCGCACGAGTCGTACAGCAGCGCGTGGAAGGCCCGATCGGCTTCCCGGTCCCGATCCATGCCGTTGGCCAGGGCCTCCAACGCGGCGAGCCGGGGGGCGCTGGTGCCCTGAGCCACCTGGCCGATCAGCCCGGTCTCGAGCAGCTCGCGGACCTCGACCAGATCGTTCAGCGCGCGGATCCCGCCCGGCCCCGAACGCACCCGGAAGGCGAACGACGGGGTCAGCGCGTCGAGCGAGGCGTGCCCGACGAACGTCCCATGACCGTGCCGGATCTCGACGATGCCCAACGCCTGCAGGGCCCGCACGGCCTCGCGGACGCTGTTGCGGCTCGTTTTGAGCAGCTCCATCAGTTGCACTTCGGTCGGCATCGGTGACCCGGCGGCCAGTCCGCGCTCGTGGATCAGGGCGACGATGCGCTCCTGAAGCGACGCGCCGTCACGTGTAGGCATGCCAGCTCCAAGCTCGTCGAAGACCTTACGCCAAACATCCCACCTCTTCGTCCCGGAAGGCCAGCGGGGGCAAGAAAGTTTACGCCGACGACACAGATTGCCCGTCGGACGGCCATGACCCGTTCGCGCGCAGGCCTGGGACATAGGATGTTCTATGCCAACCAATCGGACGGTGGGCGTCGTGAAGACATTGACGCCGGGGGTTGCTGGCATCTGGGGTACGTTTCGCGACGACGAATCGATCGACTGGGCGCGCCTTGAAGCGGCGCTGGACGCACTCGTCACCGTGGGGCTTGACGGCTGTGCCGTACAACCCGTCGCATGCCAAGACGCGGGTGTCGGCCGCCCTGTATCTGGTGATCCGCTGCGAGGTTCGCGCAGTCATCGGCATCAAGGGGAGCGGCGGCGATGCGGCGCCACGCGGCCGACCTCGCCGTCTTCGTCGCCGGCCACGACCTGGCGACCTGGCGACCGGACAGCTCAGGCCACTGGCCCGGGCATGGTTGCCCGGGCCTTTCCCCGAGGCATCCACAGGACGTAGGACGTCCTTCGCTGCCCGATGATCCAGGGCAGGCAGCAGATGTCGTCAAGGCGCGGCGATGACGCCCCCGGGGCCCGAGAGCGTCATCGCCAAGCGGCTCGTGTCGCCTCAGCCGACGTGATCGAAAGGCAGCCGCAACCCGAGCCGACCGCCGATCGGGAGGTTCCGCTGCCGGATCAGGTCCAGCTCGGCGTCGGTGACGGCGCGCCGGTAGACGCGTACTTCGTCCAGCGTCCCGCGGAAGCGGTCCACACCGTCCAACCGCTGTCCGACGTGGATTCCCTCCAGCCCGAACTCCTTGCCGAGGGTCACCGAACCGGCCGGCGCCGCCGCCGACGAGACCTGCACGCCGTCCACCAGGAGCCGGAGCTCGCCGCGTACCCGCTGGAGCGCCACGAAGTGCCACTGCCCGTCGTTGTACGCGCTCGGCGACTGCACGGTCACGTTGAACCGGTCGACGGACAGGACCGCCCGGATGCGGTTGCTGGCCGGCTCGGCCCGCAGCCACAGCGCCGGCGGGTTGGTGCCCCGGTTCACCCGGTGGAACCAGAGGATCGTGTGCGCGCCGGTCTGCTCCGAGTACCGGATCCAGGAGGTCAGTGTGAAGTCCTTCGCGCCGAGGTCGATGGAGTCGTTGAACGCCACCTCCACCCGGTCGTCCACCCGGTCCAGGGCCAGCCCGGTGCCGAACCGCCCGTCGGTGGTCTGCGCGCCACCGCGGACATAGGCCTTGTTGCGGTACGGCGACTGGTCCGGCGTCGTCGGGCCGGGCGCCGGGGGACCGGGGATGCCGGGTGGGGTGCCGTTCGGCGTGTCCAGGTACGCCTCGTTGAACCGCGCGAACCGGATCTGCTCGTACGGCGTGATGTTGCCGGCCTCGTACATCAGGGCCGCTTCGTCGCCGTCCAGCCGCACCATGTCCGAGTACGCCGACGGCCCCCAGGAGAAGACCTTGCCCTCGTTCCAGGTCTCGAAGCGGCGCCCCTCGTCGTAGGACGACCGGATCCCCATCGCTTCCCGGGCGCCCGGGTGCATCGGCGAGGAGAACAGGATGCGCCCGTCGCTGAACCGTAGCAGCGACGCCTGGATGTCGGTCGTCGCCGGCGCCGGCTTGGTGCGGAACGGGGCGTCCCACGTCTGGCCGCCGTCGCTGCTGGTCGCGTACGCCCGGCTGCCCTCGTCGGTGCCGCGCTCGCGGGCCGAGGCGTAGATCCGCCCGTCGGTCAGCTCGATGACGGTGACCTCCTGGGCGATGACCGTGCCGTCGTCGCGGGACGTCTCGGCGCCGATGTTCCAGGTCACCCCGCTGTCGTCGCTGTAGAGCAGGTGCGTGCCGTAGACGTGCTTGCCGACCCGGTCCCAGCTTTCGAAGCTCGCCCCGACGACCAGCCGGCCGGCGTGCGGGCCGAGTTTGAGCTGGATGCCGTGCATCGGGCCGGTGGCGTACCAGAAGTTCCACTCCGGACGCTTGCCCTCAGTCATCTCCCTGGCGGCCGACCAGGTCGCCCCGTGGTCGTCACTGAACTGCACCCAGGGGTCGCGGTCACAGCCGTTCGGGCACGGCTCACCACCGTTGTGGGTGCTCACCAGGACGACCCGCCCGGTGCGCTCGTCGACGATCGGCACGGGGTTGCCGTGGGTTGTGCCGTTGCCCTCCGAGATCACCTGCAGCGGCCCCCAGGTCCGCCCGCCGTCGGCGGAACGGCGCACCACCAGGTCGATGTCCTCGTCGTCGCCGCAGTCCTTCACCCGTCCCTCGGCGAGCGCCAGGAGCATGCCGTTCGTGGCCCGCACCACAGCGGGGATCCGGAAGCAGCCGTATCCGAAGTCGCCCTGCTTGTAGAGCACCTGCTCGTCCACGAACGGTGCGGCGTCGGCGGACACGCCGGCCCCGAAGGTTTCCGCCGGCGCCGCGCTCGCCGGCGCGCCGAACATGCTGACGAGTAAGCCCGCAAGCACCACTACGGCGCCCGCCCGGCGGCGCCGGGAGCGGCGCCCGGTACGGCTCTCCGGAGGATGACCATCGTGCATGTCCTCGTCCTTCCTGGCAGGAGAAGATTACAGATGGGACATCCTACGTCCAACGTCCGATGTTAAATAGATGGTGAACGTAGAATGTTCACCAGAGGGCCAATGCGTTGCCCGGCCGGTGCTCAGGAGACTCGCGACGCCTGGTTCGCGTAGAGGCGGTAGGTGGCCAGGATGTTGAGCCGGTGCAGGTCGCGGCAGAGGAAGAGCATGCCCTGCTGGGCGGCCCCCTGCCGCGCCGGATAACGGGCGAGGGCGGCCGACAGCCCGGGGTCGAGGCGCTCGGCCCACGGGTCGGTGCAGACGGCGAACGTCTCCTCCAGGCTGCGGCCCGCCACTACGCCTGCCCGCACCTCGTCGTGCAGCCGCTCGAGGTAGCCGATGAGATCGTCCACCGCCGCCGGCCCGGCTCCCATCGGGCCGTGCCCGGGAACGACGATCTCCAGTTCGGGCAGGGCCTCGCGCATCCGGCGCAGCGACCCCAGGTACGGTTCAGGTCCGCCCTGGAGCAGCATGGGGGCTATGCCCGCATGACTGAGGAAGTTGCCGGTCCAGGCGGTGCGGGCGTCGGGGACATATACGACGGTGTCGCCCGGCCCGTTGCCCGGACCGAAGTGGTGGAGCTGGACGATCCGTCCTCCGAGGTCGATCTCGGCGTAGGAGTCGAACGTCAGGTTCGGTCTGCGCCAGGTGGTGACCTCGTCCAGCAGCGCGGCGTCGCCGTACATGTTGGCTGACCGGGTCTGCTTCTCATAGGCCAGATCGGTCATGTTCGCCTTGTTGACCCTGGACGAGACGATCACGACCTGGTCGGGGAAGGCGGCGTTGCCGAAGGTGTGGTCGCCGTGGTACGTCGTGTTGACCAGGTAGCGCAGCGGCTGGTCGGTGAGGCCCGCGGCGGTGGCCTGGATCTTGGCCGATACGTCCGGGGTGATCCCGGCGTCGATCACCAGCGCCGCGTCCCGCCCCGCGACCACGCCGTTGTTGTCCTTGGGCGCGAGGTTGGCCATGAGCGCCCACACGCCCTGCGCGAGTTCGTGCGGCACCAGCTCCAGGCCGACCGGCGACAGGTTCGGCCCGCCGTAACCCCCGGGGCGCTCGGCGATCTCGCGCTCCGGGATGTGTGACGTCGACATCTCGATTTCCTTCCGTTCGGTTTCCAGCGAAAGTGTTCGGATCAGACAGAGACGGCTACTGGACGGGCCTCGGTTACCTGGGGGAGAGAGGCCGTCCAGAGGCGGTGTACGAGGATCGGGCCGATGACCCAGTAGCCGAGTGAGGTGACGATGCCGGGAAAGGCGAGGTCGCCCGCGACCAGGTCGTAGATCGGGTGGCCGATGGCGTTGCCCATCGCGCCCATGATCGCGAAGAACCAGGCGATGAGCAGCGGCACGCGCCAGCCGCGGTAGATCGCGAGCGCGCCCATGGCGAAGGCCGCGTAGGAGATCATGTTGATCCAGACGAACAGGGGGAGGGACATGGCCTGCGCGCCGAAGACCTCGGTCGGCCAGCGCCGGTTGAACCCGTTCATGAACTCCTCCCCGAAGTGCAGAAACTGCCAGGCCAGGCCGATGAGGTAGATCGGCAGCACCCGGGAGGGGTCGGGGAGCCTGCGGTTGGTGGTGGCCAGGTGGCAGCCGTAGGCGATCACCATGGCCGGGATGAAGGTCAGCCACAGCGCCAGTCCGGGCGACAGGTAGGCGAACACCACGATCAGGGCGGTGGCCACGACGCCGGCGGCGACAGTCGAACGGTGGCGGGTCATCGGGTGCTCCTCATGAGGTGGGTGGTGATGGTGTTGAGCTCGATCGGCGCGTCCTCACCGACCACGACGGTGCCGCCGATGCGGACCAGGCGGCGGCCGTGGACGCAGTTGGGCGCGAAGGCGAACGTCATGCCCGGCCTGAGCGGCAGGTCGGAGCCGATGGTGGGCTGCTCGGCGAGCAGCCCGTAGCGCGCGCTCCGCGGCAGCGCGCCGAACCCGGCGCCGGATCCGCCCGCCGCCCCGCACGGATTGACGGCGTGCACGAGGGGGTACGCGTGCCAGCCGCCCGCTTCCTGGAACGGGCCCTTCATCGCGGTCACGACCTCGCCGAACGTGTGCCCGGGACGCAGGACCGCCAGGAGCAGATCGCCGTCCTCGATCACGCGTGGCGCCTGCGGCCGGTACGACCACGCGGGCGGGCCGCAGGAGACGAACTCCTTGCCCGACACGATCAGCAGACCCGGAGCCACGGCACCCCGCCGCAGGGATTCGGCGATGCCCGCCGCGTACACCGACGCCTCGGTGACGCCGGGCCGTACCGCCTCCAGCATGGCCCGTGCCATCGCCTCGCCGACGGCGGCCGCGTGCCCGATGACCGCGAGCTCCTCCGCGGACTGGCTCAGCGCGCGCCGCACGAAGGCCGCCTCGACCGGCTTGAAGGTCACCTGCGGGAGCCGCTGGAGCACCGACGACCACAGCGTGTACGGCACGAGCGGGTCGGCGTGAAAAGGCGGGCACGGTTCGAGACCGAGCACGCCGATCGCCGACCTGCCGAGCCCGTGCGCGCGCAGCACCTCCGCCACGCCGTGCGCGTGCTTGGCGACGAGCACGTTCTCCGGCCTGATCCACACCGCGTCGCCGCGCCTCCTCGCGTCGAGGTGCTCGCCGAGCTGCGCGGGCGAGCGGACCAGGGCGATCGGCTCGTCGGCGCGGGGGGAGACGACGATCGCTCCGGGACGGTCGTTGGTGAAGAACACATCCGGCGCCCACTCCGCCCCGCCGTGGACGACGAGCGCGTCGACGCCCTCGGCATCCATCAGCTCCCTGGCGAGATCCCAGCGCCGATCCCGTTCGGCCGGCGAGTAGGTGGGAAGATCCATGCCGCCGACGCTAGGGCGGCGCCGCCCGTCCGGAATCTGTCAGGTGACCAGCCGTCCGGCGACGGGCATCGGTCACCGGCTCAATAAGATCGTCCCGTGCTGTACGGGCGTGGGGTGGAAACCGATCGAATAGACCATTTGCTGGCAGAGGCCAGGGACGGCCGAAGCGGCGTCCTGGTGCTGCGCGGCCCCGCGGGAATCGGCAAGTCGGCGCTGCTCGAACACGCGGCGGGGACGGCTGAGGCCTTGGGCATGCGAACCGTGCGCGGAGTGGGCATCGAGAGCGAGACCGAGATGGTGTTCGCCGCGCTCCACTTGCTGCTGCGGTTCGGGCTCGACCGCCTCGACCGCCTTCCGGCCCCGCAGGCGGACGCGCTCAGGGGGGCTTTCGGGCTGGCTCCTTCCCGTGAGGCCAACCGTTTCCTGGTCGGTCTCGGCGCCCTGACCCTGCTGTCCGAGCTCGCCGGCGACGGCCTGCTGTGCCTGGTCGACGACGCGCAGTGGCTGGACCGCTCCTCGGCCGACGCCCTGCTCTTCGCCGCACGGCGGCTGGAAGCGGAGGGGGTGGCGCTGATCCTTTCAGCGCGGGACGGCAGCCACGGTTTCCGGCCGGCCGGCCTGCCCGAGACACGGCTCGGCGGCCTCGGCCCGGAGGCCGCGGCCAGGCTGCTGGGCGAGACCGCCGGCCCGCTGGCGCCGCACGTCAGGGACCGCATCCTCGCCGAGAGCGAGGGAAACCCGCTCGCGCTCATCGAGCTGCCCGCGGCGCTCACTCCTGATCAGCGGGCCGGGCACGTCACCCCGCTGGCCTACCACCTGGGCCCGCTTCCGCTCACCGGCCGGATGCAGGAGGCGTTCCAGACGCAGATCCACGCGCTGCCCGAGCCCGCCCAGACCCTGCTGCTGGTGGCGGCCGCGGAGAGCACCGGCGACCTCACCGTCATCCTCGGGGCCGCGCGGCGGCTGGGCATCCACGCCGACGCCGTCGAGCCGGGGGAGCGGAGCGGGCTCATCCGCGTCGTGGACGGGGAGCTCGCCTTCCGCCATCCGCTGATCAGGGCGGCCGCCTACCAGGGAGCGCCGTTCACCAGGCGCCTGGCCGCGCACCGGGCCCTGGCGGCCGCTCTCGACGGCGCCCCCGACGACAGCCGGTACGACGATGCCCGGGCCTGGCATCTCGCCGCCGCCTGCACCGGACCCGACGAGATCGTCGCCGCCGAGCTGGAACAGACGGCCGAACGGGCCAGGCGCAGAAGCGGCCACGCCGCCACGACCGCGGCCTACCGCCGCGCGGCACAGCTCTCCCCGGAACCACGCGACCAGGTGCGACGCCTGATCAGCTCCGCCGAGGCGGCGATGGACGCCGGTCAGCTCCTGCAGGCCCGCGCGCTGGCCGACCGCGCGGCGCTGCTCACCGACGATCCGCGCGAGCACGCCAGACTCGCCGGGGTACGCGCGGCCATCGAGTTCGAACAGGGCTCGCCGAGTGTCGCGCACGGCATCCTCATGACCGCCGCCGCCCCCGTCTCGGCCGTGGACCCGACCAGGGCCGCGTCCATGCTGCTCGAAGCCGTACGCGACGCCTGGTTCGCCGGTGCGCCCGAGCTGGCCAGGCAGGGCATCGACCGCGTCCACGCGCTGGCCCTGCCGTCCGGGCATCACCTCCAGCCGGTCATCTCGGCGATGACCGGTCTGGCCGCCCTGCTGGCGGGCGATGCCACCCGCGGGCTGGTGCCCATCCACGCGGCACTCGCCGACGCCCGGCGATCGCAGCCGGGCACGCCCGGAGACCGGCTCATCATCGCCTCGATGGCGTTCATGGTGGGCGACGACGAGACGTCCATGGACCTGGGCGCCCGCCTGGCCGACGACTGCCGGGCCCAGGGGATGATCGGCTGGCTGCCGCACGCGCTGCAGAACCTCGCCACCAGCCAGCTCTACCTCGGCCGCTTCCGGGACGCGCAGGCGTCGGCCACCGAAGCCGTGCGCATCGCCGACGACACCGGGCAGCATCACCGCGTCGATCACCTGCAAGGGATGCTCGCCTGGCTCGCCGCGGTCCACGGCGACGACCGCGCCTGCACAGAGCTCACCGGCCGCGTCCGAGCCCATGCCACCGACCACGGCAACGTGTCGAGCTTGGCCTGGGCGGTCTGGGCACAGGGCCTGCTCGCCCTCGGGCAGGGCAGGACGCGGGCAGCCCTGGAGCTGTTGGAGGCCGGCATCACCGGCACCGTCCGCTACCAGCTCACGACCACCCTGTTCGTGCCGGACCTGGTGGAGGCGGCGGTCCGATGCGAGCAGGCCGATCGGGCCAGGACGCCGCTCGCCAGATTCGACGAGTGGGCCACAGCCACCAGGCAACCCTGGGCGCGCGCGGTCGCCCTGCGCTGCAGAGCGCTGAGCGCCGTGTCCGAGGAGGAGGCGGAAGCTCACTACGCCGAGGCCGTCAGCCTGCATCTGAATGGAGGGCGGCCGTTCGAGGAAGCCCGCACCAAACTGCTGTTCGGCGAGTGGCTACGCAGAAACCGGCGCAAGGCCGAGGCCAGGGTCCATCTCAGGCAGGCGCTGGACACGTTCGACCGCGCCGGGGCCGTCCCCTGGGCGACCCGTGCCCGTGCCGAACTGCGCGCCACGGGAGAGGCGACCGCTGACGTGCGGGCGGCGGGCGCGGCGGGCCTGCTGACCCCGCAGGAACTGCAGATCGTACGGCTGGCCGCGCGGGGCGCCACGAACCGCGACATCGGCGCGCGGCTCTTCCTGAGCCCGCGCACTGTGGGCTACCACCTGCACAAGGCGTTCCCCAAGCTCGGCGTCGCCTCCAGAACCGAACTCGCCCGGCTTGACCTTGGCGATCGAATAAAGGGTTAAACAGCGGCATTTCCTGCCTGCCCCATAAAACCATCAAAGCTGCCCATGGCTATTTCACAAGAAATATCCCATTATGGCGCCGTATGATGCGGGGATGGAAAATATATCTATCAGGGCAGTCAGAATGACCCTATGCTCTCGATGAAGAGTCGAGGGTAAAATCCCGCTATTAATTAGCGACTGCGTAAATGCAGCCAGCCGACACAGGCGAACCACCTTCGGCGAGGGGGAGTGGGATGGTGCTGGGTGATCGCTTAATCGATGCCACAAGCGGAGAGCCATTAACGGATCTGGTTCTCAAGTGGGCCGAAGAGAGGCCGGACGCGCCGGCGTTCACTTTCGTGGACTACGGCAGCCACCGTGATGGTCGAAGGACCACGTTGACCTGGGCCGAGACGCATCTGCGCGCTTGCGCGACGGCTGCCCGGCTGCGCCGGCTCGCCGAGCCGGGTGATCGGGTGGCGTTGCTGCTGCCCCAGGGGCTGGAGTATCTGATCACGATGCTCGGGTCCATGTATGCCCGGACCATCGCGGTGCCGTTGTTCTCCCCGGACCTGCCCGGTCGTTCCGCCCGCCTGGTCGGGGCTTACGCTGACGCCGATCCGGCGGTCGTCGTCAGTACGTCCGGCATCCTGCCGGAGGTACGGGTCTTCCTCGACGACACGGGTCGCACCCGCGTCCGCCCCATTTTATCGGCATAACGACAATAGTGTTAAAGCGGCTGATTGCCTAATCCTGAAATGTCCTCTTGTATGGTTGCGAAACGGGGCGCGTTCCCTGCGGTGGACATTGGATGCGCGGCCTTCGGATATGTCGCCGACCGGACGTGTGTGTTGGTTAGGTGGCTTCGCAGTGAATCGATACGGCGCGAGGGATGAGTGCGCTGAGCAGTGCTTCGGCTGCCGTGACGCTAGGGGTGCTCACTGTCACGCTGATCGGCGGAAGGCCGCGAACCATGACAGTGCACTGGAACGTTGCCGCGTGGGCCGGAATGGCGTACAGGTTGGCGGCGATAACCGCACCACCTAGAACGCCGGCCGCTTTGGCTATAGCTTCTTTTCTGGACATGACTCCTCCTTGGAGCCTGCCTACCAGGGAAATGCCATAATTGGCATCGCGTGAAAAATTCGTCCGCCACCCACTAAAGTCAATAACGTGCAGCAGTGATTCAAGACACGCGGAACTTTAAAGAGGGATAAATGTCGCTATAAAAGCTCGAATATCAATGGGTCGCTGGCTTGTGCGAGCCGCCGGCTGTCATCTTGGGACCTCCGAACAGGGGATCGGCTACCGTCTTGGTGTCACAAAACGGCGGTGGCCGGCATCTGGTGGGTGACACAGTCGAGAGTGAACAGGAGTCATTCATGGCCGGCATGTCGCAGACCGCGTCCGAAGATCGCGGTGGGGGCCTGGGCCGGGACGATCGCCCGGATCCCGCCACGGAGGCGTTCGTGGCCCATCGCAATCTGTTGTTCACCGTGGCCTACGAGATGCTGGGCTCGGCGGCCGATGCCGAGGATGTCCTGCAGGAGACCTGGTTGCGGTGGGCGGGGGTCGATCTGGGTGAGGTGCGGGATCAGCGTGCGTATCTGGTCCGGATCGTCACGCGGCAGGCGCTCGGCCGGTTGCGTGCGCTGGGCCGGCGTAGGGAGTCCTATGTCGGGCCGTGGTTGCCCGAGCCGTTGCTGACCGCGCCCGATGTGGCCGAGGACGTCGAGTTGGCCGACAGTGTCTCGATGGCGATGCTGCTGGTGCTGGAGACGCTGCAGCCGACCGAGCGGGCGGTGTTCGTGTTGCGTGAGGTGTTCGATCTGGCCTATGACGAGATCGCCGAGGCCGTCGGGAAGAGTCCGGCGGCGGTGCGTCAGATCGCGCACCGGGCGCGGGCGCATGTGGCGGCGCGTCGTCCGCGGGGAGTCGTTTCCCCGGCCGAGACGCGGGACGCGCTGGAGGCGTTCCAGCGGGCGGTCGAGACGGGCGATCTGCAACGCCTGTTCGACCTGCTCGCGCCGGATGTCGTCCTCCTGGGTGACGGCGGCGGCGTCGTGCAGGCCGCGCTGGAGCCCGTCGTGGGAGCCGGCCAGGTGGCCCACGTGCTGGGCAGGATCGCCGCCGCGGTGTCACTGGAGTCGGCGCAGGTCAATGGCCACCCGGCGCTGGTGCTCCGGCTCGACGGCGCTGTCGAGGGCGTCATGGCGGTGCGCTTCGACGACGGGCTCATCACCGGGCTCTACGCCGTGCGCAATCCCGAGAAGCTGTCACGAATCGAAAGAGAGACCGCCCTGCGCCGCTGAGCCCCGGGCCCCTCGGAACGCGTTATGACGGCAATGTCCGCTGTAACCACAAAACGACACCTTCGCGGCTTAAAGCCCGGTCGGGGAGCTGTTCGGCATGGGTTCGGGTGGGAAAAATCCAGGTCACAAGCCCTTTCGAGGGGCAGCTTCGGAGGGCTGGTGGTGTTGTAGGCGTCGAGTGGGGTCAGTCTCCGTCCCCGCTGACGCCAGAATCCTAGGAGAGCACCATGTCAATCCTGTACTTCTTCGGAATGATGCGTCCGCCGATCCCCAAGCCTCCGGGTTTGTCCGGGGATACGAGCGATAGTGCGGCGCTCGCGCGCCGCCGTCGGCGTCATCGCCGCTGAGGCAGACACCCGACCAAGAAAGACGCTCGGCTGGGAAACCCCAGCCGGGCGCATCGTTGTGCACTCGGTGCCGTGCATGGCGCTCATGCCAGGTTCTCGGCGCATGTGGTGAGGAGGGTGGTCAGCTGGCGTACGTCGCCGGCCACGACCATCACCCTGGGCGCGCCGGTTGCCACGCTGATCAACGTCTTCACCGTCCAGAGCGACCGGCAGCGCGAGATCGTCGAGCTTCTGACCACCGCCACCAAAGAGGTGATGCGGCATCGCCCGGGCCCAGGTGCGCATGAGGCAGGCCGCCGCGATCGCCGACCACTACGACCCGAACCTGTACACAGTGGAGTCGGTGCACCACGGGTGAAGCATTTCGGCTTGGCGCGGTAAGTACAGATGACCGCATACGCCAGGAAAGGCCGACATGCATGACAATCAGCCGCGAAGTTGTCGAGACCGATGACGCGACCCTCATCGAGCGGTCGCTGAACGAGCCGGAGATCTTCGCCGTCCTGTTCGACCGGCATGCGCCGCTTCTGCACCGCTACGTCACCAGACGCCTGGGACCCACCGAGGCGGAGGACGTGGTGGCCGACACCTTTCTGGCCGTCTTCCAGCGCCGGGGCGATTATGACCGGGGCCGCCCCGACGCCCGCCCGTGGTTGTACGGCATCGCCTCCAACGTGATCGGCAAACGGCGGCGCACCGAGATGAGCCTCTACCGCGCCTACATCCGCAGCGGGGTGCACCCGGCGGAGATACCAGGCACACAGGTTGAGGACGGGATCAACACCCTGGCCGTCAACCGGCCGCTGGCGCGGGCCCTGCTGAGGCTCAAACGGGCCGATCGCGACGTACTGCTGCTCGTCGCCTGGGCCGAACTGAGCTACCACGAGGTCGCCGACGCGCTCGCCATCCCGCTGGGCACCGTCGCTTCGCGACTCAATCGGGCCCGTACCCAGCTCCGTCAAGCCCTGGAACAGGGAGAACAAGGAGAATGACGATGGACGCGTTGAAGACCATGTGGGAGACCGTTCCGGCGGCCACCCCGGATGATCTCGCCGGGGCGAGGCGGCGGCTGCTGGCCGGGATGCACACCCGGCGGCGCGTCGTCACCGCCCCCCGGCTGCTGGTCGCGGCCGGTGTCGCGGCGGCGGCGGCCACCGCGCCGCTGATCATCGCCACCGGGCCTCCCGCGTACGCGGTGACCAAGAGTCCCGACGGCACGATCACGGTGACCGTCAACGAACTACGTGACCCCGAGGGGTTGCAGGCGGAGTTGGGTGAGGCCGGCATCAAGGCCGACGTGACTTTCCTGGCCCCGCGCATGCGGTGCGCGAGCCCTCGATTCGCCAGTGTGGACGGGGCCTACGATGGTCCGCCCGCCGCTGGACCGGAGAACCTGAAAGCCATGACGAAGGGGTGGCGTTCGGTCAAGGCCACCCGAGTGATCTCCGTACGGGAGATCGGGATCCACCCGGAGCACATCAAGCCGGACGAGACGCTCGTGCTGGAGTTCCGTGACAACCACAACGCGAACCAGCCCTGGCAACTCGGCGCCTGGCTGGCCCAGGCGGGCACACCCGTGAAACCGTGCACGCCTCTTGAGGGCAACAACTGAGGGGGCAGTCGGCCTCATGTGCGTCTGGAGGCTGTGCAAGGTGCACAGCCTCCAGACGGGTGTCCGGCCTACCGTGGTCGCCATGACGTATCGGGTCGCGATGGACATTGGCGGCACCTTCACGGATGTGGTCTGCTACGACGAGCGGACCGGCGCGGTCGTCGCGTCGAAGGCGCCCAGCACGCCCGGGGATCTGGCCGAGGGGGTGTTCGCCGCGCTGGGATCGGTGGTGGCCGACCTCACCGAGATCTCCTTCTTCGTACACGGCACCACACAAGGGCTGAACGCGCTGCTGGAGCGCAAGGGCGCAAAGGTGCTGCTGCTGGCGAGCCAGGGGGCCGGGCACACGTACCACATCGCGCGCGGCAACCGCACGCGCATGTTCGACCTGCGGTATCGCAAGCCGGTGCCGCTGGTGCCGCGCGAGCACATCGTGGAGGTCGGCGGCCGGCTGGACTGGCGGGGCGGTGAGCTGGCCGCGCTGGATGAGCAGGCCGTACGGCGCGCCGCGCGGCGGGCGCTGGACGAGGGCTTCGACGCGGTGGCGGTGTGCCTGCTGTTCTCCTACGCCAACCCCGAGCACGAGCTGCGCGCGGCGGAGATCCTCCGCGAGGAGCTGGGTGACCGGGTGCTGGTGGTGCTCAGCCACGAGGCGGCCCGGGAATGGCGGGAGTACGAGCGGACCTCCAGCGCGGTGCTGGAGGCCTACACCGGTCCTGCGGTACGCCGGTATCTGGCGGGAATCGAACGACGGTTCGCCGAGCGGGGACTTGGCGTGCCGGTGCACGTCATGCAGTCTTCCGGTGGCCTGGTCAACGCCTCGCACGCGATGCGCCGGCCGTTGCAGACGCTGCTGTCGGGCCCGGTCGGCGGCACGATGGGCGGGGTGGCGCTGGCCCGGCTGCTGGGTGGCCGCCGCAATGCGATCTGCGTGGACATGGGCGGCACCTCCTTCGACGTCTCTTTGGTGATGGACGGCCGGCCCGACATCACCAGCGAGGCCTCGATCGAGGGCTTCCCGGTCCTGATGCCGCTGGTGAACCTGCACACCATCGGCGCGGGCGGCGGGTCCCTGGCCTATGCCGAGGCGGGGGCGTTGCGGGTGGGTCCGCAGTCGGCCGGCGCGGTGCCCGGCCCGGCCTGCTACGGGCGCGGGGGTACGCAGCCCACGGTGACCGACGCCAACGTGGTGCTGGGACGGGTGGATCCGGAGTGGTTCGCCGGCGGGCTGATGAGCCTGGACGTGGAGGCGGCGCACCAGGCCGTGGCCGCACTGGCCGGGCGGCTGGGAATGGAGCCGGTACGGCTGGCCGAGGGCATCTGCCAGGTGGCCAATGCCAAGATGGCGCAGGCGATCCGGACGATCACCGTGGACCATGGGATCGAGCCGCGCGAGTTCGCGCTGATGGCCTTCGGCGGAGCGGGTGCGATGCACGCGGTGTTCATCGCGCGGGAGCTGGGCATCGGCGAGGTGGTCGTCCCCCGCTTCCCCGGCGCGTTCTCCGCCTGGGGCATGCTGGAGGCCGATGTACGGCGAGATCTGACCGAGCCGCATTTCCGCGGCCAGGAGTCACTGGACGGGCCGTCGATGGCGGCGGCGCTCGCCTGCCTGGAGGCCTCCGCGCTGGCGGAACTGGCGGCCCAGGGGGTGCCGGCGGCGCGACGGCGCGTGGAACACGCGGTGGACATGCGGTACGAGGGGCAGGACTACACCCTCACCATCCCACTGGACGGCGCCGATGAGCCTGCGGCGCCGGACTTCCTGCCGCGTGTGGCCGAGCGGTTCGCCCAGGCGCACACCGCCCGGTACGGGCATGCCACGCCGGAGGCTCCGGTGGAGGTCGTGATGCTCCGCTCGACGGGGCTGGGTACCTTTCCCCGCCTGTCGGCCGCGCCACCAGAGGTGGAGGAGCGGGCGGCGGTGACGCGGCAGGTCGTGTTCGACGGGGTGACGCACCCTACGCCGGTGGTACGCCGGTCGGCGCTGGCCGGCGAGCTGGCGGGCCCGGCGATCGTGGTGGAGGAGACGGCCACCACGGTCATCCCACCGGGCTGTGTGGCCTCGGTGGACGAGTTCGGTTTCCTCATCATCAAGGTGGCGCCATGATCGACCCGGTCACGACAGAGATCATTCGCTGCGCGTTGCTGCAGGCGGCCGAGGACATGAACGCGACGTTGATCCGCTCGTCGTACACGCCGGTGATCTACGAGGCCAAGGACTGCGCGGTGGCGCTGCTGGACCGCGACCACAACGTGCTGGGCCAGTCGTCGGGGTTGCCGATCTTCCTGGGCAACCTGGAGGTGTGCACGCGCGAGACGGAGGCGCTGTACGGCAGGCAGGTGTGGCAGGAAGGAGACGTTTGGGTGCTCAACGACTCCTATATCGGCGGCACCCATCTCAACGACGTCACGGTGTACGGGCCGATCTTCGTTGACGGCGCGCTGGTAGGTTTCGCGGCGTCGCGGGCGCACTGGCTGGATGTGGGGTCGAAGGATCCGGGCGGGTCGATGGACTCCACCTCCATCTTCCAGGAGGGGCTCAGACTGGGTCCGGTGAAGATCTACACCGGTGGCCGGCCGTGCCGTGACCTGCACGAGGTGATCGCGCGTAACACGCGTTTCCCGCACGCCACCCTGGGCGACATGCGGGCGCAGGTGGCGTGCGCGATGACCGGGCAGCGGCGGCTGGCCGAGATCGTGTCACGCTGGGGGCTGGAGACGGTCATGGCGGCGCGCGATGAGATCTTCGTGCAGACCGAACGGCTGGAGCGGGAGGCCATCGCCGCCATTCCCGACGGCGTCTACACCGCCGGAGGATTCCTCGACAACGACGGCATCTCGCTGGATGTGCCGTTGCCGGTGAACGTCACGGTGACCGTCGCTGGGTCGGAAATGTCGGTTGATCTGAGCGATTGTGCTGATCAGGCGGAGGGGCCGGTCAACTGCGGCGCCGCGCAGGCGGTGGCGGCCGCCCGCGTCGCCTTCAAGCTGCTGGTCTCCGGCGAGGTGCCGCTGAACGGCGGCTCCTTCCGCCCGCTGCGGGTGATCACCCGACCGGGGTCGATGCTGGCCGCCCGGTCCCCGGCCGCCTGCCAGTACTACTACTCCCATCTGGGGCTGCTGATCGATCTGGTGGTCAAGGCCCTGGCCGGGGTGCTGCCGGGCAAGGCGGCCGCCGCCTCGTACGGCGACTCGATGATCGTGCAGTTCTCCGGCACCGACCCACGTACCGGCAAGCTGTACGTCTCCCAGGAGGCCACCGTCGGCGGGTGGGGTGCCTGGGACGGTGGCGACGGCGAGAGCGCGCTGATCAACAGTGTCAATGGCGACCTGCGTGACATGCCGATCGAGGTGCTGGAGACGCTGTTCCCGGTGCGGGTGCATCGGTATGAGATCCGCCCCGGCTCCGGTGGCGCCGGTCGCTGGCGCGGGGGCGACGGGGTGGTGCGCGAGTACGAGTTCCTCGGCCCGACCTCGTTGTCGTTGTGGTTCGAACGTTCGGTCACCCCGGCGTGGGGGCTGGCCGGTGGCGGTGCGGGAGTGCCGCCACGGGTGACGTTGAACCCGGGTACGGCGGGCGAGCGGGAGGTACTGAAGGTCAACGCCCTGCCGGTGCGGGCCGGAGACGTGTTGCGGTGTGAGTCGGGCGGTGGTGGCGGGTACGGCACGCCTGGTTGAGACCGGTTGCCGGGGTGGGACGGTCGCTCGATCGGGAGTGTGCGGGCCAGGTCTGGCGTGTGTCCGCTCCGGTGCAGGCCGACCGCTTGATCAGGCCTGGCGCAGGTGGACCGCCAGGTGCAATGCCAGGCGGGTGGCTGGGTCGTCCAGGTCGTAGCCGGCGGCACGGATCCGGTCCAGGCGCGTGGTGACGGTGTTGCGGTGCACGCCCAGCGCCTCGGCGGCGCGCAGAGGTCCGCCCTCGCCCAAGACGGCGGCCAGGGTACGCACGAGCGTGCCGTCACGGTCGGCCGCCAGCAGGGGGCGGAGCACCACCTCGGCGGGCGGGCCGAGTGTCCCGGCGGGCAGGGCGGCCAGCAGTTCGGCCGGTCCCATCCGGTCGGCCCTGGCCACCGTGCCCGGCTGGGCGACCAGTGCGGCCGCGTGAGCGCCCAGCAGCGACTCGCCCAAACCCGCCAGGTCGCCGGCGGGGCTGCCGATCCCCGCCGAGCAGAGCTTGGGCAGAGCGGTCAGCGCATCGGCGAGGGCGTTGGCGAGGCGGTCGGGCGGCAGCGCCGTCCAGCCCGCCCAGCCTTGGCCGTGGCGCAGCACCGGCACGGGTCCCAGCGTGGCCGACAGCACCGCCAGGACGGTGGCGTCGTCGAAGGGGCGAGGCTGGATCACGAACGCGGCCAGCGGGCCCCGCGTGGCCCAGCCCAGCGCGGCGGCCCGGCGCAGAATGTCCGATCCCGCCTCGCCGTCCTCCTCGCCGCCCGCCCATGTCCCGCCGTCCCGCAGGGCTGTCCCGCCGTCCCGCAGGGCTGTGTCGCCGTCCCGCAGGGCTGTGTCGCCGTCCCGCAGGGCTGTGTCGCTGTCCCGCAGGGCTGCGTTGCCGTCTCGCGCGGCTGTGTCGCCGTTCCGCGCGGCTGCGCTGCTGTCCCGTACCGCTGTGTCGCTGTCCCGTACCGCTGTGTTGCTGTTCCGCACGACGCTTCCGGTCGGGGGCGGTTCCTGAGCGGTAGGCGTGGTTTCGGTCAGCAGGCGTTCGGCAAGGGACTGCTGCCAGGCGAACGAGCCGGCCGCGCGCAGCCGTTCGGTGGCCGCCCAGGCCGTCAGCGGCGCCACCGCCAGCTTCAGCACGGTGGTTACCACCGGCGCCCACCCCGGTGAACGTGACGGGCCGGCGGCCAGCAGCCTGCCCAGCACGGTCCCTGCCGGGCCCGGCACCTCCACCTCCGCCAGCGGCCGCTCCTGGGCGGCGCGGCGCCCGGCCAGCAGCCCGCCGTCCGGCCCCGCCAGCGCCACCGACGTGCCCGGCAGTTCGGCGTTGAGCACGCCCAGCACCCGCCGCGCCGACGTTCCGGCCTCGGCCAGCCGCGTGGCGCAGCGTGCGACCAACTGGGTGCGGGCCGCCTGCGGCCGTGCGGCCGCCGAGGCCACTCGTACGGCGGTGACCAGCGGATCCTCCTCCACGAAGATCAGTGTCACGCCGAGTCGTTCGGCCAGCACCTCGCCCGAGCCGGCGCCGACGGCGCTGGCCGGGGCGATCACGCACGCGGCCGCCTGCTCCCAGGCCCGGCGCATGGCCATCTCCACCGCCCAGCCGCCGCGGGCCGCCGCGCCGATGAGCACCACCGCGGTGTGCGGGCCGACACCCGACAGCATCGCCAGCTCCTCGACGATGCGAACCTGGTGCACCGGGTTGAGGCCGCTGCCGTACATGCGGGCCCCGGCCAGCGGGCCGGCGTTGACCAGTTCGGCCACGGTGACCGGCGCCTCCCACCCGGCCGCTCCGACGGCGCCCGGCCCGTTCACAGGGTGATCCCGAACGCCTGCAGGCCGCCCAGGGCCCGGCCCTGCTCGGTGTGCCACACCGGAGCCGCCTTCACCACCACGACCTCCACCTCCATGCCGGGTTCGGCCTGGTCCACGTCGATCACCACGCCGTCGCCGCTGGAGATCAGGCAGATCTGGTCCGGCGCGGTCGCGGCCACCGCGCCGTCCGCCAGGGCCAGCACGAACTCGTTGTGCGCCTCCAGCCGGACCAGCCGCCGCAGCCCGTCGCTCTCGCCGATCACCACGCTGGAGGGCAGCGACGGCAGATGCGCCGCCCGCCCGCCCCCGCCTTCCACTGCGATGATCGTGCCAAGGGCCAGGCGGCGCAGGCCGTACGGCGCGGCCAGCGCGCGGTCGGCGCCAGGCCGGCCGGCGTGCAGCAGCCGGCTGACCGTGCCCGGGACCACCGCCGAGCGCAACTGACGGGCGCGCATCGGGTAACAGGCGGCCACCGCCCAGCCGCCGGCCGACAGCACCACGGGCCGCAGCGTGGCCTCCACCCGGTCGGGCGCGGTCTCCAGCAGCACCAGCTCGCCGCCCGCGCCGGCCAGGGCCAACGGCGCCGGGCTGTGCCCGGCCAGGGCGTAGGTGGTCTGCTCGACCAAGGGGAAGACACGGCCGCTGCCGTCGCCGTCGACCAGCGGTACACCCAACTGGGCAGCGGCGATCAGCGGCAGCAGGGCGTTCTCGGCGGCCAGGTTGAGCGCGACGACCGCGCCTGCCTCGGCGCCGATGCGGTGCTGCAGGGCGTGTACGGCACGCAGCGGCTCCTGGCCGGTGGGCAGCGACTCGGCCAGGGCGGTGGTGGAGCCGACGAGGGTGACCACCGCGCACAGGGTGTCACCGGGCAGCCGGTCGGCGGGCACCAGCGGCACCCCGGCGGCGATGACCTCGTCGGCCCAGTCGCGTACCAGGGCGAAGGAGGAGTCGGCGGCCCCGGTGGCGAACAAGCGCGAGCCTGCCGCCAGCGGCTCCAGAGCGTCGCGGTCGAGGATCACCTGGTGCCTCCTCGCCCTGGTGCCTCCTCGCTCGGGCGCGCTGAGCCTGGGCGGCCCGCTGCCGGAAGCATCGTCAAGGGACTGGGTCGCGGCCTCCGGGTCATGGGGTGGCTCCGCGGGCGCTGATCCGCAGCCGGTACAGGCCGTCGGGCAGGTACGACAGCGGGTTGACGGCGGTGGCGGCGATGTGGGCCGAGCCGGGGGCGGCTCCCGCGCTGATCACGCGGGCCAGTGCCTCGTCTTGGGCGTCGGCGACCGCGTTGTCCAGCTCGGCGGTGCCGCGGGCGCGCACGATCCGTTCCACGGCGGCCATCGGCGCGGTCAGAGGGGCACCGAACGCGGCGGCCTGCTCCGGCGTCGGCCACGCGGTCCCGTGCAGCGCTCCACGCTGGACTCGCAGCGGGGCGCCGAGTTCGTGCGGCGACCGCTGGCCGGGCAGCGTCTGGCGGTCGGTCAGTGTCTGCTGGTCGGTCAATGCCTGGCGGTCGGTCAGTGCTTGAAGGCCGCGGTGCAGGGCGGCGGTCGCGCCTTCGGCGCACGACAGCGGGTAGCGGCGGAAGTAGTGCGCCGAGACCAGGCCGTCGTCGGTGCGGCAGAAGTACAGGGGCAGGTGGGGGAAGCGGCGCGCAGCCTGGTCAGCCAGGTGGGCGGCGTACGGGCACAGGGCGGCGTTGCCGATGGCCCACTGCTCGCGTTCGCGCAGCCCGCATCTGCCGTACTCGTAGGACAGCGTGATGCGGGCGCCGGGGACCTCGTCGGCGATGGCGGCGGCGACCTGCAGCTCGTGGTCGGCCAGGACGGGCGAGCCGGTGGCGGTGACGGCGAAGTCGGTGAGCCCGCAGTCGGCGGCGAAGCGGCGCACAGAGGAGAGGTCCAGCGGGGCCAGGGGACGGCCGGTGAGGTCGTGGCCGCCGCGGACGATGATCGCCTTGCCGCGCTGAAGGCGGGGTGCCAGGGACGGCGGGCAGGGACCGCCCACGCGGATCGCGGCGACGGGCGCCGCCTGCTCGGCGGGCAGGTCCAGAGCCAGGCAGAGGGCTCGCAACCCCTCCACCGCCACGTCCGTCACGGTCGGGCGGGCGCCCGCGCGATTCAGGCGCGGGCCGCCCGGGACGGAGCCTGCCGATCCCTCAGCGCCGGTCGGTCTGTCCGCGCTGGAGGGTCGGTCAGCATTAGGCGGTCGGTCGGTTCCTGCTGGTCGGTCTGCGTTGACCGGTCCGTCCATGTTGGACGGTCGGTCAGCGCCGGGCAGCCGGTCAGCTCCTGCTGGTCGGTCTACGCCGGGCGGCCGGTCAGTGGTTCCGGTCAGGAGAGTGGCTGCCTGGGGCAGGTCGCGCAGGTGCAGCAAAAGGCCGTCATGGACCACGGCGAGCGCGCCGGCCTGACCTATCACCGCGATGCCGCCGATCATTCCAGTTCGCGTCCTTCGGTCTCGGGCAGTGGCAGGGCCAGTAGCGCGGTGGCGACCATGAAGGCGTTGATGACGAGCATGGTGGCGGTGAATCCGGTGGCGTGGGCCACCAGCGCGCCGACCGCCGACGGAGCGACGGTGGTGGCCACCAGTTGGGCGGCGGTGGCCCAGGAGTAGCCGGTGCCGCGCAGCGCGGTGGGATAGAACTCGCCGTTCCAGGTGTTCCACACGCCCCAGGCGCCCAGGCTGAAGAACGACAGCACGAAGTTGCCGGCGTACAGCTGCCAGGTAGAGGCGGCGGTGGCGAACCACAGGCCGCCCGCGGCAGCGGCGACCACGTAGATCAGGAAGATCTTCTTGCGGCCGTAACGGGCGGTGAGCAGGGAGGCGCTGACGTAGCCGGGGATCATCATGAGCGCAGACAGCGCGGCGAAGCCGAGTGAAGCCGACAGAGACAGGCCGCGTTGCATCAGCAGGGTGGGCAGCCAGGTCTGCAGCCCCCAATAGCCCCAGTTGAAGGCGAAGTTGAGCACCAGCATCACCACGGTGATCTTCGCCAGGCCGCCGCGGAACAGGCCGAGCGGGTTGCCCAGTTGCTCGGCGGCGACGGTGTAGGTGTCCTGGCCGCCGGTGTCGGGGCTGCCGAGCCGGCGCAGCACCTGCCGGGCCTCGTCCTGGCGGCCGCGGGCGGCCAGCCAGTACGGCGATTCGGGCACCCAGGCACGGATGGCGAAGGCCCACAGACCGGCCGCGGCGCTGGTGATGACGACCACGTGCCAGCCCAGCGAACCCAGCGCCACGGAAGCGCCGATGGCGGCCAGCATGCCGATGGGCCAGCCGATCGACAGGTAGACCGCGGCCTTGCCGCGCTGCTTGGTGGGCAGCAGTTCCAGGAAGTAGGGGAAGGTGATGGTGTAGACGCCGGCCAAGGCCAGACCGGAGGCCACCCGCAGAGTCAGCAGCACCTCCAGGTTGGGGGCGAACGCGGAGGCGAAGGCCAGCAGGCCGTAGGCGATCAGGGACCAGAAGCTGGTGGGGCGGCGGCCGATGCGGTCGGCGATCGGCCCCCACACCAGCGCACCGGGGATCATGCCGAGGGCGACGGCCGACAGCACCAGGCCGATGCCGGCCTCGTCGATGCCGAAAGCGGAGCCCAGGTCGGCCGAGACATAGATGAGGGCCAGCTGTTCCCACGACTCGATGACGAAGGCGATGAACAGCGCCAGGGCGATGAGGACGTGCCGGCGGGTGAACGGCATGCGGTCGAAGGCTGCGCCGATCGGTAGCACGCGGGTGTCGGTGGCGGCCATGCTGGTGCTCCTCTCCGGGGATATGCCGCGCACCATAGAACCGCCCCCTTCCCGTTCGGCTGTGCACCGCGCATCGACGTGTGGCGCTGCCTGTGCACCACGCACTGACCGTCAGTGTATGAGCAGATCAGAGGGTGTTTTCGCGGCAGCCCGCAAGGGCGCGGAAGCCGCGCGTGCCAGAGCCGTCGACGGGGCCCGGCTGGTAAGGTCGCGACGACTTCCGCGTCTCGTGGATCAGCCGGCCGCGATGGCTTCGATCTCGAGTAGCCATCGCTTGTCGAAGATTTCCGAGACGATCACCGTCAGCGCCGGGCGGTGATCGCCAAGGATTTCGCGGCGGATCGCCGAGTTGGCGTCGGCGTACTCGCGCTTGGAGAGAAACGTGGTGACCTTCACCAGGCTGGATGCTCCAAGGCCCGCGCTGGTCAGGCACGCGAGAATGTTGTTCCACACGGTCCGGCATTGCGTCTCGAAGTCATCAGGCACGTGGCCGTCGGGCGACTCGGGGATCTGTCCGCTGACGAAAACCAGCCGTGAGACGCCGGTCACGGTCAGCGCTTGGGCATATCCCCCCATCGCAGGCGGGGCGTCAGGTGGCTGAATGGGTGTCAAAATGACGTTTTCTGCCGACATCGTCGGTCCTTTCAGGCTGTGACGTCGCCGGCCATGGCCAGCGCTCGGTCCAAGGTCGCCAGGGCGATTTCGGCGTCCGCGCGGGTGAGCACCAAAGGCGGTTTGATCTTCAACACGTTGCCGTGAGGGCCGTCCAGTGACAGCAGCACCCCATCCTCGCGGGCCGACTCCACGACGCGCGCTGCCGCGTCGGCCGCGGCGGGACGCTTGGTGTTCCGGTCCTCGACCAGGTCCACTCCGAGGAACAAGCCGCGCCCCCGGACGTCGCCGATGATCGAATGCCGGGTGGCCAGCTCTGTCATCCCTGCGGTCAGATACGCCCCGATCTCGGCCGCGTGCGCCATCAGCCGCTCGTCGCGGAGCACGTCCAGGACCGCGAGTCCGGCAGCGCACGAGACCGGGTTGCCGCCGTACGTATTGAAGTACTCCATGCCGGTCTGGAAGGCGCGTGCGATGGCTGGTGTGGTGACCACGGCGCCGAGTGGGTGACCGTTCCCGATCGGCTTGCCCAGGGTCACGATGTCGGGCACCACATCGTGTGCTTCGAATGCCCACATGTGGCTGCCGACGCGGCCGAAACCACACTGCACCTCGTCGGCGATGCACAGGGCGCCTGCCTCGCGCGCCCCGGCGTACGCCGCCACGAGGTACCCCGGAGCCGGCTCGATCTGACCGGCGCAGCCCAGGATCGACTCGTGCAAGAAAGCGGCCGGCGGTGCGCCGGCGCAGTGAGCGGCGACATCGGTCGCGTAGCGCGGGCCGTCGGCCCCGTATCGCCCTCGGTAGGCGTCAGGTAGTTCGCACACACGCACCCGGGGCCCAGGCCCGTTGCCACCGGCCCGGTTGAATTTGTACGGGCTCAGCTCGACGAGGGAGCTGAGATTGCCGTGATAGGCCGAGTCGAGGACGAGCACGTGCTCTCGGCCGGTCACGGTCCTGGCCATCCGCAAGGCGAGGTCATTCGCCTCGCTGCCGGAGTTGGTCAGGATCACCACGGACAAGGGATCCGGGAAGGTGGCGGCAAGGCGACGGGCGTACTCGATGATCGTCCCGTGCAGGTATCGCGTGTTGGTGTTCACCAGTTCGGCCTGCGCGGCCAAAGCGCTCACCACGCGCGGGTGCCCATGGCCCACGTGCGCGACGTTGTTGACGAGGTCGAGGTAGCGCCTGCCGTCCGCGTCGATCAGGTACGCGCCTTCGCCGGCGACGATGTGCAGCGGATCGGCGTAGCTGAGCGACAAGACCGGTGCCAGATTCGCGCGACGACGACGGGCCAGTTCACTCTTGCTCCGGTCCCGAGCCGGTACGTGCGACACAGGCAGCCGGAGTAGCACATTGGGGTCGGGGCAGATGCTCTCCCAGACGTCGATGTTTTCACGCTCGATCACCCCTGGCAGGTCGGTCGAGCGGCCGAGCAGCGTGACGAACAATTGAACGTGCACGTGCGGCGGCCAGTTTCCGTTCTCCGCGGGCACGCCCACCCAAGCGATCCGGTCGCCGCGCCGTACCCGCTGACCAGGCGTCAGACTCGACACGATCTCTCGGCCGAGATGGCCGATCAGCAGCCAGAACGGCTCGCCGTCGTCGGTGGCGTGCTCGAGAAGCACGACCCCGCCGTAGTCGTAGGGGTCGGATCGGTACGCGACGCTGCGCACAGTACCGTCCAGCGGCGAGAACACCGGTTCGCCCGCGGGGACGAACAAATCCACTCCCAGGTGTACGGTCCGGGCTTGCCCTCCTGCTTGGGATGGGGCGAACGCGTCCGAACGGTAGACATCGCGGTCCTCGCGGTATCGGCCCAGACCGAAGGTGTGGCCACTGGCCGACACCTTGGATTCCACCGCGGCAATGGTCGCCGCATCCGTGTGCGTCCAGTCCAGTACCAGCGGCGGGTCAGCGGCAAGGTTCCGGTCGATGACCGGCGCGGGATCGCAGGCAGCCGACTGCAGCCAGGCCACGATCCTTCGCTCACGAGGGATCGGGCGGTAGCCGCAGGCGTCGCGGAACCGCGCTTCTCGCAGTTCGCGGGGCTCGCGCGTGATCGACTCGATCGCTCCGCGTACCGCGGTCTGGCTGATGGCCAGGTAGGAGTTTCCCGGGTCGGAACGGCGTTGCACGGCGGCGTTCACCACGCTCATCGCAAGCCTGACGTCGACCAGATCGGGCAGCAACGCCAGTTCCTGCGGCGTGACCGGCGATTCGGCGTGGTAACCGGCGAGCACCGGCAACGCGGCCGCCATGGGATCGTCCTGGCCGAACTGGGCGTACGCGAGCGCGACGGCGAGTCCGCACACCCGCGGCGCGCGGACCACGTCCCCCACGTCGAGCAGCCCGGCGATGCCACTGTCCGAGCCGACCAGGACGTTGTGCTCGTTGGCGTCGTTGTGGATCGCCTGCTGAGGCAGCGCGCTCAAGGCGGGGAGCAGCTCATCGAGCCTGCTGAGCGTGGTGTGCACGAACGGCCGCAGAGCCTCGTCCACGAAAGGCGCGTCGCCGAGCAGGGCCGCCGCCTGCCGCATGTTCCATCGGTACGGCCGGTCGAGTGCCGGGTGATCGAACCCGGCGAGCGCCGCGTCCAGGCGTGCCACGGTTGCACCCAGCGCGCGCAGGCGCGCTTCATCGGGTGGGCCGGCGTCGGCCCATACGGTCCCCGGGAGCCACTCCAGCAGGCGGGCTCTCCGGGCGTGCCCGCCGAAGCTGACACCAGCCGTTGCGAGGAGACGCGGCACCGCGACTCGTGGTGCGGTCAGAGCCACGTGCTCCAGGACCGCGTCCTGGAGCGCCAGCACCGAGGGGTCCGTAGCCGGATGATGCACCTTGAGCACATACGCCGGTGCACCCTCCACATCCAACCGGGCATTCCAGTCGAGTTCTCCCGGCAACAACGTGGCGGATGCCGTGACACCAAAGAGATCCGTGGCCCAGGAGGCCAACAGCGCGGCAGAGGGCTGAGTCATGTCAGGGATGCTAGGCACGCCAGATGCACAATGTCGAATAATTCGCCGTTATCATGCATATCTGCGCAAGGATGCTCGGCTTTCACTCTCCGTTCGCAAGAAACCTCCAGAAGGACGCCCTGTCGAGGTGGGCTGCCTCGGTCGCGGCGGCGCCACGTCGAACACCGGTGGAGGCTGCTCATTGAGGCGTTGTAGCCGCTTTCAACGGCCTCGGTTGATCAATTCTGTGAGCAGCAACTGCGTCCGTGTCCGGGCGACGCTGCCGGTCTGTTGAAGCCGCAGGATGACCTGCTCAAGATGGTTGACATCGCTGACCCGGACCACCGCCAGCGCATCAGCGTCACCCGTCACCGTCCAGGCTCGAACTATCTCGGGCTGCGCTGCCAGGGCATCGGTAAGGGGGCCGCGTTGGGTGCCTGTCACAGCAGTGATCTCCATGAGGATTTCGATGTGGTTTCCGAACGCATCGGGTGCCAGCAGGACCGTGTATCCCCGGATCACTCCCGATCGCTCCAGGCGGTCCAGGCGGCGCTTGACGGATGACGGGGCAAGATTGGCGGCCCGCGCGAGCACCTCGAGAGAGGCCCTGCCGTTCGACGTCAGTTGTCGAAGAATCATGCGATCAACAGCATCCACGTGAAAGATTCTTGCATGGGCGTCGATCTCGCCTCGCGGATCACATAAATCCTGTAGTCCGACATCGCAGAGTGTTATCAAAGCTCGTGATCACGCGGATTTGCCGTCAGGTACGGTTCCAGCCGGACAAGCCGTGTCCGTCGGTCTTGTTAGCAGGGTGTTCGCCTGGTGAGAAGATCGGGGGTGCTCCGAATAGCAAACGCAGTACTCGCAAGATTGCCGGAATCGCTGCACGCACTCGCGCTGAAGCACCGTGAAATGCTGAAGTTCGCGGTGGTGGGTGGAACAGCGTTCTTAGTGGACAACGCGGTGTTCTATGGGCTGAAGCTGACCCTTTTGGAACCGAAGCCGGTGACCGCGAAGGTCATCGCGGTGCTCGTGGCGACAATCGTGTCCTACGTGTTGAACCGCGAATGGTCGTTCCGGACCAGGGGCGGCCGCGAGCGCCGTCACGAGGCGGCGCTGTTCTTTCTGGTCAGTGGCGTCGGTCTGGTGCTCAGCTCCGCGCCGCTGTGGATCTCCCGGTACGCATTCGGCCTGGAGACCCCGGACGTGAGCCTGGTGGCCCAGGAGATCGCCGACTTCATGAGTGCGCAGGTCATCGGCACGCTGATCGCCATGGTCTTCCGCTTCTGGGCGCTCCGGAAGTGGGTCTTCCCCGACGAGAAGGCCCACCCCGGCAGCGTGCGGCTGGCTCCCACTCCCGATCCCACGGACGAGGCGGCTTGATGGCAGCGGATCCGATAAGCAGGTAATGCTATTGGTACGCGCTGGCTTGGAGGGTGTAGAGGTCGGCGTACAGGCCGTTCAAGGACATGAGGGTGGTGTGGTCGCCCTGCTCTGTCACCTTGCCGTGCTCCAGGACGTAGATGCGGTCGGCGTAGCGGACGCTGGCCAGCCGGTGGGTGATCAGCAGGACCGTGCGTCCGTCGGAGTGGCCGCGGATGCGTTCGAACAGGGCGTGTTCGGCGCGGGCGTCGAGGGCGGCCGTGGGCTCGTCGCAGATGAGCAGGGGCGCGTCGCGGTGGAAGCCGCGGGCGACCGCGATGCGCTGCCACTGGCCGCCCGACAGCTCGTGGCCGTCCTTGAAGCGCCGGTCGAGCAGGGTGCGGAAGCCGAGCGGGAGGCCGGCGACGACCTCGTCGGCGCCGGCCACCTCGGCGGCCGAATGCAGGGCGGCATCGCCTTTGTCGGTGCCCATGGTGATGTTGTAGCGGGCGGTGAGCGGCCAGCGGGTGTGGTCCTGCGCGATGACCGCGGTGCGCAGGCGGAGGTCTTCAGGGCTGACCTCTTTGAGGTTGGTCTCGTCCCAGGAGACGGTGCCGCTGTCGGGCTCGTACAGGCCGGCCAGGATCTTGGCGAGGGTGGTCTTGCCCGAGCCGTTCTCGCCGACGAAGGCGACGATCTCACCGCGTTCGACCTTGATGGACACGTCGCAGAGCGCGGGCTCGTCGGCGCCCGGGTAGGTGAAGGTCACGGCGTCGGCGACGATGCTGTGGAACGCTTCGGGGGCCGTGAGCGGGCGGGGGCCGGGGAGGCGGCGTTCGGCGTCGGCGCAGAACTCCAGGAAGTCGGTGAAGTAGAGGCCCTGCTCGTAGAGGCGGTTGGTGGCGTACATCAGGCTGCTCAGGGACTGCTGGGCGGATCTGATCGCCAGGACGGCGGTGCCCGCCACGGCGAGCGGGATCGCGGCGATGGCCAGCAGGACGCCGAGCGCGACGTAGACCAGGCCGGTGCCCAGGCCGCCGAAGGCCTCGCCCACCAGCCGCGCCGCCGTCTCCCGTCTGGCCAGCCGCAGCAGGACGTCCTGCTCGGCCTTGGCCACCGCGTCGTACATGCGCAGCAGGAAGCCGCGCATCGTGAAGGAACGCACCTCGGCGGCGGACTCGCGGTCGGCCAGCAGTTCGGCGATGATCCACTTACGGCGGCGGGCCGGGATGAGCGTGTGCATCGTCATGTAGCGCATCCGCGCGCTACGGACCGCGGCCCAGGCGTCGGGCAGCACCGCCAGCAGGAGCAGCGGCAGCAGCACCGGGTGGAGCACGCTGAGCACCCCGGCCACGGCCGTGATGCCGACCGCGGCGGTCACTACGTCGATGGCCGAAGTCACCACCCAGTCGGCCACCGCCACGCCACGGTTGTTGGCGCGTTCGAGGGCGTCGTGGAAGTCGGGGTCGTCGTAGGCGACCAGGTCGACGCGGCTGGTCAGGCCGTAGAGCCGTTCCTCGGTGAGCCGGGAGATCTGGGGGGTGAGACGGGACTGCGCCCAGCCGGCGCCCGCCTGCATGGCGGTGCGCAGCGCGGCGGCGGTGGCGACCAGGGCGAGGCTGGGCAGCGCGGCCATCACCCGGTCGGGGGTGGGCCCCTGGCTGAACAGGGCGGCGAGCACGCCGGTGGTGGCCAGCAGCCCGAACGCGGTGAACACCCCGCCGAGCAGGTTGAGCGAGATGGTGGCCAGGGTGTCGCGCGGGCTGGCTCCCCACGCCATGCGCATCGCCTGGCGCACGAGCGAGGGCAGCCGGCGGGCGATGGTCAGGAAGCTGACCTCCGCCATCTTGTCGGTGTGGGCGTGCCAGTCGGCGACGGAGATCTCGCCGAGTTCGAGAGGCTCATCAGACATACGTAGAGTGTGCGCCTGACCACTGACAGTTTCCGCTCGCTCAGGATGCGCCGGGGTGGAATGGGTTCCAGGCGTCTGTGGGGGTGGAGGTCACGGTCGTTGTCCTGGGGGGCCGGGCGTGAGCAGGCCTCGGTTGAATGCCTCGGCCACTGCGGCGGCACGGTCGCCGACACCGAGCTTGGCGTAGATGTTGAGCAGGTGGGTCTTGACCGTCGCCTCGGTGATGAACAGCCTGGCCGCGGCTTCCCGGTTGGTGGTGCCGGCCGCCACCAGTTCGAGGACCTCGAGTTCGCGCCGGCTGAGCGGGCCGGTGCTGGGGGCCCGGAACCGGCTCATCAGCCGGGCCGCCACCGATGGCGCCAGCACGGACTGACCCTGGGCCGCTGCTCGGACCGCTCGTACCAGTTCGGCGCGGGGGGCGTCCTTGAGCAGGTAGCCGGTCGCGCCCGCTTCGATCGCCGGCAGGACGTGGCTGTCGGTGTCGTAGGTGGTCAGCACCAGTACGCGTGCGGCTATGCCCTGCCTGGCCAGCTCGGTTATCGCGGTCACGCCGTCCATGCCCGGCATGCGCAGGTCCATCAGGATCACGTCGGGGGCGAGGGACTGGGCGAGCCGGACCGCCTCGGCGCCGTCGGAGGCCTCGCCGAGCACCTCGAACTCCGGGTCGCGCGCGAACATGCTGCTCAGCCCGTCCCTGACCACGGGGTGATCATCCACGATCAGCAGGCTGATCGGCGGGCCGGCCTCGTCGCGTTTGCCGCTGGTCTCCGGGGCGTTGTCGGGGCGGCTCACAGGCCGACGCCTGTCTGCGCGGCGGGGATGGCGGCAGGGGTGACGGCAGGGATGCAGGCCGAGATTCCCGTGCCGACGCCCGGTTCCGATTCGACCTGCAGCGTTCCAGACAGGGCCTCGATCCGCTGCCGCATCGCGACCAGGCCGAACCCGCCGGACTCGCCGCCGCCCGCGGACGCGTGCGGGCCGCCGTTGCCGGCAACGGCCCTGCTTGGCGGGGCAACGTCGTTTGGTGGGGCAACGTCGTTTGGTGGAGCAACGTCGTTTGGGGAGGCGATGCCGTTCGGGGAGGCGAGGCTGCCTGTGGCGAGGCCGTGGGCGGGGGCGCCGTCGCCGAGGTGGGCCGGATCGAAGCCCCTGCCGTCATCCCGTACGTCCACAGCGACCTCACGTTCCATATAGGACAGCGTCACCCCGACCCTGCGAGCCTGGGCGTGCTTGGCCACGTTGGCCAGTGCCTCCTGCGCGGTCCGCAGCAGCGCGACCTCGGCTTCCGGCGGCAGTGGCCGGGCCGTGCCGGTCGTCGTGACCTGGACCGCGACCCCGTGCAGCGCCGACCAGCGGCCCGCGACGTCGGCCAGTGCCTCGCTCAGCCGTGCCGTCCGCAGGGGCTCGGGACGCAGCGCGTGCACCGATCGCCGCGCCTCGGTCAGGCTTTCCCTGGCCAGCGTGGTCGCGGCCGTGATGTGCCGGTGCCATTCGGCCGGATCCTGCCCGGCCTGTTCGGCTGCCTGCAACTGGGTGATGATCCCGGTGAGTCCCTGCGCCAGGGTGTCGTGGATCTCCCGCGCCATCCGCTGCCGCTCGTCCAGCACCCCGGCCTCCCTCGCCTGGGCCAGTAGCCGTTCGTGCAGGCCCGCGTTCTCCGCCAGCGTCGCCTCAAGCCGCAGGTTGGCCTCGCCCAGCTCTTCCAGGGCCCGCAGGCGCTGCTCGTTCCGCTGGGCGACCCGCTCGGCGAACCAGGCGAAACCACACATGGGGAGTACATTCGCCGCCACGACGGCCAGGCAGGTCATCAGGCCGTCGAGAGTGGTCTTGTCCACGTCGTACGCCTGCGCGATGCCCGCCACGATCGCCACCCCGGCGACGCCGGACAGCCGCCACGGCCACCGCAGGAGCCTGAACGCGTAGACGTACCCGGCGGGCGTGAAGAACCCGAACCAAGGATCCCTGACCACCAGAACCACCATGATCGCGAGCAGCACGGCGACGAACACCGCCATCACCGCCGGCCGGTCCCGCCAGGCGGGACGCAGGGTGAACAGACACAGCATCCACACCGCGGCAAGTGCGCACAGGACCAGGTCGAAGAGCAGGGAGCCGCCCGCCGAGCGCTTGTTGATCACCGTGACGACGACCAGGAGCGCCAGCAACGCGTACGGCATGCCGGTGATGACCGGACGCCCTCGGTGCTCTCGCGCATCCCCCCAGAAGCGAGGCATCGGACTGCTCATCTCTGACGCCTCCTCCCCGCGAAGACAATCTAGCCGCGCCTGGCGGCGAACAACGAGCGAAGGTGCCCGCCGTTGACGATCAGGACGACGCCGAGCAGGAGGAGCCCGCAGACCCCCTGTTCGATCCTCATCCACATCGGCAGGAAGCCGGGGATGGAGATGAGGATCGCGATGGCCACCATCATGACGGCTGAGGTGATCCGCAGCCGGAGGTACGCCCGGCGACGGCCCCGGGCCGTGCCGGCCACGAAGGCGAACGTCACCGCCGAGGCGCCGATGACGATCACGCCGCGGACCCAGACCGTGTCGTTCACCATCGCGGGGTCGTCGCGCAGCGCGTAGGCGGCCACGAGGGTGAGCACGCTCAGGGCGAAGTAGCAGCCGACGAGGACCTTCATGCGGCGGAACGCCGTCCGGCTGAGCGGATGGTTCAGGTCCTCATCGGCTGTCGCGCGCGGGGGCGGGGAGTTCGTGGGATGGCGCATGCCCTCAGCGTCGCAACGCCACGCCCGCGCGCGCATCGACCGGTCTCATGAGTCGACGGCTGAACCGGCCGATCGGCCGGATGACTGAGCCGATCCACCGATCGGTTGAGCCTCTTCGGTGAAGACGTAGACATAGGGGTGGTGTGACGGCACCGATCCGTCGGCGGCGGCTCGGGCCAGGGCGAGCGCGCCGTCGGCGGAGGTTCCTCGCGGTGGCCGGAAGCGAGCGCCGGGGAGCAGCGCGCGGACCGTGTTCTGGAAGGGCTCCATCAGCAGGTCCGCGGCGTCGAAGAGCCGGCCGCCCCAGGAGAAGACCGGTTCGAGTCCGGCCGCGGCGGCCACCGCGGTCTGGCCGAGCTGCCGGCCGGCCTCGGTCCAGATCTGCCGGGCCACCGGGTCCCCGTCGCGGGCCGCCTCGCCGACGTACGGCGCGAACGAGGCGAAGTGGTGGGCCGCCGACCCTGACGCGTAGACCAGCGTCACCAGCTCCGAGGGGTGCCCGAAGCGGGCCGTCAGGTGCCCGAGGAGAGCGGCCGACCCGCCGACTCGGCCGTCATGCGCGCGCAGCGCCGCGTGCAGGCCTCGCATCCCGATCCAGGCGCCGCCGCCGTGGTCGCCGAGCAGGTACCCCCACCCGTCGGACTGGTTCCAGACGCCGTCCAGGTCGGTGCCGAGTGTGATGACGCCGGTGCCCGCGGCGACCACGACTCCGGGCTGGAAGTCGAGCGCGCCGACGTGCGTGGTCACCATGTCACCGGTGACCACGAGCGCGCCCAGGCCGAACCGCTCGCGCAGCGCGTGCCAGAGCGTGCTCGGGTCCCGGACCAGGCCGGGCAGCCCGGTCGTGCCGATCGCCATGCCGGCGAACCGGTCGATCTTCAGGTCGCCTACGGCGTCCTCGATGACCCGGGTGATCCGGGCCGCGAGCCGATCGAGGTCGACCCTGCCCTCCGCACGCGGTACCGGAGACGCCTCGTCCCCGGCCGCGCTCGACCCGCCGGCCTCGATCCGCACTCTGATCCCGCCACCGCCGACGTCGACGCCCGCGAAGCTCATCTGGCGCCCGCCACCGCGGCGACGGCCGCCCGGACGCCCGGGTGCTGCTCCAGCGCGGACCGCGCCTGTTCGGGGGAGCAGCCGGTGAGCAGCCGTACGAGCGCCTCCGGGATGTTCCCGCCCGTGTCGGTCAGGACCGCGCGGCAGCTCGCCTCCTCCTCGCCCGTCGCCTCGACGAGCAACCGCACCGCGCGCTCGCCGAGCTTGCCGTTGGTGGCGACCAGCCCGACCATGAGGTTCCCGTACGTCCGGCCGGCCTTGATCATGAGAGCCGTCGAGAACGCGTTGAGGATCACCTTCGTCGCCGTGCCCGCCTTGAGCCGGGTGGAGCCGGTCAGCGCCTCCGGCCCGGTGGCGGCGACGACGGTGATCTCGGCCAGCTCGCGGAGCGGGGCATCCGGGTCGCAGGTGACCAGCACCGTGAGAGCGCCGGCGGCCCGGGCCACGCGAAGCGCGCCGGCCACGTACGGAGTCGATCCGGACGCCGTGATCCCGATCGCCACGCCGGTCTCGTCGAGGACCTCGGCGTCGGTGGCGCCCAGCGCCTCGGAGTCCTCGCGGTCGACGGAGGAGTCGGCGACGGCGGCGGGCCCACCGGCGAAGTGGGCGGTGAACAGCTCACGCGCCACCCCGAAGGTCGGGGTGATCTCGGTGGCGTCCAGCACCGCCAGCCGGCCCGACGCGCCGGCGCCGAAGTAGTGCACCGTTCCGCCCCGGCTGAGACGGAGATGTGCTTCGTCCACCGCCCGGGCGAGCGGGTCGATGGCCGCGCCGACGGCCTCGACCGCGCGGGCGTCCTCCTGCTGGATCAGCCGGAGGACCTCGCGGGACTCCAGGGTGTCAATGTCGGCGGTGCGGGGATTCCGGCGCTCGGTCGGCGGTACCACCTGGGGCATCGTTCTCCTCATCGATCGTTGTCCGAAGGCTGGGTCGCGTAGGCGGTGAACAGCCGGCGTGACTCCGTGGCGAGGTCGCCCAGATCCGCCGGCGCGGGCGCCGGCCCTTCCCGCAGGAAGGCCTCGGCCCGTTCACGGAGCTGTTCCTGGAGATCCGCCTCGGGAGCGGCGCCGGGCGTGGCGAGCGCGCGGTCGAGGCCACGCGCCCACAACTCCCAGCGGTCGCGGTAGTAGCCGCCGACGAGCCCGCTCCAATGGCGCCCCGCGTAGTCGTCGAGCAGGGGGCTGTCCGTGGTGCCCCACACCGTGATGATGCGGCGGGCGTTGTCCAGCAGGACGTCGCGGTCGGCCGGGTCGGCGGCCCACGACAGCGCTTTGGACTCCCAGTGCTGGAAGGTGTACTCGGGCCGGGCGGCCAGCATCCGGTCGAGGTCTTCGAAGACGCGCAGGAACCTGGCGATCTCCGGCAGGCCGGGCGTGCAGCGCGACACCGACCGCTCCACGGCGTCGAGGTAGTAGCGGTCGGCGACCCTGGCCATGAACGCGATCCCCACCTCGGCGAGATCGTGCCCCAGTGGACCGTTCGCCAGGTCGCGGTCGTGCTCGGCCACCTCGATCAGCCGCTCCCAGGCCTCCGCCAGCACGGCCGGCTCGTACCAGAGGGCCTGGGTGACATCCGCGCGTGCCTGCGCCATCCCCGTATAGGAGGGTTTGGCGGTCAGGATGCCGTTGAACTGCGCGGGGTAGATCCGCCGGCCCCGGGGGTCGTAGACGGTGTTCAGGAGCCCGTGCCAGGCGGTCCGCAGTGCGGCCGTGTCCCTGCCGTAACGCTGGGTCACGAAGGCGTCGAGCCAGGCGTCCAGGTCGGGGACCTGGTTCCAGATCTGGTCGGCCACGAGCTCGAAGAAGACCGGGTTGTTGCGGGTGGCCTCCATGGACAGGCCGAGGCCGGCGGGCGGGTTCGGCGCCGCCAGGGCGGTGTCGATCGAGGCCGGGACGCCGCGCAGGTCGGCGACCGGATCGGTGCGGCCGCCGAAGTTGAGCAGCGCGCACCAGAGCCAGGGCTTGCCGGCGAACTGCTCGAAGCGCTCCCACAGCGGGTCGTACTCCGCCCACAGGTCCGCGACGAGCATCCGGTCATCCGGAATCGCGTCGAGAAAGGCGGTGACGCGGTCGTCGGTCCAGAACTCCCGCTGGTAGGAGAACGGCCAGGCCTGCATGACCCAGACCGCGTCCGGATCGGCGGCCCGCAGACCGGCCAGCGTCGCCGCCGCCACGGCTCCGGGGAAGGCCGGGTCGGCGTCGACCGGGATCATCTCGATGAACGGATCGGCGGCGTAGCGGTGATCGGTGCCGAAGAACTTGATCTGGGTACGGGTGATCTCGGCGCTCAGCCGCTCGTAGAGCGGGTCGGCCGGGTCCAGGACCCAGGTCTCGAAGCCCTGCCAGTCGCGGCGACTGGCCCGCGACGACGCGGCGATCTCGGGCGGGACGTGCCCGGTGAACGCCGGAAGGATGGGCGTCATGCCGAAGGCACGCTCGCGGTCGAGGACGCGCGCCCCGAGCTCGCGATGGCGCTCGATCCAGGACGCGGACAGCGGACCGGCGAAGCCGTCCAGGCAGCCCATGAACTGGAACGGCAGGTAGCCTGGGCCGCCCAGAAAGCCGCGGATGGTCTGGTCGTCGAGATCGAGGAGGGAGTAGGCGGCATGCAGCACGGCCTCGTGGCCGGTGATGGCGAGCGGCATGGTGATGCCGTGAAGGGCCATCCAGTCGATCTCGCGCTCCCAGTCGGCCCAGTCCCAGTAGGGCATCGTGTAGCTGAACGTGCAGAAGTTGAAGTAGTAGCCGTCCTGGACCCGGGCCGAGCCCCGCCGGGGCGGGCTGTCCGCGAGAGACGTCAGCCCCAGCGGCAGCACGGTGTCCCAGCCAACGGACAGACCGCAACGTCCCCGCAGATAGTGCTGCAGGCCGACGGACGCGCTCACGCCGTCCGTCGCGGCGACGGTGAGCGCGCCGTCCCTCGCCTCGTACTCGTAGCCGCGCCCCGCGCCGTCGCGCGTGACGAACCGGATCGACTCGGCCACCGGTCCGAGAACGCGATGAGCCAGGCCGCGGACGGTGTCCGCCCACAGTGGTGCCTGCTCGGGATCACCGGATGACATCGCAGGTCACGCCCCTCGACGAATTAGTTCCGTACGGTCCATAATTATTATGCTAGCGTACCGGCAAGTCGACACCAGGGAGAGGTCATGGAGCAGGTGGTCGCGGTTGGCACGCAGTTCATGCGAGAGGTCAACGCCGGCGCCATCCTGCGGCGGCTGCGGACCGAGACGAGCATGAGCGTGTCCGCGTTGGCCAAGGCGGTGGGGCTGTCCCGGCAGGCGGTCACCCGCTCGCTCAACGCGCTGGCCGCGGAGGGCCTCGTCGAGTTCGGCTCCCTTGATCGCGACTCCAGCAGGGCGGGACGGCCCGCGCAGCTCGTGCGGTTCCGGGCGGAGGCCGGCTACGTGCTCGGCCTGTCGATCAGCCCGCAGGACCTGCGGATGGCGGTGTCCGACCTAGCCGGTACGGTCATCGCGACCGACGCGGTGCAGCTCGGCGGCGAGCAGGTGGTTTCGAGCGGCGAGCAGGTGGTGGAGACACTCCTGTCCACGGTGGCCCGCACGCTCGACTCGGCGGGCATCACGACCGGCGACCTCTGGTTCGCCTCGGTGGGCACCCCCGGCATCGTCGACCCGGCGACCGGGATCATCAGGCTCATCCCGAGCATGCCCGGCCTGACCGGCGACATCCTCCACCGCCGGATGAAAGACGCTCTCGGCTGCCCGATCTACCTGGACAACGACGTCAAGCTGGCCACCCAGGGCGAGCGCTGGCGCGGCGCGGAGCGGCGCGAGGACTCGCTGGTGATGGTCCACTGGGGCGAACGCGTCGGCGCCGGGATCGTGCTGAACGGCGAGCTCTACCGCGGCGCCTCCAACGACGCCGGCGACGTCGGCTTCCTGGACCTGTTCGCGGAAGCCCCGCCCGAGCCCCGCCATCCGCACGGCCTCGGCCCGTTCGAGAGCTGGGTGGGCGGCGAGGAGATCGTCCGCCTGGCGACGGCGGCGGCCGGACGCGACGGCGACGACGCCTTCCTGGCCCGGATCGAGGCGGCGGGGGAGCGGGCGTTCGACGCGGTGCTGGACGCCGTCGTCGACGGCACGCCGTCCGCCCTGGACATGATCGACGTGGTCGCCCGCCGCTTCGCCAAAGGCGTCGCCGCGATCCGGGCGATCCTCGATCCACGGCTCGTGGTCATCGGCGGGCCCCTGGCCAGATGCGGCGAGACGCTGCTGGCCGCGGTCCGGCGGCACCTGTCCGACCAGCCTCTGGACCAACCGGCCCTGGAGGTCTCGACGCTCCGGGACGACGCCGTCGTCCACGGGGCCCTGCTTCACTCGCTGGACGAGCTCGAGCGCACCAGGTTCGACCTGGTGCGCAGCGGCCGTCAGGAGACCAGTTGAAGACCCCCCGGATATCGGCGACGCGGATATCAGAGATAGGCGAAAGGTCATGCACATGACAACACCAGGTCGGTGGCAGGCGCTCGTGGCGCTCGGCACCGCGGCGACACTCACCCTGACGGCCTGCGCGGGCACCGGCGGCACGAGCGCCCCGGCCACCACGAAGAAGGTCGACGTCTCGACGACCGTCCCCAGCGACCCGGTCACGCTGACCCTGGCCTACAGCAACGATCCGCCCACCAAGACGCTGGTGGACGCCTTCACCAAGCTCCATCCGAACGTCACCATCAAGCCCCAGATGACGCCGTTCAACGACTACGTCAAGTCGATCAAGCTGTCGATGTCGTCGGACTCGGCGCCGGACATCGCGCAGTACAACCCCGGCGCGATGAACTCCCTGGTGCCGGCGGGGCTGATTCTGGACCTGGGCCCGTGGGCCAAGGCCTACGGCTGGGACGGCAAGTTCCCGCCCGCCAGCCTGGAGGTGCTCAGCTCGGACAAGGCGGCCAAGCGGTTCGGCACCGGCGGTCTGTACGCCGCGCCCGGCGCGCTGTCGGTGGTGGGCGTCTACTACAACAAGGAGATCCTGTCCAAGGCGGGTGTCGCGGACGTGCCGAAGACGCTCGGCGAGTTCGAGGCCGCGCTGGCGAAGGTGAAGGGCGCCGGGCAGACTCCGCTGAGCCTCGGCGCGCTGCAGGTGGGCGGGTTCCACCTGTGGAACGCGCTGCTCAACGTCACCGGTGACGTGAAGGCCTACCGGTCCTGGGTGTACGGCGAGCCGGGCGGCACGATCGAGAATCCGGGCGCGCAGAAGGCCACCAAGCTGCTGATGGACTGGGCGGACAAGGGATACTTCCCCGCCTCGGCGAACGCCACGGCCGACGCCGACGCGCTGGCGAACTTCTCCAAGGGCAAGAGCGCGTTCCTGGTGACCGGAAACTGGGCCGCCTCGACGCTGGAGACCGAGATGAAGGACAACGTCGGCTTCTTCCTCATGCCCTCGGAGTCGACCACGCCGCTGAACGTCGCCTCAGGGGCGAGCGTGGCGTACGCCATCTCGGCCAAGTCGAAGAACCCGAACGTCGCCGCGGCGTTCCTGGACTTCCTGAGCTCGCCGGAGGCGGCGAAGATCGAGTTCGACGGCGGGTTCATGCCGGTCGACACCAAGGCCGAGCTGGGCGCGACGGGCCTGCGCGGCGACATCGCCAAGGCCTTCACGCCGGTGGCGCAGAACAACGGGATCGTCCCGTTCCCCGACTACGCCTCTCCCGGCATGATCGACAAGCTGACCCCCGGTGTCCAGGGGCTCATCAGCAAGAAGATGACCGCTGACGACTTCCTGCGCTCCTTGCAGGAGTCGTGGGACGGACACCATGGCTCGTGATCTGAGCACGTCCATCTCCCCGCCGCGGGCCACCCCGGCCCGCGGCGGGGAGCCGGTGGCCGGCAGTAAGCGCGTCCACCGCCCGCACGGGCGCGGCGGACGGGCGCGCGGCTGGCTCTACGTGTTTCCCGCGCTCGCCGTCTATCTGGGGTTCGCCATCTGGCCGGCGCTGAACACGCTGCGCCTGTCCTTCCTGACCTGGGACGGCATCCTGCCGGCGACCTCGGCGGGTCTGGACAACTACATCAAGATTTTTCGGGATTCGGCGCTGTACGAGGCCATTCTGCACAGCCTCGTGCTGATCGTCTTCTTCTCGTTCATCCCCATCTGCGTCGGGCTGTTCATGACCGCCCTGCTGATGGGCAAGGTGCGGCGCGGGATGACGTTCTTCCGGATCGTCTTCTTCCTGCCCCAGGTGCTGCCGCTGGTGGCCGTCGGCATCACCTGGCGCTGGCTCTACAGCGACACCGGCGTGGTCAACCAGGTCCTCGACCTGGTGGGGCTGGGCGGGATCACCCGGGCCTGGCTGGGCGACTACCAGCTGGCGCTGGTCGCGCTCGGGTTCATCGGGACCTGGGCGATGAGCGGGCTGTGCATGATGCTCTTCCTGGCCGGCGCGCAGAAGATCGACCCGTCCCTGTACGAGGCCGCCACCCTCGACGGCGCGAACTCGTGGCGGCAGTTCCTCCACGTCACCCTGCCCGGGGTGCGCAAGGAGATCACGATCGCGGGTGTCATCACCACGATCGCCGCGCTGGCCAGCTTCGACCTCGTCTTCACCACGACGAACGGCGGCCCGGCGGGACAGACCAACGTGCCCGCCCTGCTGGTCTACCGGCTGGCCTTCAACGAGGGCGACATCGGCGGCGCGAGCGCGCTGGCGGTCGTGCTGACCGTGCTGGTGATCGCCGTCGTCAGCGCCATCCGATACTTCACCAGGGATGAGAGTTGAGCATGCGCGGCGGAGTCAGCATCCGGTACGGCGTACTTGTCCTCTTGGCGGTCATGGTGCTGCTGCCCTTCGCCGGCATCATCCTGGCCGCCCTGCATCCGCCGGGCGCGCAGCTCAACGGGCTGAGCATCCCTGAGCGGTGGTCGTGGGAGACCTTGGCGCTGGCCTGGGAGCGGGGCAACTTCACCGCCCTCATGCGGTCGAGCGTACTGATCTCGGTGTGCGTGGTGCCGCTCGCGCTGGTGCTGGCCACGCTGGCCGGATACGGGCTGACGGTGCTCAAGGTCTGGGGCCACAAGACGGTGACGGCCGGCTTCGTGCTGGGACTCACGCTGCCGATCGAGCTCATCGTGGTGGCGCTCTACTTCAACCTGCGCGAGGTCGGCCTCACCAACTCCTACCTTGGCATCATCCTCGCCGAGGTGGCGCTGTTCATGCCGTTCGGCGTCTACTGGATGCGCTCGCACTTCTCCAACATCCCCGAGGAGCTCGTCGAGGCCGCCCGCATCGACGGCGCCAGGGACATCGTCGTGCTGGCGCGGGTGCTGCTGCCGATCTCGTGGCCGGCGATCACCACCTTGTCGGTCCTGTACTTCATGTGGTCGTGGAACCAGTTCCTGCTGGTGCTGGTCATGATGCAGGACCCGGAGCGGCGCACCGCCCCGGGTGGTCTGGGACTCTTCGTGGGGCAGTACTCGACCGACATCCCGTTGCTGTCGGCGGCCGGCCTGATCGTCATCACGCCGATCGTGGTCGTCTACCTCATCTTCCAGCGCAGCTTCGTCAACGGCATCACCCAGGGCGCGATCAAGGGTTAGCCTCCCCGCCGTACTTCGGCTGGGGTCCTTCTGAAGAGTGGGGGAGGCGATGGCCGGGGTCCTTCTGGGGAGGGGGCGGTGATCGCTCGGGTCTTTCCGGGAGCGGGAGTGGCGATCGCTCGCGGTGCCGGTGACGAAGCGGTACGTGCGGAAACGTGGCCGGTGGCGGTGATCAGACCCGCGCGGCGGCGGGTCGCGTGGCCGGGGTGGCCGAAGCCGGGCGCCGGCCGGGGAGGAAGGCCGCGAAGGCGAGGGCGACCAGCGCGGCGCCCGCGCCGATGGCCATGACCAGGCGGAAGCCGTTCTGGGACGGGAGGGTGGCGGAGCCGAGCGTGATGGTCATCTGGGCCAGGACGACGCCGGAGACCGCGCTGGAGATCGAGGTGCCGATGGCCCGCATCAGCGTGTTGAGGCTGTTGGCGGCGGCCGTCTCCGACACGGGTACGGCCCCCATGACGAGCGCGGGCATGGCGCCGTACGCGAGTCCGATCCCGGCCCCGATCACCGCGGAGACGAGCACCAGGTGCCAGATGGCGGACATCAGCGCGATGCTCAGGCCGTAGCCGGCGGCGACCACGAGCGCGCCGCACATCAAGGTCACCTTGGGGCCCCTGGCCTTCGAGATCCGCGCGGACAGCGGGGCCATGGCCATCATCACCAGGCCGGAGGGGCCCATCACCAGGCCGACGGTCAGCATCGACTCGCCCAGCCCGTAGCCGGTGGCCTTCGGGATCTGCAGGAGTTGCGGGAGCACCAGGGACATCGCGAACATCGCGAAGCCGAACACGGCGGAGGCGAGGTTGGTGAGCAGCACCTGACGGCGCGCGGTGGTGCGCAGGTCCACCAGCGGCTGCCTGGTACGCAGCTCCCACCAGCCCCACAGCGCCAGCACGACGACCGCCGCGCCGAACAGGCCGATGGTTCGTGCGCTGGTCCAGCCCCAGCCGGCCCCCTGGGAGATCGCCAGCAGCAGGCACACCAGCGCGATCGACAGCCCCGCCGCGCCCACCAGGTCGAAGCGGCCTCCGGTACGCACGCTGGATTCCGGCACGAGGGTGAGCACGAGCACGGTGGCGAGCGCGCCGAGGGCCGCCGCCGTCCAGAACAGCACGTGCCAGTCGGTGCGTTCGGCCAGGAAGGCGGCCGCGGGCAGGCCGAGCGCGCCGCCCACGCCCAGCGAGGCGCTCATCAGCGCGGTCGCCGAGCCGAGGCGCTCGGCGGGGAGCTCGTCGCGCATGATGCTGATGCCGAGCGGAATGACACCGGCGGCCAGACCCTGCAGCGTCCGTCCGGCGACCATGGGCGTCAACGTGTCGGCCAGAGCGCAGACGGCCGAGCCGGTCACCAGTAGAACCAGGCTGATCAGCAGCATGCGCCGCTTGCCGTACATGTCTCCCAGCCGGCCCACCGTCGGCGTCGCGACGGCGCCGGCGAGCAGCGTGGCGGTGATCGCCCAGGCCGTGTCGGCGGCCGGGGCGCTCAGGAGCCGCGGGAGCTGGGGGATCAGCGGGATCACCAGGGTCTGCATCAGCGAGACCACGATCCCGGCGAGGGCGAGCACCACCACGACGGTATTCGCCTGTGGCGGCCCGGATGGCCGGGCGTGAGCGGGCACAGCGGACATGGGGAAGCCTCCATCAAAAGGGGTTGGGGATGACTCGACAGGACTTAAATCAGTCGCTTGACTTAATCTAACAGTACGGGTTTACTGACCACGAACTGACCGTCGGTTCGGAGGAGGCCGTGGTGAGCCAAGGCGAGCAAGTCCTGACCTATCCGATTCCCAGTGACGCGGCCCTGGAGCCGCCGGTGGAATGGGCGCAGCTCCAGCAGAAGTGCCCCGTGGCGCGGGTGACGCTGCCCAGCGGCGACGAGGCGTCCCTGGTCACGCGCTACGAGGACGTCAAGCGGGTGCTGTCCGACCCGCGGTTCACCCGGCCGACGCACATGGACGACGCGGCCCGGATCGCGGACAACGAGTCGGGTGGCGTCTTCAACAGCGAGATGGCGACGGCGATCCCGCAGTCCGGTGAGGCGCACCAGCGCTGGCGGCGGATGATCAGCAAGTGGTTCACCGTCAAGCGCATGGCCGCGCTGCGGCCGGGGATGGAGGCGATGGCCGAGCGGCTCATCGACGACATGCTGGAGCGGGGTCAGCCGGCGGATCTCAAGGCGAGCCTGGGCTTCCCGCTGCCGGTGTGGGTGATCTGCGATCTGCTCGGGGTCCCGGACGCGGACCGCGACCGGTTCGCGTACTGGTCCGACACGCTGCTCAACCTGACCCGCTACACGCAGGCGCAGATCGACACGGCGCAGGCCGAGTTCGTCCAGTACATGGCCGCCCACATCATCGCCAAGCGCGCCGAACCGGGCCAGGACCTGCTCAGCGAGCTCATCACGAACACCGACGCCGACGGTGGGCGGCTGTCCGACGCGACCCTCGTGGCCACCGGCATGGGCCTGCTGGTCGCCGGGCACGAGACCACGGCGAACATGATCGGCAAGATGGTGGCGATGCTGCTGGCCGACCGGCGCCGCTGGGAGCTCCTGCTGGCGGACCGGTCGCTCGTGCGCACCGCGGTGGAAGAGGCGCTGCGGTTCGACGCCAACGCGGGGTTCGGCATGCCGCGCTACCTCGGTGAGGACCTGGAGGTGGCCGGGGCCGTGCTGCCGGGCGGGACGACCGTGGTGTGCAGCATGGCCGCGGCCAACCGCGACGAGAGCGCGTTCGACGGCGCCGGCGACATGGACCTCGGCCGCAGCCCGAACCTCCACCTGGCCTTCGGCGCCGGGGCGCACTCGTGCCTGGGCCAGGCGCTGGCCCGCACCGAGTTGCAGGCGGTGCTCGAGGTGCTGCTGCGCCGGCTCCCCTCCCTGGAACTCGCCGTCCCGGTGGCGGACCTGCAACGGGTCGAAGGACTCGCCGTCGGCGGGTTGCGCGAAGTCCCGGTGCGGTGGTGACCGTGACCGGCCGGACCGTCCGGGCCGATCGGGCGGGCGCGACCCGGGAGTCGATCCTGACGGCGGCGGAGCGGCTGTTCGCCGAGCACGGGGTGATGGCCGTGTCCAACCGTCAGGTCAGCGAGGCCGCGGGGCAGGGCAACAACACCGCGGTCGGCTACCACTTCGGCACCAAGACCGATCTCGTACGCGCCATCGTCCGCAAACACGCCGAGCAGATCGAGCGGGTGCGCCTGCGGATACTGGCCACGATCGGCGACAGCTCGGACGTACGGGACTGGGTGGGCTGCCTGGTGCGCCCGACCGCCGAGCACCTGGCCGCCCTGGGCAACCCGACCTGGTTCGCCCGGTTCGGCGCCCAGGTGATGACCGACCCCGTGTTCCGCGAAATCATGATCGAGGAGGCTCTGTCCTCGCGCGCGCTGCTCCAGATCATCGACGGGCTCAACCGGTGCCTGCCCGATCTGCCGGCCGAGGTGCGGGCCGAGCGCTATGACATGGCTCGTCAGCTGATGGTGCACGTGTGCGCCGAGCGCGAGCGCGCCCTGGCCGAGGGCACCCCCACACCCCGATCGAGCTGGCACGACGCCGCGACGGGGTTGATCGACGCCATCGTCGGGCTGTGGCTGGCACCGGTCACGTCCTAAGGAGGACTTTTCAATGAAAACACTTGAGCCGGGCGAGGTCGCGTGAACGCTCCCTCCAGCGTCCTGGTGGTCGGCGCGTCCGCCGCCGGGCTGGCCACCGCGGAGGCGCTGCGGCGCAAGGGGTATCCGGGCGGCCTGACCGTCCTCGGTGCCGAGCCGCACCTGCCCTACGATCGGCCACCGCTGTCCAAACAGGTCCTCTCCGGCGCCTGGGACCCCGAACGGACTCAGCTACGGCCCCAGACGGCTCTGTCCGCCCTGGACGCCGAGTTCATCCTCGGCGACCCGGCCGTCGGCCTGGACGCGGCCGGACGCACCGTCCACACCGCGTCCGGGCGGGCCCTGCGGGCCGACGCCGTCGTGGTGGCCACCGGGCTGCGGCCCCGCAGGCTCGCCGGGCAGGCGGAGCTGGCCGGGGTCCACACGCTGCGTACGCTCGACGACGCGCTGGCGCTGCGGGCGGAGCTGCTGGCTTCCTCGCGGCTCGTGGTCGTGGGGGAGGGCGTGCTCGGCGCCGAGATCGCCGCCACCGCGCGCGGCCTGGGCCTGGAGGTCACCATGGCCGGCCCGCTGCCGGCACCACTGGCCGGTCAGGTGGGACCCATGGTCGCGGGGATGCTCGCCGAGCTGCACACCGAGCGCGGGGTCCACCTGCGGCTCGGCGCCGGGGTCAGCGGGCTGACCGGCCACGAGGGGCGCGTCACGGGCGTGCGCCTGGCCACGGGCGAAGTGCTGCCGGCCGACGTGGTCGTGGTGGCGATCGGGTCCGACCCGGCGACCGAATGGCTCACCGGCAGCGGCCTGCGGGTGGACAACGGGCTGGTGTGCGACTCCCGCTGCCGCGCGGCCGAGGGCGTCTACGCGGTCGGCGACGTGGCCCGCTGGCACCACGACAAACTCGGCGCCCTGCTGCGGCTGGAGAACCGGACCAACGCCACCGAACAGGCCATGACCGTCGCGGCGAACGTCCTCGGCGAGGAGCAGCCCTACTGTCCCGTGCCCTACTTCTGGACCGACCAGTTCGACGCCAAGCTCCAGGTACATGGAGTGCTGCCCGTCGACGCCGAGGTGACCGTCGTGGAGGGCGACCCGGTGAACCGCCGCTTCGTCGCGCTCTACCGCCGCGACGGCAGAGTCACCGGCGTACTGGGCTGGAACATGCCCAAACAGACGCGCCTGCGCCGACAGGACGTCGTCGACGCGCTCGCCGACCTCGTACCGACTCCCTGACATTGGAGAATTCATGACAAGCACGGCTGAGATTCCGGAGTACCCGATGGCCAGGGCGAAGGGTTGCCCCTTCGATCCGCCCCCGGCGCTGCAGGCCAAGCAGGAGGAGGGCCCGCTCGCCAAGGTCCGCCTGTGGGACGGCAGCACCCCGTGGGTGGTGACCCGTTACGCCGAGCAGCGGGCGCTGCTGGCCGACCCGCGGGTCAGCGCCGACGTCACCCGGCCCGGCTATCCGAGCCCGGTCCCCCTCAACGGCTCGGCGCCCATCAGCTTCATCCTGATGGACGATCCCGAGCATGCCCGGCTGCGGCGGATGGTGACGGCGCCGTTCACCATCAAGCGGGTGGAGGCGATGCGGCCGGCCGTCCAGAAGATCGTGGACGACCTGATCGACGAGATGCTGGCCGGCCCGAAGCCGGTCGACCTGGTGACGGCGTTCGCCCTGCCGGTGCCCTCGCTGGTGATCTGCGAGCTGCTCGGTGTGCCGTACGCCGACCACGACTTCTTCCAGGACAACAGCAAGGTCCTCATCAACCGGGACGCGGCCCCGGAGCAGCGGATGGCCGCCGTCGGCCGCCTGAACGGCTACCTGAACGACCTGCTGGGCGAGAAGCTCGCCAACCCCGGTGACGACCTGCTGTCCGGGCTGACCGAGCGGATCAGGACCGGGGAGCTGTCCCAGCACGACGCGGCCGGGATCGGGGTGCTGCTGCTGATCGCCGGGCACGAGACCACCGCGAACATGATCGCGCTCGGCACCCTCGCCCTGCTGGAGAACCCCGGCCAGCTCGCGCTCCTGCGGGACACCGCGGATCCGAAGCTGGTCTCCTCGGCGGTCGAGGAGCTGCTGCGCTACCTGCACATCACGCACAACGGGCGGCGCCGGCTGGCGCTGGCGGACATCGAGATCGACGGGCAGGTCATCCGCGCCGGTGACGGGCTGATCATGGCCAACGACATCGGCAACCGCGACCCCGACGCCTTCCCCGACCCCGACCGGCTGGACATCCAGCGCGACGCCCGCCACCACGTGGCGTTCGGCTTCGGCGTCCACCAGTGCCTGGGCCAGCCGCTGGCCCGGATGGAACTGCAGGTCGTCTACAGCACCCTCTACAAGCGCATCCCCACCCTGCGGCTGGCCGCGGATCTGGAAGAGATCCCGTTCAAGCACGACGGGTCGGTGTACGGGGTCTACTCGCTCCCCGTGACCTGGTGACTTTCCCCACCACTACGACGACAGGCAAGAGGATCTCATGAAGGTGATCATCGACCAGGACAAGTGTGTCGCTTCGGGGCAGTGCGTGGTCGCCGCCGCCGACGTGTTCGACCAGCGCGACGAGGACGGCATCGTGGTGCTGCTGAACCCCGACCCGCCGGCCGAGCAGGCCGCCGACGTCCGGCACGCCGCGGTGGTCTGCCCCGCGCTGGCCATCCAGATCGAGGACTGACGTCCACCTGAGGCCACCTCGACCGACCGAGGTGGCCTCACGTCATCGGGCCAGGCTCTCGGCCTTGAGCGGCTGCCACCAGGCGCGGTTGTCGCGGTACCAGGCGACGGTCTCGGCCAGGCCGGTCTCGAAGTCCTTGCGGGGCCGGTAGCCCAGCTCGTCCCGGATCTTGGCGCAGTCGACCGAGTAGCGGAGGTCGTGGCCCTTGCGGTCCTCGACGTACGAGACCAGGTCCCAGCCGGCCTCACAGGCTTTGAGCAGCAGTTCGGTCAGCTCCCGGTTGGTGAGTTCGGTGCCGCCGCCGATGTTGTAGATCTCACCGGGACGGCCGCCGGCACGGACCAGTTCGATGCCCCGCACGTGATCGTCGATATGCAGCCAGTCGCGGCTGTTGGCGCCGTCGCCGTACAGGGGAACCGGCCGCCCGTCGAGGAGGTTGGTGACGAACAGGGGGATGATCTTTTCCGGAAAGTGGTGGTGGCCGTAGTTGTTGGAGCAGCGGGTGACGCGCACGTCGAGCCCGTGGGTGCGGTGATAGGCGAGGGCGAGCAGGTCGGAGGCCGCCTTCGAGGCGGAGTAGGGGGAGCTGGGCCGTAGCGGATCGGACTCCAGCGACGATCCCTCCGGGATCGAGCCGTAGACCTCGTCGGTGGAGACGTGCACGAAGGTCCCCAGCCCGCTGCGGACCGCCGCGTCGAGCAGGGTCTGGGTGCCGGCCACATTGGTCCGTACGAACTCGGTCGCACCCGTGATGGATCGGTCGACATGGGACTCGGCGGCGAAGTGGATCACCTGGTCGTGTTCGGCGACGAGCGGGTCGACCAGTCGCGCGTCGCATATGTCGCCCTGGACGAACGCGAATCTGTCGCTCTCGCGTACCTGGTCCAGATTCGCGGGGTTGCCCGCGTAGGTGAGTTTGTCGAGGACGGTGATCCGCGCGTCGCCGTCGGTTTCGAGCAGGGTGCGCACGTAGTGGGAGCCGATGAATCCGGCGCCCCCCGTGACCAGAATCTTCATCGCAAGATCTCCTACGTGAGCCCGAGCGGAGTCGCCGTGCGTCGCGTCACGATCCGCCTTTCGCGGTGGAAATCATATCGCCGGTAAACCGCGCGCAACCGTTTAGCGGACGACATAGGGGGGAGCCGGGGGCGCGGTAGGGGGTAAATGAGGGTTGTCTTGGAGTCCATTCCGAGGTGATCCGGTGTGATGCTCAGGGAACGAATATCGATTCTGGCTGCCCGGTTTTCCCTGAGGAAGGGTATTTCGTGAAAGGCATAATTCTGGCCGGCGGGCACGGCACGCGGCTGTACCCCATTACTCTAGCGGTCTCGAAACAGTTGCTCCCCGTGAACGACAAGCCGATGATCTATTATCCCTTGTCGGTGCTCATGCTCGCGAATATCAGGGAGATCCTCGTGATCTCCACCCCGGAGGACCTGCCGAATATCGCGCGCCTGCTCCGCGACGGCTCTCACCTCGGGCTCGACATCACCTACGCCCGTCAGGACGAGCCCGTCGGCCTGGCCGACGCCTTTATACTCGGCGCCGACCATATCGGCGACGATTCCGTGGCGCTGGTGCTCGGCGACAACATCTTCCACGGATATTCGTTCTACGACATCCTCCAGGAGAACACCGCCGACGTGGACGGCTGTGTGTTGTTCGGCCATCCGGTCAGCGATCCCGAGCGCTACGCCATCGCCGAGATGGACTCGCTCGGCAGGCTCGTCTCCATCGAGGAGAAACCTGCGCATCCGCGCTCCAACCGCGCCGTCGTCGGCCTTTATCTCTACGACAACGACGTGATCGACATCGCCAAGAATGTCCAGCCGTCCGCCCGTGGGGAACTCGAGATCACCGACGTCAACCGGGTCTATCTCGAGCGGGGCAAGGCGAAATTCGTGGAACTCGGACGCGGGTTCGCGTGGCTCGACGCGGGCACGCCCGACTCCATCCTGCAGGCCAGCCAGTACGTCCACATGCTGGAGGGCCGGCAGGGCGTACGCATCGCCTGTATCGAGGAGATCGCGCTGCGGATGAACTACATCGACGCCGAGGCCTGTCACCGCCTCGGCGAGGAGTTGCTGCCGTCCAGCTACGGCCGGTACGTCTGCGCCCTCGCCGCCGAGTTCGGCCACGCGCGGCAACCGGCCGGCTCGTTCTCCTAGAGATCGTCCCCCAGAGATCGGCGACGGCCGGGCCGCCGCCGGTCACGATCATCGGAGGTACCCGACATGACCGTTCCCTCCTTCGACGGCTCCTCGTCCGCCGCGCCGCCCCTGTCCGGGCGCGAACCTGTGGAGGTCGCGCTCGAGGGTGGTCCCGCCGATGTTCCGCGAACTCTGCGCGTCATGCACGACGTGGTCTCAGCGGGAAAGATAAAGATTCCGCGCAACGGCGGATACGAGCATTTCGAGCGGGTCGGCGTATCCGCGGATTCCGGTGGCCCACCGCTCTTCCGGTGGACCACCCGTACCAAAGTGGCCGAATGAGCAAGGCCCGTGTCTCACAGCGCCTTGCGCAGATCCGGCTCGTGTCCGGCCGATCCGGTGTTCTCCCGCTCCTCGATGAAGACGGCGACCCCGTCGAGCAGGCGGCGGATACTGAACCAGAGCCATTCGTCGATGTGGGCCACTTCCTCCTGCCGCTCCAGCAGGCTCGACAGCATGGGGAAGTGGCCGGATTCGAGAATCTCCGAGATCATCGGCATCTTGGCCGCGCGCCACTGCCGCGTGGTGACCCCGGTACGCCGCTCGGCCTCCCATTCGCTGACGCGAAGCAGGGCGGCCCCTTGTACCTGAGCGCTTACCGCGATGGTCACCCAGTGCATCATCACCGGATCGAGCCCGAGGCCGTCCAGGGCGCCCATGGCCCGTTCGAGGTCGGCCAGAACGTTCGGCCCGAGCGGCGGCTGCGGGGTCGCGATGACCTGCAGCACCCACGGATGCCGGGAATAGAGCCGCCACTCCCGCAGCGCGGACAGTTCGAGCCGGGAGCGCCAGTCGGCCGGGACGGGCGTCAGGTTCTTGTCCTCGCCGTGCACGCGATCGACCATCAATTCGATCAAGGCGTCCTTGCTCGTCACGTAGCGGTACAGCGACATCGTGCCCACGCCGAGCTCGGCCGCCACCCGGCGCATGGACAGCGCCTCCAGGCCCTCGGTGTCGGCGATCTCGATGCCGGTGCCCACGAGCCGTTCCAGCGTGAGTCCTTCGCGAGGTGCTCGCGGAGCGGGTTCGGGCGTGGGCGGCCGGGTGTCTTCTCCGGCGGGCTCAGGGGGAGGCGCTTCGGAACAGGGCCGTGCGCGCGCGGCCACGCGCGCTCTGTATGCCCGAGCCTGGCACGACCGCGAACAATATCGCGGTCGTCGCCCCCGAGGTGCGGCACACAACGGGTTGCCGCATTCTGCGCAGGTGAGCATCTGGCCTCACAGATTTTGTCACGCGCATCTTGATATGTAGTGAAATTCTATCACATGAGTTCGTGATGAAATCGATCATCAAGCGTGATGAAACGCGCCACAGCTCCGCCGAAAAGGCGTGATATATACCCGCCACTGACGCTTTGTCGGAATTTATTTTCCGTTTCGTGTCGTGGGGTCGGCTGGAGGCGGAGATGAGTACGTCGTATGCACTCGTACACGGTATCTGAGGAGTGTGGGATGGAAACGGAGTCGAAGATCGCCGGACGACGAGAATGGATAGGACTGTCGGTTCTCGTGCTGCCCGTCCTGCTGATCTCTATTACCGTCACGGTCCTCTACTTCGCGCTGCCGTTCCTCAGCGCGGATCTCCAGCCGAGCGGGCCCGAGCAGCTCTGGATCGTCGACATCTACGCCTTCTGGCTGGCGGGGCTGCTGATCGTCATGGGCACGCTCGGGGACAGGATCGGCCGCCGGCGCCTGTTGCTCATCGGCGCCGCCGTCTTCGGGATCACCTCCGCCGCGGCCGCCTACGCGCCCAGCGCCGAGATGCTCATCGTCCTGCGCGCCCTGCAAGGCGCGGCGGCCGCGACCCTCATGCCGTCCACCCTGGCGTTGATCCGCAACATGTTCCACCAGCCTCGGCAGCGCCGGCTGGCCATCGCGATCTGGGCCGCCGGCTTCTCCGGGGGCAGCGTGCTCGGCCCGATCGTGGGCGGGTGGATGCTGGAGAGATTCTGGTGGGGCTCGGTGTTCCTGATCAACGTGCCGATCATGGTCCTGCTGTTGGTGCTCGGCCCGATCCTGCTGCCGGAATACCGCGATCCGCAGGCCGGCCGGCTCGACATGGTGAGCGCCGCACTGACGCTGGTGGCCGTGCTCCCGATCGTCTACGGAGTGAAGGACATCGCCGAACAGGGCCTGAGCTCGACCGCCGTGCTCGGCATCGCCGTGGGCCTGGCCGCCGGCATCTCGTTCGTCTGGAGGCAGCGCACGCTGACCGACCCGATGCTCGATCTGCGCCTGTTCGCGGACCGGGGGTTCGGCATCTCGCTGATCACCAGCACGCTCGCCATCTTCGCCCTCATGGGGCTGTTCTACTTCATCGCGCAATATCTGCAGCTGGTGCTGGGGCTGCGCCCGTTCGTCGCGGGGATCCTGACCTTGCCCGCCGCGGGCATGGCGCTCGTCGGATCGATGCTGGCCGTGGTGGTGGTGCGATGGGCGCGCCCCGGTTTCGTCATCGGCGGTGGCATGCTGCTCGCGGGGGCGGGGTTCGCGGTGCTCTCGCAGCTCGAAGGGGAGCCGGGCGTCCAGACGCTCGTGATCGGCCTGGCGCTGCTGGGCGCCGGGCTCGGCGCCGTTCAGGCGGTGGCCTCCGATCTGGTCGTCACGGTGGCGCCCGAGGAGCGGGCCGGCTCGGCGTCGGCGGTGCTCGAGGCCGGTACCGAGTTCGGCGCCGCGCTCGGTGTCGCGGTCCTGGGCAGCCTTGGGCTGGCGATCTACCGCTGGTCGTTCGCCGTTCCGACCGGCCTCTCCCCTGAGGCCGCCCAGACGGCGCGCGAAACGCTCGGTGGGGCGGTCGAGGTGGCCGCCCAGCTTCAGGACCAGGCGCGGGCGGCCTTGCTCGACGCGGCGCGTACGGCTTTCACCGAGGGCATGCGGGTGGCCGCGATCTCGGGTGCGGTCGTCCTGGTGGCCACGGCCGTCATGGCCACGATCCAGCTCCGGCAGGTGACCACCGAGGAGACCACCGAGCAGGCGAGGTGAGTCAGCGTAGCTCCACATAGGAGAACTGCGCGGGCAGGTCCCTCCGGCCACGGACGTTGAGCTTGCGGTAGATCCGGGTCAGATGCTGCTCGACGGTGCTGACCGTGATGTAGATCTTCCGGGAGATCTCCCGGTTGGTGTAGCCCAGCGCCGCGAGGGAGGCCACGCGCTGCTCGGCGTCGCTGAGCAGGCCCATGCTCTCGGTGTCCTCCGTCTCCTGCTCGGCCGGATCGTCCTGGCGTACCGCCCAGCGCAGCGGCTCCGCCTGGCACTCGTCGGCCACCCTGTCGGCCCAGTAGCCGATCATCCGGGCCTTGTGGAGCTCGCCGATCTCGTTGAAGGCGTGGGTCAGATCGACGAGCGCGTAGGCCATCTCCAGCCGGTCTCCGGCGCTCTGGAGCATGTCGACGGCCTCCCTGAGCAGCGCCGGCCGCTTCTTGAGGTCGCCGGTCGCGGCCAGCAGCCGGAGCGTGGCCCCCTTGGCCCTGAGCGAGTCGCCGCCGGGCAGGTCGTACGGTTCCTCCAGGAGGGTCCGGGCCTGGTTCGGCTGGCCCATCTGCATGAGCGCGGCGGCCGCTCCCTGGCGCCAGGGCACCAGTACGGGTGTGTCGAGGTTCCAGGAGCGCATGAGCCTCCCGCAGCTCAGGAAGTCGTTGAGAGCCGCGTGCGAAAGGCCCGTCGCCAGGTGGAAATAGGCCCGTGCCTGGAGATAGTGCAACCCGAACCGGCTCTGATAGATCGCCGCGGGGATGGGATGCCTGAGCAGTTGGGTAGCGACATCGAACTTCCCCATTTCGGTGTTGGTGCGGATCAAGGCGGCCAGCGGCAAGCCGATATGAATCCCTATACTCCGACTAGGTAATACATCCAGTGCTATAGAGGCATATTTATGGGCAATCGCCAGATCCCCTTGACGAATGGCGATGTGCGCTCGGAGGCCGGCCAGCACCGCTCGCCAGGTGGGGGAGCGTCGTTGGACGGCTTCTTCGAGTAAGACATCGCAGAGTGGGGCCGCTCGATCCGCCTGATCGGAGTAGAGCAGTGTGAAAAGAGAGGATTCCACGGCTTCAAGATTCGCATCGTCCAGCGTGGTGGACTGGAGGACGCGTTCCGCGGTCGCGATCTTATGTTCATCCTCCTCTGTTCTCAGAAAACCGGACAAAAGGGCGGCCCCTTGCAGCTGCCATACGCCGGCTGCCGGTTTGGCGCTGTCCATAGAGGTGTCCGCCGCATCGAGCAGAAGCGGGGGAAAGGCGGAAGCCAGCCACTGGTGCGTGACACCGAGCCGGAAGAGCGTCTCTTTCTCGGCGGATTCGGCCGCCATGGAGTTCAGCCGCCGCAGCGCCTCCGCGGCCTCCTCGAGCCGCCCGTGCCACAGGAAGAACCTCAGCAGCATGCGGACGTCTTCGAACCCGAGGCGGCCCTCCCGCGCCACCGCCATGAGCGGGTCGAGGTGCTGGGCGGTGGCCGCGGGATTGACCAGCCACTCAGTCCGCGCGAGCGCGGCCCGCAGGGCCGCCCGCCGCGCGTCGTCCTGACACAGATCGATCGCCAGTCTCAGGCATTGGATGGCGAACTCGTGCTCGTCGCTGAGCAGCGTCTGGTCGGCGGCTTCCCGCAGCTCTGCCATCGCCCATGGCTCCAGGCCGTCGGCGGCGCGGATGAGGTGCTCGGCGACCGCGGTGCTGGCCGCTCCCTCCGTGTGGAGGAGCTGGGCGGCGCGCCGGTGCAGGTCCTTGCGCTGCTCGGCGTCGAGGTCGTCGAGAACGGCCGACCGGGTTTCCGGATGACAGAAGCTCTCTCCGTCGACGATACCGACGGCGGCGAGATAGTTGAGAGTCTGCTGAACGGTCGCCTGCGGAAGTTCCAGTAATTCGGCCAGCAGGTTCGGAAAGGCGAGATCGCCGAGTACGGCGAGGCCGCGGGCGGTGCGCAGTGAGGTCGGGTCGGTGCGATGGAGGAGGGCGCGCACCGAGCGGGAGAAAGCATCTCCGATGACCAGCGAATTCGATTCGCCCGACTCGTGCAGGTAGTCCTCGACCAGTGCCTCGACGAGCAGGGGATTGCCGCCGCCGGCCGCATGGAAATCCGGGCCGAGTTTTTCTGCCGTCTCCTGGTCCATGGATTTGCAGAGCATCTTGGTGACGCCCTCCTGGGAAAGCGTGCCCAGTCTCATGTGCTGGCAGTGCGGATGGCGCATCAGGTCTATCTCGATAAGCGGATCCATCCCCTGTGGATTTTCGGTCGCCGTCACCACGACGAATACGTTGGCATTGTTGAGCCGTTGCACGAAATTAAGCAGGAGCTGCCAGGACAATGCGTCCGAGTATTCGACGTCGTCGACGGTGATGAGCACCGGCGAGCTGGTGGAGAGCTCCAGGACTATCGACCACAGCCCCTGAATGGTGTGCAGCCAATCGGGATTGTGCGGCGACTCGCCGATCGACTTCGCGCTGAAGGCGGCCTCCTCGATCAGCCGGGCGGCCTCGGAGGCGTGCTCGATCGGCAGCGCCGCGCTGTGGAAGCTCTGGCTGGCCATCCCGAGCGGAAGATTGCGGTCGGTCCGTGAGCAGGTGGCGCTCAACCAGGTGACGCCGGCGGCGGCGGCACGCTGGCTGAAGGTGTAGGCCAGTTCGGTCTTGCCGACCCCGGTAGGTCCCGTGATCACCATGACCCGGCCTTTGCCGTGAATGCAGTCCCTCAGCAGATCGTCCAGATCCGTGATTTCGTGGTCACGCTCGATGAGGGTCATCGTCTTTCTGGTTCGCCCCCTTACACCAGTATGAAGGGTCGTGCCCCCTGTCTAATCATTCTGCTACTGCCGCCACGCCGCCTGTCAATACATTCGGACAACACTCAAGAGTGTTCACGAATTTCATCACGTCGGGGTTCCGCTATTTCATCACTTCGTCACGGATGTGCTCGCGGTATCGCAAACCCCCCTTAGTGCCCCTTACCCGACGGGCAGAACCTAGGGGTGCCCTCGCCTGCGCGCCCGGACTGAATGAGTTATTCTCCTGTTCACTGTAAAGATAGCAGGGCGGAATGTGCGTGGCGGCCGGCAACGGGTAAGAGATTTCACGAGCCGGGCTCGGTCAAGGTGAATCGAGAGTTGCCGCTGATATAGCCCACAGATTTTCTTGGTTTAATCCGGCCCGAAACGAGCGAGAAAGGGATTGCCGTGAGTGACGCAGTAAACACCGATGAGACCTGGATCCGGCGGTACCATCCTTCGCCCGAGGCGTCGTCCGTACTCGTCTGCCTGCCGCACGCCGGCGGCGCGGCCAGCTTCTATTTCCCGGTCTCGGGGATGACGCCGCCGTCGGTGGAGGTCCTGGCGATCCAGCTCCCCGGCAGGCAGGACAGGCGCGGTGAGCCCGGCGTCGAGAGCATCGCGGAACTGGCCGATCGCGTCGTGGCGGCGCTCCGGCCGTGGACCGGTCTGCCCGTGGCGCTGTTCGGCCACAGCATGGGCGCGACCGTCGCGTTCGAGGTGGCCCGCAGGCTTGACCGGAGTGGCACGGCCCTGCTGGGGCTGTTCGCGTCGGGGCGGCCCGCGCCGTCGGTGCTCCGCGCCGCCGGTTCTCAGCACCGGTCGGACGAATGGCTGCTGGCCGAGGTGCGCAGGCTGGGCGGCACCCACGCGCAGGTGCTGGGCGACGAAGAGTTCGTCCGCGCTATCTTGCCCGCGCTGAGGAGCGACTACCGGGCGCTGGACACCTATCGCTACCTGCCCGGGCCGAGACTGTCCTGTCCCATCCTCGCTCTCAGAGGCGAGGAGGATCCCAAGGTCAACCTCGAGGAGGCCCGGGCGTGGCGCGACCACACCGCGGCGGGATTCGAGCTGCGTACCTTCCCCGGCGATCACTTCTATCTCGTGCATCACGCGACGGAGGTCATCGGCCTCGTCGTCGACCGGATGCGCGGGGCGCTGGAAAGTCAGCGGGTCTAGGAATAGTCGTAGAACCCGCGGCCGGACTTCCTGCCCAGGAGACCGCCCTCGACCATGCGCAGGAGGACCGGTGGCGGTGAGTAGCTCGGCTCCTTGAACTCGCCGTACAACGCGTCGGCGATGGAGGCCACCGTGTCGAGCCCGATCAGATCGGCCAGGCTCAGCGGGCCCATGGGATGGGAGCAACCCAGCACCATGCCGCGGTCGACGACCTCCGCGGAGGCGAACCCGGACTCCACCATTCTCATGGCCGCGAGGAGATAGGGGATCAGCAGGGCGTTCACCACGAACCCCGCGCGGTCGGCTGAGCGGATCACCTGTTTGCCGAGCGTCGCGGTGACGAACGCCTCGGTCTGGACCTTCGTCTGATCCGTCGTCAGCAGCGACCCGGTCAGCTCCACCAGCGAGAGCACAGGCACGGGGTTGAAGAAGTGGACGCCGATGACCTGGCCGGGCCGGCCGGTCGCGCGCGCGAGCCTGATGATCGGAATGGACGAGGTGTTGGACGCCAGGATGGCGTCGGGGAGCTCCACGATCTTGTCCAGCGCGCCGAACAGGTCGAGCTTGGTCGACTCCTGCTCGGGGACGGCCTCGAAGACGAGCTGCCGATCGCCGAGATCATTGAGGTTCGCGGTGAAGACGACGCGTCCCATCGCCTCGTCCCGCTCCTGCTCGGTGATCGTCCCTTTGCGCAGGCCGCGGTCGAGTGACTTGAGCAGGCGACGCCGTCCCTGGGGCACGGACGCCTCCGTGGAGACCGCGACCCGCACGTCGAGTCCCGCGCGGGCGCACACGTCGGCGAGGCCGGAGCCCATCACCCCGCAGCCCACGATGCCGATCCTGTCGAACTGGGTCATCTCGCCTCCTGTGGCGCTCTGGCCGTCCAGCGGAGCAGGCAGGCGCCGACCGACATGCCGCCGCCGAACCCGGCGAGCAAGACGAGGTCGTCCTGTTTGAGGATGCCTGACCGATTGGCCACGTCGAGCGCCACGGCCACCGAGGCGCTGCCCAGGTTGCCGTACCGCTCGACTATGCGTGGGGTGTGCGTGCCGGTGAGGCCGCAGCGCTCGACCAGCTCCGTCATCAGGCGACCGTTCGCCTGATGGGGGAAGAACGCGTCGATCTCGTCCAGGCCGAACCCGGTGCGGTCCACCAGGCTCTTCATCGCGGGCGGCACGTGCTCCAGCACGAACTCCGTGACGCCGCGGCCGTCCATTCTGAAGTAGTGCCCGCCGTCCGCGACGCTCTCGTGGGACGCCGGCTGCCTGCTGCCGCCCGCCTTGATGCCGATGAGCCCGTGGGCGGCGCCGTGGCTGGACAGCTCGAAGTCGATGAACCCCGACGGCTTGGGCACCGCGCCGACGATGGCGACGCCGGATCCGTCCCCGAACAGGACGGAGGTGCGGCGGTCCGCGAAGTCGAGCTGCCTGGAATACAGATCGGCGCCGACCACCAGGGCGTAGGTGTCCGGGCGGAGCGTGATGAGGCTGTCGGCGATGGCGAGGCCGTACACGAAACCGCTGCAGACGACGTTGATGTCGAAACAGGCGGCGGCGTGCGCGCCCAGCGCGTCCTGCACGAGGTAGGACGTGGGCGGCTGGGGGGAGTCGCCGGTGGACGTCGCCACGATGATGTAGCCGATCCGGCCGATGTCGATGTCGCTCCGCTTCAACGCGTCCAGACAGGCCTGGATGGCGAGGTCCGAGGTCGCCTCGTGCGGCGCGGCGTGACGGCGGGACTCGATCTGCGTCTTGCGCAGGATCCACTCCGCGTCGACGCCCACCCGGCGCGCCAGGTCCTCGTTGGCGATCTCTTGCGCGGGGAGGTACGAACCGGTCGCCAGGATCCCGGTCGAGTGTGCGGCCACTTTCTGAGCCACTGTCAGATCCGCCTTTTCCGGGAAGCCACGCCTATGCCGGCGTCGAGAGGGTGGGGGTGGCGTCCACCAGCTCGCGCAGCGGGTTGAGGCGGTCCGCGCCGAGCTCGGCGCGCCGCGCGGGGTCGGTGACGCCCATTCCGGGCTCGGGCGCCATGCAGAGCACGCCGACCTTGCCGATGTGGCCGTTGGTCTGCACCAGCCGGGTGGCCTCCGCGACCTCGTCCAGCGGGTAGACGGCGGACAGCGTCGGCACCACCTGCCCGAGGTCGAACAGCCGCACGCACTCCCGCACCTCCTGCAGGTTCGCGCCGTGGCTGCCGATGATGCGCTTGAGGTGCATCCAGAGGTAGCGGTTGTCGTAGTAGTGCTGGTAGCCGGTGCTGGAGCCGCAGGTGACCACCGCGCCGCCCCGCCGGGCCACGAACACCGAGATGCCGAACGTCGCCTTGCCCACGTAGTCCATGACGATGTGCGGGTCCTCACCGACCGCCGAGCGGATGGCCTTCCCCAGCCGCTTGCCCAGCGTGATCGTCTGCTCGGGCGTGATCTCGATGTCGTCGGTCATCCCTATCTCGTTGCGGTTGATGACGACGTCACAGCCGAGACTTCTCAGGACCTCGGCCTTCGACTCCGAGCCGACGACCCCCACGGGTATGCCGCCGCCGTTCTTGACCATCTGCACGGCGTACGCGCCGAGACCGCCGGCCGCGCCCCAGATGAGGACGACGTCGCCCTGTTTCATGCGGGCGCCTCGGGGGCTGACCAGCATGCGGTAGACCGTTCCCGCGCACAGCGTGACGCAGGCGGCCTCCTCCCAGCTCAGATGGGCCGGCTTGGCCGCGAGCTGGCTGGCCCGGGCCAGGGTGTAGTGCGCCAGGCCGCCGAAGTTGGTCTCGAAGCCCCAGACCCGCTGCTCGGCGCCGAGCATGCCGTCGGCGTGCGTGGCCGGTTCCTGGTCGTCGGCCTGGATCGGGCTGATCACGACGTGGTCGCCGACGCGCCAGCGTCGCACGCCCGCGCCGACCGCGACCACGACCCCTGCTCCGTCGGAGCCCAGCACGTGGAAGGGCTGGTCGTGGCGGGCCGCGAACGCGCTCGTCCGGCCGAACCGCTTGAGGAAGCCGAATGTCGGCAACGGCTCGAACGTCGCCGACCAGACGGTGTTGTAGTTGATCGCGCTGGCCATGACCGCGACCACGACCTCGTCCGGCGCGAGCTCCGGCATGGGCACCATGCCGACGCGCAGCGACTTGCGGACGTCCTTGTCCTCCATGCCGGTGAACATCTCGGTGTCCTCCACCCGGAGGTAGGAGGCCGGATACTCCTTGGGCAGCGGGATCTTCGTCAGCTCGCCGGGCGTGGCTCCGCCCAGCAAGGCGTCGGCCATGGGATCCATGTCACTCCTTAGTCTTGAGCCGATCACAGCGGGATGTTCCCGTGACGGCCACGCGTCGCCGACGCTGTGGCGAGCGCTGTGGCCAGCGCCATGGCGAGCTTGGGCCGGGTCTGCGCGGGGTCGATCACTTCGTCGACGACGCCCAGGGCCACGGCGCGGGCGACGCCTCCTGCCACACGGGTGTGCTCGGCGACGAGTTGCCGCCGCAGTTCCGCGCGCTCGTCATCGTGCGCGGCGGCCAGTCGCTTGCGGTGCAGGATGCCCACCGCCGCGTCCGCGCTCATCACCGCGATCTTCGCCTCCGGCCAGGCGAACACCGCGGACGCGCCGAGCGAGCGGGAGTTCATGGCGATGTACGCCCCGCCGTACGACTGGCGCGTGACCAGCGTGACCCGGGGGACCGCCGCCTCGGCGAAGGCGTGCAGCAACTTGGCGCCCCGCCGCACCACGCCACCCCATTCCTGGGTGACGCCGGGCAGGTAACCGGGAACGTCGACGAGCACGATCAGCGGAATGCCGAACGCATTACACATCCGGACGAACCGCGAGGCCTTCTCGGCACTCAGCGAGTCGAGGCAGCCGCCCATGCGCAGCGGGTTGTTGGCGATCACGCCGACGCTCCCGCCGCCCAGGCGGCCGAGGCCGACGACGATGTTGGGGGCCCAGCGCGGCTGCAGCTCCACGAAGGGAGTGCCGTCGTCGACGATCTCGCGTACCAGCGGGCGCACGTCGTAGGCCCGCCGCGCCCGATCCGGCAGCAGCGATCGCAGGTCCTTTCCGCCCAGCGCGACCCGGGGTTCGACGCGGGCGCGGTGCGCCAGCAGCAGCGTCACCCGCCGCGCGGACTCGTACGCCTCGCTCTCGGAGTCGACCACGATGTGCGCCACGCCCGACTTGCGGCTGTGCGTCTCGGCGCCGCCCAGCGACTCCATGTCGATCTGCTCACCGGTGACGGACCGCACGACGTCGGGGCCGGTCACGAACATCCGGCCGGCCTTGGCCATGATCACCACGTCGGTGAGCGCCGGACCGTAGGCGGCGGCTCCCGCGGCGGGGCCGAGGATGACCGAGATCTGCGGCACCCGCCCGGAGGCGCGGGTCATCGCGGCGAACATCCGCCCGACGCCGTCCATCGACTCGACACCGTCCGCCAGCCGGGCGCCGCCGGAATGCCACAGGCCGATCACCGGGCAGCCTTCGCGCACCGCCGTGTCGATGGCGGACACGATCTTCTCGCAGCCCGAGGCGCCGAGCGCGCCGCCCATGATGGCCGGGTCGGTGCAGAAGGTGACCACCTGGTGGCCCGCGATGCGGCCCATGACCGCGGACACGCCGCTGGTGTCGGGATCATGCAGCGGCGTCACCGAGTCGGCGTCGAGCAGCCGGGCCAGCCGTACGGCCGGCGCGCGCTGGTCGAGCGGGAAGTGTTCCTGGGTGATCGGCGGGGTGGCGGTCAACGCCGTCTTCCGTTCGCATTCAGGGTGGAAAAGATTGTTTCCCGCATGTTTCCTACCTCCAGCGCCAACGCTGAGGACTTATCGTATGGATTCCAGCAGACTGCTGGAAAATAGGCTTATCCATGCTCTATCTCTACACAACCCTTACGAGTCCCCCTATGCGCCCTATAGCCTTGCCGACGGAGGCGGAACGCCGGCCTTCCGGCGCCGTTCCCGGCCGCCACGTCCGCGGGCCGAGCCGCCGTCGCCGTGCTCGCGTCCGCACGTCAAGCCCTGTGCTGCCCGGTATCCGGGTCGATCCGCCGGAAGGTGCCGACCCTGCGCCGGGGGAGCGACCCGGAAAAGAATGGCTTTATCGCATATTGCCCCATAGTTGCCGCTAGGGGGGCCGGTAGGGGTTGTTTCGCGCGTCTCCAGCGGCCAATCATGGTGCCGTCATTTCGACGTACGGCACCATTTCCTATGCCTGAAAGGTCAGCACATGGAGATAGCCGAGCTTGGAGTCGAGAGCGCTTTTCTGATCACGCCGGACGTCCACTCTGACCACCGGGGGCTTTTCCTCGAAGTGTTCAGCCAGCCGGTGTTCGAGCGGGCGGTGGGTCATCGGCTGTCCGTCGCCCAGCTGAACTGCTCGGTGTCCCGGCGCGGGACCATCCGCGGCATGCACGCCATCGCGCTGCCGGGCCAGGCCCGTTACGTCACCTGCGCGCAGGGCGGCATCGTCGACATCGTGCTCGACATCCGAGTCGGCTCGCCGACGTACGGCGCTCACGTCGCGGTCGAGCTGACCGCCGCGAACCGGCGGGCCCTGTATCTGGCGGAGGGGCTCGCGCACGGGTTCGCGCCGCTGACCGACGACGCCACCGTCGTCTACCTGTGTTCGAGCACCTGGTCCCCGGGCGCGGAGGTCATCATCAACGCGCTGGACCCGGAGCTCGGCCTGCCCTGGCCCACGGATGGCCCGGTGCAGTCGGAGAAGGACGCGGCGGCGCCCTCCCTGCGCGAGGCCAGGCGGCTCGGGCTGCTGCCCACTCTCGCCGAGTGCCAGGCGCGGTACGCCGAACTCGCCGATCTCACGTTGACGAGGTGACGGTGATGATCCCCCTGTTCCGCGTGGCGATGTCTCCTGAAGCGCCGGCCAGGGCCGCCGAGGTCCTCGGCAGCGGCAGCATCGGCCAGGGAGCCAAGGTCGAGGAGTTCGAACGGGCCATCGCCGGCCGGGTCGGCCGGAACGAGGTGGTCACGGTCAACAGCGCGACGGCGGGCCTGCACCTCGCCCTGCACATGGTCGCCCGCCAGGATGACGACGACGGTGAGGTGCTGTCCACGCCGTTGACCATGGAGGCCACCAACTGGGCGATCCTGGCCAACCGGCTGCGCATCAGGTGGGTGGACGTCGACCCGGCCACGCTCAACGTCGATCTGGACGACCTCGCCCGCAAGATCTCGCCGAAGACACGGGCCATCATGATCGTGCATTTCGCCGGCTATCCGGTCGACCTCGACCGGCTCCGCGCGATCATCGACCAGGCCGAGGCCAGGTTCGGGTTCCGGCCACCGGTGATCGAGGACTGCGCGCACGCGTGGGGCGCGACCTACGGCGGCGCGCCCATCGGCGGTCACGGCAATCTGTGCGTGTTCAGCTTCCAGGCCATCAAACACCTGACCTGCGGCGACGGAGGCGCTCTCGTCCTGCCGACCGAGGAGCTCCGGCGGCGCGCCACGCGGCTGCGCTGGTTCGGCATCGACCGGACGGCCGACCGGCTCCGCAACCCGCCGGACGTCACGGAGTGGGGCTTCAAGTTCCACATGAACGACATCAACGCCTCGATCGGCCTGGCCAACCTGGCGTGGGCGGACGAGGTGCTGGCCCGGCACCGGGACAACGCCGCCTTCTACGACAGGGAGCTGGCCGGCGTCGCCGGGCTTGAGCTGACCGAGCGGGCCGCCGATCGCCGGTCCTCCTTCTGGATCTATCCGATGAAGGTGGAGGACCGCGACGGCTTCATGAAGCGCATGGACGAGGCCGGGATCATGACCAGCAACGTGCACGAGCGCAACGACCTGCACACGGCCGTGCGCCCGTACTCCTGCCTGCTGCCCGGCCTCGACCGGGTCGCCCCGCGTATCGTGTGCGTTCCCGTGGGCTGGTGGGTCACCGAGGAGCAGCGTACGCACATCGCGGACACCATCAGGCGGGGCTGGTGACCTCGCCCGCCGCTCTCCCTGCCAAGGGCACGGTGCCGTTCGGGGAGCACAGGACCTGGTACCGGGTCACCGGCACGCTGGGCGCGGGCCGGCCGGCCGTCGTCGTCCTGCACGGCGGGCCCGGCAGCACGCACGACTACCTGGTCGGCCTCGCCGCGCTCGCCCAGGACGGCTGGCCCGTCGTGCACTACGACCAGCTCGGCAACGGCGGCTCCACGCACCTGCCGGACAAGGAGGCCGAGTTCTGGACTCCGCGGTTGTTCCTCGACGAACTGGACAACCTGCTGCTCAGGCTCGGCCTCGGGGACGACTACGTGCTGGTCGGGCAGTCGTGGGGCGGCATGCTGGCCGCCCTGCACGCCTCGGCGAGACCGGGCGGCCTGCGCGGTCTGGTGATCGCCGACGCTCCCGCCTCCTACCCGCTGTGGCTACGGGAGATGCGGGTGCTGCGCGGTCGGCTGCCCGCGGGCGTCGACGAGACGCTGCGCCGCCACGAAGCCGCGGGCACGACCGATTCGCAGGAGTACTTCGACGCGATGATGGTCTTCTACAACAGGCACGTCTGCACGCTGGAGCCGTGGCCGCGCGAGTTCGTCGCCACGTTCATGGAGATCTACAACGACCCGACGGTCTACTACGCGATGAACGGGCCGAGCGAGTTCCACGTGATCGGCTCGCTGCGTGACTGGGGCGTGGAGGACCGCGTCGCGGACATCGAGGTGCCCACCCTGCTGATCTCCGGACGGCACGACGAGGCCACGCCCGCCACCGTGCGACCGTACTTCGACCTCATCCCCGACGTGCGGTGGGAGGTTTTCGAGGAGTCCAGCCACACGCCGCACCTGGAGGAGCCCGAGCGGTTCAGACAGGTGCTGATCGAGTTCCTGAAAGGTCTGGGTTAGTGAAGTGGACATGCGGACCGCGATCGTCTTCCCCGGCATGGGACCCACCCGGTACTCCGATGTCGCCACGTTCATGCTCGGCGACCCCGCCGCGCGGCGGCTGGTCGCGCTCGCCGACGACGTGCTCGGCTACTCGCTGGCCGGCCGCTTCCGCGACTCCGGCGCCGACTACTCCGAGGCGGCACAGGTGGCGTTCCTGGTGAACTGCCTGGCCCTGGCGGAGTGGGCCGAGCAGACGCTGGACCTCGCCCCGCACCTGGTCGCGGGCCCGAGCTTCGGTGGCAAGGCGGCCGCCGCCTACTCGGGCGCGCTGTCGTTCGCCGACGCCGTGCGCATGACCGCGGGTCTGGCGCGCTGCGCGGAGGACTACTTCGCGCACGAGCACCGGGACATCGTCACCTGCTCCTTCGTCCGCGTTCCCGAGACCGGGCTGGCGGAACTGGTGGCGGAGCTGCGTGAGCGAGGCGAATGGCACGACGTCTCCTGCTACATAGATCACGACTTCTTCATGGTCTCGCTGCGGGAGCGGCAGGTGGAGTGGCTGGAGCGGCGGGTCCGGGCGATCGGCGGGCTGCCGCTGTACACGATGCGGCCGCCCATGCACTCGGCCGCCTTCGAGCCGCTGCGCAAGAGGGCCGAGGAGGAGGTGTTCGGCGAGCTGCGCTTCACCGACCCGCGGCTGCCGGTCGTCGACGATCACGACGGGCGGTTGCTGACCGGTGCGGCGGGGGTGCGGGCCATGGTGCTCGACGGGTTCGTCCGGCCGCTGCGCTGGCCCGAGGTGGTGGCCACGCTGCGGCGGCTCGGCGTCGAGAAGCTCTGCGTCAGCGGACAGGACGCCATGTTCGGCCGGGTGCCGATCACCACGCGGAACTTCACCGTCGTCCCGGTGAACCCGAGGATGGCGGTGCTGCCGCGGCCATCGGTTCCCTCGGCCTGACGAGGCCTCGCGGGCCTCGTCAGGCGCCGGCCGGTCAGGCCGCGGAAATCCCCGAAAGGACCGTCCAGAGCGTGCCCGGAGTCTCGAACGTCTCCTTCGTCAGCGCATCGTCCTTGAATCGCACCCCGTACGCCGCCTCAAGCGCGGCCAGGAGTTCGACGATGCCCAGCGAATCGAGGCCGAGGCCCGGCAGATCCGCATTTTCGAGAAGCTTCTCGGTGGCGGGCAGAAACGGCAGATGCGGCCGCAGGAGTTCTTCGAAGCGTGCATCCCACATGACAGCTGATTTCCTTTCTCCAGTTTACCGAGAAAAAGCCTACGGCGCTGACGTTATCCGGCGGCAATGTGAATGTCCATAATGGTGGATCAGATGAATGCAGATTATCCGCACCCTCTCTATGCGTATTTCCTGCGCGGCCTGGCCATTGCCCCCGACCGGCCCGCCTTCCGGGTCGGCCCGGACACGGCGACCTACGCGGAGCTCCACCGGGCGGCCCTGCGCTGGGCCGGCGTCCTGCTGAGGTCGGCGCCGTGCCGGCCCGGCGCCGTGGGGGTCCTCGCGGACAAGGGGGGCACGGCGTACGCCGGCATCCTGGCCGGCCTCTACGCGGGGGCGGCGGTCGTGCCGCTCCAGCCGGACTTCCCGGCGTCCCGGACCCGCCAGATGATCGAGGCCGCCGGGGTGTCGGCGCTGATCGTCGACGACCGCGGCCGGAAGCGGGCGGAGGAACTCCGCGCCCAGGGGGTGGACGTGCCCGTCCTGTCGCCCGACACGCTCGGTGGCGGGCGGGCCCTCGCCGCGCCGCGGCCGGTCGACGCCGCCGACGTCGCCTACGTGCTGTTCACCTCGGGCTCGACGGGCCGGCCCAAGGGGGTGCCCATCACACACGGCAACACCGCGCACTACTTCCGGCTGCTGGCCGGACGGTACGACTTCACCCCCGATGACGTGTTCTCGCAGACCTTCGACCTGACCTTCGACTGCGCGATGTTCGACCTGTTCTGCGCCTGGGCCGCCGGTGCGACCGCCGTGGGCGTGCCGTCGCACGCGTACCGGCACCTGCCGGAGTTCCTGGCCGAGCAGGGGATCACCGTGTGGTTCTCCACCCCCAGCGCGATCTCGCTGGTCCGCAGGACCGGCGGGCTGGCGCCGGGGGCGCTGCCGACCCTGCGCTGGAGCTTCTTCGCAGGGGAGGCGCTGAAGTGCGCGGACGCCGTCGACTGGCAGCGCGCGGCGAGCGGCTCCGCCCTGGAGAACCTCTACGGCCCGACCGAGCTGACGATCACGATCACCGGTCACCGCTGGTCACCGGAGACCTCGCCCGGCCGCTGCGTCAACGGCCTGTCCCCGATCGGCAGGGTGCATCCCGGCCACGGCCACCTGCTGGTCGACGACGCGGGCCGGCCCGTCGGCCACGAGGGCGAGTTGTGGATCACCGGGCCGCAGCTGACGCCGGGATACCTCGACCCGGAGGACGACAAGGGCCGGTTCATCGAGAGGGACGGCCTTACCTGGTACAACACCGGCGACCGCGTCCGGGCCGCGGACGACGGCGAACTCGTATACCTCGGCCGCGCCGACGCCCAGGTGCAGGTGCACGGCTGGCGGGTGGAACTGGCCGAGATCGATCACGCCGTGCGCGGCGTCGCCGGAGTGGCGGACGCGGTGACGGTGAGCGCCGAGAACGACGGCACCGCCGTCCCCGTCGTGTTCTACACCGGGAATCGGCTGGCGCCCACCGATTTCACCGCCCGGCTCGTCGAGACGCTGCCGGCCGGCATCATTCCGCGGCACTATCGCCATCTGGACGAGCTGCCGCTGAATCCCAACAGAAAAGTCGACCGGGCCGGTCTGCGTGAGCTCGCGGCGAGTCTGGTACAGAAACGCGGGCGCGCCGCGGAGGGGGGAGGGGCGCTTTAGGGGGGCGGTAGGGGTCTATTCGAAATAGGGGTTCGAGATAAATTTCCGGTGATTCGATATTCGCTGGAGATTCCTTTCCCACCTAGGCGGGAGGACGATATTGGACGGGACGCGGTTCCTTCGATCGGGCCTCATCCACGATCTGCTCGACGAGGCCACCAACGCGAGACCGGACGGCGGCGCGGTCCGCGACGCGCACGGTGCGTGGAGCTACCGGCGGGTCGACGAGCTCAGCCGGGCCGTCGCCGGCTGGCTGGCGGCCAATGGCGTCGGCCCGGGAGATCGGGTCATCGTCCAGCTGCCCAACCGGCGCGAGACGGTGCCCATCGTCTACGGCCTCTCCCGGCTCGGCGCCGTCTTCGTGCCGCTGCACCCCGAGATGAAGGCCTTCCACCTCCGCTCCGTGCTGGAAGACGCGGAGCCCACGCTGATCATCGGCGGCGGTGAGGCCATGCGCGACCTCGCCACGGTGCCGGTGTACGACCTCGGCGACTTCTGGACCGAGGTCGAGGAGATGGCGGGGTGGCCGGAGGCGTACGAGCCGGGCAAGATCCTGCCCGCGGACGTGGCCATCCTCATCTACACCTCGGGCAGCACCGCCGCCCCCAAGGGCGTGATCTGCCCGCACGCGCAGGTCACCTTCGCCGCTTCGGCCATCAACGCGGTGCTCGGATACGGCCAGGACGACGTGGTCTTCTGCCGGCTGCCCATGTCCTTCGACTACGGCCTCTACCAGATCTTCCTCGCCGCGCTCGGCGGCGCCGAGCTGGTCCTGGCCGAGGACGGAGCCGACCTGGCCCTGCTCGGTCAGCTCCGCGAGTCCGGCGCCACCGTTGTACCCGTGGTCCCGTCACTGGGCGGCATGATCGCGACGCTGGCCCGGCGGGCGAGCGAGGCCACGCCGAAGGTGCGGATGTTCACCAACACCGGGGCCGCGCTGCCGGAGGCGACCATCCGGAGCCTGCGGGACCGCTTCCCCGGGGCTCAGGTGGTGCGCATGTACGGCATCACCGAGTGCAAGCGCGTCACGATCATGGAACCGGAGCTCGACCGGGAACGCCCCGGCGCGGTCGGCCGTCCGCTGCCCGGCACCCGGGTGGTGATCGCGGACACCGCGGGCCGGCCGCTGCCGGCCGGGGAGACCGGGGAGATCGTGGTGGCCGGTCCCCACGTGATGGCCGGCTACTGGCGCGACCCCGAGCTCACCGCGCGCGCCTACCGCCCCGACCAGGACACCGGTGAGATCCGCCTGCACACCGGCGACTACGGCCGGCTCGACCAGGACGGCTACCTGTACTTCGAAGGCCGGCGGGACGACATGTTCAAACGCAAGGGCACCCGGATGAGCACGATCGAGATCGAGGCGGCCGCCATGGACGTCCCGGGCGTGCGCGCGGCCGTCGTGCTGCCCCCGGCCGAAGGACACGACCTCGTCGTGTTCGTCGAGGCCGACCTGACGCCCCATGCCGTGCTGGACGCGCTGAAGCAGCGGCTCGAACCCGCGAAGGTGCCCGCCTCCTGCCGCGTCCTGCCGCGCTTCCCGCTGACGCTCAACGGCAAGAACGAGCGCAAACAGATGGCCCTGCTGCTCCTTGGAGGCGACGCGTGAACTGGTACACCGAGCTCGCCGCCCGCTACGGCTCCCCGCTGTACGTCTACGACCTGGACCGCGTCACCGCCGCGCACGCGGACCTGCGCCGCGCCCTGCCCGACGGGTTCTCGCTGTTCTACTCCTTCAAGGCCAACCCGCATCCGGAGATCGCGCGAGCGCTGCGCGACGGCGGAGCGCGCGCCGAGATCAGCTCGACCGGTGAGCTGAACGCGGCGTTCGCCGCCGGCTTCGACGGGTCCGAGGTGCTCTGCACCGGACCGGGCAAGACCACCGAGGAGCTGGCGGTCGCCGTCGACGGCGGCGTCCGCGCCTTCTCCGTCGAGTCGCTCACCGACCTGTGGCACGTCGGCGAGGTCGCGGCCGGACGCGGCGTGACCGTGGACTGCCTGCTGCGCGTCAACAGTGCTGAGCCCGGCGCCGCCACCAGCATCCGGATGACCGGCGCGCCCTCCCAGTTCGGCTTCGACGACGAGACGATCCCCGGCCTGATGCCGCAGCTCCGGGCGGTGCCCGGCACGCGGCTGGCCGGGGCGCACCTGTTCTCGCTGAGCAACTCCAAGGACGAGGAGAGCCTCGTCGCCGAGTTCGCGCACACCATCTCGGTGGCCGCCCGTCTGGAGCGGGAGAGCGGCCTGCCGATCCGGTTGCTGGACATCGGCGGCGGATTCGCCGCGCCGTACCTCGCCTCGGGAGAGCGGCCCGTGTACGGCGGGCTCCGCGCCGGGCTGGAGACCGTCCTCGACGCGCGCTTCCCCGCCTGGCGGGCGGGCACGCCCGAGTTCGCCTGCGAGTCCGGCCGTTACCTGGCCGGCGACTGCGGCCGGCTGGTCTGCACCGTGGTCAACGTCAAGGAGAGCCGCGGCCGCAGGTTCGTCATCCTGGACGCCGGCATCAACATCCTCGGCGGCATGTCCGGGCTGGGGAGGCTGCTGCCGGTCTCGGTGGAGCTCGACGACGCCTCCTACGACGGCGAGCGGCAGCCCGCGACCCTGGTCGGCCCGCTCTGCACCCCCGGCGACATCATCGCCAGGAACGTGCCGCTGCCGCCGCTCGAACCCGGCGACGTCGTGTCCATTCCCAACGCGGGGGCCTACGGGATGACCGCGAGCCTGGTGATGTTCCTGGGCCACCCCGCGCCCATCGAGGTCGTCGCGCGCGGTCACCAGGTGGTGTCCGTCTCCCGGATCGAATTCAACCGCAAGTACGAGTGAGCTACGAGTGAGCGGAGTGTGTCTTGAGCGAGCAGCGTCGCGTCCTCGCCGACCTGGTGAACGACCTGACGGTCGAGGTCCTGCGGACCGTGCTCCCCGATGCCCCTGACGCGGTGGACCCCCAGCGCGGCTTCAGGGAACTGGGACTCGACTCGCTGGCCGCCGTCGAGCTGCACGACCGCCTGGCCCAGGCGGTCGGCGCCGAACTGCCGATCACCATCGCCTTCGACCATCCCACCCCTGACGCGGTGGTCGACTATCTGTTCACCGAGGTGCTCGGCCTGGCTGGCGCGGAGACCGCCGAGGTCCAGCCGGCCGTCGCCATGGATGAGCCGATCGCCGTCATCGGCATCGGCTGCCGCTATCCGGGCGGGATCACCACCCCGGAGGAGCTGTGGCGGCTGGTCGCCGAGAGCGGGGAGACCCTCACCGAGTTCCCGGTGAACCGTGGCTGGGACCTTGACCGGCTGTTCGACGACGACCCGGACGCGCCCAACTCCACCTACGCCCGGTCGGGGCACTGGCTGCACGACGCCGCTGAGTTCGACGCCGACTTCTTCGGCATCAGCCCGCGTGAGGCCGTCGCCATGGATCCCCAGCAGCGCCTGGTGCTGGAGGCTTCCTGGGAGGCGTTCGAGCGGGCGGGCATCGATCCGCGCTCGCTGCGGGGCAGCCAGTCCGGCGTGTTCATCGGCGCCGAGCCGCAGGACTACGGTCCCCGGCTCGACAAGGCGCCGGAGGAGATCGAGGGCTACCTCGTGACGGGCAACGCCCCGAGCGTGGTGTCCGGCCGGATCGCCTACGCCCTCGGGCTCGAAGGTCCCACGCTCACCGTCGACACCGCCTGCTCCGCTTCCCTGGTGGCCCTGCACCTCGCCTGCCAGGCGCTGCGGAACGGCGAGACCGACCTCGCGCTGGCCGGCGGCGTGACCGTGATGTCCACCCCCGGCACCTACACCGCGTTCAGCCGGCAGCGGGTGCTCGCCGCGGACGGCCGCTGCAAGGCGTTCGCCGCCTCCGCCGACGGCACCGGCTTCTCCGAGGGCGTCGGGATCCTCGCGATCGAGCGGCTGTCGGACGCGCGCCGCCGGGGACACCCCGTGCTCGCGGTCATCCGCGGCTCGGCGATCAACCAGGACGGCGCCAGCAGCGGCCTGACCGCCCCGAACGGTCCCTCCCAGGAACGGGTGATCCGCCGGGCGCTGGCCAACGCGGGGCTGTCACCGGCCGAGGTCGACGTGGTCGAGGCGCACGGCACCGGCACCAAGCTGGGGGACCCGATCGAGGCGCACGCGCTGATGGCCACGTACGGAAAGGACCGGGGCGAACGCGGGCCGCTGAGACTGGGCTCGATCAAGTCGAACATCGGCCACACCCAGGCGGCGGCCGGCGTGGCCGGTGTGATCAAGATGGCCATGGCCATGCGTCACGAGACGCTGCCCCGCACCCTGCACGTGGACGAGCCGTCGCCGTACGTCAACTGGTCGCTCGGCGCGGTCGAACTGCTCACCGAGAGCCGGCCCTGGCTCGCCAACGGCACGCCGCGGCGAGCCGGCGTCTCGTCCTTCGGCGTGAGCGGCACCAACGCGCACCTGATCCTCGAGGAGCCGCCGGTAGAAGCCACCTTGGAGGGGGACGGCGGCTTGCCCCCGGCCGTCGTCCCCATGGTGCTGTCCGCGAAGGCGCCGGAGGCGCTGCGCGCGCAGGCCGCCAGGCTGGCCGCCCATCTGGGCGAGCACGAGGACCTCGGCCTGGCCGACGTCGCCCACTCGCTGGTGACCTCGCGTTCGAGCTGGGAACACCGCGCGGTGGTCGTCGCCGGTGACCGGGCCGAACTGCTCGCCGGGCTGACCGCTCTGTCCGAGGGCGAGCCCGCCGCCGACGTGATCGAGGGCGAGGCCACCGCGGAGCGCCGCGCGGTCTTCATCTTCCCCGGCCAGGGCTCGCAGTGGGCGGGCATGGCGGTGGAGCTTCTGGACTCGTCCCCCGTCTTCGCGCGGCGCATGGACGAGTGCGCGGCGGAGATCGAGTCCTATGTCGACTGGCGGCTGCTCGACGTGCTGCGTGGCGAGCCGGGCGCCCCTTCGCTGGAGCGGCTGGAGGTCGTTCAGCCGGCGCTGTTCGCGGTGATGGTGTCGCTGGCCGCCCTGTGGGAGTCGCTGGGCGTGCGGCCCGCCGCCGTCGTGGGCCACTCGCAGGGCGAGGTCGCCGCCGCCTACGTGGCCGGCGGCCTGTCGCTGGCCGACGCCGTACGCGTGATCGTGCTGCGCAGCCGCCTGTTCGCCGAGCGCCTGGTGGGCCGGGGCGGCATCGCCGCGATCGGCGCGGCGGCCGATGCGGTGGAGGAGCGGCTGGCCCGCTGGCCGGGACGGCTGTCCATCGGGGCGAAGAACGGCCCCTCGTCGTGTACCGCGGTCGGCGACGAAGGGGCCCTCGCCGAACTCGTCGCCCAGTGCGAGGCGGACGGCATCCGGGCGCGTCTGCTGGCCTCCACCGTCGCCTCCCACTGCGATCAGGTCGACCCGTTGCGCGAGCAACTGACGCGGATGCTCCGAACCGTGTCCCCGACCACGGGAGACGTGCCGTTCTACTCCACCGTGACCGGTGGGGTGCTGGACACCGACGAGCTGAGCGCCGACTACTGGTTCCACAACGCCCGTCAGCCGATCGAGTTCCAGGCCGTGATCGAGGAGCTGCTCGCGCGGGGACACGACGCGTTCCTGGAGATGAGCGCGCACCCGGTGCTCGTGATGAGCGTGCAGGACACGATCGACGAGGCCGGGGCCGACGCGTTCGCCGCCGGCACCCTGCGCCGTGGCGAAGGCGATCTGCGGCGCGTGCTGGCCTCGGTCGCGGAGGCGCACGTACGCGGCGTGCCCGTCGACTGGGACAGCCTGCTCACCGGCGCGAACCGGGTCGATCTGCCGACGTACGCCTTCCAGCGCCGGCACTACTGGCTGGAGACCCGGACCTCGGCCGGGGACGTCGCCTCGGCCGGACTGACCGCCCCCGGCCATCCGCTCCTGGGCGCGGCCGTGACGCTCGCCGAGTCCGGTGGGGCGCTCCTCACCGGACGGCTCTCGGTCCAGCTCCACCCCTGGCTGGCCGACCACGCCGCCGCCGGCACGCTGCTCCTGCCCGGCACCGCCTTCGTCGAGCTCGCCATCCGGGCGGGCGACCAGGTCGGCTGCGGCCTGCTGGAGGAGCTGACGCTGGAGGCCCCGCTCGTCGTCCCCGAGCGCGGCGGCGTGTGGCTGCAGGTGTCCGTCGGAGCGCCCGAGGACGCGGGCCGCCGCCGGATCGGCGTGCACTCGCGGGCGGAGGACGCGCCGGCCGACGCGCCGTGGACCCGGCACGCGAGCGGGTACGTGGCCGCCGACGACGCGCCCGAGGACTTCTCCCTCGCCCAGTGGCCGCCGGACGGAGCCGTCTCTGTGGACCTCGACGGCCTGTACGAACGGCTCGCCGAGGCCGGCTACGGCTACGGTCCGCTGTTCCAGGGGCTGAAGGCGGGGTGGCGGCGTGGTGACGAGGTCTTCGCCGAAGTCGCGCTGCCCGAGCGGGCGCGCCGGGACGCCGAGCTGTTCGGCCTGCACCCGGCGCTGCTCGACGCGGCGCTGCACGCGGGGTCGCTGCTGGAGGCCGCCGACGAGCGCCTGAGCCTGCCCTTCGCCTGGACCGGCGTCTCCCTGCGGGCCACCGGCGCCTCGGCCGTCCGGGTCCGGCTGTCGCCGGCCGGGCCCGACGCCCTGTCGCTGTGGCTGGCCGACACCTCGGGCGTGCCCGTCGCCACCGTACGATCGCTGGTCTCGCGTCCGGCCTCGGCGCAGCAGCTCTCCGCCGCTTCGGTCGCCCATGGCGACTCGCTGTTCCGCGTGGCGTGGACCGCGGTGCCCGCGCTGTCTGCGGCGTCCACGTTGCCGTCGGCGACGGTGGCAGGGGGTGCTGCGGTACTCGGCCCGGACCCGCACGGCTTGCGCCGGGCCGGGGTCGCGAGCGCCGAGTTCACGGACCTGACGGCGCTGACCTCATCGGATCGGCTGCCCGACACGGTGTTCGTAAGCTTCGACTCGCAGGGCTCCGCGTCGGACGGCTCCGTGTCGCAAGGCGTCGGGTCGGAGGGCGTTGGGTCGGACGGCTTCATGGAAGCGGTGGGCGGCGGCGTTCCGGGTGGTGCGCGGGCGGCGACGCACAGGGCGCTGGGGCTCGTACAGGCCTGGGTGGCCGATGAGCGGCTGGCCTCGGTGCGGCTTGTCGTGGTGACCCGTGGCGCGGTGGCGGCGGGCGCGGAGGTGCGGGATCTGGCGAACGCGCCGGTGTGGGGCCTGCTGCGGTCGGCGCAGTCGGAGCACCCCGGCCGCTTCGTGCTGCTGGACCTCGACGACTCCGGGATACCGGTGCCCGCCGTGCTCGCGGCGCTCACCGAGCCGCAGCTAGCCCTGAGAGCAGGCGAACTGCTGGTGCCCAGGCTGGCCCGCGCGGCCACCACCGACACCCTGACACCCCCTGCGGGCGCCCCGGAGTGGCGCCTGGACGCGGCGATCAAGGGCAGCCTGGACGGCCTGTCACTGGTCCCGTGCCCGGAGGCGGCCCGCCCGCTCGGGCCGGATGAGGTGCGGGTGTCGGTACGCGCGGCCGGTCTCAACTTCCGGGACCTGGTCGTCACCCTCGGCATGGTGCCCGAACACGACGAACCCATCGGCGGCGAGATAGCGGGCGTGGTGCTGGAGGTAGGCGCCGAGGTTGCCGATCTGGTGCCCGGTGATCGGGTGCTGGGGTTGCTGGACGGCGCGTTCGGTCCGGTGGGGGTGACGGATCGGCGGTTGCTGGCTCGTATGCCCGCCAGCTGGTCGTTCGCGGAGGCGGCATCGGTCCCGGTGGCGTTCCTGACCGCCTACTACGGCCTGGTCGATCTCGCCGAGGTCCGCGCGGGGGACCGGGTGCTCATCCACGCCGCCGCCGGTGGGGTCGGCATGGCGGCGGTGCAGCTCGCCCGCTGGCTCGGCGCGGAGGTATTCGGCACAGCGAGCCCAAACAAGTGGGCAGCGCTCACCCTGGACGAGGACCATGTGGCCTCCTCACGGACGCTGGACTTCGCGCAGAAGTTCGGCCGAGTAGATGTGGTGCTCAACTCGCTGGCCGGCGAGTTCCTGGACGCCTCGCTGGGACTGCTGGACGAGGGCGGTCGCTTCCTGGAGATCGGCAAGACCGATGTTCGCGAACCCGGCCAGGTCGCCGACGCCCACCCGGGCGTGCGCTACCTCCCGTACTCCCTGATGGAAGCCGGCCCCGACCGCCTGCGCGACCAGCTGGCCGAGGTGCTGGCGCTGTTCGACAGAGGTGTGCTGGAGTTGCCGCCCGTCCGGGTCTGGGATGTGCGGCGGGCCGGGGAGGCGCTGCGGTTCATGTCGCTCGCCCGGCATACCGGGAAGATCGTGCTGTCGATGCCGCCCACGTTCACCGGCGGCGGGACGGTGCTCGTGACCGGCGGCACGGGCGGTCTGGGCGCGCTGGTGGCGCGCCATCTGGTGACGGTCCACGGGGTACGGGACCTGCTGCTGGTGAGCCGGTCGGGGATGTCGGCCATGGGCGCGGCGGACCTGCTTCAGGAGCTGTCCGGACTGGGCGCGCGGGTACGCATCGCGGCCTGCGACGTGGCGGATCGGGGCGCGCTGGCCAAGCTGCTGGCAGAGGTCCCGGCACAGGCGCCGCTGCGCGGGGTGGTACATACCGCCGGAGCGCTCGACGACGGAGTACTGGACTCGCTGACGCCGGAGCGCGTGGACGCCGTGCTGCGGCCGAAGGTCGCCGGGGCGTGGAACCTGCACGAGCTGACGCGGGACCTGGACGTGTCGGCGTTCGTGCTGTTCTCCTCGGCGGCCGGTGTCCTGGGGGACGCCGGTCAGGGCAATTACGCGGCGGCGAACGTGTTCCTGGACGCCCTGGCGGCGCACCGGCGCGCGCACGGCCTCGTCGCGGTGTCGCTGGCCTGGGGCTTCTGGGAACAACGCAGCAACATGAGCGCCCACCTGCGCGACGCCGACATAGCGCGGATGGAGCGGTCGGGCGCCCGCGGCCTCTCGTCCGAGGAGGGGCTGGCGCTCTTCGACGCCGCCCTGACGGTGGACGAGGCCCTGCTGGCACCGATCCGCCTCGACCTCGCCGCGATGCGCCGCGAGTCCGCCTCGGTGCAGCCGTTGCTGCGCGGCCTGGTCCAGCCGCCCGCGCAGCGGAACGTCGCCGCGAGCGCCGTGCCGGGCGGTGCCGCTTCCGGTCTGGAGCGGCAACTGGCCGGGTTGCCCGAGACCGACCGCGACCAGGTGCTCGTCTCCCTGATCCGCGCGCAGGCCGCCACCGTGCTCGGCCACGCCGATGCCGCCTCGGTGGACGCCGGCCGGGCGTTCAAGGAGCTGGGCTTCGACTCACTGACCGCCATCGAGCTGCGCAACCGGCTCAACGCCGCCACCGGGTTGCGGCTGTCGGCCACGCTGGTCTTCGACTATCCGACGCCCGCCGTACTCGCCCAGCACATCAAGGGCAAGCTGCTCGGCGCGGAGTCGCCGGCCGCGCCGGTCGCCGCGCCCGCCGCGCCGCTCGACGACGATCCGATCGCCATCGTCGGGATGAGCTGCCGGTATCCCGGTGGCGTCGACTCGCCGGAGGCCCTGTGGCACATGCTGGTCGAGGGCCGGGACGCGATGTCGGAGTTCCCCGCCGACCGGGGCTGGGACCTGGAGCGGCTCTACGACCCCGACACTGAGAGCGCCGGCAGCAGCTATGTGCGGGTGGGCGGGTTCATGTACGAGGCCGGAGAGTTCGACGCGGCCTTCTTCGGGATCTCGCCCCGCGAGGCGCTGGCCACGGACCCGCAGCAGCGGCTGCTGCTCGAAGCCTCCTGGGAGGCCCTCGAACGCGCGGGCATCGATCCCGGCGCCCTCAGGGGCAGTTCGACGGGCGTGTTCGTCGGTGCTTCCGCCACCGGCTACGCCACCGGGCCCGCGCCCCTGCCCGAGGAGGTGGAGGGATACCTGATCACCGGCAACTCCAGCTCGGTGATGTCCGGCCGCGTCGCCTACGCGCTCGGCCTGGAGGGGCCCGCCATGACCCTGGACACGGCGTGCTCGTCGTCCCTGGTCGCCCTGCATCTGGCCTGCGAGTCGCTGCGCCGCGGCGAGAGCACGCTCGCGCTCGCCGGCGGCGTGACCGTGCTGTCCACGCCCGAGATCTTCGTGGAGTTCAGCAGGCAGCGGGGGCTGGCGCGGGATGGGCGGTGCAAGGCGTTCGCGGAGGCCGCCGATGGTACGGCGTTCGCCGAAGGCGTCGGTCTGCTGCTGCTGGAGCGGCTGTCGGACGCGCGGCGCCAGGGCCATCAGGTGCTGGCGGTGGTGCGGGGCAGCGCGGTCAATCAGGACGGCGCGAGCAACGGGCTGACCGCGCCCAATGGCCCCTCCCAGCAGCGGGTGATCCGCCAGGCGGTGGCCAACGCCGGTCTCGGCCTGGCCGACATCGACGCGGTCGAGGGCCACGGCACCGGCACGACGCTCGGGGACCCGATCGAGGCGCAGGCGCTGCTGGCCACCTACGGTCAGGATCGTCCGCAGGATCGGCCGCTGTGGCTGGGTACGGTGAAGTCCAACATCGGCCACACCCAGTGCGCGGCGGGTGTCGCCGGGGTGATCAAGATGGTCCTGGCGATGCGGCACGGCGTACTGCCGAAGACGCTGCACGTCGACACCCCGTCCTCGCATGTGGACTGGTCGGCGGGCGCGGTGTCGCTGGTGACCGAACCGACCCCCTGGCCCGGCGGCGACCGGCCGCGCCGGGCGGGAGTGTCGTCCTTCGGGATCAGCGGGACCAATGCGCATGTGGTGATCGAGGGCGTTCCCGCCGAAGAGCCGGTTCCGGATGATGTCCCGGCTCCGGCCGACGTGCCGGTGCCCGTGGTGGTCTCCGGTCGCGGTGAGGACGGCGTACGGGCGCAGGCGGAGCGGCTGCGGGACTTCGTTGCGGGGTCCACGGAGGCCGGGCCGGCTGAGGTGGGCCATGCGCTGGTGCGAACGCGTCCCCTGCTGAGCCACCGCGCCGTGGTCGTGGCCGCCGATCGGGAGCAACTGGTGGCGGGCCTGGCGCGGGTGGCCGAGGGGGCTGAGCCGGTCGACGTCGTGACCGGTCCGGAAGGACTCGGTGGGCTGGGGTTCATGTTCACCGGTCAGGGAAGTCAGCGGACGGAGATGGGTCTGGAGCTGACCAGGGCGTTCCCCGCGTTCAAGGGACACCTGGAGGCGGTGGCCGCGGGCCTGGACCGCTACTTGGACGTACCGCTGACCGAGGTGATGTGGGAGCGGCCGGAGCTCCTGGACCGGACGCAGTACGCCCAGACGGGGCTGTTCGCGGTAGAGGTGGCCCTCTACCGGCTGCTGGAGTCATGGGGCATGGTCCCCGACTACCTGCTGGGTCACTCGGTGGGCGAGCTGACGGCGGCGCACGTGGCCGGGGTGCTGTCCCTGGAGGACGCGTGCGCGCTGGTGGCGGCCCGTGGCCGGTTGATGGGCAGCCTGCCCGCGGGTGGGGCGATGGTCGCGGTCGGGGCGGGAGAACGGACCGTGTCCGACCTGCTGTCGGACATGTTCGAACCGTCTGAGGTGGCGATCGCCTCGGTGAACGGGCCGGCCTCGGTCGTGGTCTCGGGTGACGAGCCCGCCGTGGAGCGGGTGGCGGCGGAGTTCGCCCGGCGCGGGGTCAGGTGCCGGCGGCTGCGGGTCAGCGACGGGTTCCACTCCCATCGCATGGAGCCGATCCTCAGCGCCTTCGGTGAGGTGGCCGCCGGGCTGGAGTACGGCGTCCCGGAGATTCCGGTGGTGTCGAACCTGACCGGCGAGCCGGTACGGGAGTTCTCGGCCGAGTACTGGGTGCGGCAGCTGCGAGAGCCGGTGCGGTTCGCCGACAGCGTCGCCTTCCTGCGCGAACGGGGCGTGCGGACCCTCCTGGAGCTGGGTCCCGACGGCGTGCTGTCGGGGCTGGTACAGGAGCAGGGGCCCGTGCCGGTGGCGGTGCCGGTGCTGCGGCGCGATCGGGACGAGGCCGGGCAACTGGTGGCCGCCCTCGGCCGGGCGTACGCGCGCGGGGCGGACGTGGACTGGCACGCCTTCTTCGACGGTGCCGGACGGGTGGTGGAGCTTCCCACCTATGCCTTCCAGCGCCGCCATTACTGGCTGCGGTCTTCCCACAATGGCGGTGATCCCGCCTCGCTCGGGCTGGAGGCCGCGGATCACCCGCTGCTGGGCGCCGCCGTCGAGCTGCCCGACACCGGTGGATCGCTGTTCACCGGCAGGCTCTCGCTCGGCACCCACCCCTGGCTGGCCGATCACCGGATCCTCGACACCGTGCTGGTGCCGGGCACGGCCTTCGTCGAGCTCGCCGTCGCGGCCGGTCACCAGGCAGGTTGCGATCTCGTGGAAGAGCTGACCCTGGAGACCCCCCTCGTGCTGGGGGAGCGGGACGCCGTCACGATCGAAGTGATCGTCTCCGGCGCGGACGACTCGGGCCGCCGTACGCTGACCGTCTACTCGCGGGCCACGGGCGAGCGGCCCTGGATCCGGCACGCGACCGGGACGCTCGCCGCCGGAGCGCGGCAGCCCGCCTTCGACCTGACCGAATGGCCGCCACCCGGCGCCGAGCCCATCGACGTCGGCGGACTCTACGAGCGGCTGGCCGGCGAAGGCGTGGCATACGGACCAGCCTTCCGGGGACTGCGCGCGGCGTGGCTTCGCGACGGCGAGGTGTTCGCCGAGATCGAGCTCCCTGATGCCACGGACGCCGGGCGCTACGGTCTGCATCCGGCGCTGTTCGACGCCGTGCTGCACGCCATCGGGCTGGCTGAGGACGGCGGGGACCAGCAGGTCGAGCTGCCCTTCACCTGGAGCGAGGTCAGCCTGTACGCGACCGGCGCCGCCGCCGCCCGCGTACGCGTATCCGCCGACGGCGCACCCTTGCTGACCGTGGCGGACGCCACAGGCGCGCCGCTGGCCACGGTGGGCGCGCTGGCCATGCGGCCGGTCTCCGGCGCCGGACTCCGAGCCGGCCGGAACGGGGCCGGCACCTCGCCGTACCAGGTGACATGGACACCGGTGCCCACCGGCGACCCCTGGGACGACTGGGCGGTGCTCGGCGGCGAGGACGACGAGCTGCCCGGCGCCCTGCGCGCCGCGGGACTCCCCGTGCGCACCGCCGTGGGCCTGGCCGCGCTGAGCACCACGCCGACGGTGGTGCTGGTCTCCGCCGGGTACGAGTCCGCGTGGGCCGACCCCTCGGTGGCCGCCCGCGACGTGACCGGCCGAACGCTCGCCCTGCTGCAGGACTGGCTGGCCGACGAGCGCTTCGCCGACGCCAAACTGGCCGTGGTGACCGGCGGCTCGGTGCGCGCCACCGCCGACGACGACGCCCCCGATCTCGTCCACGCGCCCGTCTGGGGTCTGGTACGCGCCGCGCAGGCCGAGAACCCCGGCCGGTTCCTGCTCATCGACGTGGACGGCACGGCGGCCTCCTACCGGGCATTGCCCACCGTACTGGCCGGTCAGGAGCCTGAGCTGGCCCTGCGCGAGGGCGAGGCCCGCGCGCCGCGGCTGACCAGGACCGACGACGACGGCCTGCTGAGGCCGCCCGCCGGTGCGGAGTCGTGGCGTCTGGAGATCACCAAGCCGGGCACGATCGACGGCCTGGAAGCGGCCGTCTGTGACGCGGCCCGGCGGCCCCTGGGCGAGTTCGAGGTACGGGTGTCGGTGCGGGCCGGTGGACTGAACTTCCGCGACGTCCTGATGGCCCTCGGCATGTACCCCGGTCCGGCGTCACTTGGGAGCGAGGGCTCCGGCGTGATCGTCGAGGTCGGCTCCGGCGTCACCGGGTTCGCCCCGGGCGACAGGGTGCTCGGGCTGTTCGAGGAGGGGTTCGGGCCCTACACGACGACCGACCACCGGATGATCGCGCACATGCCGGCCGGCTGGTCCTTCGTGACCGCGGCCGCGGTACCGGCCGTGTTCGCGACCGCCTACTACGGCCTGGTCGATCTGGGCGGGGTCCGCGCGGGGGATCGGGTGCTCATCCACGCGGCTGCCGGTGGGGTCGGCATGGCGGCGGTGCAGCTCGCTCGCTGGCTGGGCGCGGAGGTGTTCGGCACGGCGAGTCCGGGCAAGTGGGGAGCGCTGACCCTGGACGAGGACCATGTGGCCTCCTCAAGGACGCTGGACTTCGCGAAGAAGTTCGGCCGGATGGATGTGGTGCTCAACTCGCTGGCCGGGGAGTTCATCGACGCCTCTCTCGGGCTGCTGTCCGAGGGCGGCCGGTTCGTGGAGATGGGCAAGACCGACCTCCGCGACACCATCGCTCCCGGGATCCGTTACACGCCCTTCGACCTCTCGGACGCCGGGCATGACCGGACCAAGGAGATTCTGACCGAACTGGTGAAACTGTTCGAGGACGGCGTGCTCGAACCGCTGCCGACCCGGGTCTGGGACCTGCGCCGCGCGCCGGAGGCGTTCCGCCACATGGCGCAGGCCCGGCACATCGGCAAGGTCGTGCTGACCGTCCCCACGCCGCTCGACCGGCCCGGCACCGTGCTCGTCACCGGCGGCACGGGCGGGCTAGGCGCGCTGGTTGCCCGGCACCTGGTGGCCGAGCACGGCGTACGCGACCTGCTGCTCGTCGGCCGCAGAGGTCTCGACGCCCCGGGCGCCGAGAAGCTCCGCGCCGAGCTCACCGAGCAGGGCGCCCGCGTCGAGGTCGCGGCCTGCGACGTCTCCGACCGGGACGCCCTGGCCGCACTGCTCGGCCGGGTGGCGCCGGACCGTCCGCTGACCGCGGTCGTGCACACGGCGGGCGTCGTGGCCGACGGCGTCATCGACTCGCTCACACCCGCGCAGGTGGACATGGTCTGGCAGCCCAAAGCGGAGGCCGCCTGGCAGTTGCACGAGCTCACCAAGGATCTGGACCTGTCGGCCTTCGTGCTCTTCTCCTCCTCGGCCGGCACGCTCGACGCCGCCGGGCAGGGCAACTACGCGGCGGCCAACGCCTTCCTCGACGCGCTGGCCACGCACCGCAGGGCGGCCGGTCTGCCGGCGGTCTCGCTGGCCTGGGGCATGTGGGCGCCGGAGGTCGGCGGCATGACCGCCCAGCTCGGCGAGGCCGATCTGCGGCGGCTGCGCCGCTCGGGCCTGCTGCCGCTGTCGGCCGAGGCGGGGCTGGCTCTGTTCGACGCGTCGCTCGCGCGCGACGAGGCCGCGCTGGTGCCGATCCGGCTGGATCTCGCGGCCATGCGGTCGCGGGAGGAAGGGCCGCCGGCGATGCTCCGCGGCCTGGTCACCGCGCCGATCAGCCGGGCGCCCGCCACCACCCAGGCCGTCGCCCCGGCCTCGCTGGCCGATCAGCTGACCCCGCTGTCCAGGGCGGCACGTGACCGCCTGCTGCTGAGCCTGGTACGGACCCACGTCGCCGCGGTCCTCGGCCACGCCACCGGGGACCCGGTCGATCCGGACCGGGGGTTCAAGGAGCTGGGCTTCGACTCGCTGACCGCGGTCGAGCTGCGCAACCGGCTGAGCGCGGCGGCGGACGTGCGCCTGCCCGCCACGCTCGTCTTCGACTACCCGACACCGGCCGCGGTGGCCGACTACATCAAGACCGAACTGCTCGGCGACGACGAGACGGCGGCCGAACCCCTGGAAGCCGAACTGGCGGAGCTCGAGCACGCACTGGACAACCTCGTACCGGACCCCGACGGGCACGCGAGGATCACCGCCCGGCTCAAGGCCCTCACGGCGAAATGGACCGAGGCGCACGGCCGGACGGCGGACGACCCGGCGGAGCCGAGACTCGAATCGGCCAGCGCGGAAGAACTTTTCACCATTCTCGACAAAGAATTCTGAGGACATGTCACGGGCGTCGGCAAAACACGAGATTTTCCGTCCCGAGTACCGTTCATGCCACCGAACCATCCCCGAAGAGGAGGGCCCGGATGGCCCTTCAGGCCGATGCGCCGAATATGAACCGGAGATTACGATCTGTTCTATGAGCAGACTGGGAGACAATCAGAGGAGCGGCCAAGACGACATCGTACGGTTAACCTCCGTGCGAAAAACGTACAACACCCGGACGGGTGGTCCCGCGGCGCTGGAAAACGTCACCATCGGCTGCGGGAAAAGCGCGCTCACCGCTGTCATCGGGCCGTCGAGATCCGGTAAGAGCACGCTGTTGCGCTGCGCGTCGGGCCTGGAACGGCCGACCTCGGGATCGGTGTTCCTCGACGGCCAGGAGCTCACGGACCTCGACGACGCGTCGCTGACCAGGCTGCGGCGAGACCGGCTCGGCTTCGTCTTCCAAGGGCCCAATCTGCTGCCCGCCCTGGACGTGGCGGAGAACATCGCGCTCCCCCTCCACCTGTCGGGCCGGAGCATGGACACCGCGCTGTTCGACAGCGTGATCGCGCACATCGGCCTGGCGGACCGCCTGCGCGACCTGCCGGACAAGCTGTCCTTCGGCGAGCAGCAGCGGGTGGCGGTCGCCCGCGCCGTGGTCGGCCGGACGCCGGTGATCTTCGCCGACGAACCGACCTGCGCGCAGGACTCCCGCGACATCGACCGGCTGCTCGGCCTGCTGCGCGAGTCGGTGCGGGCGGCGGGGCAGACGGTGGTGGTGGCCACGCACGATCCGCGCATCGCGGCCTACGCCGACCACGTCTACTTCATGTCCCGCGGCCGGATCGTGGACGAGCTGACGCTCCCGCCCAGCAAGGCGGTGGCCGAGCGGATGGCCCACCTGGCGATGTGGGACAGGGGAGAGCCGTCCTGATGTGGCGCCTGACCCTGCGCACCCTGACCCGCCGCAGGGGCGCCTACTCGGCCGTACTCGCCACGGTCTTCGCCGCCGCCACCATCGTGGCGGCGTGCGGAGGGCTGCTGGCGGCGGGGCTGCGGGCCTCGTTCCCGCCCGAGCGGCTGGCCGGCGCCACGGTGGTGGTCGCGGGCGACCCGTCGTACCGGCTGCCGGACGCCGCGCCCGGCGACGACGACGCCGAATGGGCGAGCCTGTCGGAGACCGTACGGCTGAAACGCTCCCTGGTCGCGACATTGCGGGCGGTGCCCGGCGTAGCCGACACCATCGGTGATGTCTCCTTCCCCGTGACCCTGCTCGGCGGGGACGCGCCCCGGGGCGCGGGGCACGAATGGACGTCCGCGGGGCTGCTGCCGTACGAGCTCCAGGCCGGCACCGCGCCGGTGGCGGACGGAGACGTCGTGCTGGACGCGGCACTCGCCGCGCGGTCGGGCAGCCGGGTCGGCGGGCGGGTTCAGCTCGTGGTCCACGGCAGCGTCGCGGTCTTCCGGGTGAGCGGCGTCGTCGCCCCGGCCGGGGGACGCACGGCCACGGCGGCCGCGCTGTTCTTCGCGCCGGCCGACGCGCGGCGGCTGTCCGGCCATCCCGACTCGGTGGACGCGATAGCGGTGATCCCCGCCCCCGGGACGGGCGAGAAGACGCTCGCGGACCGGGTACGCGCCGGCCTGCGCGGCCAGTCCGCGGTGACGCTCACCGGGGACGACCGCGGTCTCGCCGAGTTCCCGCAGGCACGCGCCGGCCGGGACAACCTGCTCACCGTCGCCGGCCTGATCGGTGGCACGACGCTCCTGGTCGGCATGCTCGTCCTGGTCAGCACCATGCGGCTCCTGGTCGAGCACCGGGCGCCGGAGATGACGCTGCTGCACGCGATGGGCACGCCCCCACGGCGCATCCGCCTGATGATGCTCGGCGAGGTGACGACGGTCTCGGTGGTCGCGACGGCGGCGGGCTCCGTGCTCGGCTTCCACCTCGGCGGATGGCTGTTCTGGCACCTGGTGCGCGACGGGGTGGTGCCCGCCGCCATGCGTTTCGACCCAGGCCCGCTCCCGGCCGCGGGCGCGGCGGCGGTATGCCTGTGCGCCGGGCTGGCCGCCGCGTTCCTGCCCATCTGGCGGGCCGCGCGGCCCCGGCCCGCCACGGTCCTCAGCTCCCCGCCGCAGGACCACGGGCTCGACCGGGCCCGTGCGGCGCTCGCCCTGATCTGCCTCGGCGTGGTGGGCACGACGATCTGTTCGGGCATGCTGCTGATCCGGTCGTCCGCCGTGAGCATCACCTGCCTCGCCGCGATCGTGGTGATCCTCGGCGTGGCCGTGGTGGCCTCCAGGATGACCAAGGCGATGACCGGGCTGGTCGGCCGGGCCGTGCGCGCGCGGCCCAGGACGATCGGCCGCCTGGCCCTGCTCAACAGCTGCGCCCGGCCGTTCGGCATGGCCGCCGCGGTCCTGCCCATCATGCTCGCGACCGGGATCAGTACGGCCAACATCTATCTCCAGATGACGCAGGCCGACCAGGCGCGGCAGGTCCGCATGGACGACCTGCGGGCCGACGACGTGATCACCGCCGGGCCGGGCGGTCTCGCCCCCGGCCTGCTCGGCCGGGTCCGCTCCGTCCCGGGGGTCATGGCCGCTTCGGAACTGGCGAGCGGCAGCGGGTTCGTCGAGACCCCGTATGACGGCTGGCAGGGCGAGCACGGCTGGCCGCTCTTGGGCCTCACGGCCGAAGGCGCGGCCGGGGTCACGGACCTCGCCCTCACCTCGGGCACCCTCACCGACCTGCGTGGCGACTCGGTCGCCCTCACCCAGGAGCACGCCCGGCACCTCGGGCGAGGGCTCGGCGACGCGGTCACCCTGCGGCTGGGCGACGGCGCCGAGGTGGAGCTCAGGGTCGTCGCGCTGCTCGCGGACAAACCCGGCGGCGAGGTGATCCTGATGCCCGCCACGCTGCTCGCCGCCCATACGACCGCCGGGCTGCCGACCCAGATCCTCGTCCGGGCCGCCCCGGGCGGCGACCAGCGGCGGCTGAGATCCGACCTGACCGAAGCCGTGGGCCGCCTGCCCACCGTGCGGGTGAGCGACGCCGGCGGGCTGTCCACGACGTCGGCCGAACAGCAGCGGACCCGGGCCTGGATCAACTACCTGTTCACCGGCGTGGTCATCATCTTCGCCGGCATCTCGGTGATCAGCGCCCAGGCGATGGGGGCCGCCTCGCGGCGCAGGGAGTTCCGGCTTCAGCGGCTGATCGGCTTCACCCGCGGACAGATCCTGCGGATGGTGGGGATCGAGGCCATGGTGGTCGCCGCGGTCGGCGTCGTGCTCGGCACGGCGGCGGTCGCCCCCATCCTGATTCCGTTCGCCATAGCGGTCAACGGCTCACCGATGCCTTACGGGCCGGCGTGGGTCTATCTCGCCGTGATCTGCTCCACGACGCTCTCCGCCCTCGTGGCGACGCTCTCCCCGGTGTGGGCGATGATCCGGCCCCGCACAGGGGAGCGTGAGGGGGCCCCTAGGGGTCGGGCGGTCATGCGCGCATAGGTAGCGTCCCATTGACGCGATAAATCATTTGGAGGAATTGTCATGCGTGTTCTGTTCACTCAACACGCGGCAAACGCGCACCTTTTTCTCATGGTCCCCATCGCCTGGGCGATGAAAGCGGCCGGCCACGAAGTAATCGTCGCCGGCCAGCCGGACATCGTCGACGCGATTACCCAGACCGGCTTGACCGCTTTATCGGTCGGCGGCACGGCCGATATGGCCGAACGGCTGGCGGAAACGCCGATGGACCGGCAGATCTACGGCTCCGGATTCGACATCGCGGAGGAACGGCCCGAGGTGCTCACGTATGAGTACGTCAGAGACTGCCTGGCCGCCTTCTGCTCGCCGCTCGCACTGGACTTCATCACCGACGACGCCATGTACGACGACCTGGTCGCGTTCTGCCGCAGTTGGCAGCCCGACCTGGTGGTCTGGGACGCCATCACCTTCCCGGGCCCCGTGGCCGCCCGGGCCTGCGGCGCGGCGCAGGTCCGGACGACCTTCGGCAGAGATCACTGGGCGCGGATGCGCTCGCTGTTCCTGCGGCTGCGCGCCCAGCAGCCGGGCGATCCGCGCGAGGACCCGGTGGCCGACTGGATCACGCCGAAGCTGGCGAAGTACGGCTGCGACTTCGACGAGGAGGTGATCCTCGGCCAGGCCACGATCGACTCCATGCCGGCCTGGCTGCGCTTCCCCGTCGAGCACGACTACCTGCCCGTCCGATTCGTCCCCCACAACGGTCCCGCGACCTTCCCGGCCTGGCTCAAGGACGCGCCGACCCGGCGACGGATCTGCTTCACCCTGGGGGTGTCCGGCAGGGAGGTCTGGGGAGGACGCGGCAGCGTCAGGGCGAGCGAGCTGTTCGAGGCCGTGGCCGACCTGGACGTCGAGGTGGTCGCGACCCTGAACGCGAACCAGCTGGACGACACGAAGGTCCCGGACAACGTGCGGATCGTGGACTTCGTCCCGCTGAACTCCCTGCTGCCCGGCTGCTCGGCCGTCGTCCACCACGGCGGCACCGGGACCACGGGCACGGCCCTCGTCCACGGTGTGCCGCAGCTCATCATCCCCGCCCAGCTCTACGACGAGGGCGGCATGGCCCAGCAGCTCGCCCAGCAGGGAGTGGGCCTGCTCATCGAGCCCGACGAACTCTCGGCGGCGACGCTGCGCGCCGGGCTGCTGCGGCTGCTGGACGACCCTACGTTCCGGGAGAACGCGACTCGGATCCAGCGGGACATGGCGGAGACGCCGACCCCGCATGACGGCGTACGTGATCTCGAAGAGCTGGTCGCCCGCCACAAGGCGGCGCGGGCGGCTTCCCCGACCCGGAGGTAAGCCGTGGACAACGAGACCAGGCTGCTGGAATACCTCAGGCGGGCGACCGCCGACCTGCGGGAGACCCGCCGCCGGCTGCGGCAGGCCGAGGACAGGAACGCCGAGCCCATCGCGATCATCGGGATGAGCTGCCGGTTCCCCGGCGCGGTCGGCACACCTGAGGAGCTGTGGCGGCTGCTGGCCGCCGGGACCGACGCGATCTCGCCGTTCCCCTCGGACCGGGGCTGGGACGTCGACCTCTACGACCCGAACCCGGACAGTCCCGGCAAGAGCTCTACGCAGTCGGGGGGATTCCTGCACGACGCCGCGCAGTTCGACCCGCACTTCTTCGGGATCAGTCCGCGGGAGGCCCTGGCGATGGATCCGCAGCAGCGCTTGCTGCTGGAGACCGCGTGGGAGGCATTCGAGGGCGCGGGCCTCGACCCGGCCTCCGCCCGGGGGACTTCCACGGGCGTCTTCGCCGGCGTCATCTACCACGACTACGGATCCAGGGTCCGCACCGTGCCGCCGGACCTCGGCGGCTACATCGGCAACGGCAGCGACGGCAGCATCGCCTCCGGCCGGGTCTCCTACCTGCTGGGGCTGGAGGGGCCGGCCATCACGGTGGACACGGCGTGCTCGTCCTCCCTGGTGGCGCTGCACCTCGCGGTCCAGGCGCTGCGCCAGGACGAGTGCGCCATGGCGCTGGCCGGCGGGGTCACGGTGATGTCCACGCCGAGCACGTTCGTGGAGTTCAGCAGGCAGCGCGGGCTGTCCCCGGACGGCCGGTGCAAGGCGTTCTCGGCCGACGCCGACGGGACGGGCTGGGGCGAGGGCGCGGGCATGCTGCTGCTGGAGCGGCTCTCGGACGCCGAGCGCCTCGCTCACCCGGTGCTGGCCGTCGTCCGCGGCAGCGCGATCAACCAGGACGGCGCCAGCAGCGGGCTGACCGTGCCCAACGGACCGTCCCAGCAGCGGGTGATCGGCCAGGCGCTGGCGGCGGCGGGCCTGACGCCCGCCGAGATCGACGTGGTGGAGGCGCACGGCACCGGCACGACGCTGGGCGACCCGATCGAGGCGCGGGCCCTGTTCGCCGCCTACGGGCAGGGGCGTCCAGAGGACAGGCCCCTCTACCTGGGATCGATCAAGTCGAACATCGGGCACACCCAGGCCGCCGCCGGCGTGGCCGGTGTGATCAAGATGGTGCTCGCGATGCGGCACGGCACGCTGCCGAAGACCCTGTACGCCGACGAGCCCTCGCCGAACGTGGACTGGTCCTCCGGCAGCATCGCCCTGCTGACCGAGAACACGGCCTGGGACACGGCGGCGGACACCCCGCGGCGGGCGGGCATCTCCTCCTTCGGAGTCAGCGGCACCAACGCGCACGTCATCATCGAGGAACACCCGCGACCCGAGCCCGCCGACATGGAGACAGCCCGACCCGCTGAGGCGGAGACGGCTCGGCCCGTCGTGCCGTGGGTGGTCTCGGCCAAGAGCGAGCAGGCACTGCGGGCTCAGGCCGGCCGACTGGCCGCCCGCGTCGAGCAGGACCCCCTGCTGTCGCCGCTCGACGTCGGCCATTCCCTGATCAGCTCGCGGACCGCCTTCCCCCATCGCGCGGTGGTGATCGGCGCCGACCGTGACGGCCTCCTCGGGGGCTTGCGCGCCGTCGCGGACGCGATCCCCGCGCCGAACCTCGTGTACGGCACGGCGACCGGCGACCCCCGGGTGGCCTTCGTCTTCCCCGGCCAGGCCGTCCTGTCCAAGGACCTGACCCTCGGGCTGCTCGACACCTCGCCGGCGTTCGCCGCCCGGCTGGCGGAGTGCGCGGACGCGCTGGAGAAGTTCGTGGACTGGAAGCTCATGGACGTGCTGCGCGGCGAGTCGGGCGCCTGGTCACTCGACCGGATGGACGTCAGCCAGCCCGCGGCGTGGGCGGTCATGGTCTCGCTGGCGCGACTGTGGCGCTCCCACGGCGTGGAGCCCGAGGCCGTCGTGGGGCATTCGCAGGGCGAGATCGCCGCCGCCTGCGTGGCCGGGGCTCTGTCGCTCGAGGACGCGGCCAAGGTCGTCGCGCTGCGCAGCCAGGCCATCACCGAGGACCTGTCCGGCCACGGCGGCATGCTGGCCGTCTCCCTCCCGCCCGACCAGGCGCTCGACCGGCTCGCCCCCTGGGCGGACCATTTGTCGATAGCCGCGGTGAACAGCCCGAACGCGGTGGTGGTCGCCGGCGCCTCGGCGGCCCTGAACGAACTGTTCGATCAACTGAAGGCCGAGGGCGTCCGGTCCAAGATGGTCCCGGTCGACTATCCCTCGCACACGGCCTTCGCCGAGCCGCTGCGTGATCGGCTGCTGACCGACCTGGCCGGGATCGACCCGTGGACGGCCGAGGTGGCGTTCTGCTCCACGGTGACCGGTGAGCTGATCGACACCGCGGAGCTCGATGCCGGTTACTGGTACACCAATCTGCGCAGGCCGGTGCGCTTCGACCAGGCGGTCCGGACCTTGATCCAGCAGGGCTACGGAATGTTCGTCGAGGTCAGCCCGCATCCGACGCTGACCGGCGCGGTTCAGGAGACGGCCGAGGCCGCGGGCGGCACGGTGGTGGCCGTCGGCTCGCTGCGCCGCGACGAGGAGGAGACGGCCAGATTCGTCACCTCACTCGCGGAGGCCCACGCACACGGAGCGCCGGTCGACTGGACTCCGATCCTCGCGCCGTCCCGGGCCCGGAAGGTGGACCTGCCCACGTACGCCTTCCAACGCGAACGCTACTGGCTGGAGGCCACCGACTCGGCCGACGTCGTCCACGCGGGCCTGACCGCGGCCGACCACCCCTTCCTCGGCGGCGCGCTGCCGCTGGCGGACTCCGACGAGGTCGTCTTCACCGGCCGGTTGTCGCTGCGGTCGCAGCCCTGGCTCGCCGGTCACGTCGTGTCCGGCACGGTGCTGTTCCCCGGCGCGGCGTTCGCCGAACTGGCCGTCGGCGCGGGCCGCCAGGTCGGCTGCGCCCAGCTGGAGGAGCTGGTCCTGGAGGCGCCACTGGCGCTGCCCGAGCAGGGCGGCGTGCTGGTGCAGGTACGGATCGACGCGCCGGACGAGACCGGGCGGCGACCGCTCGCGATGCACGCCCGCCCCGAAAGCGAGCCGGACTGGACGCGGCACGCGACCGGCGCGCTGGCCGCCGCGCGTCCCGCCGCGGACTTCGACCTGTCCGCCTGGCCACCGCCCGGCGCCGAGGCCGTCGACGTGACCGATCTCTACGACCGCCTCGCCGAGCGCGGTCTCGCCTACGACGGGCCGTTCCGCGGGCTCAAGGCCGCCTGGCGGCTGGCGGACGAGGTGTTCGCCGAGGTCGCCGTGCCGCACCGGGAAGCGGGCGCCTTCAGCCTGCATCCGGCCCTGCTGGACGCCGCGCTGCACGCGGAGTCCCTGCTGGACCCGGCCGCCCAGGAGGTGAGCCTGCCCTTCACCTGGTCCGGCCTCTCCCTGTACGCCGAAGGCGCTTCCACGGTGCGGGTCCGCCTGACCCGGTCCGGTCCCGACGAGGTGTCGCTGCGGCTGGCCGATCCCTCCGGAGCCCCGGTGGCCGCGGTGGAGTCGCTCCTGTCCCGGCCGCTCTCGACGTCGGCGCCGGACCCGCGCCGCGAGTCGATGTTCCGGATCGGCTGGATCCCCTCGCCGTACACCGGCGACCCGCCTGCGCCTTCGCCGAGCCGCCCCGCCGTGGTGGGCGCGGACGAGAGCGGGCTCGCCGCCGCCCTGGGCGCCACCGCCTGTCCCGACCTGGCCTCCGTGCCGCCGGGTTCCGAGCTCGTGTTCGTGACCTTCGCGGGCGGCGGAGCGGTGCGGGGCGCGATTCATCGGGCCCTGGCCACGGTACGGTCCTGGCTGGCCGACGACCGGTTCGCCGATTCCACGTTCGTCCTGGTCACCAGGGGAGCGGTCGCCGTGGCCGGCGAGGACGTGACCGACCTGGCCGCCGCCGCGGTGCTCGGCCTGCTGCGGTCCGCGCAGTCGGAGCACCCCGGCCGCTTCGTGCTGCTGGACCTCGACGACTCCGACATACCCGTGCCCGCCGTGCTCGCGGCGCTCACCGAGCCGCAACTGGCCGTGCGCGCGGGAGCGGTATGGGTGCCCAGGCTGGCGCGGGCGACGACCGGCGAGGCGCTGCTGCCGCCCTGGGGCGGCGAGCCGTGGCGGCTCGACTCCACCGGCGACGGCACGCTGGACGGCCTGGCGCTGGTGCCGTGTCCCGAGGCGAGCCGTCCGCTGGGACCGGGCGAGGTGCGGGTGTCGATCCGGGCGGCGGGGGTGAACTTCCGCGACGTCGTGGTGGCGCTGGGGATGGTGCCGGAGCGCGAGGTGCCGATCGGCGGCGAGGTCGCGGGTGTGGTGCTGGAGGTGGGCGCCGGGGTTGCCGATCTGGTGCCCGGTGATCGGGTACTGGGGTTGCTGGACGGCGCGTTCGGTCCGGTGGGGGTGACGGATCGGCGGTTGCTGGCTCGTATGCCTGCCGAATGGTCGTTCACGGAGGCGGCGTCGGTCCCGGGCGTGTTCCTGACCGCCTATTACGGCCTGGTGGATGTGGCCGGGGTACGGCCGGGGGACCGGGTGCTGGTGCACGCGGCTGCCGGTGGGGTGGGGATGGCGGCGGTGCAGGTGGCCCGCCGGCTGGGGGCGGAGGTCTTCGGCACGGCGAGCCCGAGCAAGTGGGCAGCGCTCACCCTGGATGAGGAGCACGTGGCCTCGTCGCGGACGTTGGACTTCGCGGAGAAGTTCGGTTCGGTGGACGTGGTGCTCAACTCGCTGGCCGGGGAGTTCGTCGACGCCTCGCTGGGGCTGCTGTCCGAGGGCGGCCGGTTCGTGGAGATGGGCAAGACGGACCTCCGCGCCCCGGACACGATCGCTTCCGGGGCCCGCTACACCGCCTTCGACCTGATCGACGTGGGTCCGGACCGGCTGGGCGAGCTGCTGGCCGAGGTCCTGGCACTGTTCGAGGAGGGCGTGTTCGAGGCGCTGCCCGTGCGCGCGTGGGATGTGCGGCGGGCGCGGGAGGCGTTCCGGTTCATGTCGCAGGCCCGGCATGTCGGGAAGGTCGTCCTGACGATGCCGGTCGCGTTCGACGGGGACGGCACCGTGCTGGTGACGGGCGGCACGGGGATGCTGGGCGGGTTGGTGGCCCGGCACCTGGTGGCCGCGTACGGCGTCCGGGATCTGGTCCTGGTGGGACGCAGAGGCGCCGAGGCACCCGGCGCGGAAGAGCTGCGCGCCGAGCTCGCGGGGTCGGGGGCGCGGGTCGAGATCGTGGCGTGTGACGTCGCCGACCGCGCCGCCCTGTCCGGGCTGCTGGACCGCGTACGTGCCGATCGCCGGCTGTCCGCGGTGGTGCACGCGGCCGGGGCGCTGGACGACGGAATGGTGGAGTCGCTCACCGCTGAGCAGGTCGACGCGGTCGTGGGGGCGAAGGCCGAGGCGGCCTGGCAGCTGCACGAGCTGACCGAGGGCCTGGATCTGTCGGCGTTCGTGCTGTTCTCCTCGGCGGCGGGCGTCCTGGGAGAGGCGGGACAGGGCAACTACGCGGCGGCGAACGCGTTCCTGGACGCCCTGGCGACGCACCGGCGCGCGCACGGCCTCGCCGCGGTGTCGCTGGCCTGGGGCTTCTGGGAACAACGCAGCGGCATGACCGCGCACCTGGACGACACCGCCCTGGCCGGGATGGCGCGGTCCGGACTGGCCGCGATCTCCTCCGCCGACGGGCTGACGCTGTTCGACGCCGCCCAGACCGTGGACGAACCCGTACTGCTGCCGATCCGGCTGGACCTCGCCGCTCTGCGGTCGAGCGCCACCCCATTACCGGCGCTGCTGCGCGGCCTGGTCCGCGATCAGGCCCGCACCCACGTACGGCAGGCCGCCCAGCCAGGTGTCACCACGCTGAAAGACCGGCTCGACGGCCTGCCGGAGAACGAACGGAAGGCCGCGCTCGTCCGGCTCGTCTGCGCCGAGGCGGCAGGCGTGCTCGGGCACCCCAGTCCCGACTCGGTGCCACCGGACCGGGCCTTCAAGGAGCTGGGCTTCGACTCGCTGACCGGGGTCGAGCTGCGCAACCGGCTCAGCGCCGCCACCGGTCTGCGCCTGCCCAGCACGCTCGTCTTCGATCACCCCACCCCGGACGCCCTCGCCGACCGGGTGAGAGCGGCCTTCCTCCCGGCCGCCGAGGACGCCTCCGCCGCCGTGTACGCGGAGCTCGACCGGCTGGAGAACGCGCTCGCCACGGTGACCGGCGACCGGGCCGGGATCACCGCCCGGCTGCGGTCACTGGTCCGCAGATGGAACGACCCGCAGGGCGAGGCGACCGAGGCCGAGCAGTACGAGGCGGCCACGGACGACGAGCTCTTCACGATGCTCGACAACGAGCTCGGCTCCTCGCGACGGAGGTCTGAGACTGATGGCGAACGATGACAAGCTCCGCGAATACCTGAGGCTCGCGACCGCCGAACTGCGGTCGGTCCATCGGCGGATGGACGAGATGGAGGCCAGGCGGCACGAGCCCATCGCGATCGTGGCCATGAGCTGCCGCCTGCCCGGCGGAGTACGCGATCCGGAGCACCTCTGGCGCCTGGTCGCCGAGGGACGCGACGCGATGTCGGAGTTCCCCGCCGACCGGAGCTGGGACCTGGAGCGGCTCTACGACCCCGACCCCGAGCACACCGGGACGTGTTACGTCAGCACGGGCGGATTCGTGCGCGACGTGGGGGACTTCGACGCGGGCTTCTTCGGCATGAGCCCGAGGGAGGCTTTGGCCACGGACCCGCAGCAGCGGCTGCTGCTGGAGACCTCATGGGAATTGCTCGAACAGGCCGGCCTCGACCCCGCCGCACTGAAAGGCAGTGAAACAGGCGTCTTCGTCGGCGCCGCGTCCTCTGGATACGGCGTCGGCCCGGCCGGGTTCCCCGACGGGGTCGAGGGCCATCTGCTGACCGGCGGCTCCACGGCCGTGATGTCCGGCCGCATCGCCTACGCGCTCGGCCTGGAGGGGCCCGCCGTCACCTTGGACACGGCGTGTTCGTCGTCCCTGGTCGCGCTCCACCTGGCCTGCGAGTCGCTGCGCAGGGGCGAGTGCGCCCTGGCCATCAGCGGCGGCGCCACCATCATCTTCACCCCTGAGATCTTCGTGGAGTTCAGCAGGCAGCGGGGTTTGGCGCGGGATGGGCGGTGCAAGGCGTTCGCGGAGGCGGCGGACGGCACGGCGTTCGCCGAGGGTGTCGGTCTGGTGTTGCTGGAGCGGTTGTCGGATGCTCGGCGCCTTGGTCATCGGGTGCTGGCGGTGGTGCGCGGGAGCGCGGTCAATCAGGACGGTGCGAGCAACGGGCTGACCGCGCCCAATGGCCCCTCCCAGCAGCGGGTGATCCGCCAGGCGCTGATCGACGCCGAGCTGTCGCCTCTTGACGTGGACGCCGTGGAAGCCCACGGCACCGGCACGATGCTGGGCGATCCGATCGAGGCGCAGGCGCTGCTGGCCACCTACGGTCAGGAGCGGCCGCGGGATCGGCCGTTGTGGCTGGGCACGGTGAAGTCCAACATCGGCCACACCCAGGCCGCCGCCGGCGTCGCCGGGGTGATCAAGATGGTCATGGCGATGCGGCACGGCGTCCTGCCGAAGACGCTGCACGTCGACACCCCGACCTCGCACGTGGACTGGTCCGCCGGGAACGTCCGGCTCTTGACCGAACCGGTCCCCTGGCCCGGCGGCGACCGTCCGCGCCGGGCGGGAGTGTCATCGTTCGGCATCAGCGGGACCAACGCCCATGTCGTCCTGGAAGGGGTCGAAGCAGAGCACACGGAGCCACGGGAGCTTGCTCGATCCGCCATGCCGATGCTGATCTCCGGCCGGAGCCCGGCGGCGTTGCGCGCTCAGGCCGAGCGGCTGAAGACCTATCTGGAAGAGCGAGAGGACCTGGCTCTGCCGGATGTGGCCTACTCACTGGCGACGACGCGGGCAGGACTGGAACATCGTGCGGTGGTGACCGCGCCGGATCGCGCCGGGCTGCTGGCGGGCCTGTCGCAGGTGACCGACGGTGTGGTGAGCGGCGGAAAGCTGGCGTTCCTGTTCACCGGGCAGGGGAGCCAGCGGGTCGGGATGGGGCTGGAACTGGCCGCGACCTATCCGGTGTTCGCCGAGCACCTGGCGGCGTCGTGCGCGCGGCTCGATCCGTGGCTGGAGCATCCGCTGATGGAGGTGATGGGGGAGCGGCCCGACCTGCTGGACCAGACGGGCTACACCCAGGCCGCCCTGTTCGCGGTGGAGGTGGCGCTGTATCGGCTGGTGGAGTCTTGGGGCGTCGTGCCCGACTTCCTGCTCGGGCATTCGATCGGCGAACTGGCGGCGGCGCACGCGGCGGGAGTGCTGTCGCTGGAGGACGCGTGCACGCTCGTGGCCGCCCGTGGCCGCCTCATGCAGGCGCTGCCGGCCGGTGGGGCGATGGTCGCGGTACAGGCGGGGGAGGAGGAGGCCGGGCGGATCCTGGCCGAGACCCCGGACGTCGACGGCGCGGTGGTGATCGCGGCGGTCAACGGGCCGGCCTCGGTGGTCCTGTCCGGTGACGAGCAGGCGGTCACACGGGCGGCGGGCCGGTTCGCCAAGTCCCGCCGGTTGCCGGTCAGCCACGCCTTCCACTCCCCCCGCATGGAGCCGATGCTGGACGCCTTCCGCGAGGTGGCCGAGGGCCTGTCGTACGGGAGCGCGTCGGTTCCGGTGGTGTCGAACCTGACCGGCGAGCCGGTACGGGAGTTCTCCGCCGAGTACTGGGTGCGGCATGTCCGCGAAGCGGTGCGATTCGCCGACGGCATCGCCTTTCTCCACGAGCGGGACGTACGGACCTTCGTCGAGCTGGGTCCCGACGGGGTGCTGTCGGGCCTGGGACAGGAGTGCGTACCCGAGCCCCAGGACGGCCGCGGCCCGGTCTTCGTACCGTTGCTGCGCCGCGGCCGAGGCGAGGCCGAGCAGGTGGTGACGGCCGTCGGGCAGGCGTACGCCGGTGGCGCGGCGGTGGACTGGGAGAGGTTCTTCGCCGGTACCGGCGCCCGCCGCGTGGACCTGCCCACCTACGCCTTCCAGCACCGGCGCTACTGGCTGAACCCCGCACAGTCCGGCGGCGATCCCTCCTCGATCGGCCTCGACGCCCCGGACCATCCGCTGCTGGGCGCCGCCGTCGAACTACCCGACTCGGGCGGATTCCTGTTCACCGCCCAGCTCTCCCTCTCCTCGCACCCGTGGCTCGCCGATCACGCGATCGGCGAGGAGGTGGTCTTCCCCGGCACCGGCCTGGTGGAACTCGCCATCAGAGCCGCCGACCAGGTCGGTTGCGGGAAGCTCGAGGAGCTGACCCTGGAGCAGCCGCTGCTCCTCCCCGAACGCGGCAGCGTCCGGCTGCAGATCGTGGTGTCCGATCCGGACGACTCCGGCACCCGGACGATCAGGATGTACTCGCAGTCCGGTGACGCGCCATGGGACCGGCACGCCACCGGCGCGCTCGCGCCGGCCGCCGCGCCCGCCGGATTCGAGCCGGCCTCGTGGCCACCGTCCGACGCGCAGCAGGTCGAGGTGGACGGACTGTATGACCGGCTCGCCGATCTGGGACTCCGGTACGGCCCGGCCTTCCGCGGCCTGCGCGCCGCCTGGACCCGTGGTGAGGAGGTCTTCGCCGAGGTCGAGCTGCCCGAGCACGCGGCGGCGGAGGCGACCCGTTTCGGCCTGCATCCCGCCCTCCTGGACGCCGCGCTGCACGCCTTCGGGTTCAGCTCCGCCTCGGCCGAGCACACCGCTTTGCCGTTCACCTGGGCCGATGTGGAGCTGCACGCCGCCGGGGCGTCGAGCCTGCGCGTACGGGTGACTCCGACGGGCGAAGATTCCCTGCGCCTGGAGGCGGCCGACGCGCTCGGTCAGCCGGTGGTGTCGATCGGCTCGCTGGTCATGCGCCAGATCACCCTCGACAAGCTCGCCAGTGCCCGCAGCGGTGCTGAACGTTCCTTGTACCACCTGGACTGGACGCCGATCTCGGTCGAGCCGGGGTCCTCGACCCGGTGCTGGGCCATCGGCGGCGAGGTCGCCGGCGCGGAGCCGTACGACGACCTTGCCGCGCTGATCCGGGCCGTCGAGTCGGGGGCGAGTCCGCCCGAGATCGTCATCGTGCACCCCGCCGTCACGGCCGGGGCCGACACCGTGGCCGTCACGGACACGGGCGACTCCGTGGCAGTCACGGACACCGAGGACTCCGTGGCGGCTGCGGACACGGGCGACTCCGTGGCCGCCGCGGTCCACTCGGCGGTCCATCGGGCGCTCGGCCTGGTGCAGGTCTGGCTGGCCGACCCACGGCTCGCCGAGTCGCGGCTGGTCTTCCTGACCAGGAAGGCGATCGCCCCCGACGACGGGCGCGATCTCGCTGGAGCCGCGGTGTGGGGCCTGATCCGGTCCGCGCAGGCCGAGAACCCCGGCCAGTTCGCCCTGCTCGACCTCGACGACCACGTCCCCCCCGCCGACTCGATCGACGACCACCTCCCCGCCGCCGACCTGATCGCCGCCGCGGCCCTCAGCGGCGAGCCGCAGCTCGTCCTGCGGGAGGGAGCGGTGCTCGCGGCCCGGCTCGCACACGCGCCCGACGCCGGCCTCACACCGCCGGCGGACGCCGCCACCTGGCGGATGGACAGCCGCGCCAAAGGCACGCTCGACGGCCTGGCCTTCGTGGACGCGCCCGAGGCCGCCGCGCCCCTGAAGCCGGGAGAGATCAGGATCGCCCTGCGCGCGGCCGGCATGAACTTCCGGGACGTGCTCAACGCCCTCGGCATGTACCCGGGCGAGAGCGGCGCGATGGGGCTGGAGGGCGCCGGCGTGATCGCCGAGATCGGCCCCGGCGTCACCGGGTTCGCGCCCGGCGACCGCGTGATGGGCCTGTTCGACGGCGGCGCGTTCGGCCCGCTGATCGTCACGGACCACCGGCAGGTGGCTCCCATGCCCGCTGGGTGGTCGTTCGCGGAGGCGGCGTCCGTCCCGGTGGCGTTCCTGACCGCCTACTACGGCCTGGTCGATCTGGCCGGGGTCCGGTCGGGGGACCGGGTGCTCATCCACGCCGCCGCCGGTGGGGTCGGCATGGCGGCGGTGCAGCTCGCCCGCCGGCTGGGCGCGGAGGTGTTCGGTACGGCGAGCCCGGGCAAGTGGGGAGCGCTCACCCTGGACGAGGACCATGTGGCCTCCTCTCGGACGCTGGACTTCGCGCAGAAGTTCGGCCAGGTGGATGTGGTGCTCAACTCACTGGCCGGCGAGTTCATCGACGCCTCACTGGGCCTGCTGTCTGAAGGCGGCCGGTTCGTGGAGATGGGCAAGACCGACCTCCGCACCCCGGACACGATCGCGCCCGGGGTCCACTACCGGCCCTTCGACCTCGTCGAAGCCGGTCCCGACCGGACCGGGCACATGCTGCGCGAGATTCTGGACCTGTTCGAGCGAGCCGAGATCCAGCCGCTTCCCGTCACGGCCTGGGACCTCCGGCGGGCCCCGGAGGCGTTCCGGTTCATGTCGCAAGCCCGGCATATCGGGAAGGTCGCACTGACGATCCCGGCCCCCTTCGACCTGGACGGCACCGTACTGGTGACCGGCGGCACCGGCGGCCTCGGCAAGCTTCTCGCCCGCCATCTCGTCGCCCGCCACGGCGTCCGCGATCTGCTGCTGACCAGCCGTCGCGGCACCGCCGTCGAGGGGGCCGAGAAACTCCGCGCCGAGCTCGCGGAGCTCGGCGCGCGGGTCGAGATCGCGGCCTGTGATGTCGCCGACCGCGACGCGCTCGCCGCACTGATCGCGGGCCGCCCGCTCACGGCCGTGGTGCACGCCGCGGGCGTACTGGACGATGGACCGATCACCTCGCTCACCCCCGAGCGACTGGACGGCGTGCTCCGGCCGAAGGCGGACGCGGCGCTGAACCTGCACGAGCTGACGCGCGGCCTCGACCTGTCTGCCTTCGTCATGTTCTCCTCGGCCGCCGGCACGATGGGCAGCTCGGGACAGGGGAACTACGCGGCCGCCAACGCGTTCCTGGACGCGCTGGCCCACCGGCGACGGGCGAAGGGGCTACCGGCGACCTCGCTGGCCTGGGGACCGTGGACGGGAAGCGGGGGCATGCTCGACACCCTCGCCGACGCGGAGGTCGCCCGGATGGCCCGCGACGGCATCATCCCGTTCACGCCGGAGACGGGCTTGTCGCTGTTCGACACCGCCCTGCTCCGGCCCGAGGCGGCCCTGGTGCCGATGCGCCTGGACACCAAGGCGATGAGCGCGCGCGGCGACTCCCTGCCGCCGATGCTCAGAGAGCTGGTACGAACCCGGCCGCGCCGCGCCGCCTCCACCGGCCGCGGCACCGGCCCGAGCCTGAAGGACAGGCTGGCCGGGCTCCCAGAGCCGGACCGGCGGAAGATCCTGCTCGACCTCGTGCTCGACCAGGTCACCGCCGTGCTCGGCCACACCTCCGCCGACGAGGTGGACCCGCACCGCCCGTTCGACGAGCTGGGGTTCGACTCGCTGACCGCGGTCGAGCTGCGCAACCGGCTGAACACCGCCGTCGATCGGCGACTGCCCACGACGGTGGCGTTCGACCACGCGACGCCGATCGCGCTGGCGGAGTACCTGCTCACGGAGATCGCGCCGGCCGACAGGCCCACCGGCGAGCGGGCGCTGGAGGAACTGGACCGGCTGGGACGGCTGCTCGGCGCGCTCACTCCCGACGAGGAGACGCGGTCGACGGTCACCGCACGGCTGCGCGGCCTCCTGGCGCAATGGCGCGGCGAACAGGCGGACCCCGGCCGAACCGTGGAGTCGGCGAGCGCCGACGAGCTGTTCGCGTTGATCGACAAGGGGCTCTGAGACTTCCGGAAGGTGGCATGACGTGGCGGACGAGCAGAAGCTCCTCGACTACCTCAGGCGGGTGACCGCCGATCTCCAGCAGACGAGGGAACGGCTCCGCGAGGCCGAGGCCCGCGAACACGAGCCGATCGCGGTGGTCGCCATGAGCTGCCGGTTCCCCGGGGACGTCCATGGTCCCGAGGACCTCTGGCAACTCGTGGCGGACGGCCGCGACGGTGTGTCGTTGTTCCCCGACGACCGGGGCTGGGACCTTTCCACGCTCTACGACCCGGATCTGACCCGTCCGGGCACCACCTACACCCGCGAGGGCGGGTTCCTGCACGCCGCCGCCGCCTTCGACGCCGGATTCTTCGGCATATCGCCCCGGGAGGCGCTGGCCGCCGACCCCCAGCAGCGCCTGATGCTGGAGGTGGCGCTGGAGGCGTTCGAGCGGGGCGGCATCGACCCGCGGTCGCTGAAGGACAGCCAGGTCGGCGTGTTCGTCGGCGCCTTCGCCGACGGGTACGGCGGCAGCCTGGGCGTGCCCGCCGAAGGCGCGGAGGGCCACCTGCTGACGGGCAACTCCACCGCGGTGATCTCGGGCCGGATCTCCTACGTGTTCGGGCTCAAGGGCCCCGCGGCCACCATCGACACGGCGTGCTCGTCGTCGCTGGTGGCGCTGCACTGGGCGTGCGAGTCGCTGCGCGGCGGGGAGAGCACGCTCGCGCTCGCCGGTGGGGTGACCGTCATGCCCACCCCCGACATCTTCGTGGAGTTCAGCCGCCAGCGCGGCCTGGCGCCCGACGGGCGGTGCAAGGCCTTCTCCGACGACGCCGACGGCACCGGCTGGGGCGAGGGCGCCGGCCTGCTGCTGCTGGAGCGGCTGTCCGACGCGCGCCGCAACGGTCATCCGGTCCTCGCGGTCGTGCGCGGGTCCGCGATCAACCAGGACGGCGCCAGCAACGGCCTGTCCGCCCCGAATGGGGTGTCCCAGCGGCGGGTCATCCGCCGTGCGCTGGCTGACGCCGGGATCGCGGCCGCCGACGTGGACTTCGTCGAGGCGCACGGCACCGGCACCACCCTGGGCGATCCCATCGAGGCGCAGGCGCTGCTGGCCACCTACGGTGCCGACCGCCCCACCGACCGGCCGCTGTGGCTGGGGTCGATCAAGTCGAACATCGGCCACACCCAGTCCGCCGCCGGTGTCGCTGGTGTGATCAAGGCGGTGCTGGCCATGCGGGCGGGCCTCCTGCCCAAGACGCTGCACGTGTCCGCGCCCTCGTCGCACGTGGACTGGACCGCGGGCAACGTCCGGCTCCTGACCGAGGCCGTCGACTGGCCGGACAGCGACGGCCCCCGCCGGGCCGGCGTGTCCGCCTTCGGCGTCAGCGGCACGAACGCGCACGTGATCCTGGAACAGGCCCCGGCGGACGATACCGCCCCGACCGGGGCCGCGCCGTCGGCGGACGACGCCACCCCGGCCGGGGTCGCATCGCCTGCTGCGGTCGCGTGGGTGGTGTCGGCCAAGAGCCAGGCCGCTCTGCGGGCTCAGCTCGATCGGCTTGGCGCGCATGTGGCGCGGCACCCCGGTCAGCCCGTCGCCGATGTCGGGTTCTCCCTGGCCACGACGCGGACGGCGTACCGGCATCGCGCCGCCGTCGTCGGACGGGACCGTGACGAGCTGCTGGCGGCCGTGCGCGGGATGGCCGCGGGTGAGCAGGTCCCCGGCGCGGTCGGCGGGGTGGCCGGTGTGCCGGGCAAGACGGTGTTCGTCTTCCCGGGTCAGGGGTCGCAGTGGGCGGGCATGGCCACCCAACTGCTCGACGAATCGCCGGTCTTCGCCGAGCACTTCGCCGCCTGCGAGCGCGCTCTCACCCCGTTCGTGGACTGGTCCCCGGCCCGGGTGCTCCGCGGCGCGCCCGGCACGCCCCCGCTGGAGCGGGTGGACGTGGTCCAGCCGCTGCTGTGGGCGGTCATGGTGGCGCTGGCCGGGCTGTGGCGTTCGTACGGCGTGCGCCCCGACGCGGTGATCGGCCACTCCCAAGGCGAGATCGCCGCCGCCACGGTGGCGGGTGGCCTGTCCCTGGAGGACGGCGCCCGCGTGGTCGCCCTGCGCAGCCAGGCCATCGGCGCCGTGCTCGCGGGCCGGGGCGGCATGGCGTCCGTCGGGCTGCCCGTCGAAGAGCTGACCGCGCGCCTTGACCGGCGACCGGGTGACTACTCCCTGGCCGCGGTCAACGGAGCACGCTCGGCCGTGGTCTCCGGGTCACCCGGCGCGCTCGGCGAACTGGTCGCGGAGCTCACCGCCGAAGGGATCCGGGCCAAGCTGATCCCGGTCGACTACGCCTCACACTCGGCCCAGGTCGACGAGCTGCGTGAGCGCCTGCTGCAGGACCTCGGGCCGATCAGGCCCCGCACGGGCGACGTGCCGATGATCTCGACGGTGACCGGCGACTGGATCGACACAGCCGGGCTCGACGCCGCGTACTGGCACGCCAACCTGCGGCAGACCGTGCGGTTCGACGCGGCCGTCCACGCGCTCGTCGCCCAGGGCCACGCGGTCTTCGTCGAGACCAGCCCGCACCCGGTGCTCACCATGGGCGTCCAGGAGACCCTCGACGCCCTCGACCGCGACGCCGTGGTCAGCGGCACGCTCCGCCGCGAGGACGGCGGTCAGGCCCGCATGCTCGCCTCGCTCGCCGAGCTGCACGTACGCGGCGTCGGCGTGGACTGGTCCGCCGTCTACCCCGGCGCCCGCCGGGTGGACCTGCCGACCTACGCCTTCCAGCGCGAACGCTACTGGCTGGAGGCCGCGAGCGCCGCCACCCCGAGCGCCGACCCCGACGAAGCCGATTTCTGGGCGGCGGTGGACCGGGGCGACGTGCCACGGTTCGCCGAGGTGGACCCGGCCGCCCTGGCCGAGGTGCTGCCGGCGCTGTCGGCGTGGCGGAGGCAGCGGCGGCAGGCGGCGACGCTGGACTCCTGGCGCTACCGGGTGGCCTGGCGGCCGGTACGGGAGGCGGCCGACGCGACGCTGACCGGAACATCCTGGATCGTCGCCCTGCCGACGCTCGACGGTGCCGACACGCGGGCGACGTCGGTCGTCAACGGGCTGGCCAAGGCGGGCGCCCATGTGGTGCCGATCCAGGTGGGGGACCAGGACCGGGCCGCGCTCGCGCGTACCCTGCGCGACGCGCTCCCCGAGGAGCCGCCGACCGGCGTGCTCTCCCTGCTGGCGCTCGACGACCGCGCCCACCCGGCCCACCCCGTCCTGTCCCGCGGCTCGGTCATGACCGTCACGCTGGTGCAGGCGCTCGGCGACGCGGAGATCTCCGCGCCGCTGTGGGCGCTCACCTCGGGCGCGGTGGCCGTGGAGCAGGCGGCCGAACTCCGGTCCCCCTCCCAGGCGGTGGTGTGGGGCATCGGCACCGTCCTCGCCCTGGACCACCCAGACACCTGGGGCGGCCTGATCGACGTACCCGCCGAACCGGACGAACGTGCCGTCGCCCGCCTGTGCGGCGCGCTGTCCGGGCGGGACGGCGAGGATCAGTTGGCGGTACGGGCGGCGGGCGTCTTCGCCCGGCGGATGGAGCGCGCGCCACTGGGCGACGCGACGCCCGAGGCCCCTTGGCGACCGCACGGCACGGTGCTCGTCACCGGCGGCACCGGCGGTGTCGGCGCGCGGGTCGCCCGCTGGCTGGCGGCCCGCGGCGCCGAGCACCTCGCGCTGGTCAGCCGCCGGGGCCGGGCCGTCGAGGGCGTCGCCGAGCTGGAAGCCGAGCTGACGGCGCTCGGCGCCAAGGTCACCGTGGCCGCCTGTGACGTCGCCGACCGCGAAGGGCTGCGCCGCGTGCTCGACGCGCTGCCCGACGGTCAGCCGCTGACCGCGATCGTGCACGCGGCCGGCGTCGTACGCGACGACACGCTGCTCGCCGACAGCACGATCGCGGAGTTCGCCGAGACGGCCGAGGGCAAGATCGCGGGAGCGCTGCTCCTCGACGAGCTGTCGATCGGCCATCCGGTGGAGCGATTCGTCCTGTTCTCCTCCGGCTCCGCGGTGTGGGGCCAGGCGGGACAGGCCGCCTACGCGGGAGCCAACGCGTTCCTGGACGCGCTGGCCCACGCGCGCCGTGCCCGCGGGCTCCCGGCCACCTCGGTCGCCTGGGGCGCCTGGGGCGGCGGCGGCATGGTGGACGAGTCGGTCGGCGCGCGGCTGCGCCGGCTCGGCGTACGCGTCATGGAGCCCGACGCGGCGGTGACCGCGCTGGAGAAGGTCCTCGACCACGACGAATCCCACCGCGTGGTGGCCGACATCGACTGGAGCCGGTTCGCCTCAGTGTTCACCCTCGCCAGGCCGCGGCCGCTGCTTCGCGCGCTGCCCGACGTACAGGCGGTCCTGGACGCCGACGGCGAAGCGGCCGGTCAGGAGCCGTCACTCGTGGCAGAACTGTCCGGACTTGCGGCGGACGAGCGCGTCGACCGGCTGCGCGACCTGGTGCGGGCGCACACCGCGAAGGTGCTCGGACATTCCGGTCCCGACTCGATCGACCCCGACCAGAACTTCCTCGAAGCCGGATTCGACTCACTGACCTCGGTCGAACTGCGGAACAGCCTCGCCGGCTCCACCGGACTGCGCATGCCCGCCACCGTGGTCTTCGACCACCCCAGCCCCTCCGCCCTGGCCAGGCACCTGTCGGACGAGTTCGGCGGCCCGCGGACCGGCGACCCGCACTCGGGCGACAGCCTCAGCGCGCTGTTCGGGGAGGCGGCCCGCGCGGGCAAGACGCACGAGGGCCTGGCCGTGCTGCGCGCCGTGGCCGAGCTGCGGCCGTCCTTCGACGCGCCGGACGAACTCGCCGCCATCCCGCCGGCGCTCAAGCTGGCGACCGGTCCCGGCGAACCTGCCCTGTTCTGCTTCAGCACACCCATGGCGTTGGGGGGAGCCGCCCAGTTCGCCCGGCTCGCGGCGAACTTCCAGGGTCTGCGCGACCTCTTCGCCCTGCCCGTCCTCGGCTTCGCGCCCGAGGAGAGCCTGCCCGGTACGGCCGAAGCCGCCGTACGCACCTGGGCGCGGAGCGTCCGCGACGCGGCCGACGGGAGACCGTTCGCGCTCCTCGGCTACTGCGCCGGCGGGATCTTCGCGCACGCCGCGGCCGGATACCTGGAGGAGATGGGGGTCCACCCGGCCGGCCTGATCCTGCTCGACACCTTCCTGGCCGACAGCCAGGTGGTCGACGACCTCGGGGCGCAGATGGTCGAGGGCATGTTCGAGCGAGAGGACTCCTTCGGGCCCTTCACCAACGCGCGGCTCTCGGCGATGGGCCGCTACTACAAGCTGTTCCGCGAATGCGAGCTGGGAGAAGTGACGGCACCCATCCTGTTCATCCATCCGGACACGCCGCTGGCGCCCTCCCCCACCGGGGAGTGGCGTGCCTCCTGGCACACGAAGCACACCGCCCAGGAGGTGAAGGGCGATCACTTCACGATGCTGGAGGGCGAGGCGCCGTCCATGGCCCACACCATCGAAACCTGGCTCGAGTCCCTGTAGTCACGTGATCGGCTTGTACGGCAGCACCCGGTCGTACGCGACAAGAAGGTGACGCGGACCTCTCAGGGTGGAGCTGGGGCGGTAGGGCGGCGGATCGGTGACCAGGCGGGGATTCACCAGCCGGTGCGCGAGCTCGCGGAGCGCGATCTGGGCCTCCAGGCGGGCCAGCGGAGCGCCGAAGCAGTGGTGGACCCCGCCGCCGAAACCGAGGTGCTGGATGTAGGGGCGGTCAGGATCGAAGCGGTCGGGATCCCGCAGGTGCGCGGGGTCGCGGCTGCCCGAGGCGAGGGCGAGGACGATGGGCGAACCCTTCGGGATGGTGACACCCGCGATCGTGATGTCGTCGAGGGCGACGCGCTGGGACAGGAAGTGCACGGGCGGCTCGTAGCGCAGCAGTTCCTCGACGGTGTGGATGATCAGGTCCGGCTCCTGGCGGAGCCGTTCGATCAGCCACGGGTTACGCAGCAGGGTGAGCATCCCGTTGGTGATGAGGTTGACCGTGGTCTCGTGCCCGGCGATCAGCAACAGCGCGGCGGTCGAGATCACCTCTAGGTGCGACATCGACCCGTCGGGGCCGTCATCGGTGACCAGCCCGGACAGGAGGTCATCGCCCGGGTCCTTGCGGTGGGCCTCGGCGAGCTCGCCCAGGTACTGGCCCAGCGTGACCACGGTGGCCTGCCGTCTCTTGAGCCGCTCCTCCCTGTCGTCCTCCCCGGGGCCGAGGGTCTCCACGATCTCGTCCGCCCACTTGTGGAAGCGGGGTTCGTCCTCCACGGGCACGCCGAGCAGGCGGCAGATCACCGTGACCGGGAACGGGTAGGCGACGTCGTCGACGATGTCGGCCTCGGTCCGGTCCGCGATGCCGTCGATCAGCCCTGTGACGATCTCGAGCAGCTCCCCGCGCAGGCTCTCCACCTTGCGCGGCGAATGGGGCGGCCCGAAATGACGCATGGCCAGGCGCCGGAGCCGGTCATGCTCGGGCGGATCGGTGGCGATGAAGGAGGGTGGCAGCCCCTCGGAAGGGGGCGCGTCGGCGAGATTGCGGCGGTCCGAGCTGACCCGCGGATCGTGCAGCAGCGCGACGATCTCCTCGTACGTGCTGACGACATAGCTGCCGTCCTCCTGCCGCGCCACAGGTGTCCTGCGCAGCTCGGCGTACAGCGGGTACGGGTCGGCCCGGTTGGCGAACTGGTGAATCTGCGCGAAGATGCTGGCCGGCTCCACGAGGCTGCCTCCCTTTGTCGAGATGGTCTTACCGTTGGGGGCGTACGAGCGCGACGCGGCGTTCGGCCGGATCATGACCGGTCACCACCACGGTCGCTCCTTCGGCGGGCTTGATCCGCTGCGGGACCTCGGCCGGCACGGGCCGCATCCCGTCGCGCCGGTCGACCGTGCGGAAGTCCGGCGGGAACGGCGCGGCCTGTTCGATCAGGCGCCGGTAGAAGTCCACCCACATCGCCTGGTCGAAGGTGACCGCGGCGGTGATCCTGCCCCGGTAGCCATAGACGGCGACGAACCGGCGCTCGGCCACCGAGCCCTGCGCGATCACCAGCTCGTCGGCGAAGCTCGGTACGCCGACCGACTTGATGTTCGTGCCGAACTGGTTGGACCAGAACACCGGCAACGACAGATGCGGCCAGCGATGAGCCTGGTCGCTGATCATGTTGTGCGCGGCGACCTCGGCCTGGGCGACGGCGTTGCCCCAGTGCTCCAGCGCGACGAACTGGTAGTGGTACACCGGATGCGGGAACCGCGCCACGTCACCGGCGGCGAACACGTTGTCGGTGACCAGGCCGTTGATGTCGAAGGCGCGGCAGCCCGCGTCGGTGGCCACCCCCCACACACCGGCCGCCAGCCCCGAGCCCTCCAGCCATTCCACGTTGCGGATCGCGCCGAGCGCGACCACCGCCATGTCGGCCTCGACGGTGCTGCCGTCGGACAGCCGGGCCCCGATCAGCCGCCCGTCCGCGTCTCCGTCGAGCGAGGCGACCGTGACCCCGCAGCGCAGGTCCACGCCGGCCGCGCGCTGCATGTCCGCCGCCACCGCGCCGATCACCTTGCCCAGCGCGCCGTTCAGCGGAACGGGCCCGTGGTCGACGACGGTCACCGGCAGGCCGAGCTCGCGGCAGACCGAGGCCACCTCCGACCCGGTGAACCCTGCCCCGATGACCAGCACCCGGTTGACTCCGGCGACCAGCCGCTGCCGCATCCGGTGTGCCTCATCCAGCGTGCGCAGGACGTACACGCCGTCGAGCGCCGCCTCCTGCTCCTTCGGCCACGGTCTGGCCCGCGCGCCGGTGGCGATCAGCAACTTGTCGAAGCCGAGTTCCCGGCCGTCGGCCAGCCGCACCCGCTGGGCGGAGAGGTCCAGTCCGGTCGCCGTGGTGCTCGGCAGCCATTCGACGTCCGGTTCGCGAAGGTGGGGGAGCAGGGTGCGTTCGGCGGGCACCTTGCCCGACAGCACCTGCTTGGACAGCGGTGGCCGGTCGTACGGCTGGTGCGGCTCGTCCCCGACCAGGGTCAGCGAGCCCGTGAAGCCGTCTCTCCGCAGCACCCCGGCGGCCCGGCCGCCGGCCAGGGAGGCGCCGACGATGACGATGCGGCCGTTGCGCTTGAACTCCCCGTCACCGCCCGTCGGGGCGGGGGCCATCTCGGGCCGCATGGTTCTGTGCTGGGTGGCCATCCGGCCGACGTGAATGGCCTGGACCGGGCAGGCCGCGGCCGCCCGCAGCACGTGCTCGCGCTGGTCGTCGTCCGGGCCGGTGTCGTACAGGAGCGCTTCCTGACCGGGCATCGTGAACACGTCCGGCGCCAGGAAGACGCACTGCCCGTACCCCTGACAGCGCGTGAGATCAACGACAACTCTCACAGCAACACTCCCCGTCGAGCCGATCTGAAAGGCCCTTACCCAGCTCCTCGTGGTCGAGGGTCATGAGCCGGGCATCTTGCCGGAGATCATCCGGAACCGGCCGCGGGCGACGATCAGGTAGCAGCCGACGATCAGGATCCAGACCGGGAACGCGAGCTCCGACCAGGCGACCCTGCTGACGACCAGGAGGAGCACCAGCCCGACGAGGTAGCCGAGCCAGGACAGCCAGCGGGGAAGGAGGCCGAGCCGAGTGCCGATGGTCGTGGTCGTCAGGGTGAACACGGCGGCCATCCGCGGCGCGTACTCGGTGAGCAGGCTCAGCGTGAGGTGCCGCCCGTAGTGCCAGAAGTCCGTGGGCTGGGGCGGGGTCCGCATCGTGTCGATCGTGGCCAGGAAGGCGGTCGCCGTCGCGCCGAAGACGAAGAGCATCGCCACGAAGAGCAGTCCGGCGCCGAAGAAGACCGTGGCGAAGAACCGGTCTTCCCGCGCTCCGATGGAGTCCCGTATGGCGCCCATGAACCACAGGAAGAAGATCCCGCCGAACGGCAGGAGGATCAGCGCCACCCGCAGGGCGTTGTGGGCGGTGGTGTCGGCGAGATAGGCGGCCGCGTCGAGCGGCCGGGCGGGCACCGCCAGGCGCACCAGGATCATGGCACCGCCCAGCGGCAGGGCGGCGAGGATCCCCGCCGCGCCCGCGGCGCGCGGCGTCCGCAACGCCTTCGCCGGCGGTTCGGCATCGCCTCCTTGCATGGGGTCCTACTTCCGGCGGTACGACATCGTGTATGACGCTACGTGTCCACTGGATACGCTCGGTAATCATCATGCGCTGTGTGGCAGAGGGGGGTGTTTCCGATGATTAGGTATGTCCTGTGACCGATGATCGTGACTCCGAGATCGCCGATGTGCTCCGTACCATGGCCGGGAAGATCGCGGCCGGGGCGCCCGCGGGGTGGCGGCGGGCCGAGCTGCGGGGGTTCGCGACAGGCTCGGACGGGTCCGGCCACCGCGGCCTGAGATTCGAGCCGAGCGGAGCCGACGCGGGCGAGATCGACCTGCATCCGGAGATGTGCGCCCTCTACACCCTGACGGGGGCGACGGGCGATCACCTCACCATCGAGTTGACGGTCGCGGCCAGGGGGCGGTTCGAGGCGGTGATCAGCGAGTCGCTGGACCGCATGGAGCACGAAGAGCGCGGCTACCTCTATGTACTCGATCGGGAGGTGCTGCCGGTCGAGCCCGCGGAGTTCCAGCAGGACCGGTCGGATCGCCGGCCGGCGGGAGACCCGAAGGAGGCCGTCGCGCTGCTCGGCGCCTACTTACGCGAGCGCGAGCGGGTCCTGGGCGGTCCGAGCGGGGACAAGTACGCGCCGCCGCCCGCGATCCCCGAAGCGCGCCGCGCCTGGCTCGAGGCCCAGCTCCGGGTCCGGTACGGCGTGACGCTCCCCGACGACCTGCGCGCCCTTTACGAGCTGGTCGACGGCGACGGCGGTGAGGGCCTCCTGGACCGGCACCCCTGGTTCGGCCTGGAACAGCTGGAGAGCCAGAGCCGTCCGGAGAACCGCTGGTGGGCCGCCGGGCGGAGCTGGCGCCATCATCTGGTCCAGCCGCTCATCACCGAGGTCGGCCCCCCGCTGGCGATGCGGCGGGCGTCCGACCACCCGTGCTGGATCCCGTTCGCCACCACCACCGGGGGCGACTTCCTGGCGGTGGACATGGCGCCCGGCCCCGCGGGGCGGCCGGGTCAGGTCATCCGCATGGGGCTGCACCACGACGGCGGCCCGGTCTACGTCGCCGACTCGGTGACCAGTCTGCTGCGGCGCCACGTCGCCGCCCTGGAGGCCGGCGCCTACTCGGCCGAGCACGGCGAGCTGTGGATCGAGCTCGGCGACATGGCGAAGCCGAACCGCTACGCCTACGAGGAATCCCGCTCGCTGACGGTCGCCGGTCCCGACGCGGCCTCCATCCGGGGCTGGCACCCGCGGATCCAGCGCCTGTCGGTGGTCAACGCCCCCTGGGTCGACTTCGGGGCCGTGCGCGGCGCGCCGATGCTGTGGGAGGTGACGGTGGACAACTGCCCGGGCGCCGACCTGACGCCGCTGCGCGACACCCCGGTGGAGCTGCTCGATCTGGCCATGGACGGGGTCGACCTCGCGCCGCTGGAGGGCCACGCCGCGCTGCGGTCGCTGACGCTGCGCACCGAGCGGCCCGTGGACCTGGCGCCGCTGCTGTCCTGCCCGCGGGTGTACGCGCTGGATCTGTCCCGCGCCGCCGTACGCGACCTCGGCGTGCTCGGTGAGCTGAAGGGCCTGCTCTACCTGAACCTGCGCCGCGGGCAGTGGCAGGAGCTCTGGAAACGGGCCGGTCACCCGGCGGGGCTGGCGGCGGCCGGGCTGGCCGCCGAGCCGCGCCGGGAGAAGGCCTGGTGGTGGTCGGCCGACCGGGCCTACCACGCCCCCGAACCGTCACTGAAGACGGCGGTCCGATGGGCGGCCGACCTGGCCGGCGGGGCGGGGAACGTACGGGTCTTCACGGGCAGGTTCCAGCGCTTTCCGGGACGTCGGCGCTGGGGCTCAGCCTCGGGTTGAGATCAACTGCAGGGCGCGCTCGTGCTGCTGCCGCGACGGGGGCCGCGTCCAGGTGATGCCGGGCCGTTGCTCGGCGAGCATCCGCGCCAGGGCCGCGGACATGACGTCCACGGGCTGGGCATGCGGCATCTGTGGGCGAGCCAGCTGATACTCGGCGAGCACTCGGCCGTAGTCGTACATCAGCGTGTTGGTGAACCGGCTCTGCTCGGCGTCGGCGCGCTCCAGCCCCGCGACGAACTCGGGCTCCGGCTCCTCGATCACCGCCTTGTAGACGTCGAGGCGGTTGCGGATCTCACCGGGCGCGGCATGGCTGTGCGCGTCGTCGTACATGCGCCGCACATGCTCCGGCACCTCGGTCAGCACGGTGAGCATGCCGTAGCCGGAGTCCTCGTTCCCATAGCCGCCGACGCCCCCGTCGACGCCCTGCGCGTGCGTGGCCATCCCCATCTCGCGGGTGAAGTCGTACTTGTCCATGCCGTCGACCGGCTCCTCGATCCAGTCGTCGTCGAGGTGCAGCACGCCGGCGACCTCCGCCTGCGCGGCCCGGTCGAGGAGGTGCCGTACGGCGCCCGCCGGATCCGCGAGCGCCCCCGGGCCCATCGCGGCGAACTGCTCGGTCAGCAGGAACAGCGAGACCATCATCGACGGGTGGTAGACGTGCAACGCCCCCGCCTCCCGATGCGGGAAGACGGTGTTCTCGTCGTCGTACGCCTCCAGGCCGGCCATGAAGGCCTGCTCCTGCTCCTCGGTGAGCACGAGCTCCCAGGCCCACTTGCGCTCCACGTGGAACTTGTAGAAGTCCTCACCCCTGAGCGGGTCGCGGAACTTCCACCACAGAACGACCCCGACGATCAGCACGGCGACCACGCCGAGTGCGATCAGCATCCGGATTCCCCCAATCTCCTGACTTATCCCGTTTCCTGGCGTCAAGCACAGAGCGGGAAGCCTAGCGGTGAGAGTCCGCGGAGGTGCGGGAAACGATCAGATCTCGGCGTGGGGCGCGTCCGTCTCAGACCCGTCTCAGACACGGATGACCCGGAGGCCGGCGTCGGCGAACTGGGCGGTCAGCTCGGCCGGGGCGGCGGAGTCCGTCACCAGGATGTTGATCTGGTTCAGCGGGCAGACCAGGGCGAACGCCCGGCGGCCCAGCTTCGAGCTGTCGGCCACCACGATCACCTGACGGGCCTTCGCGGCCATCAGCCGGTTGACGGCCGCCTCGCCCTCCCCGTGGGCGCTGGCGCCGTGCTTCACGTCGAGCGCGTCGACACCGAGCACCGCCACATCGAGCGCGACGTCCGCCAGCATGCCCGTCGCCACCGGGCCCACCAGCTCGTACGACTCGGCGCGGGCGGAGCCGCCCGTGGTGACCACGTGCAGATGCGGCCGCACGGCCAGCTCGTGGGCGATGTTCAGGGCGTTGGTCACCAAGGTGAAGGCCGGACCGCGGCGGCCGGAAGGCGGGTCGGGGCGGTTGGCCAGAACCCTGGCCACCTCGGTCGTGGTGGTGCCGCCGTTGAGCCCGATCGTGGCCCCCACCGGCACCAGGGCCGCCGCCGCCGAGGCGATGCGCTGGTTGTCCGGCGCGTGCTGGGCGACCTTGTAGCGCTGCGGCAGGTCGTAGGAGACGCTGTGCGCGATGACGCCGCCCCTGGTCCTGCTCAGCAACTGCTGGTCGGCGAGCTCGTCGAAGTCGCGTCTGATCGTGGCCGCGGACACGCCGAGCTTCCGCGCCGTCTCCGACACGTCCAGTCGGCCGGCCTCGGCGACGAGCTCTAACAGCAAGTTCCAGCGTTCGTACCGGTTCACTGTTCAATCATGCCCGAAACCCGACGGAAGCTCTTATAGGACGGTTTTATGGGAAAATACTCGCCAAATGCTACGGACATCCTCGGTCGTGCTCCCCGTCTCCCCGCTGGGCCCGGAGAACCCGCTGCCGCCGCTGCGCACGCTGCCCGATCCACGCGGTGGGCTGAGGACGGCCGCGGCCGACGCCGAGATGGCGGCCCAGCTGGCTTACGGGCACGCCGACTCGCTCCTGCCGTACACCTTCCAGGACGGCTACGGCCGCGAGCGCGAGGAGCGGGAGCTGAAGACGGCGGTGCTGGAGAACTCGGTGCTGCGCGCGGAGTTCCTGCTGGAGTACGGCGGGCGGCTGCGCTCGCTGGTGCACCTGCCGACCGGCCGCGAACTCCTGCACAAGCCACCCCACCTGCAACTGGCCAACCTCGGGCTGCGTAACGCGTGGTTCGCCGGGGGAGTGGAGTGGAACCTCGGCACGTTCGGGCACACCGCCCTGGCCTGCGCGCCCGTCCACGCCGTCCGGGTGACCAGGCCCGACGGGGTGCCGGTGCTGCGGATGTACGAGTGGGAACGGATGCGGCGGCTGGTCTACCAGCTCGACGTCAGCCTGCCGCCCGAGTCGCCGGTGCTCCTGGTACACGTCCGGATTTATAACCCTTCGGCGGTGGATGCCCCGGTCTACTGGTGGTCGAACGCGGCGGTGCCGCAGACGCCGGGCAGCCGGGTGCTGGCGCCCGCCTGTCAGGCCTACCACTTCTCCTACGACGGGATGCTGCGGCGCGTGCCGGTGCCGCGCTGGCGCGAGGCCGACCAGTCCTACCCGGCCCGCAACGAGCAGGCCGCCGACTTCTTCTACGAGCTGCCCCGCGCCGAACGCCGCTGGATCGCCGCCCTCGACCAGGACGGCGGCGGGCTGGCGCAGGTCTCCACCGACCTGCTGCGCGGTCGCAAGCACTTCCGCTGGGGCACCGGCGCGGCGGGCCGCAACTGGCAGGACTGGCTGTCCGGCCCCGACCGGCCCTACCTGGAGATCCAGGCCGGACTCACCCGCACCCAGCTGGAGCACGTACGGCTGCCCGCCCGCTCCTCCCTCGCCTGGACCGAGGCGTACGGCCTGCTCCAGGGCGACCCCGCGCGCGTGCACGGCCCCTGGCCCGACGCGCTCGGCCACGTGGGCCGGGCCGTGGACCGGCTGATCTCCCGCGACCGGCTCCAGGCGGCGCACGAGCAGGCCGTACAGCTCGCGTCGGCCGTGCCCGCGGAGGTCCTGCACGTAGGCAGCGGCTGGGGCGCGCTGGAGCGCCGGGCCCTGGCCAAGCGGCGCAGCCGGGTGCTCAACCTGCCGGGCACGCCCTTCGCCGACTGGACGATCGGCCGCGACCAGCAGTCGTGGCTCGCGCTGGTGCGCAAGGGCTCGATCCCCACACCCGCCCCCGCTCTGCCCCCCTCCTCCTACACCGTCGGCCCCGAATGGCGCGCGCTGCTGGAGAAGTCGGTCGAGGAATCGGGCGGCACCTGGTTCACCCTGCTCCACCTGGGCGTGAACCTCTATCACGACGGCGACCACGCCGGGGCGCGGGCCGCGTGGGAACGTTCCCTGACCTGCGCCGAGAACGCGTGGGCGTTGCGCAACCTGGCCGTGCTCGATCCTTCGCGGGCCGCGGACCTGTACGAGCGGGCCCACGCGCTGTCGCCCCGGCTGCGCCCCCTCACCATCGAGACCCTTGCCGCCTTCCTCGCCGCCGGCCGCCCGGACGCCGCCCTCGTCCTGATCGACAAACTCGGCCCCAAGGACCGCTGGCACGGCCGGATCCGCCTGCTGGAATGCCGCGCCGCCCTGGACGCGGGGGATGTCGGGCGGGCCGGGCGAGTGCTGGAGACCGGCCTGGTGGTGGACGATCTGCGAGAGGGGGAGGACACGTTGGACGAGCTCTGGTGGGATTACCATGAGCGGCTGAATCCGACGGGGCGGGCACGGGTCAGGGCGGAGCATCCGCTGCCTTGCCGGTATGACTACAGCGTCAAGCAGTATTAGGGGCGAGGACGTCGTCGAGCGTCGTCGCGGTGGCTGCTCGGTCGATCCACTCTTCTATTTGGTCGAGGTCCGTGCATTGGGTGATGCGGTCGTGAGCGTCTTGGGGCACGCTGATGTCGCGTGCTTTGAGGATCCTGATCAGAGCGGTAGCTTCGCCTTTGCTGACCAGCCCTTTGGCGAAGGGGCTGTATACCGGCCAAACGGCAAGCGACATGATCTCCTCCATAACGCGCCGGGTGGCGAGTGAAGCCAGTCTGTATGCGTATTCATAGTACTGCAGAGAGTCACCTTCGGGGAGCTTGTCCAGGGCCGTCATGAAGGCCTCTGTCACGGTTCTCTGCTGGCCGTGCATCATCACGGACATGGCGGCGAGTTCGAGACACCGCGGCTTGGACATGATCGGTGATGACGGGGATCCGGTCCGGCCCGAAGACTCGGGGCTGGAGGACGAAGCCGGGCAGGCTGGTGACGATCGGCTCCGCCGCCCACGTCGCGACGCGGGCGTCGGGGCAGAGGGCCAGCACCACCACCGGGCACTTCAGCTGCAGCCAAAGCGCCGCCGCGTAGCGCGCCCAGGCCGTGCGTTTGGGATCCTTGGGGTCCTGCTGGATCTCGACGATGACCCCATAGATCGGGTCCTGGCGCGGTCCTATGGTGATCACCGTGTCGGCCTGGAAGTCCAGGGAGAGGCGGTCGTTGAAGTCGCTTCCGGCGACCTCAACGAGTATGTCCGTGGGCAGGTCGACGTCGAAGACATCCCGGAGGATCTCGACGGCGAATGCCGGACGGTTGCGGAAGAGCGCATTGAGTGTGTCATGCGCGGGGGATGGCATGTCACGGAATGATATCAATCAAGTACGCTCCGTAGCCGATCTTTGGTCAACTCACGGAAAGGGCCGCCTCGCCGCGCTTGCCGTACCAGGCGCTCCAGACCGCGATGAGCGCGAGGGTGCCGAGCAGCAGAACTGTCGACAGGCCGGCCATCACGTCCACCGGCAGCAGATAGATGAGCGGGATCCGGATCACCGACTCGGTGAGGAAGGCCGCCGCCCAGGTCAGGGTCATGACGAAGTAGATGCGGCGGAACGTGGGCTCGGCCAGATAGAGGGCGTCCCAGCGGGCGGCGGTGGCGGCGTCCTCGGCGCCGAAGCGTTTGGCCAGGGGGAAGGCGGCGGGGCGGCCAGTCACGCAGGTGGCGACGAGGACGGCGGCGATGACCGCCGTGGTGATCGACTTGACCGCCAGCATGAGGCGCTCGTCCCCGGTGACGAAGGACAGGACCAGGCCGAGGCCGAAGATCAGGCACATGAACGCCGCGTAACCGTCCAGGCGCCGTTCCCTGACGCCGACATAGGCGGTGCGTAAGAGGCCGACGGCCGTGGCCGAGAGCAGGGCGGCGTACTCGCTCATGTGTAACGCGCGCAGCAGGTAGTAGGCGACGACGCTGGGGAGTACATCCCAGAGCGCCACCTTGAGCACGGAGCGGTTCATATGAAGGTCCTTTCCAGTCGGTCAGAGATGCGGGGCAAGGCGCATGCTCAGATTCCTTAACGCGAAAAATCTCGCCCCAAGGTAACCACGGCGGAGGGCTCTAACGCAAGAGAATTCGCGTTAGGGTTAGTGGCATGGAACCTGTACGCCGGCCCGGCGGCCGCAGCGCGAGAGTCCGTACGGCGGTGCATGAAGCCGTCCTCGACCTGCTGGGCAAGGAGGACTGGGACAGACTGAGCATCGCCCAGGTGGCGGAACGTTCCGGTGTGCACCAGGCGACCCTCTACCGGCGCTGGGGCACGCTCGGCGCGCTCATGGACGATGTGGTGACCGAGCGGCTTTCGAAGGGTTCACCGGTGCCCGACACGGGCACGCTGCGCGGCGACCTGGAGGCCTACGCCGTTCAGGTCGCGGCGGACGTGGCGGGGCCACTGGGGCCTCTTTACGTCAGGGCCGCCCAGGTCGGCACCCGCGTCCCGGACGACAACCAGCCGTACTTGACGGACCGGGCCGTGCAGCTCCAGGGCATGCTGGAGCGGGCGGCGGCGCGCGGCGAGAGGCCGCCGACGCTGCTGGAGTTGATGGAGGTGGTGATCGCGCCGCTCTACTATCATGTGATCTTCTTCAACCGGCCGGTCGGCGCCGACCATGCCAGGACGCTGGTCGACCGGTTGCTCAGCCTGCCCCGGTGAGGGTCAGCGGTCGACGATCTCGTTCTTGCCGATGACCACGATCCCGCCCCTGGTCAGCGCGAACCGGGTGCGGTCATAGTCCAGGTCGAAGCCGATCCGCGCGCCGTCGGGGATCACCACGTTCTTGTCGATGATCGCCTTGCGCACGATCGCGCCCCTGCCGACCTTGACGTTCTCCATCAGTACGGAGTCCTCGACCAGCGAGTGCGAGTGCAGCACGACCCTGGGCGACAGGATCGACCGGTTCGCCGTGCCGCCGGACACGATCACGCCGGGTGACACGAGCGAGTCGAGCGCCCGGCCCACCCGGTCGCCGTCGTTGTGCACGAACTTGGCCGGTGGCAGCGGGTCGTGCCCGGTGTGGATCGGCCACTTGTCGTTGTAGAGGTTGAAGATCGGGTGCGCCGAGATGAGGTCCATGTGCGCCTCGTAGTAGGCGTCGAGCGTGCCCACGTCGCGCCAGTAGCCCCGGTCGCGCTCGCTCGAACCCGGCACCACGTTGTTCGCGAAGTCGTACACGTCCGCCCCACCGGACTTGACGAGCATGGGGATGATATTTCCGCCCAGGTCGTGCTTGCTTGTGGGGTCGAGGGCGTCCTCCCGCAGCGCGTCGATCATCGCCTGGGTCTTGAACACGTAGTTGCCCATCGAGGCGAACACCTCGTCGGGGGAGTCGGCGAGCCCCACCGCGTCCTTGGGCTTCTCCCGGAACGCGACGATCCGCCGCCCCTGAGGGTCGGTCTCGATGACGCCGAACTGGTCGGCCAGCGATATCGGCTGCCGGATCGCCGCCACCGTCACGTCCGCACCGGAGTCCTCGTGCTGCTCGACCATCTGCCGCGGGTCCATACGGTAGATGTGGTCGGCCCCGAACACGATCACGTGCTCGGGCATCTCGTCGTAGATCAGGTTCAGGTTCTGGAACAGCGCGTCGGCCGAGCCGGAGAACCATCGCGGGCCCAGCCGCTGCTGCGCGGGGACCGGCGTCACGTAGTTGCCGAGCATCGCCGTCAGCCGCCAGGTGCGGGAGATGTGGCGGTCGAGACTGTGATTCTTGTACTGGGTCAGGACGACGATCTGCAGGTAGCCGCCGTTGGCCAGGTTGGACAGCACGAAATCGATGAGCCGATACATGCCGCCGAACGGCACAGCCGGTTTGGCTCGATCCGCTGTGAGCGGCATGAGCCTCTTTCCCTCTCCACCTGCCAGTACGACCGCAAGAACCCTCCGGGACCTCATATCCGTGACGCTACCCTCAAAATGCCGATCTATCGACGAATCGCCCATCGAACACCGCACGTGCCTGAAACCACCCGAGGATCGTAAGGTCGTGTCATGCGCGTTGATCTGCTCACCCGGGAGTATCCGCCAGAGGTGTACGGCGGTGCCGGGGTGCACATGGAATATCTGGCCAGAGAGCTGCGGCGGCTGGCCGACGTCCGGGTGCGGTGCTTCGGGGCCCCGCGGGACGAGCCGGGCGTCTCCGCCTACCGGGTGCCCACCGGGCTTCAGGCGGCCAACGCGGCCCTTCAGGTGCTCGGGGTGGACCTGGAGATGGCCGCCGCGTGCGAGGGCGCCGGGGTGGTTCACTCGCATACCTGGTATGCCAACTTTGCCGGGCATGTCGCGAAAATGCTGCACGGGGTCCCGCATGTCATCACCACGCACAGTCTCGAACCGCTCCGGCCCTGGAAGGCCGAGCAACTGGGCGGCGGCTACACCATCTCCTCCTGGGCCGAACGGACCGCCCTGGCCGGCGCCGACGCGGTCATCGCGGTCTCGGAGGGGATGCGGCGCGACGTACTCGCCGCCTATCCCGAGATCCCGCACGAGCGGGTGAGCGTCATCCACAACGGCATCGACACCGCCGAATACGCCCCGGACCGGGGCGACGACGTCCTCAAGAAGCACGGCGTGGACCCGGCCAGACCGTACGCCATCTTCGTCGGGCGCATCACCCGGCAGAAGGGGCTGGTCCACCTCCTGCACGCGGCGCGGTCCTTCGACGCCGGCGCGCAGATCGTGCTCTGCGCGGGCGCGCCCGACACGCCGGAGATCGAGGCCGAGGTTACGGGCCTGGTGCGCGACCTCGGCCGGCAGCGCGACGGGGTGATCTGGATCTCCGAGATGCTGCCCAAGATCGAGGTGATCCAGCTGCTCACGCACGCGTCGGTGTTCGTGTGCCCGTCGGTGTACGAGCCGATGGGGATCGTGAACCTGGAGGCGATGGCCTGCGAGACGGCCGTGGTGGCGACGGCGACCGGCGGCATCCCCGAGGTGGTGGCCGGCGGGGAGACGGGGCTGCTGGTGCCGATCGACCAGGGCGCCGACGGGACGCCGCACGACCCCGAGCGCTTCGCCGCCGACTTCGCCGAGCGGGTCAACGAACTGCTGGAGAGTCCGGCGCGGGCCACGCGGATGGGGGTGGCCGGGCGGGCCAGGGCCGTCGAGCACTTCTCCTGGGAACGCATCGCGCACCGGACCATGGACCTCTACACCTCGCTGCGCGCCTGAGAGGACAGGGTCAGCGGGTACGCCAGAGCATGGCGCGGGCCAGGCCCTTCTCGGGATGGGAGGAGCCGGCCGCGTAGACCTGGGTGGTGCCGGGGCGCTGGGCGAGGGCGTCGATCGTGCCGTCGAGGGTCTGCGACGTCCAGCGTCCGCCGGCGAAGTGCAGGAGGCGCGACCCGGTCGAGTCGAGCACCCACATGCCGTCCCGGCCGTCCGGCTCGGCCTGGGTGAACGTGGAACCGAGCGCGCCCCACCGGCACCGCCACGTGCCGCCGTCCCAGTGCAGGGCGACCGGGCGGGAGCGCTCCAACGGCTCGTCGTTCTTGGAGAACTCACCGGGCACCAGCCACGACACCCCGCCGACCACCCACACGTCGGCCGGCCCGAGCACCACGACGTCGCTGAGCCGGACCCGCGGGGACTCCGCCTTGGCCGGCAGGCCGAGCGCGGGCACGCCGACCCGCTGCCAGGCCGCGCCGTTCCAGCGGGCGGCCGGTCCCTGGTCGACCAGTGGCCCGCTGACCGTCCACACGTCGCCGCCGCGTTTGTTACCACCGCTGTTGCCCGAGCCGCCGCCGCTCCCGCTGCCGCCGCCCACCGCGCCGGCGGGGGCCGGGAGATCGTGGTGCTGCCAGGTGGAGCCGTTCCACCACAGCGCCGAGCGGCCACTGACCGCCCAGGCGCCGCGCGCCGCCGTGCCGCCCGCGCCGAACGTGTCGCCGAGCCGCCCGGTGAGCCGCTGCGCCGTCCACCTGTCATCCTGGAACGCGCCGACGAGCCCGGACCTGCCGTCCGCCAGGCCGAACACCCAGGCGTTGGCCGCGGACGTCGCGCCGAGCGCGGTGACCTGGACGCCCGGCAGCGAGTACGACGTCCACCGCTTGCCGTCCCATCGCCGCAGGCCCGCGAAGGTCGTCTCCACGGACTCGGCCGCCAGGCGCTGGGTGAGGTGGGTGGCCCAGACGGCGCCGTCCCGGCCGACGGCGAGATCATGGAGCGTGCCGTAGCCCTCGTCGGTGGCCACGGCACGCCAGCCGGGCTCGGCCTTGGCCGCGCGGAGGTCGTCGGTATCGGCCGGTGGCTGGACGCAGGCGGCGGGCTTGGCGGGGAGCGCGGGCAGGTCACTGCCGATCACCGGCACCGGCGACGTGCCAGGGGTCGAGGCCGGACTCGGCGCGGCCGTGCCGGGACGCGAGGTGGTGGCGGCGCCCGTGCCGAGGGGCGAGGCGGGAGCCGGAGGAGTGGCGGTGCAGGCGGTGACCGCCAGCACGGCCAGGCCCGCCGTACAGACACGTGCGACTCGGCTCACCCAGCCCGCCCCCTTCGCGTGACCCCGTGATCTCCGCAGGATAGGTCAGTCCGGGCCGCCGTGCCCCTTACGACGACGGTCAGGTTCGCGATATGTGATGCAAGATCACGTTGTGTACGTGATGCGCCTTGTTGTCGCCGCGGAAGTCGACTTCGTACGTGTGCGTCCCGACGTGGATGGCGATCGCGCCCGAGGAGAAGAACCCGCCGGCGAACGACTTGTTGCTCACCACGCTCACCGCCGAGATCTTGCTGTAGGGGATGCTGGTGATCGCGATGCGCTTGCCCGCGAACGACTTGTCCTGGACGATGACCCGCCGATCGGTCAGCCCCAGGAATCCCGTCCCCGTGCCGATGGCGTCGTACACCGCGATGATCTGTTCGCCCGGCAGCAGCCCGCTCTCGATCTGCCTGAGCTGTTCTTTTCTGTCATAGGGGATGTCAGCCATGCCTGGGCAACGACCAGGGCCCACGGCAGCGTTCCGCACGCGTGGATTGGGTCTTGTAGCCGGTGGGGTTCTGGATCACCCTGAACGGCAGGAGGCCCTGACATGTCGCATCCACTCGGAGTAAGCCGCCCGGATCTCACCGTCACAGACCTGCCCACCCCGGAAGAGGTGTTCAAGGTCTCCAAGATCGGCCCGAAAGAGCTGGTCAAGTACGCGATCGGGCCCAGCCTGATCGCCCTCGGCATCTCCATCGGGAGCGGCGAGTGGCTGCTCGGGCCGCTGAACGTGGGGCAGTACGGCTTCGTCGGCGTCGGCTGGGTCATTCTGGTCTCCGCCCTCCTCCAGACGTTCTACAACGTCGAGTGCTCCCGCTACGTCGTCGCCACCGGCGAGACCCCCGTGGTCGGCTGGGGCCGGGTGCCGCCGGGCTGGAAGCTCTGGGTCCCGCTGTCGGTACTCGTGGTGATCTTCGCCTTCATCGCGGGCGGGTGGGCCGCCTCGGCGGGACAGGGCGTCTACGCGCTCGTCCACGGCACCGTCGCGCCCGCCGACGCCGAGGAGCCGCGGCTGTGGGCCATCGCGCTGCTGGTGCTGGTCTTCCTGATCACCGCCCTGGCCAAGCGGATCAGCCGCGTGCTGGAGCTGGCGAACTGGATGATGGTCAGCGCCATCCTCCTCGCCCTGCTCGCCGTGGACCTGCTCATCGTGCCGTGGAGCCAGTGGTGGGAGGGCATCCGCGGCTTCGTCACCCCGGCCGCCCCGCCCGCGGGCATCACGGCGACCCAGCTCGGCGGCCTGGCCGGGTTCACCGCCCTGGCCTCCGGCCTGAACTGGTACGTCATGGGCCACTACCGGGACAAGGGTTACGGCATGGGCTATCGCGCCGGATTCCTGTCGGGGATGCGCGGCGAGCGGAGCGAGATCCTGGCCAGCGGCGTCACCTTCCCCGACGACGACCGCAACCGCGGGCTGTGGCGCAGGTGGTACCGGCTGCTGCTCACCGACATGTGGGGGGTGTTCTTCGTCGGCGCCATCCTCGGCATGCTGCTGCCGACGCTGCTCATGTCGCAGGCGGTCACCATGTCGGGCCAGAAGCCCACACGGGCGAACGTGCCGACGTTCGTGGCCGGGGTGCTCGGCGACGAGTACGGTCCGGCGCTGTTCTATGTGGCGCTGGTGCTGGGGGTGCTGATCCTGTTCTCCACCCAGTTAGGCATCTTCGAGGCCATGGTCAGGGTCATGACGGACGCGGCGCACGCCACCAGCCCCCGGCTGCGCGGGCTGATCGAGGGTGACCCGCGCCGCTTCTACTACCCGTTCATGATCGTGCTGCTGGTGATCATCTCGGTCGTCATCCACCTCTCGCTGCCGGTCGGGCTGGTGGAGTGGTCGGCCAACATGTCGAACCTGGGCGCGCTGATCTACCCGTTCCTGCTGATCTACCTGAACAGCAGGCTGCCCCGGCCCGCCCGTCCCCGGCCGTGGCACTACGCGATCCTGATCTTGAACTTTCTGTTCTTCGGCTTCTTCTTCGTCAACTTCATCGCCGACTTCATCGGGGATCCGTTGGTGACGTTCTAGGTCATTATTTTTTACGGCAGGCATGGGCCGGCCCCACCCGCCGACGCGGGTGACCGGCCCTCCAGGGGCACGCTCCTCCGCCTCGCCGGCTCGCCGCCGTTACGTGCGTCTCGTTGACCGTGGCTTCCGTGATCTCAGGCGTCGAGGATCACTGGCTCGTGGTGGATGGGGAAGTTGGTGGAGTTGGCGATGAAGCAGAGTTTGTTCGCCTCGGCGTGCAGTTCCATGGCCTTGTCGTGCAGGCTCCGGGTGGTGATCATGACCGTGGGGTGCAGGGTGACCTCGGAGAAGCGGCCGCCGCCGCTGGAGTCCACGACCATGGTGCCCGTCGGCTCGTCGACGTAGGAGGTCACGACGATGCCGTTGAGCGAGCACAGGTGGAGATACCACAGCATGTGGCACTGCGACAGCGACGCCACCAGCAGCTCCTCCGGGTTCCAGCGAGCGGGGTCGCCGCGGAAAGCGGGATCGGCCGACCCGGGCAGGGCGGGCTTGCCCTCGGCCGCCACCTCGTGCTCGCGGCCGAAGGAGCGATAGCCGGAGGTGCCCTCGCCCCGGTTGCCGGTCCAGGTGACGCTGACGCTGTAGTGATGTTCGCGGCTCATGCGATCCATCATCGATCACGCCCCTTCCCGGTGGTCCACCCGCCCCGCCGTACGAGGACGGGGCGGTCGCACCGGTCAGGTGTTGATGGATTCGAGGACGACGATCGGGATCTTCCGATCGGTCTTCTGCTGGTAGTTGTCGTAGTCGGGCCAGGTGGCGGCCATCAACCGCCACAGTTCGGGCCGTTCCTCGTCCGTGGCGGTACGCGCGCGGGCCCTGAACTTGTCGGCCTTCACCTGCACCCCGACCTCGGGATCGGCCTGCAGGTTCTTGTACCAGTCGGGGTGATCCGGATCGCCGCCCTTGGAGGCGACGACGACGTGGTCGCGTCCGTGCCGCTGGTAGATCAGCGGCGTCGTGTAGGCCTTGCCGGACTTACGACCCTTGGTGGTCAGAAGGAGGGTCACGGTGTTGTTCCAGTCGTGTCCCTCGGCGCCGTCGGTCTCCTGATAGCGCTGGACGTGTTCCTTGCCAAAGAGCATGCCTGCCGCCTACCCCGCGTCGGCGTAACCTCACCGTTACCGGGCGGGGTCTGTACGAGAAGTTGACACGCCTGACACACTGCCTTTCTGTAAGCGCTTACATCGTCGGTTGTGGAAGCGCTTACAGAAAGAGGAGCGGCCTGGATGGACGTGACGATCTACGAGGTGGCGCGGCGGGCGGGCGTGTCGATCGCGACCGTGTCGCGGACCCTGCGCGGCACCGGGCCGGTGGCGCCCAAGACGCGGGAGAAGGTGCTGAAGGCGGTCGAGGAGCTCCGGTTCACGCCCAGCCGCCTCGGCGTCAGCCTGGCCGAGGGCCGCCACGCCGCCAACGGCATCGTCTTCCCCAACCTCGCGGGCCCCTACTACACCGAGGTGCTCCTCGGCTACGAGGAGGTGGCCTCCGAGCTGGGCCGGTCGGTGGTGATCCTGTCCACCAAGGGCCGCACCCGGGTGCACGACCTGGTCAAGGACCTCGCGGGGCGGGTGGACGGCCTGATGGTGTTCGGCCATACGGCTCCGGACGACCTGGTCGCCGAGCTGGTCCGGATGGGCATGCCGCTGGTGTTCGTCTCCCGCGAGCCGCTCGCCGGGGCCGACACGCTGCGCAGCGAGAACACCGCGTCGGCCCGCGCGCTGGCCCGGCACCTCCTGGAGCACGGCTACCAGAGGTTCGTCTTCCTCGGCGCGCCGATCGCGACCGGAGACGACGTGGACGAGCGCTGGCAGGGCGTCAGGTCCGTCCTCGGCAGTGCGATCGAGGCGGTGCCGACGGAGCACTACACGGTCGAGTGCGGCTACCAGGCCGCCAGGACCCTGCTGCGCGCTCCGGCCCGGCCCCAGGCGATCGTCTGCTCCGATGACGAGGTGGCGCTGGGCGCCCTGCTCGCCGCGGAGGAGCTCGGACTCGCCGTACCCGACGAGCTGGCCGTGACCGGGTGGGACGACATCATGGCCGCCCGCCACGCCCGCCCGGCGCTGACCACCATCCGCCAGCCGATGCGCGAACTGGGCGCGCGCGCCGCGCGGGCGCTCGACGAGCTGATCACCGGCGCCCGTGACACCCCGAGACACCTCGTCCTGACCACCGAGCTGGTGCTGCGCGCCAGTTGCGGTCACCACCCCCAGGAGGAACCCCGTTGAACACCTCGACCCGGCGCTCCGCCGCCGGCCTGCTCACCCTCGCGATACTGGTCACCGGCTGCGGGCGCAGCGCCGACAAGGCCCCAGAAAAGGCACAGGACGTCAAGTCCGGCGCGGTCTCCGGCGAGATCACGGTCTGGGCGATCGGGGAGGAGGGCAAGGCGCTCGGCGCGTTCGCCAAGGACTTCGAGACCGCCAACCCGGGCGTCAAGGTGAACGTGACGCCGATGGGCTGGGACATCGCCCACGACAAGATCACCTCGGCCATCGCGGGCAGTGCCACCCCCGACATCAGCATGATCGGCTCCACCTGGGCGGGCGAGCTGTCCAAGACCGGCGTGCTCGACCCCACGCCCGGCAACCTCATCGACAAGGCCGACTTCTTCCCCGGCGCCTGGCAGACCGTGGACGTGAACGGCACCGCGTACGGGGTGCCGTGGTACGTCGAGACCCGCGTCCTGTACTACCGCACGGACCAGGCCGAGAAGGCGGGCGTCAAGCCGCCGGCCACCTGGGCCGAGGTCAAGACGTTCGCCAAGGCGCTGAAGGAGAAGGGCGGCGCCAAGAAGGGCTTCAACCAGGGCTACACCGAGGGCTCCTGGCAGGAGCTGGTGCCGCTCATCTGGCAGGCCGGCGGCGAGATCGTCAAGGACGGCAAGTACACCTTCGACACCCCCGAGGCGGTGACCGCGCTCAAGCAGTACGCCTCGCTCTTCCAGGAGAAGCTGGCCCCGAACGACACCCCCAAGGGCGCCTTCCCGCAGAACTTCATCAAGGGCGAGGTCGGCGGCTTCTTCTCGGGCCCGTGGATGATCGGCGTGCTGGACAACGACGGCGGCGCGGGCTTCAAGGACAAGTTCGACGTCGCGCCCTACCCGAAGGGCCCGGTCTCGGCCACCAGCTTCGTCGGCGGCTCCGACCTGGTCGTCTTCAAGCAGGCCAAGAACCGCGACGCCTCGTGGAAGTTCATCCAGTGGCTCACCGACCCCAAGGTGCAGGCCAAGTGGTACACGACGGTGAAGGCGCTGCCCAGCGTCCAGTCAGCCTGGCAGGAGCCCGAGCTGGCCGCGGACCGGCAGTTGAAGGTCTTCGGGGAGCAGCTCAAGGACGCCAAGACGCCGCCGCCGTATCCGACCTGGGAGCAGGTGTCGAAGGTGTTCGAGACCGAGCTGGAGAAGCTGGCGCTGGGCAAGCAGACGCCGGAGCAGACGGCCAAGGCCATCCAGGCGCAGGCCGACACGATCGGCACCGGCCTTTAGTGATGGCGCTCCTTCGCAGGGGCGGGCTCGGCTGGGTGTTCGTGCTGCCGTTCCTCGTCATGTTCGTGGTGTTCTACCTTGGGCCGCTGCTGGCCGGGCTGGGCATGAGCTTCACCGACATGCGGAGCACGGACGTCGCCGACCCGCTGGCCGTCGACCTGGTCGGCGTCGAGAACTACCTCAGGCTGGCCGGCGACGAGGCGATGCGGAAGGCGGCGCTGAACACCGCGATCTTCGTGGTCACCGGGCTGCCGCTGACCATCGGACTCGGCCTGGCCGCCGCCGTGGCCCTGAACTCCGGCATCGCCCGCCTGCCCGCCGCGTTCTTCCGGCTCGGCTACTACCTGCCGCACATCACCAGCATCATCGGTGTCGCGGTCGCCTGGAAGTTCCTGCTGGAGCCGGAGGCGGGACTGGTCAACCGGCTGCTGGAGCTGGTCGGCCTGCAAGGGCCCGCCTGGCTCCAGGAGCAGGCCACCGCGCTGCCGTCGATCATCGTGATGACCGCCTGGCGGAGCTTCGGGTTCGACATGGTGGTCTTCCTCGCGGCGCTCCAGGGGATCCCTCGGGAGCTGTACGAGGCGGGGGAGGTGGACGGGGCCGGGCGGTGGGCGCGGTTCAGGTCGATCACGCTGCCGCAGCTGCGGCCGGTGATCCTGTTCTGCACCGTCTACAGCTCGACCGGGTTCCTGCAGTTCCTGGAGGAGCCGCTGATCATGACCGGTGGCGGGCCGCTGAACTCCACGTTGTCGGCCTCGCTGGCGATCTTCAAGCAGTTCGGGGTGGGCAACTACGGCTACGCGGGTGCCGCGGCAAGCGTGCTGTTCATGGTGATCATCGCGCTGGCCGTACTGCAGCTCAGGATCGGGAGGGCGCGGTGAGACGGACCCGCGGGCAGAAGCTGATCACCTACCTCGGCCTGAGCGTCGGGTTGCTGCTGGTCGTCGGGCCGTTCTTGTGGGCGGGGCTCAGCTCGGTCAAGCCGGAGGCGGAGATCCGGCGCGATCCGCCGACGTTCTGGCCCGAGACGTTCACGCTGGACAACTACACCGAGCTGCTGCACCGGGTGCACCTCGGGCAGGCGTTCGTGAACAGCGTGATCGTCGCGCTGGTGATCGTCGCCGGGAACCTGCTGTTCTGCTCGATGGTCGGCTACGGCTTCGCCAAGCTGCGCTTCCGCGGCAGGAACGCCGTCTTCGGGCTGGTGCTGGTGCAGATGGCGGTGCCGGCGATCGTGCTGATGATCCCGCAGTTCGTGCTGATCGCGAAGCTCGGCATGGTGAACACCTTCCTCGGCATCATCCTGCCGGGGCTGATCACGCCGCTGGGCGTGTTCATGATGCGGCAGTTCATCGCGGACCTGCCCGACGAGCTCATCCACGCGGCGCGGGTGGACGGGGCGGGGGAGTTCCGGATCTTCGCCAGGATCGTGCTGCCGCTCTGCAAGCCCGCGATGGCCACGCTGGGCCTGATCACCTTTCTCGGAGCGTGGAACAACTTCCTCTGGCCGGCCGTGGTGGCGCAGTCGGAGGACGTCTACACGCTGCCCGTGGCCCTGAACATCCTCAACGGCCACGAAGGCACGCACTACAACCTGCTCGTCGCCGGGGCGATGATCGTGGTCGCGCCGATCCTCGTCCTGTTCGTCTTCCTGCAGCGCTTCTTCATCCAAGGCATCGCAACATCCGGCCTCAAGTAGAGGAGCACCCCCATGCGCAAGACCGCCTTGCTCGCCGGCCTGCTGGTGCTGGCCGCCGCCGTGCCCAGCCCGGCCAGCGCTTCATCAGGAAATGACACGTTATTTCGGTACGCGAAGGACACGTGGCGGTCGATGACCGCCATGGTCGACCCCGCCACCGGCATCCCGTCCGACAAGGTCACCGGCGACCTGAAGACCAGGGCCAAGGTCACCTCGCCCACCAACATCGGCACCTACCTGTGGAGCACGCTCACCGCCCGCGACCTGCGCCTCATCGGCTCCGACGAGGCCACGGCCCGCGTCGGCAAGGTGCTCGACGGGCTGGAGCGGATGGAGCGCGACACCCCGACGGGCCAGTACTACAACTGGTACGACCCGGCGACCCTCCAGCTCGTCCACACCTGGCCCGACAACGGCGATCCCGTGCAATTGTTCGCCTCCAGCGTGGACAACAGCTGGCTGGCCACGGCCCTCATGATGGTCCGCACCGCCGTGCCCCGCCACTCCGCGCGGGCGGCGCGGCTGGTCACCTCCATGAACTTCGCCTCCTACTACGACCCGGCCGCCCGCCCCGACGCGGGCACCGGGCTGATCCGCGGCGGCTTCTGGCCGGAGAAGCCCGAGGGCTGCTCGGTGGAGAGCGACTATGCGGGCACCGGCACCAAGGTCTGGTCGACCTGCCACCACTACGGCGCGCCCGCCGAGACCCGGATCGCCCAGTACGTGGGCATCGCGCTCGGCCAGATCCCGCGCGAGAGCTACTTCGGCCCGTATCGGACCTTCCCCGACAACGGCTGTGACTTCGGCTGGCAGGAGCAGAAGCCGGTCGGCGCGTGGAAGAAGTACCTGGGCGTCAACGTCTGGGAGGGCACGTACGGCTACCGCGGCCTGCGATTCGTCCCCAACTGGGGAGGTTCGATGTTCGAGGCGCTGATGCCGGATCTGGTCGTCCCCGAGGCGGCGTGGGCGCCCCGGAGCTGGGGCCGCAACCATCCGGTGTTCGTCAAGGCGCAGATCGAGCACGGCCTGCGCGAGGCGAAGTACGGCTACTGGGGCTTCTCGCCGTCCAACGACCCGCACGGCGGCTACCGCGAGTACGGTGTGGACCCGCTCGGCATGGACACCCCCGGCTACACCTCCGACGAGGAGCGCACCAGCACCGATCCGGGCTACGAGGGCTGCCGACCGGCCCAGCCAGAACCCACCGCCTACGGTGACGGAGTGGTCACTCCGCACGCCAGTTTCCTGGCTCTGCCGTACGCGCGGGCCCAGGCGATGGATAACCTGGCCAAGATCCGCAAGAACTTCGACGCCTACGGGCCCGGCGGTTTCTACGACTCCGTCGCGGTCCGCTCGGGCGCCGTGTCGAAGTGGTACCTCGCGCTCGACCAGGGCATGGTCATGGCCGCCCTGGGCAACGTGCTCACCGGAGGCAATCTGCACCGTTACTTCGGCGGCGCCGGCGTCGAGGCGAAGCTCCGGCCGGTGATGGAAATCGAGGAGTGGGCCGTTCAGGGGGCCCCTCCCGCCAACTGACGCTCCAACAGATCGGGGAACCCCAGATGAGTACGGCTGATGCCGCACGCCGTGACTGGCAGGAACGTCTCCACGAGGCGTCGGGTGAGGCGGTCCCGGCCGCCGAGCCGGCCCTTCAGGCGCCGGCCGGGCTGCGGGCCGTCCCCGGTGCGGGCCACGTGACGCTGACGTGGGAACCCGTGCCGGAGGCGATCGGCTACCTGGTGCACCGGGACGGCGTGCCGGTGTCGCAGCCCGACGTGGACGTGGCGGCCGTACCCGAGTGCCGCTACGTGGACACGGGACACGGCGCGGCGTCGTACACGGTCGCGGCGATCGCCGCCATGGAGCTCGTCGGCCCCGCCTCGGACGCGGTGCCGGCGGCTCCGCTGGACGGCGGACCGGCGGCGGTCAACGTGCGGGTCGACGCCGCCGCGGTCACCCGCGACCTGCCCCGGCCGTGGCGGTACATGATCGGCTCCGAGCACCTGTCGTACCTGCTGAGCCAGGACGAGACGGGCGGCCGGCCCATCGGCGCGGAGCTCACCGAGGCGCTGCGCACCGTGCGCGAGGAGTTCGGCGTCGAGACGGTGCGCGCCCACGCGATCCTCGGTGACGACCTCGGCGTCTACAAGGAGGTCGACGGCCAGGCGGTCTACGACTTCGCCAAGGTGGACGAGGTCTACGACACGATCATGGCGCTCGGCCTGCGGCCGATCGTCGAGCTCGGCTACATGCCGCGCGACCTGGCCGCCGACCCGTCCAGGACGGTGTTCGGCTACGAGGCGATCATCTCCCCGCCCAAGGACTTCGAGGCGTGGAGCGACCTGGTCAGAGCGCTGGTCGAGCATCTTGCCGAGCGGTACGGGATCCACGAGCTGATCGACAACTGGGCCTTCGAGGTGTGGAACGAGCCCAACCTCGCCGTCTTCTGGACGGGCACGCCCGAGGAGTACTTCCTGCTCTACGACGTCAGCGCCGCCGCCGTGAAGAACGTCCACCCCGAGCTGCGGGTCGGCGGGCCCGCCTCGGCGGCCAACGGCTGGGTGGAGGAGCTGCTGGCGCACGTCGCCGAGTCGGGCGCGGAGCTCGACTTCATCTCCACCCACACCTACGGCAACGCCCCGCTCGACTGGCGTCCCGCCCTGGCCCGGCACGGCCGGCCGGACACGCCCGTCTGGTGGACCGAGTGGGGGCCCACCCCGACGCACTTCCACGGCATCGGTGACGGGCCGTTCGGGGCCGCGTTCCTGCTGCACGGCATGAAGTCGGCGGCCGGCCGGCTGGCCGCCGTGTCGCACTGGGTGGCCTCGGACCACTTCGAGGAGCTGGGGCGGCCGCCGCGCCTCTTCCACGGCGGCTTCGGCCTGCTGACGGTCGGCAACCTGCGCAAGCCCCGCTTCCACGCGCTCACCCTGGCCGCCCGCCTCGGCGACGCCGAGCTGGCGACCGTGGTCGAGGGCGACGCGGGCGGGGTCGAGGTCTGGGCGGCACGGCACGAGGACGGGCGCGTCGGGGTGCTGGCCTGGAACGGCACCCTCAACCAGGCACAGGCTGACGGGGCCCCCGAGCTGTCGCGCGCGGTCTCCCTGACCGTCGCCGGCCTGGATGGGGACTACATGGTCACCCATCACCGCATCGACGGGGAGCACTCCAACATCGAGGCGGCCTGGCGGTCGATGGGCGGCGGCGACTGGCCCGCCGACGGGCAGTGGGACAAACTGCGCTCGGTCAACACCCTGGACGAGCTGACCCCGGCCACCGCGCTCACGGCCACGGACGGCACGGTGGCGGTGGACTTCGACCTGCCGATGCCGGGCGTCTCCTTCGTCGAACTGACCCCGGTGTCACGCTGAGCCGCCTAAGGCGCCGTGCTGACGATCGGTGCCGCGCTGACGGCGGTCTCCGACGCCCGTGCCTTTGACGCCGCTACCTCTGACGCCGGTACCTCTGACCCGCGTGCCTTTGGCGCCGGGCGGTGTCAGAGGTAGGGGCGGGTGACCGTGACCAGGTCGGTGGCGGCGTCGCGGGTGTCGACGTAGACGGCGGTGTCGGGGGTGCGCTCCCGTACGTCGCGGTCGCGGATCGCGAACACGGCGGGTGCCGCCTCCGCGTCGCCGTAGCGGGAGGTGACGGCGGCGCCGATCGCCCGGCGCATGTCGGCCAGCACGTCGCGGGAGGTGTGCCCGGTCCCGGAGGCGGCCAGGTAGCCGAGCAGCGCCGCGAACCGCGGCTCGACCGCGGCGGCGGGCCGCTGCCGGGGCAGGACCGGGCGGTCGAGCCAGAACACCTTGCCCGCCAGGAAGGCCGCGTAGCTCACCTCGTCATGGTCGAGCGTCCGCGCCGTCTCAGCCAGCAGCTCCCCGAACTCGGCCAGATCCGCCTCGGGCGGCAGGTCCGTGGTGACGAACAGGGGCACGATCAGCGAGTCGAGCATCTGGGTATCCCTCCGTGAGGAGCCTCATCGTAGGGTGCGCCACCGACAATCCCGCGTGATACCACGGCGGTGTCGCAGAATCACCCGCCCAGGTTGCCGGCCAGCAGGTCGAGCAGCGGCTGCCGCCGTACGCACCGCTCCAGCGCGAAGGAGTCGGCCAGCTCGACCACGTCGTCGTCGGACAGCCCCCTGAACAGCTCGGCGTACTCGGGCAGCAGCGCCTGCGCGATCAGGATGTGCCTGATCAGGTCGTCGGCCTGGTAGCGCGCCCCCCACGGGTAGGGGGCCCAGCCGGGAGCCTCGGCGTCGAGCATCGCGTGCAGCGGCGCCAGCACGTCGGCCGACTCCTCCATCGTGGAGCCCCACCGGTCCGCGCCGAGCCGCCGCTTCTTGCCGATGAACGCCCCGAACCTGTCGAGGTACGGCCCGGCCGCGTGCACCAGCCCCTGCAACCCCACGTCCTTGTACGTCCACAGCGACCAACCGGCCCCATGGGCGTCGTAGATGTCGAGCTGGTCGCGCAGGATCCGATAGCGCTGCTCGTCGATCTCAGGGTGACCCGTGTAGACGGGCCCGAACTCGCCCACCCACAGCGGCGTCCCCGTCTCCCGCTGGAACCGGGACCGCTCCTGGAAGGTCCGCTCCAGCTCCCTCCGGTCGCACCACTCGCCGCGGGTGTAGCCGGGGTACGGCCCGCCGTGCGCGAACCCGGCCAGAGCGTAGTCGTGGCAGACGAACACCGTGTTCCCGTACACCTCGCGGAAGATCGAGAAGTCCGTGGCGTAGGTGTTGCCGTCGAGGAACAGCACGTGCCGCGGATCGGCGGCGCGCATCGCCTTCACCAGCCGGTCGTAGAACGGCCCGATCACCTTGCCGCTCGGGTCGCCCGGCTCGTTGGCCGGGTTGTACCCGGCCACCCACGGGTGCTCGCGGTAGCGGTCGGCGATGGCCTCCCACAGGTGGATGGCCCGGTCCTGGAAGTGGCGATGGTTCCAGAAGGCGGCGACGTGGGTGGGGTTGTCGGAGTGCCAGTGCTGGTTCTGCGCGCCGGGCAGGGCGTGCAGGCCGATGACGCTGTACACGCCGTACGAGCCGAGCAGGTCGACGACCCGGTCCAGGTGGCGGAAGCCGTGCTCGATGACCTCGAAGGGCCGCTGGTCGGACTCCAGGTGGCGGTAGTTGACGGGGATCCGCACGCAGTTCACGCCCAGCCCGGCCAGCAGCGCCGCGTCCCGCTCGGTGAAGAACGAGGTCAGCAGCCGCTCGAAGAACAGCTCCGCCCGATCCTCGCCCAGCACCTCCCGTACGGCCTCGCGCATCGAGCTCTCGTTGGCGGGGTAGCCGGTGATGAAGTTCTCCATGTTCAGCCAGCCCCCCAAGCCCACCCCGCGCAGGCGTACCGGAGTGGAGTCGGCGGTGACGAGCTGGGTTCCGGACACCTGCAGCATGTTCACCCTTTCGTGGCTCCTGCGGTGAGGCCACCGATCAGGTGGCGTTCGGCGATGGCGTAGAACCCGAGGGCGGGCACCATGGCCAGGACGAGGTAGGCGAGGATCCGGGCGGTGTCGGAGCTGTACTGGCCCTGGAACTGCTGGATGCCGAGCGGCAGCGTCCATCCCGACTCGTCGCTGAAGACGACCAGTGGCAGCATGAAGTTGTTCCAGCTCCCGACGATCGCCAGGACGGACACGGTGGCCAGCGCGGGCCGGGCCATCGGCAGCAGGATCCGCCAGAAGAAGCCGAAGGCGGTACAGCCGTCGAGGATGGCCGCCTCCTCGATCTCGCCGGGGATGCTCCGGAAGAAGCCGCGCAAGATGAGGATCGTCAGCGGCAGCCCGAAGGCGCCCTGCGTCAGGATCACGCCGAGGGGGCTGTCGAGCAGGCCGAAGGTACGCAGCAGGACGAAGATCGGCAGGATCGCCACCGCGAACGGGAACATCAGCCCCATCGTGAACAGCGTGAACAGCACCTCCCTGCCGCGGAAGGCGAACCTGGCGAAGACGAAGGCGGCCAGCGCCGACAGCGCGACGACGAGCACGGTCGAGGCCAGCGCGATGAACGTGCTGTTCCACAACTGCCGCCAGAACGGGCCGTCGGCGAGCACGTCGGTGTAGTTCGACGGAACCCACGGGTCGGGCAGGCCGAACGGGTTGGTGGACAGCTGGGCGGTGCTCTTGAAGCCGCCGAGCAGGGCGTAGACGACCGGGACGAGGATGAAGGCGCCGACGATCCACGCGATCGCGTGCAGGGGCAGGGCCGGCCGTCTCATCGGTGGTCTCCCATTCTGGTGGTCGCGCCCTCCAGGTCGCGCCGCATCACGAAGCGCTGGTAGGCGAGGGCGAAGACGAGGCTGAGCGCGAACATCACCACGCTGATCGCGCTGGCGTAGCCGACCTGCGAGCGCTTGAACCCGAACTCCAGCATCGTGACGGCCATCGTCTCCGAGGAGTGTGAGGGCCCGCCCTGGGTGAGGATCCAGACCAGGTCGAAGAGCTGGATCGTGTAGATGACCGACAGGAACACGCTGATCCGGATCGTCGGCCCCAGCAGCGGCAGCGTGACGTGCCAGAACACCTGCCTGGAGGTGCCGCCGTCGATCTGCGCGGCCTCGATCAGCTCGTCGGGGATGTTCTGCCGCCCGGCCAGGTAGATCATCATGTGGAAGCCGAAGTACTTCCACGTCATGACCAGGAAGAGCGAGATCATCACCGTGTCGGGATCGGCGAGCCAGTCCGAGTTCAGCCCGACCACGCCCAGGATCAGGTTGCCCACCCCCGCCCCCGGGGAGAGGATCAGCGAGAACAGCACGCCGGTGATCACCTCGGAGAGCACGTACGGCGCGAAGAACACCAGCCGGTACAGTGTCCGCCCGCGGATCCGCTGGTTGAGCAGCATGGCGATGCCCAGCGAGATGGGCAGTTGCACCACGACGGTCAGGACCACGAGGACCACCAGGTGCCAGACGTCGTCCCGGAAGACCTCCGTGCCGAACAGCCGGGTGAAGTTGTCCAGCCCGATGAAGTTCTTCGGCAGCCCGCCGAAGCCGTTCCACTTGAAGACGCTCGCGTACAGGGCGATGAGGATCGGCGCCACGACGAGCAGCAGGAAGAGCACCAGCGCGGGTAGCAGGAACAGCCCGATCGTCACCCAGCCGCGCCGCCGCCCCCGGGAGGGCGACGCGGGGGCGGCGAGCGCGGGCGCCTGCGGCCCCCGGGTCAGCGTCGTCATTCGCTCTTGGCCACTTCCGTGATGGCGTCGACGACCTGCTGGGGCGACTTGGTGCCGCCGATGAGCTGGGCCACGCTGTCGTTGACCTCCTGGCCGACCGCGGGCGGGTACGCCTGGTCCAGGAAGAGCTGGAAGCCGGTGGCGGAGGCCAGCGACTCGGCCACGACCTTCAGGTTGGCGTCCTTGACCGCGCTCTCCTCGCCCTTCAGCACGGGAAGCACCCCGCCGGACTCGACGGCCTTGGCGTGATTGCCCTTCTCGGTCATGAACTTCACGAACTCCACCGCCTCCGGTGGCGCGTCGGCGCCCACGGCGATCCCGCCGCCGCCGCCGAACGCCTCGGTGATCGCGCCCTTGCCGCCGTCGACCGTCGGGAAGGGGAAGAAGCCCAGGTCGCCGCCGAGCCCCTTGCCCGAAGAAGCCTGCACGCTCGGCGCCCACTGGCCCATCAGCTCCATCGCGGCCTTGCCGTTGGACATGGTCGCGGCCTGGCCGTCAGGGGTGCCGTAGCCGGCCCCGAGGAAGCCCTTCTGGAACGGCTGCAGATCGACCAGCGCCTTGAGCTGCTGTCCGGCGGCGACGAAGTCGGGCTTGGTGAAGTCGTGGTCCACCCCGGCCTGCTGCAGGGCGGGCAGCCCGCCGATGCGCATGGCCAGATAGGCCCAGTAGTAGTGGCCGGGCCACTTCTCCTTGCCAGCCAGCGCGATCGGGGTGGTCCCCGACGCCTTCAGCTTCTTGACGTCCTCCAGGAACTCCGCCCACGTGGCCGGCGGCGCGGTGATGCCCGCCTTGGCGAAGAGCCGCTTGTTGTACCAGAAACCGACCATCCCGATGTCGGTCGGCAGCGCGTACGTCTTCCCGTCGAACTGGTAGGCCGCCAGCGACGCCTTGGTGAAGTCGCCCAGAACCGGCGCGACGTCGTCACTGATGTCCTTGACCAGACCCGCGTCGAGCTCCTGCTTCAACACTCCGCCGCCCCACGTGGCGAACAGGTCGGGCGCCTTACCCGACTGCGTGAGCGTGGTCAGCTTGGCCTTGTACGCGTCGTTCTCCAGGACGGTCAGTTTCATCGTCACGTTGGGATGCGCGGCCTCGAACTCCTTGGCCCTGGTCGCCCAGAGCGACTTCAACGGCTCACTGGTCGACAGGTGCCACCATTCGAGCGTCACCTTCGCGGGCGAGGCCGGTTTACCGCTCTGGGCGGGCTCCGCGGTCCCGCCGCCGCCGCAGCCGGCGAGGAGTACGGCCGTGGCGATCAGTACGAGACTGCGCCTCATAGGGGTTCCCTTCTCCGCTCCTGAAAGTTTCGTAGACACCCCGATAATTTCGCTGCCCGGAGCATAAGTATGCAGTCTGGAATGCGTCAATAGCCGCCGTGGGAGCGATTCCAACTCGTCGCCGAAAGTTTCGATAGACTCCGGCTCATGCCAGCGAAGAGGCGGGTGACGATCGCCCTGATAGCCGAGGAGGCCGGGGTCTCGATCCCCACGGTTTCCAAGGTCATCAACGGCCGTCCCGAGGTGGCCCCGGAGACGCGCCACCGGGTCGAGCGGTTGCTGCACGAGCACGGCTACCAGCGGCGCACCAGCCAGGACGACACGCCCTCGGGCCTGGTGGACCTGGTGTTCGCCGAGATCGAGTCGCCGTGGGCGATGGAGATCGTCCGCGGCGCCGAGTCGGCGGCCCGCGACGCGGGAGCCAGCGTCGTCATGTCGGTCCTGCACACCCACGCGGGTCCCGGCCGTGACTGGCTGGACCGCCTCGCCTCCCGGCGGACGGACGGCGTGGTCGTCGTGGCCTCCAAGCTCTCGACCGGCGTCCAGGCGCAGCTCAGCGCCCGCTCACTGCCGTTCGTCGTGGTGGACCCGGAGGGCGAGCCGGCCCCCGGCGTGGTCTCGGTGGGCGCCACCAACTGGCACGGCGGCCTGGCCGCCACCCGCCACCTCCTGGAGCTGGGCCATCGCAGGGTCGCCATGATCAGCGGCCCCGCCGACATGCTCTGCAGCCAGGCGCGCGTCGACGGCTACCGGGCGGCGTTGGAGACCGCGGGTGTCGAGGTGGATCCCGCGCTGATCCGCAGGGGCACCTTCCTGGTCGACTCGGGCCACGACCAGGGCCACGCCCTGCTCTCCCTGCCCGACCCGCCGACGGCGATCTTCGCGGGCAGCGACCTCATGGCCTTCGGCGTCTTCGAGGCCGCCCGCCAGCGCGGCCTGCGCGTCCCGGAGGACCTCAGCGTCGTCGGCTTCGACGACCTGCCCCTGTCGAAGTCGGCCTGGCCCCCGCTGACCACGGTCCGCCAGCCGCTCCAGGAGATGGCCGCCCTGGCGACCCGCACGGTCCTGGCGATGAAGCGCGGCGAGGCGCCGGAGAGCAGAAGGGTGGAACTGGCGACGGATCTCATAGTCCGGGAGAGCACCGCGGCGTTGGTCAAGCGCGAAGCCTGACCCTACCGGTCCGTCCAGTCGTCCTCGATGATCGAGTGGATGATGGAGTCGCGCCAGCCCGACGGTGTCAGCACGTGGTGGCGGACCCGGCCCTCCTCGATCATCCCGGCGGTCAGCATCGCCAGCTGGGCGGGCAGATTGCCGGGTGCCCGCGCGCCCCAGATCCGGTGCAGCCCCAGCTCCTTGAAGCCGAACGACTGCACCAGGCGGATCAGGTCCGTGCCGATGCCGCGCCCCCACTGGTCGGGCCGGAGTCCGAGGCCGATCTCGGCGCTGTGCGGGTGGTCCACCTCGATGTGCAGCCGCGCCACCCCGACCACCTCGCGGGTCTCGGCGTCGGTCACCGCCAGCGCGTACAGCCGCCGCGGTTGGGCCGCGGCGGCCTGGATGGCGTCGTCGACGAGCGCGGCCACCTGCTCCAGCGTGCGCGGCTCGAACGGCATGTACGCCGTGGCCTCCGGGTTGCCGTAGACGGCGTGCAGGGCGGCCACGTCGGCCTCCGTGACGTCACGGAGGCCCAGACGCGCACCTTTCCACTGCACGCGGGGCATGCGGAGAAAGGTAACCCGATTTCAGTGATCTCTACAAGCCCTTGTCAAGTCGCGAGTTGACTTCCGTAAGCTCGCGCGACAAGTTCGGCCACCGCGCTGTGCGCGCCGAGCGGCTCGGCGTAGCCCGCGCGGACCGCCGCGGCGGCCTGCTCGACGATCGACGCCGGGGCCTCGTGGCCGATCAGGCAGGGCGCGATGGCCAGGCGCTCGGCGCCGGCGGCTCGCAGTCGTTCGGCCGCGATCGGCACACCCGGGTCGCTGTCGAGAGAGGCGGCGACCACGGGGAGCGTGAGCCGCGAGGCGAGCAGCACCGCCGTCGCCTGGACGGCGTGCACGGCCCGCTCGCCGCCGACCGTGCCCAGGATGATGGCGTCGACGGGGCTGGAGACGTTCAGCAGCCGGACCCGGTCGGCCCTGGCCAGGCCGCGCTCGGCCAGCCTGATGTGCAGCGCCTCGGCCAGCAGCGGGTGCGGGCCGAGCGCCTCCGTCACGACCGCGTTCGACCCCGCCGCCGCGACGGCCTTGCCGATGTCGGCGAGGACGAGGGGATCGTCCCAGGTCAGCAGCGGCACCACGATCGCTTCGCGGCCCGCGGGCAACGAATCGGCGAGGTCCGTGACGGTCGTGAGGCGTACCTCGATCTGGGGGTTGTCGACGCGTACCACGGCCGCGATCTCCGCTGCCACGCCCGAGGTGCTGCCCGGCACCGCGAGGACGAGGACAGGGGCGTCCGGCGGCAGGGACGTGGGCACGGGACGGCGGTGTCGACCGCCACCCGGCCGGGGGGAACGTTCACGTACAGGCAGGCTCACAGGCGCGCAGTTTATGCCCATAAAGAGGCCCGCGTTCTGGGAAATGGCCGCGATTCAATCACAACGCTCCACCTGTGATCGAGATCACATCGTGATAGCCGCAAAACTTGACTTATCTGGATAAAACGAGAGGCTCAACAGCAACTAGAAACGTGTTCTAGGGCGACAGTCAGGCACCGTCCCACTAAGGACTGGTATGAAGCCGTTCTATGTCCGCGAGTTGAGCGTGTACCCCGTCGGCCGTCGCCGGGTCTGGCTCCTGGCGATAGCCGTGCTGGCGAGTCTGATCGCCAACTTCGAGACGACGATCGCCACCATCTTGCCATTGCTGCAGCGCGACCTGCAGATGTCACTTGAGGTCTACGGGCTGATCGCGGCCGTGTCCGTGCTGGTGGGCGGATTGTCGGCGGGGTTCGGCGGCATCCTGTCCGACCGGTGGGGCCGGGTCACGATCCTGGTGCCCACGCTGACCGTCACCGCGGCCTGCAACTTCCTGCTCGCCACCGTCGACTCGGTCAGCGGGTTGTTCGTGGTCCGCTGCCTGATGCTGTTCATCGAGGGCGCCGGGATCACGATCACCGCGTCGCTCGTCCGCGACTTCTCGCCGCGCCTGGGCCGGGCGCAGGCGTTCGCGTTCTGGACCTGGGGGCCGGTCGGCGCCTCGTTCCTGGCCTCGTTCATCGCCGGCTTCACGCTGCCGATGTTCGGCAACGCCTGGCAGTCGCAGGCGATCATCATGGGCGTCGTCTCGTTGCTGCTGTGCGGGGTCATCATCTGGCAGATCGCCGAGCCGTCGGCGGCCCTGCGGGCCCAGGTCATGCAGTACGAGCAGGCGGTGGTCTCCGAGGAGAAGATCGATCCGGGCAAGGTGAAGGAGCTGTTCCGGCACCCCCACCTCTGGGCCCACGTGCTCGGCAACACCGGCTGGCAGGTGCTCTACTGGACCTTCGCGATCTTCGGACAGACGATCCTGGCCAGCAGCGCGTTCGGGATGGAGACCGCTCAGGCCAACCGTGTCGTCGCCCTGGGCATCCTGCTCAACGCGGTGGCCGTCATCGTGGTCGGCCGGGTCTCCGACCGGTTGCGCCTGCGCAAGCCGTTCACGGCCGTGGGCATCGTGCTGACGATCGCGACGCTCGCCTACTTCATCAGCCTCGTCGGCACGGGCGCCACGATCGGCCGCGTCACCCTGGTCTACGCGATCCTGTTCCTGGTCCTGGGTGTCGCCTACGTCCCCTGGATGGCGAACTTCTCCGAGGACGCCGAAGACGTCGACCCCCGGCTCCAGGGCGCGGCGCTGGGCCTGTGGGGCATGGTCGTCCGGGTCATGATCGTGGCCCTGCTGGTGATCTCACCGATGGTGGTGAAGGCCGGCGGGTGGGGAACGTGGCTGTGGGTGGCACTGGCCGGTCAGGTGATCTTCCTGGCGTCGGTGGCCGCCTTCAAGGGCTCCTGGCGGCGCCCGCGCCTCGGCGACTCACCGAAGATCCCGGCCTGACACGATCAGCCACAGGTACGGCACGGGCAAGGCGAACAACCAGAACCGGTGCGCCTCGTCCCAATGACCGAACCCACACGTCGGCGGCCACAGCCTGACCTCCGGCGGCAGCAGGATGGTGGCCAGCACCAGGGCGAGCTGCACGACCACGGCGGCCATGGCGGCCTGCCGTCCGGGCGCGTACCGGACGGCGGTCGCCGCGGCCGCCAGCCCGATCCCCAGGCAGACGCCCACCTCGACGAGCATGTCCCCCACGGGGAACAGGGCCTCGTCCGGCAGCCTCGACAGCACGGTCTCACACCTCAGCTATCGCACACCGGCCCGCGGACGGTTCTCACTTCGCCGGGACCACGACGGACTGCGGGTTGCCCGGGGCGTAGACGGTGATGCCCTGGGGGAGCGACTTGAGCTTGTCGATCTCGGCGCACGCGGGGCACTTGTCGTAGCCCTCCTGCCGGGCCTGGTTCGCGGCCGCCTCGGCCTTGGCCTGGGCCACCCGCGCCTGGGCCTCGGAGACGGCGGCGCCGGCCGCCAGCGATCTGTCGACGGCCTGCTGCACCTCGACCGGCAGCGTCACCTTGGCCAGGGTGAAGCGCAGGCCGGTGAAGAACTCGCCGCCCAGTGCCTGGGGCAGGTCCCGGGCCAGCGCGGCGTTGACGGCGTTCTGGACCTTGGTGATGTTCGTGTTGCTGGCCTGTGGCTTGAGCGCGCTGCTCTGCAGCAGCGAGCACGAGGGGATGAGCTCGGCGCAGCGCATGTCGCCGAGCTGGCTGCGCAGCGCGTTGTCGATCACCGGCCGGACGGCCTGGCCGAAGAACGCCGTCCAGCCGTCGTCGCCGTCCCACGCGGCCAGCGAGCTGTCGTCCTGGGCGCGGTACGTACGGGTGCCGTACTTGTCGTCGAATTTCTTCAGCGCGTCGTGGTCGAGGTTGAGCGTGAAGTACAGGGTTCCCTCGATGCCCAGGTTCACGCCGTCGCTGCTCGGTACCGTCACCACGTCCACGCCGAGCCTGCTGGCGCGCTTGGCGTCGGCGGTGATCGTGTAGAAGCGCTGCTGCGCGGGGTAGGCGTGGACGGAGGACCACATGCCCGTCCAGGTCAGCCCGGAGCCCGGGTCGATGACCTGGCGGACCTGGTTGTCGTCGAACCAGCCGCCGTCGCGGACGACGGCGACCTCGCCGCCCTGGGTGCTCTCCAGGCCGCCGACGACGCCGATGAGGGTGGGGACCGCGATCAGCGCGGCGATGATCAAGGCGATCGACAGGGTGATACGCATGGATGCCTTCCCGCGCGGGCGGCGGTGGCAGCCGCCGCCCGCGCTTTCGCGGCAAGACCTACAGAGGGGGTACGCCGAGGGCGGCGCACTGGGGCCCCGTCGAGGGGCGTCGGAGAACGGTCTGCTCAGACCCGTTGCGGGACGTCGGCGGCGATGTCCAGGTCACGGGTCTCCGGCGCGATGGCCAGGCCGAAGGCCGTGACGGCCAGCGCGACCACCACGTAGATCGAGACCGCCGTCGTGGTGCCGTACGCGGTGAACAGTTTGAGCGCGATGATCGGGGCCAGCGCGCCCCCGACGATCCCGGCCACCTGGTATCCCATGGACGCGCCGCTGTAGCGGAGCCTGGTGCTGAACAGCTCGGCGATGAAGGCGGCCTGCGGGCCGTACATCGCCGCGTGGGTGACCAGCGCGATGATCGCGGCGAGCGCGATCAGCGGGAACGACCTGGTGTCGAGCAGCGGGAAGAAGACGAACGCCCACACTGCCGCGCCGATCACACCCGCCAGGTAGACGGGCCGCCGGCCGACCCGGTCCGACAGCGCGCCGAACAGCGGGATCAGCGCCAGTTGCAGCGCGGAGGCGATCAGCACCGCGTTCAGCCCCACCGAGCGGTCCAGCTTCAGCGGGCCCGTGATGTAGACCAGGATGTAGGCGGTGAAGGTGTAGAAGGCCACGTCCACGCCGATGCGCGCGGTGAACGCCGACAGCAGCGCGCGCGGGTGCGTGCGCAGCACCTCCAGCAGCGGCATCTTCGCCTTCGCGCCCTGCTGCGCCAGCTCCGCGAACAGCGGCGACTCCGTGATCTTCAACCGGACCCAGAGCCCGACCAGCACCAGCACGCCCGACAGCAGGAACGGCACCCGCCAGCCCCACGACAGGAACGCCGAGTCCGACAGCGTGAACGACAGGATCGCGAGGGTCCCGGTGGCCAGCACGTATCCGGCGGGCACGCCCACCTGCGGCCAGCTCGCGTTGAAGCCGCGCCGGCGGTCGTCGCCGTGCTCCAGCGACATGATGACCGCGCCGCCCCACTCGCCGCCCAGCCCCAGACCCTGGACGAACCTGAGCGTGGCCAGCATGATCGGCGCGAGCGCGCCGACGCTGTCGTATCCGGGCAGCACGCCGATGAGGAACGTCGAGACGCCCATCACCAGCAGCGTCACGACCAGCACGGTCTTGCGGCCGGTGCGATCGCCGAAGTGGCCGAACACGATCCCGCCGAGCGGCCTGGCCACGAACGCGACGGCGTTGGTCGTCAGCGCCAGCAGGGTCGCGTTGAGCGGGTCGAAGGTGGGGAAGAACAACTTGCCGAAGACCAGCGTCGCCGCGGTGGTGTAAAGGAAGAAGTCGTACCACTCCAGAGAGGTGCCGATCAGGCTGGCGAGGATCACCCGCCGGGTCTGTCGCGTGGAGCCTGTCATCATCGCTCCTTCGATCAGGGGGTCATGTATCAACATATGGATCGTTGAACAATTCGACAAGAGGTTTGTTGGATGATTCCCTGTGAAATGTGGATGACGCGGTGGACAGTCCCCTTTCAGATCTTGAACACGACCGGGCCAGGCTGGGCCGCAGCAGCACGGCCGAGCGGGTGGCCGACATCCTGCGCGACCGCGTCACCGAGGGCTTCTTCGAGCCGGGCCAGCGCCTGTCCGAGGAGGCCATCGCGGACGCGCTCGGCGTGTCGCGCAACACGCTGCGCGAGGCGTTCCGGCTGCTCGGCCACGAGGGACTGCTGGACCACCGGCTCAACAGGGGAGTGTTCGTCCGGATCCTGTCGGCCGAGGACGTCGCGGACCTCTACCGGGTGCGCCGGGTCATCGAGGGCGCGGCCATCAGACGCCGCCCGACCGGCCAGGCGCTGAGCGTGATCAGGGAGGCCGTGGCGGACGCCGAGCGGGCCGCCGCCGCGGACGACTGGCGGGGAGTGGGCACCGCCAACATCCGCTTCCACCAGGCCCTGGTGACGCTCAACCAGAGCCCCCGGCTCGACGAGTCGATGCGCCAGCTCCTGGCCGAGCTGCGCCTGGTCTTCCACGTGATGAAGAATCCACGCGCGTTCCACGAGCCGTTCGTCGCCCGCAACCGCAAGCTGCTCGAACTCCTCGAGGCCGACCGGCCGGAGGAGGCCGCCGCCTTCCTCGACGCCTATCTCGACGAGGCCGAGCAACTGCTCGTCCGCGCCTACGAGCCGAACCGGTAGCGTTCGGGTATGCCCAGGATGTTCAGCCCCGACGAGGCGCGCTCGCTCATGCCGTCGATCATCGGCGAGGCCGGCGAGCTGATCGCCGCCCGTGCCGACCTGGCCGAGATCGCCTTCGACCGCCAGAGCGTCGGCGCCTCAGCGCTGGGCGGCATCCCCGAGATCAAGGCGCTCGAGGCGCGCATCGAGGAGCTCGTGAGCGCCTGGAGCGAGCAGGGCATCGAGGTGAAGGGGATCGCGCCGGTCCTCATCGACTTCCCCGCCGTGCTCGACGGGGTGTCGGTACGCCTCTGCTGGATCGAGGGCGAGACCGGACTGGGCTGGTATCACCGTACGGACCTGGGCTTCCCCGGCCGCCGCCCGCTGTCCTGACCATGCGCACCGCGCAGGTAGGTGTTTGTGGCTGACCTGTGATCAACCCCTTTCGCTCAGCCGGTATCTAACCGGACGAGTGAAAGGAACTCGCTATGAGGCACACCTCAGCGACCGCCGCCCTCCTCGCGACGGCGGTCATCGGCGGGCTGGGGATCATTCCCACCGCAGCCCACGCCCAAGCAGGCTCATCCGAGGCCCGGGCGGCCTGGATCAAGTCCTGCGCCGACAAGAAGAACGAGACCACCTACGCCTGCGGCCACTGGCAGCTCGTCATGCGTGACGGCAGGAAGATCGCCGTCAAGGACACCGCCGCCAACGGGATCGACGGCAAGGGCAGGAAGGTGGAGTACGCCGGCCTGTTCGCCATCAGCGGTGACGGCCACGTGATCGCCTACGAGCGGGCCCGCGACCATCGCATCGTCGTCCGGGGGACGACGGGCGGCCCGGTCAAGGTGCTGGCCGCGTCCCTGGTGTCGAAGCGGTACGGGACGGACTCGGTCTCCCTGTACCTGTCGCCCAAGGGAGACAAACTGCTGATCGACCACACCGGCGATCACGAGCGCGTCCCCGGCAAGGTGGTCACGATCGCCACCGGCAAGGTCGTCCAGGTGCCCGCTATGGACGAGGTCAGGGGCTTCAGCGCCGACGGGGGCGAAGTCCTGACCAAGGACTACAAGGGCGACAACACCTCCACGCTGATCGCCTACCGGGTCGACGGCGGCTCGGTCAAGCGGACACCGCCGCAGGTCGTCGCGAACGCCGCCCTCACCACGCTGGCCGCCGACGGCAAGACCGTCGCGGTGATCATCTCCGGGGACGAGGAAGCCAAGAAGGCCCCGCGGCTGCGGATCTACGACCTGGAGACCGGGGACCTCTCCACGGGCGTGGATCTCGCGCTGAAGCCCGCACAGACGCCGTACCTCGCCCGGTGGAGCGGGGACGGGCAGCTCACGGTGTTCGTGCAGTCAGGCGACGACGGCACGACGGCGGTGGTACGGGTGCTCACCGTCGACGTGCGGACCGGCGCTGTCACGCAGACCGACAGGTATTCGATCAGCAAGACCAGGTACGCCTTCAGCGTGGCAGGGGAGTGACGACCATGAAGCTCAGGATCACCGTGGCGATCGCGGCGGGGCTGGCCGCCCTGATGACCGCGCCGACGGCCGCCCAGGCCGCGCCACATCACGAACACGACGGCATCCGCTACGCCTCGGTCAAGGGCTGCACGGTCAAGGGCGAGCAGCGGCCGTGCGGCAAGTGGCGGCTGATGATGCACAGCGGGGAGAAGGGCTCCCTGCCCGACGCCGAGACCATCGCCCGCGAGGCGAACGGCAAGTCGTCGGTCACCCAGGTCGCGCCCATCGCCGTCAGCGGTGACGGTCAGCGCGTCGCCTACTTCACCAAGGCCGGGCGGCTGGCCGTACGGACCATGAGCGGCGGGGTGAAGGTCTTCGCCAAGGACGCGCTGCCGCGCGTGGCCCAGTACAACGTGACGTTCAACCTCTCCGACGACGGCGGCCGGCTCGCGGCCGTCTTCGGCACCGCCAAGGCGGTGAAGACGCGGATCTTCGACACCGCCACCGGCGCCCTGCTCGGCACGACGCCCGGCGGCCAGACGATGCTCGGCTTCAGCGCCGACGGCGGCGAACTGCTCACCGACACCGCCGGCGACGAGGGCGTCACGGACCTGATCGCCTATAGCGAGTCCGGCGAGCAGTTGTTCCGGACCACGCCGCCGCAGATCGTCTCCTCGAACACCCCCCAGGCCCTTTCGGGCGACGGCCGGACCACCGCGAACGTCGTCATGGGCGCCAAGCCCCAGCTCATCCTGTACGACCTGCAGACCGACCAGGTCACCGCCCGCCGGAAGCTCAAGCTGCCGACCGGCGACCTGCTCATGGTCGACTGGACCGGTGAGCAGCAGGTGACGCTGCACCTGGTGCAGTACCCCGAAGGCAAGGCGAACAAGATGACGATCGTCCAGATCGACACCGGCACCGGGGCCGTCAAGGTCCGCGACCACTACTCGCTCCTGAAGGACAGCTACGTCTTCGCGGCCTGCGGCGGCTGAGCTTCGTCCGGTTCGACCGGATACGGCGGGGCTGGGGGAGCCCCGCCGCACCCGTGTGTGCGGGCTTACGCTGCTGGAGTGGAGGTTCACTCGACCAGAGCGATGGCGGCGCGGGCCGTGGACCTGTGCGTGGCGCTGCTCCACGACGAACCGTCGCCGGAGTCGGTCGCGCGGGTGCTGCGCGACCACGGCGAGAGCGCCGGCCTGTACCTGGGCGCGGCCGACCTGGCGGCGATGCGGGCCGCGGCGGAGCGGCTCGTCGCCGTCTTCGCCGCCGCCGACCCCGCCACGGCGGCCGCCCACCTGAACGCCCTGCTCGCCACGGTCGCGCGGGCACCCCGCCTCACCAGCCACGAGGGCACCACCCCGTGGCACCTGCACGTGGACGGCGACGACGACGCGCCGTGGGGGGAGTGGTTCCTGGCCTCCTCCGCGCTGGCGCTGGCCGTCCTGCTGGCCGATCACCAACGCGTTCCGGGCGGGCTGTGCGCCTCGGTCACCTGCCGCCGGCCGTACCTGGACCTGGGAGGTGGCAGCCCGCGACGCTACTGCAGCACCCGCTGCGCCACCCGTGAGCGCGTCGCCGCGCATCGCAGCCGGACGTCGACCGGTCCCGCCGCCACGAAGGCGCCGCGTGGGTAACGGGCGTGACGGGCGGGAATGTCGGATACTGAAGGCGTGGGGATCGGCGGCCTGCGTGGCCGCCCCGGTCTGTACGGGCTGCGTGCCGTACAGACCGGGCGGGTGGGACGACGAGCCGTGCGCCCGGCCGCATCGGCGGCCGGGCGCAGCCGGTCTGAGGCCGTACTCGAATGGATGTTTGAACGATCGCATACACTCGATGTCATGACGGCTGTTTTCCAAGCTTCTCTGCTCGGTGCCGAGGAGATCGTCGGCTCGGCGATCCGCAGGACGCGGCTCGACCATGGGGCGTGGATCGACGTCGGCCCCGGCTGGCTGGCGGGGGCGGACGAGCTGTTCTCCCGCCTGTCCGAGGTGGTGCCGTGGCATGCGGAGCGGCGGCGGATGTACGACAAGGTCGTCGACGTGCCGCGGCTGCTCGCCTACTACGACGAGGACGAGCCGCTGCCCGATCCGGCGCTCGACGACGCCCTGCGCGCGCTCAACGACCGCTACGGGCAGGAGCTCGGGGAGCCGTTCCGTACGGCCGGCCTGTGCTTCTACCGCGACGGCCGCGACAGTGTGGCCTGGCACGGCGACACCATCGGCAGGGGCGGCACCGAGGACACCATGGTCGCGATCATCTCGGTCGGCTCCCCGCGCCCGCTGCTGCTCCGGCCCCGGGGCGGCGGCGCGTCGATCCGGCACGACCTGGGCCACGGCGACCTCATCGTGATGGGGGGCAGCTGCCAGCGCACGTGGGAGCACGCGATCCCCAAGACCTCCCGCCCCACCGGGCCGCGCATCAGCATCCAGTTCAGACCGCGCGGCGTCCGCTGAGGACGCCGTAGGTCGCGCAGGGCGCGCGGCCTTCCGGGACCTGCTGCTCACCCGGCGAGGTGCTCGGCAAGTACCGTTCCTGAACAGTATCCGGGAGTGAGTCTTGGACCCACATCCCGGTACTGCGCGCATCCCGAACGGTGTTGGGTGCGCTGGTCTCCCGCGTTCTTGTGTCCCGCGTCCGGGGGCGTGCATCGTGTGCTCGGTCCGTGACGGGGTGGCGGGTTTCCTGGCGCTCTCGGGTGCCCGGTGCGGCCTGGACGGTCCGATGCTCCGCAGCATCGCTCTGGTGCTGCGGAGGCGGTGTCGTCCGTCGCCGGATCGGGTGTCCGAGAGCGCGTCGTCCGATCGCGATGCTCGCGGCATCGTGTCGGGTCATGCCGCGGTTTGCTGTGGTGAGTGGGGTTCGCCAGTGCTGCTCGCCCCACTTGGAGGTGTAGGCCGGGTCGACCGCGACGATCGCCAGGCCGTGCTCGGCCGCCATCGACGTCAGCCGGGCACGGAGTTTCCCGGTCGGCATGCCAGAGATCAACTGGCGGAAGCGTTTGCGCCGGCCGTGTTTCTCGCGGGTTTTCTCCGTGGCGAAGTCCAGGTCTTCGATGCCGATCGCCGTGGCGCCGGAGCGGACCGTCCAGTGCAGCAGGCGAGTGATGGCATGCCGGATCTGCGCGTCGCGGTGATCGGCGGTTCCCGACAGGTCGAAGAAGAACCGGCGGGGGTCGCCGACCGGGTTTCCGTGGACATCCAGCCGGTAGGCGGCCAGGTGGTCGGCGTTGGTGTCCACCCCGACCATTCCTGCCGCGCGTGCGGCCCGCAGGGGGATGATCTGGACGACGGGGCGCTGCCAGCAGGCGGTCAGGTACCAGCGGTCGCGGGCCACGTCGTAGCCGATGCGGTAGGCCACGGCCCGGTTCGCCTCCACCCGGGCGGCCCACTCGACGCCGCGATGCTTGAAGGCGACCCGGGCGGCCAGGATGTACCGGCCGTGCGGCGCGTTAGCCAGGTCGGCGAGCGGTGCGGGCAGCTTGATGGAGACCTCGCCGCCGGGGGTGACGCGGATGGTCTCGTTGCCGTGGCGTTTGCCGGACTCGCCGTCGGCCTGCAGGAACCAGCGGGCGGCCTGCCACCGTTGCCGCCACTCCTGCACCGACAGCTCGGCCGCCTCCAGGTTGTGCCGGGTGTTGGCCAGCCGTCTGCCGCCGCGCACCACATGCACGACGCCGTTGTCCCGGTCGGCGCGGGCGGCATCCAGCCGGTGGGTCAGGGTGGTCAGGCGGCGGGATTTTTCAAACCATTCCTGCCGTGAGCGGTAGCCGCCCGGAGCCTTCTTGGTCCCCTTCTGGCGTAGGGGAAGAGACAGCCTGTGCGCGATCGTCGCGGTGGCCGCCTCCAGGTCAGTGATGTGCGCGGCCTGGCAGCGGTGCGACAGCGCCCACTGATCGTGGCTGGCCTTGGTGATCGACCCGGCCCAGCGCGACGACGACGCGGCGGTCAAGCCCTGCTTGCGGGCCGCCCACCGCTGCGCATCGTGGGCGTTGCCGTCCGCGCACCGCCTCTTCAGATCGGCCGAGGCCAGGCTTCCCAGATGCTCGCCGACCAGCCGCAACACCTTCTCGTCGGCGTCGGTGAGGTGCTTGAGCTGGTCACGGATCGCCACACCGGATGGGCCGGGCGCCACGAACGAGGGCTCGATCGGCCGGATCTGCCTCTGCTGTCGCGTCGGGTCAGTCATCTGCACTCGCGGCGGCCTCAACCCGTGCCACTGTGTGCCCCGCCTTGGCCGCCCGCTCGGATAGCCGGGCCACCTGACGCTCCAGATCCGCCTTCTGATCGTGGGAGGACACCCGGGCACACAGCCCGATCCCGCCGGGTGCGGTGTTCGCCTCGATGTTCACCAGGATCGTGCGTAGCCCCACCCGCTCCGCGGGTACCGGCAACGTGCCCTCACGGAACCAACGGTAGGCGGTACGCGGGGCGGCCCCCTGCGCACGCGCCCACTCTGTCAGATTCACACCAACATCGTACGGCAATCGTGACACACTAATTACATTCGGTGACGCTCGGGCAAGAGCAGTTCCGTATCACCACCAGCTCAGCGGCGGTCGCTCCAGCAGTGGGGAGATCGGTTTATGGGCGCAGCACGGAGTAGAGGAGCTGGTCGTGCCAGCTCCCGCCGCGCCACTGGGCCCGCCGGATCACCCCTTCACGCTCGAACCCCGCATTGGCCAGCGCACCCTGCTCGGCGAGGTTGGTGACGTCGGTGATGGCCTCGATCCGCTCGGCCCGGGTGTGGGCGAACAGGTAGTCCACGAGGTCGCGGTGCGCCCGGCTGCCGACGCCCTTGCCGCGGTAACGCGGGAAGACCACGATGGCGAGCGTCCAGCACCAGGAGGTGTGCGCCGGCCCCCAGAGCCGCTGCGACCAGCGCACCCACCCGGCCACGTCACTGCGGGCGTCGATGGTGAGGTAGCCGCCTTCGGGTCCCAGCAGCCCGTTCGCCTCGAACTCGCGGCGCATCACATGAAGGCTGCGATGGCCGAACCACTGCAGCTCCCCGGTCCCCTTCGGGCCGGCCCCATGCTCCTCGAACACCTCCAGGTCCGCCTCGCGGACCGGACGCAGGCTCACGTTCACTCGGGTTCCCTTTCCTCGGCGCGAGCCGTACAGGATAGGGGAGCGCCTGGCCGGCTGATCAAGGAGGGGTGGGCCTCTGGCGCAAGCGATCTTCAAGGCGATCGCAACCACGGTCGTCGCATAATCAACGACCACTCCGAGGAGGCCTCCATGAACCTACGACGGAAGTTGTCCTATCTGTTCGGTGCCCTTACGTCGATCGTCTTGGCGGCCTTCGCCCTGGGCGACCAGGCGTCCGCCATGATCGCCGCCGAAGGACCCCGTCCGGAGGAGCCGGACGCCCCGGCGGCCGATGAGAAAGCCGCCTAGAAGGTTTTGGATCGACGCAGTGACGCGGGCCGACCGTCGGGATCGATCGCGAGGCGGTAGAGCGGTGCGGCGAGCAGCCCGCGCACCCGGGGCAGCTCAGGGGAGGGATGCGGGCGCAGCCGGCCCGGCGGTCGCGGCCCCGCGCGGCCGCCGGCGTGCCAGGCTTCGAGCCGCGCCGCGGACTCGGTGAAGGCGTCGAACGCGGCCACGGGATCGCACAGCTCAGTGCCGTCCCCGGCCAGGTCCAGATGCTCGCTCATGAGCGCCAGGCGCAGTTCGCGGGCGAACCGCCGGGCGCCGTGCGGCTCGCGCGGATCCTCCTCCTCATCGAGTACGGCACAGCTCAGCTCCGAGTCGTAGCTCCAGGAGCGCAGGTTGACGTTGTCGGAGCCGACGCCGGCCCACACGTCGTCGACCACGCAGACCTTGGCGTGCACGTAGACGGGCGTGCCCTGATGGTTCTCCAGGTCGTAGAGCGCGACCCGGTCGCCGCCCGCCCGCCGCAGCCGGTCCAGCGCGTGGACCCTGCCGACCAGGCTCGCCGGCCCGGCCAGCCAGCCGTCCTGGTCGGGCCGGCGGGGCACCACGATGATCATCCGCAGGGCGGGCTCGCGTTCCAGCGCCTCGGCGAACGGCTCGATCGCATCCGTGGACCACAGATACTGATCCTCCAGGTAGACCAGCGAACGGACCCTCCCGAGCACCTTCTGGTAGGCGTGCGCCACGCTCCGCTCGCCGTCCGGCGCGAACGGGTAGCCGTTGCGCCTGGCGGGATAGGTACGCAGGAGCTGCACGGCGTGCCTGCCTGCCGGAGGCGGCGGCGGCCCCGGCTCGGGCAGCGGGGGAACGTCGTCCATCTGGGCGAAGTGGTCGCGCAGCCGCCTGACCGGATCCCTGGTCTCGGGAGCGGGGTCCTCCCACCGCTCGCAGAACACCTTCTCCACCTCCGCCACCGCGGGGCCGCGGATGGCGACCTGGACGTCGTGCCACGGAGGCCGCCGGCCGTACTCGGGCGGCATCGGGCAGGCCTGCGGGTCGCCGAGGTGGTCGGCGGTGTCGCGGCGGCTGTGGCACAGGTCGATGCCGCCGAGGAACGCCACGTCGGCCACCGGATCCTCGTCGTGGCGGAGGATGACGAACTTCTGGTGGTGCGAGCCGCCCGGCTTGGTCCGCGTGTCGAGGACGGCCTGCCCGCCCGCGGCCTCGATGTACTCGCCCAGGTGCCGGTTCTCGGCCGAGCTGAAGCGCAACCGGTCCAGGTGCGAACGCCAGATGAGCCCCCTGACCAGCGCACCTCTGTGCGAGGCCGCCGCCATCGCGGCGCCCAGGGAGGGCCCGTCCTCGGTGAGCCGCTCGTCGGGATCGCCGCGCCAGTCGGCGAACAGCAATAAGTCGTCCTTGTTCAGCGCCTCAAGGCAGGTCTTCAGCTCGGCGAAGTAGGTCGCGCCGTGGATGAGCGGGCGTACGTCGTTGCCCGTGGACCAGGCGTCGAGCTTGGTCGCCGGATTGCCGCGTTCCTGGTCCGTCAGGAACCAGTCCTGGATCCGCATTCGCTTCCGGCTACCCGGGCAGCGGGCCTCCATGCGTGGCTGCGAACAGGAGATGTTCCCGCCCGGGACGGCAGATGAGCTGCAGCCCGACCGGCAGGCCGCGCACCGTTCCGGCCGGGACGCTCAGCGCGGGAAAACCGAGCACGTTCCACGGACTGGTGAAGGCGAGCAGCGCGGCTCGCACGGCGACGGGCTCGCCGTCCAGTTCCATCGCGCGCTGACCGAGGAACGGGGCGGTGATCGGTACGGTCGGCAGCGCGACCACGTCATGCCGGTCGAACAGCGCGCCGACGACCTCGGCGTGCCGGGGCCGGGCCCGTACAGCCCGTACGTACCTCCAGCCCGGCATCTCGGTGGCGACACGCAGGCGTTCGAGCACCTCGGGATCGAACAGCTCGGGCGCCTCGGCCAGCCGCGCGGCGTGCACCGCCGCCGTCTCGCTGCTCTGAATGGCGGTGTACGTCTCGCGCAGTTCCTCCGCCTCGTTCGCCGACATCGCGAGCTCCTCCAGCGGACCGGTTCCCGCCTCCAGGGCCTGACGGGTCGTCCGGGCCACCTGCGGGTCGCAGGCGAACAGGCCGGTGGGATCGAGCCAGGCGACCCCTCTCGACGGCCGCCCGTCCATCCGCGCGCCACCCGGAACCAGGGACTGATAGGCGACCAGGCAGTCCTGCTCGTGGCCCGCGAGCAGGCCGACATGGTCGAGCGTCTGCGCCAGAGGAAAGACACCGTCCACCGGAATCGCCCCGTACGCGGGCTTGAAACCGGCGACCCCGCACAGAGCCGCCGGAATCCGGACCGAGCCACCGGTGTCGGTGCCGAGCGCGAGCGGGACCATGCCCGCCGCCACGGCGACCGCGCTGCCGCCGCTGGAGCCGCCCGACATGCGCGCGGGATCCCACGGATTACGCGACGGCCCGGCCGCGGAGCGATCGCCCGTGGGCCCGTACGCGAACTCGTGGGTGTTCGTCTTGCCGACGATGACGGCGCCGGCCTGACGCAGCCGCGCCACGCAGGCGGCGTCGGACACCGCGACGTGACCGGCGAAGTGCCGCGAGCCCATGGTCGCGGGCAGCCCGGCGACCATGATGAGATCCTTCACCCCGACCGGCACCCCGTGCAGCGGACCGCGGTCGAGGCCACCGCCCAGCTCCTCGTCCGCCCGCCGCGCCGCGGCCCGCGCCCCGGCGGCGTCCACGGTGACGAACGCGTTGAGCAGCGGATCGAGCTCGGCGATGGCGTCGAGCGCGAGCCGCACGAGCGCCGTCGAGGTGGTCCGTCCCTCGCGCAGGTCCCGGGCGAGGCCGGCGATGGTACGGCCGCTGAAGGGGCCGGAGGAGGTCGGCATGGGAGCCCTTCTTCGGGAGGTCGGTTGGCGTCCAGCCTGAGGATCGACGGCCCGCTCAGGGCGGAAACTCGAAGATCGTGACCTACCGGTAGCCCTCACCGCGGGAGGGCCGCGCCACACGCGGATCCTTGCTTCGCAAGGTAGCATGCACAGCATGGAAATCCCGACTGGTCTCGCCACGGCCCTCCGGCGCGGAACCCTGGAATTCTGCGTCCTTGCCCTGCTCGAAAACGAGGAACGCTACGGCGTGGAGCTGGTCACCCAGCTCGGCGCGGAGACGGCCCTGACGACCAGTGAAGGAACGCTCTACCCCCTGTTGTCACGACTGCGCAGAACCGGCTTGGTGGCCACCACCTGGCGGGAGTCACCCGCCGGTCCACCCCGGCGCTACTACGCGCTGACCAGCCACGGCAAGGCGGCGCTGGCCCACTTCCGGTCCGAATGGGTCGCCTTCCGCGACGCCGTGGACCACATCGTCGGAACGGAGTACAGATGACCCACCCAACCGATCCTTTAGACCGGCTCGTCGAGGACTACTTGGCCGAGGTCGCCCGCGCGACCGCCTGGCTGCCCGCCGGGCGGCGCGATGACCTCATCGCCGACCTGCGCGAACACATCGCGGTGGCCCGCGCCGAGCTGCACCCCCCGACGGCGGCCGGGATCCACACGATCCTGGACCGCCTCGGCGAGCCCGCCGCCATCGCGGAGGAGGCCCGCCTGGGCGAACAGGCCTCGGCCGCCTCGGGCGGCTATTCACCTCCCGCGCCCACGGTCTCCCAGTCCGCGGTCCCACGCCAGAACCCGCCGAGCACCGCGACGCTGGTGCTGGGCGTGCTCCTCATCCTCATCGTGATCATGGTCGGCGCCTGCGCGGTGACCCTTTTCGCGGCCGACCCGGACGATGACGCATCATCGGTGCTCAACTCCCGCACCTCACAGACAGCCCTCGCGCTCAGGTAACGCCGACGTGGGGTGGCCGGCGGGACTCGAACCCGCTTTTACCAAGATCACAACTTGGTCCCTCGTTCGCTTCGGGATCGGCCACAGTGCCTTCGGCCGGATTCGAACCGGCGTCCTCCTGCTCCGCAAGCAGGCGCGCTCTCCGCTGCGCCACGAAGGCCCGTAGCGGGTGTGGGGATCGAACCCACCTGAAGCGGCTTATGAATCCGCCGGGCACACCAGCACCCTCACCCGCCATCGGGACAAACAAAAAACCGCCCAGACCGTGTGGTCCTGGGCGGCTCGCCGACTACGACGTCAGTGACCCCAGGGCATACGGCCATGGCGGTGGGCCATGTGTCGCATCTTGTCGCTCGTGAGGTTCTTCATGCCCTGAAGCATGCCGGACGGATCATCGTCGGGCAACACATTATTCACCGAGCCGGTGCGCCCGCCCAGGCCGGCAGCGGCTCGCAGGAGGCCGGCCAGCCGACCGGCAGCGGGGTGCGGACGGCGACGATCCCGCCCACGATGGCACAGGTGGTGTCGATGTCGCCGCCGGCCGCGGCGGTGGTCCAGAAGGCCTGCTCGTAGTCGTCGAGGTGGCGGGCGGCGGCCCACAGCGTGAACGGCACCGTGTCCTGGGCGGAGACGTTGCGGCCATTGCCCAGGGCCCGGGCGGCGAGCACCGGGTCGCTGATGGTCAGCAGGCGCCGGGCTTCGCCGATTCCGTAATGGACCTGGCTCAGCGGGGTCTGGTCGAGGATCTGGTCGAGGAACCGTCCGGGCGTGAGCTCGGGCTGGGTGGCGGCGACGGCGGTCGCGACGGCCACGGCGATGGCGCCCGCGACGGCTTCGGCGTGGGTGTGCGTGACCTCGGCGGAGGCTCGTGCCTGCCGTACGACCTGCGGCAGGTCATCGCCGAACCACGCGCCCAGCGGGGCCACGCGCATGGCGGCGCCATTGCCCCATGAGCCCTTGCCGTCGAACAACTCCGCGGCCAGCGTGCGCCAGTCGCCGCCCTCGCGTACCAGGCGCAGCATCCGGTTGGTGGCCGGGCCGTAGCCGCGGTCGAAGTCATGACGGTCGGCGAAGCCGGCGGCGAGGTCGTCCTGGTCGATGGCGCCCCGGTCGGCCAGGGCCAGGTAGATGGAGCAGGCCATCTCGGTGTCGTCGGTCCACTGCCAGGGCGCGGGTGGCAGGGTCCGGTCGGTGAGGGCCTGGCGGTTGGCGGGGACGAAGAACTGGGAGCCGAGCGCGTCGCCCAGGGCCAGGCCGTACAGCGAGGCGGTCGCGCGAGAACGGGGGTCAGACGGCATTACCGCCCATTGTGGCACTGATCGCCGCCCAGGGAGGTGGTCTCAGGCTCGGAGCAGACGCAGGCAGAGTCGCTTGAGAGTGGTGCGCAGTTCGTCGTCGGACAGGTGGGTGAGGCGCCGGATCGCCGGGCCCAGGTCGTTGGCCATGAAGTACGCCGCCTGCTCGTCCACTGTCGGCTGGTCGCCGAACAGCAGGTGGAGGCCGCGTTCGGCCTGTTCGTCGAGTGTGCGCTTGATCCGGTCGTGCCGGCGCGTGCCCGGATCGGTCTGGCTGAGCGGTGCGATCGAGCGATTGGCGATGACCTGGTCCACGAACCCGTCGACGAGGTACTCCATCCGGGCCCGCTTGCCGCGGATCGTCTCGGCCGTGTCCAGCATCGCGTCGAAGGCGGCGATGCTGACGTCGAGAAGCGCTTCCAGGATCTCGATCTTGGTGCGGAAGTAGTAGTAGACGTTGGCCTTCGTCACGCCCATCGTGTCCGCGATCATCTGCAACGACGTCGCGTCGAACCCGTGCTCGACGAACAGCCGCCGAGCGGTGTCGAGGACCGCCTGCCTGGTCTTCTCGGCCTGCTCGGCTCGGGTCGGCGACATGCGGCGATGGTAGCCCACCCGTTGACGGCCGCGCCGCTCTGTGTTGTCATTTCATTAGCCGATCGGCTAATGAAATGACAGGAGGGGAGCCATGGGTGAGACGGTTCTGGTGACGGGTGGGACCGGGTTCGTCGCCGGCTGGTGTGTCGCCGAGCTTCTGCGGCGTGGCTATACCGTGCGCACCACCGTGCGCAGCCCGGCGAAAAAGCCCGTGGACCCCAGCGGCCGGTTGACGGTGTTCGTCGCCGACCTGACGTCCGAAGCCGGCTGGGACGAGGCGGTGGCTGGCTGCGACTACGTGCTGCACGTTGCCTCGCCGCTGGGCGGGGGAAACTCCAAGGATCCGGACGAGCTGATCGTGCCCGCTCGTGACGGCGCGCTCCGGGTCCTGAAGGCCGCCACCGAGGCCCAGGTCAAGCGCGTGGTGATGACGTCCTCCTGCGCCGCCGCCACTCCGCCGCCGAGCAGCGAGGTCAGTGTCATCGACGAAACCGTCTGGACCGACATCGAAGGCGAGCGGCTCAACGCCTACCGGAAGTCCAAGGTGGTTTCCGAGCGCGCCGCCTGGCGGTTCATGGAGAGCTACGAAGGTCCCACCACGTTGACGACGGTCCTGCCGGGCGCGGTGTTCGGCCCGGTGCTGTCGGCGGACAACCTGGGCTCGGTGCAGGTGATCGGGCGCCTCGTGCGGGGGCGCATACTCGGCGTTCCCCGCCTGGGGTTCAACATCGTGGATGTCCGTGACCTGGCCGATCTGCACCTGCGCGCGATGACCTCGACGCGGGCGGCCGGGCAGCGGTTCATCGCGGTGAGTGAGTTCATGTGGATGGCCGACGTCGCGAAGGAGCTCCGCTCGAAGCTCGGCGCGCCGGCCGACAAGGTTCCCGCGCGCGTGCTGCCGGACTTCTTGTTCCGGTTGATCGCGCTTTTCGATCCCGGGGTCCGGGCGGTGACGCCGAATCTGGGGCGGAAACACCTCCACACCTCGGAAAAGGCCCAGCGCCTGCTGGGGTGGCGTCCCCGGCCCGCCGCCACGACCGTCGTCGACTGCGCGGAGAGCCTGCTGATGTCAGCGACCTGATCCCGGCGGAGTCGGCTGCAGGTACACCGCCGACGCGATCGACACCCGCTCCTTGATCCTTTGCTCCGTCTCCGCCAGCGCCTGCGCGGCCCCGTCCACGTCGCCGGACGAGTGCATCGTGACCCGGGCGGCCACCAGCAGGTACTCCGGGCCGAGGTGCAGGGTCCGCACCTGGGTGAAAGCCTGGATGGACGGGTCGCCGTCCAGTATGTCCTCGATGGCGTCCTGTACGGCGGGCGCGGCCGCCTCGCCGATGATCATGCTCTTGGTCTCCCTGGCCAGGGTCACGGCCACCGCCACCAGCAGCAGCCCGATGGCGATCGAGCCGAGGCCGTCGAAGGCGGCGTTGCCGGTGAGCACGGTCAGCCCGACGCCGATGAGCGCGAACACCAGTCCGGCCAGCGCCGCCGTGTCCTCCAGCAGCACCACCGGCAACTCAGGCGCTTTCGCCTCGCGGATGAACCCGAGCCACGACCGGTCACCGCGCACGCGATTGGAGTTGCGTATGGCGGTGCGCAGCGACAAGCCCTCCATGACGATCGCCGCCACCAGAACCCCGATCGCCCACGGCCAGCTCTCCAGCGGATGCGGATGGGCGATCTTCTCGAACCCCTCGTAGAGCGCGAACAGCCCGCCTCCGAAGAACAGCACGAGCGACACGAGGAAGCCGTAGAAGTAGCGCTCGCGCCCGTACCCGAAGGGGTGGTCGGGGCTGGGCTCGCGCGCGGCCCGTCGGCGGCCGAGCATCAGCAGGCCCTGGTTGCCGGTATCGGCGATGGAGTGAATGCCCTCGGCCAGCATGGCCGAGGAGCCGGTGAAGAAGAACGCCACGAATTTGGTGACCGCCACTCCTACGTTGGCGGCCAGCGCCGCGAGAGTCGCCTGATGTGATCCGTCGCCGCTCATGCCGCGCCCTCTACCCCGCCGGAGGGAGTCATGCCAGGCGTGGCCCCCCGCCGCTCCTAGTCTTGGCACATGGACATCGGCTACCACCATGTGGACGTCTTCTCCGACCGTCCCTTCACCGGCAACAGCCTCGCCGTTCTCATCGACCCTCCGCCGCTGAGCGAGGGCCAGATGGCGAGGCTGACCCAGGAGCTCCGGCATTTCGAGACGATCTTCGTCCGTTCCACCGAGGTGCCGGACGTCGTCCACGCGCGAGTCTTCGACCTGGTGGGGGAGCTCGACTTCGCCGGGCATCCGGTGCTGGGCGCGGCGGCCGTACTCCACGAAAGCAGTGGGGTCGCCTACGGCGAAGACCGGCACTGGAGTTTCGTCCTGGGCGCCAGGAACGTTGACGTCACCACGCGCGGCGAAACCGACGGCCAGGTCTTGGCCCTCCTGGACCAAGGACGACCCGAACTCGTCCAGCCAACCGTCCCCCGGGAGCCGGTCGCCGCGGCGCTGGGCCTCACCTCCGCCGACCTCGACGACACCTTGCCGCCGGAGATCATCTCCACGGGGCTGCGTTATCTCGTCGTACCGGTGCGCGACGGCGACGTGCTCGCCCGGGCCCGCATCACACACCCGGACTTCGAGGGCTTCCTCGGCGGGCTCGGCGCGCAGTACGTCTACGTCCTCGACGCGGGAGCCGTCGAGGGCCGGCACTGGAACAACGACGGCGTGCTCGAAGACGTCGCGACCGGCAGCGCGGCCGGCTGCGTGGCCGCCTACCTGATGCGGCACGGCCGGGCCCGCGACGGCCAGGAACTGTCGCTGGCACAGGGCCGCTTCACCGGCCGGCCAAGCAGGATCGCGATCACCGCCTACGGTACGCCCGACGCCGTGGAACGGGTCACCGTCGGAGGCGGAGTGTCGATGGTCGCCACCGGCACCCTGCGCGCCCTCCCGGAGGCATCATGAGGCGGAACCGCGATCAGGCGGCGGAGGCTCCGCCGTCGACGGGAAGAACCGTGCCGGTGATCCAGCGGGATTCATCCGAAAGGAGGAACAGCGCCACGCGCGCCATATCGTCGGGAAGGGCGATGAAGTTCAACGGTGTCTGGACGGCCATGGCCTTCTTGGCCTCGTCGGTCGGCAGCCACCGCTCGAGCATCTCGCTGAGAGTCGCCGCGGGGGCGATGGCGTTCACCCTGATGTTCTGAGCCGCGTAGCCGACGGCCGCGCTCATCGTGAGGCTGTTCACCCCCCACTTGGCCGCACCGTAGGCGGGGAGTTCCGGAGCCGCGACCAGGCCGCTGAGCGAGGAGGTGTTCACGATCGCGCCACCACCGCCGGCGAGCATCGCTCTGATCTGATACTTCATCGCCAGGAACGTGCCCCGCAGGTTCACCGCCACGACTCGGTCGAACGCCGCCACGTCAAGCTCGTGGATCTGGCCGGCGGCGCCGACTCCTGCCACGTTGAACGCTCCATCGAGGCCGCCCAGGCGTTCGACGGCGGTCGAGATCGCCTCGGCGACGGACTCCTCGCGAGTCACGTCGCACCCGACGAACGACGCCTCGCCGCCCTCCGCCGTGACCTCCTTGCACAGCTCGGTGAGCCGTTCCTCCCTCCGCGCCATGGTGACGACCGAAGCCCCTTCGAGCGCGAAGCGCCGCACCGCCGCGGCGCCGATGCCACTCGATCCGCCGACGACCAGGATGCGCCGGTCCTTGAGACGATCGGCGCGGAAGTCGAGCCGCTCGGGATGAACATTGTCAACAGTCATGACATCCTCCGTTGGTCGGCGACGGCCACCGGCAGCGCGGCAAGCGCCGCGACCAGATTCGCCGCCGCTATCGCATGGCCGCGAGCGTTGCAGTGGATACGGTCGCCGGCGAAGATGCCGGGGTCGGCGGCGAGCGGATGACCGTGGTTGGCCACCTGGACTCCGCCGTACTCCGCCGCGATCCTGCCGGTCACCGCGTCCAGCCGGTCGAAACGCTCCGCCATCGGCCCGGCATGGGGATCCCGTACGAGGCCGGATCGCGCGAGGTCGAAGAGCCCGACGATGACAAGCTGCGCTCCCCGGGCGACGAGCGGTCTGACGATGGAGGTCAGCTCGTCATGGAGACGCTCCTCGTCGAACGATCGCCGCAGGGCGTCGTTGCCCCCGGCCGAGATGATCACCAGATCTGGCCGGAACTCCAGCGCGGGGCCCAACTGCCTGTCGCGGATCTCGGCGGTGCGCAACTCCGGCTCCGCGAGATTGAGCCAGCTGAATGACGGGTGCGCCGCGCTGAGCGCCTCGGCGACGCGCGCCGCGGCGTCCAGGTCGCGATAACCGTCCAGCGGCTCCCGTACGCCGGCCGCGACACTGTCGCCGAGGACGACGAGGCGCCGCCATGGCGCGGAGCGCATCAGCGTCGCCGCCCCCGCCGGCCATCGGCAGTACGGATCGTCCATCTCACGCCCATAGGCGGTGTCGGTCTTCATGATCAGGATCCCTCGGCATGGAAGATGGTCATGGGGAGCATTCCAGCAGCGGGACCGGGGGATGGTCTGGCGGGTTTGCGACCACATCGACGCCGGCGGCGCACAAGAAGATCGGAGTCAATGACTGAGCAGGTAGCGCCGGGGTGTGGTGCCGACCGTACGGCGGAAGGCCGCCAGGAACGCGCTCGCCGTGGCGTACCCCACGCTGTGTGCCACCCGCGACACCGGCTGCCCCTCGGCCAGCAGCGGCAGGGCGGCGCGCAGCCGTACCTGCGTGCGCCAATGGTCGAAGCTCATGCCCGTGTCGCGCGCGAACAGGCGCGTCAACGTCCGCCTGCTCACACCCGCCGCGTGGGCGTGAGCCTCCAGGCTGCGCGGGTCGGCCGGGTCCGCCAGCAGGGCGGCCGCCACCATCCGGACGCGCTCGTCGGTGGGCTGCGGCACGTCGATCGGCCGGGTGGGCAGCGGACGTAGCAGGTCGGGCACCACCGCCTCGGCACGCAGTCGCGCGTCGTCGGTGAGGTCGAGGCGGGCCAGGTACCCGATCAGCTCGCCCAGCAGTCCGTCGACGCCGACCGCCGTGGGCTCGGGCCAGTCCAGCGGGCAGCGCTCCGGCGCCAGGTACAGGCTGCACAGCACCGCGTCGCGGGTCGCGCCGGTCGCGTGGGTGACACCCGCGGGCAGCCACAGTGCCCTGGTGGGCGGCAGGACCCAGTACACCTCGCCCACGTTGACGCTCAGGACGCCGCGGCGGGTCCAGGCGAGCTGGTGGCGGGTGTGGCTGTGCGGGGGGATCCAGTCCCCCGAGGTCAGCGGGAAGTGGCCGACGATGATCGCGCCCATGTCCTCCATGCGACACAGTCTGGCCTCATCGCGGATTGTGGCCAAACGCGGCGGATCATAGCGTCGTCGGGTGCCGATGATCGTGTTGTGTCTTGTCCAATTCATGCTCGTGCTCGACGACACCGTGGTGAACGTGGCCCTGCCCAGCATCCGCGATGAGCTGGGCTTCAGTGCGTCCGGGTTGCCCTGGGTCGTCAACGCCTATTTCCTGGCCTTCGGCGGGCTGTTGCTGCTGTGCGGCCGGATGGCGGACCTGCTGGGCCGCCGTCGCGTCTTCCTCATCGGGGTGGCGCTGTTCGGGGTGGCCAGCCTGGCCTGCGGGCTCGCGCAGGAGCCGTGGCAGCTCATGATCGGGCGGTTCGCGCAGGGCGCGGGTTCCGCGATGGCCAGTCCGGCGGCGATGGCGATGATCACGTTGCTGTATCCGTGTCCGGAGGAGCGGGCCAAGGCGCTGGGCATCTGGGGCGGCATCGCGGCCCTGGGCGGAACCTCGGGCCTGGTGCTGTCCGGAGCGCTGACCGACCTGGTGTCCTGGCGCTGGATCTTCCTGATCAACCTGCCCATCGTCGTCGTGGCCCTGGCACTGCTTCCCCGCCTGGTCCCCGAGTCCCGCGCGCCCGGCCGGCGCCGCCTCGACGTTCCCGGCGCGGTCCTGGGCACCGGTGCCGCGGTGTCGCTGGTGTACGGGCTGCTCCGGGCCGGCGAGACCGGCTGGAGCGATCCGATCGTCCTCGGTGCCGTCGTGCTCTCCGCCGCCTTGGCGGTGGCATTCGTGGTGGTCGAGTCGCGGGCGGTGGCGCCGCTGGTGCCCGGATCGTTCCTGGCCTCACGGACGCGGGCGGTCGCCAACGGGGCGACCCTGCTGTTCTCGATGGCGATGTACGCGATGTCGTTCCTGTTGATGATCCAGGTGCAGACCGTTCTCGGCTACAGCCCGCTCCTGGCCGGCATCGCCTATCTGCCCTACGGCGCCGGCATCCTGGCGGGCATGTGGCTGTCCGCCCGCATCTCGCTCAGGATCGGGACGCGCTGGGCGCTCCTGCTGGCCTTCCTGGTCAACATCGCCGGCCTGCTGCTGCTGTCCGGCGTGGCGGCGGGCGACTCCTACGCCGCCCACGTCCTGCCCGGCATGCTCATTCTGAGCGTGGGCAACGGGCTGAGCCTGCCCGTCATGGCCGTGACCGCGGTCGACGGCACCACCGAGGAGGACGCCGGTCTCGGCTCGGCCGTGTTCACCTCCGTCCAGCAGATCGGCGGCGCCATCGGGGTGGCCGCGCTGGCCATCATGGGCTACTCGGGCGGGCTCATGGCGGGCGCGGTCTGCGTGGCGCTCGGCGCCGTACTCATCGTCGTACTGCTGCCATCGCCGCGGCTGCCCGCCGGAGAACATGCACAAAACCTCGACAGTCACCCGTAGGATTTGCGCACAATCCGTTCGTACGGTGAAGCGCATGAAGGATGGTGCCGACTTCGCCACCTGGGTGGCGAGGTTCGAAGCGGCGGCCGCGCGACGGCGCGCCGACGGCGATCCCGGCTGGCGGCGGAGCGCCTGTCTCCACCGGTCGGTGCTCGCGAGCATCCAGCGCTTCCAGGTCGGCGAGAGCGGCGACGGCGCCGCTCTGATCGCCAAAGCGGACGAAGCCGGAGACGACGCCTACAGCGCGGCAGTCCGGCTCTTCGTCGGAGAGGAGCAGAACCATGCCCGCCTGCTCGCCCGCCTCCTGTCCGCCGCCGGCGCCCCGACCCTGCCCGGGCACTGGAGCGACACCGTCTTCGTACGGTTACGCCAGATGCCGGGCTTACGCCGGGAACTGATGGTCCTGATGATCGCCGAGGTGATCGCGCTGCGCTACTACCGGGCACTGCGCGACGGCGCGGGCGATCCGCTCGCCGCCGACGTCGCCGCCCGGATCCTGGCCGATGAGGAGCGTCACGTCTCGTTTCACTCCCTGCGCCTCAGCGGGTCGTTCCGCCACCTCAACGCCGCGGCCCGGGTCGTACTGGCGAGCTTGTGGTGGTGCCTCATGCTCGGCACGGTGACGGTGGTCGCCGTCGATCATGGTCTGGCCCTGCGCTGCCTGGGCCTGTCTCGCAGCCGCTTCGTCCGCGACGTGTGCGCCTTGTTCAGGGCAGCGGTCTCGGCGTCCGTACGGCGCCGGGGCCTGAGCGTCTTCGAGCCGGGTTGATCACGATCGGGCTGATCAGGGCTTGATCGGGTAGGCGGCCTGGAAGGTGAGTCTGCTGTCGGCGTCGTTCGCAACCCGCGTGATGAACTCGTCCAGGTCCATGAACACCTGCCATGGTGGCCGGCCGCTCGCGGCGGCGAGCCGGTCGACGATGAGCTGCTCGAGGTCGACCACCCGTTTCGCCTTCCAGATCTTGTCGGCGAGGCTGACGAGATGGTCCGCGAGGTCCGTGTCGGGTGCGGTCCATGAGGCGTGAGTACGGGCGAAGCGAGCGAGTCGTTCTTCGACACCATGGGAACGAAGGAGTCCGTAGCCGTCGGCCTCGTGGGCGGAGCCCGGTCCGGCCAGCTCTTCGAGGTGCAGGGTCTTGCCGATGTCGTGTGACGCGGCACCGAACAGGACGGCTTCCCGGTCGATCCGCACCGTGGTGTGCCGCGCGTCGAGCCAGTCGAGGATCTCGCAGGCCACGTCGTGAACCGCCCGTAAATGGGCCGCGAGGCGCGGTGGCGCGTCCAGCGACTCCAGGAGAACGGCGACCCGGGGAGGGAGGGGGCGAAGAGGAGGGTCGCCGGGGTCGGTGAGCGCGTGGAGGAGGGACGCGGATGTCACAGCGTGCGGACGTTGAGGGCGCGGAACTGGAAGCTGTCCTGCTGCCCTTCCTCGATCTCGAATTCCACCGCATCGCCCGGATGGAGTTCCCGGTAGCCGTCGCCGACGACCTCGCTGAAGTGCGCGAACGCGTCGCCACGCCCCTCGGGGAGGTCGGGGGAGGAGATCGCTCCCCAGCCCTGCTCAGCCTTCCAGAACTTCACCGTCCCGCGTGCCATGCCCCCCAGTGTGCCACCGGCCGCGTCCACAAGCAGGTGGTCAGCGTCCGGTGGTGGCAGGGTTGGCGTGATGACGAGCACCGCCGAGAGCGCGAACATCTCCCCGACGCCGAGATCCTGCTCGGCCCCCAGGGTCCGTCCCATCACCAGCGGCAGTGCCAGATAGACCTGGAACGACAGTACGTACGAGCCGGTCATCGCCAGCGCGAAGCACCAGAAGGGCCGGTTGCCCAGCACGATCCGCCATCCTGAGCGCTCCTGGCGCGGCTCGGGCGGCAGTGCCGGAAGCCCGATCCCCTGCAGGACGGTCAGCAGCACGAACACCCCGGCCGCGGCCAGCGCCACGACGCGGAAGTCCAGCCCCGACAGCGCGAGCCCGGCCAGCGGGCCGAGCAGCAGCCCCGCCTGCCCGGCCATGTTGAACCAGCCGAACGCCCGCACCCGGTCATCCGCCGTCACGGCCAGCAGCGAGCGCACGCCCGGGTCGAACAGCGCTCCGGCGAACCCGGTCACCGCCGACGCCACCACCAGCGTCATGACCCCGTCGGCGAAACCGAGCAGCGCGAACCCGGCGGCCCGCAACCCGCAACCGGCCAGCACCGTGACCCGGCAGCCCCACCGATCCGCCAGGTAGCCGCCGACCAGCGCCATCCCGCGCTGGCTGGCGTTGCGCACCCCCATCACCAGCCCGACCGCCCAGGCCGCCAGCCCGAGCCCGTGGGTCAGGTGCACGGCGAGGTAGGGCATCAGCAGATTGAAGCCGAGCTTGATGGTGAACTGGTTCAGCAGCAGCAGCCGCACAAGGCGTCGATTGCTCATAGTGATGGACACAATACGGAGTGTCTCCATCGGCGTGGCCGAGGTCGGCGAGGTCCGACCGGCTCGGCGACGCTCGCCGCGTCGCGGCCATGCCCCAACGGCAGGACCATGGAGGCGGAGGTGGGGACGGTGATGGCCACGCTGGCCGACGTTCACGTACCGGACTGCGAAGAACTCGACGCGGACACCATCGTCAGGCGCCTGCTGGAGCAGGACGCCTTGATCGCACCAGGCGGCCTGGAGCTGCACGACCCCTCCACCGGTGTGACCATCGTTCCCGGCTGCTGTTCGGGGCTGGAGGACTGGCGTGCCTGGTCGGAGGCGCCGGCCGACGGCGATGTGTGGCTGGGCCACGATCCGGCCCCGTCGATCGCGGTGAACGGCGATCGGCTGCGGGTCCGGCAGGATGGGGGACCCGGTGAAGGCGGCGACTTCGTCGACGTGCCCGTCGCGCTGTTTCCCGCCCTTCTGGAGACCGTCCACCACGACCTGGTGGGCTTTCTCGGGCGAGTAGGGGAGTGGGCCGACGGCGTCACGTCGTCGCTGTCGGCGGCGTTGGTGCGCAGGCTGGATGAAGCGCTGAGTATCTCCGAACCGTCAGGAGATGTTGCCGGGGTTTACGGCTTGCGGCCGACGCCACCGTAGAGCCATCGCGTGGCCGCCGGGGCCAGGTCGTCCGGGTCGGGGTGCCAGGTGTCGATGGTGACCAGGCCGGGAGGCACCAGCTCGAATCCCTCGAAGAAGCGTGCCACCTCAGCGTGCTCGCGGAAGTAGATCGGCGTCGGCGTGGCCGCGTAAACGGCCTCGATCGCGGCCACCGCGTCCGCCGGGTGGTCGTCGCGGGTGACGTGGGTCATCGTGAGGTAGCTGCCGGACGGCAGGGCGTCGCGCAGTTGGCCCATGACCGCGCCCCGCTCGTCCATGGTCAGGAAGTGCACCATGGCGATCATCAGGACGCCGACCGGCTCGTTGAAGTCGATGATCTTGACGGTCTGCGGGTGTTCGAGGACCTCGGTGGGGCGCCGCATGTCGGCGGCGGCCACGGTGGTGTTGTCGTCGGTCGCGAGCAGGGCGCGGCCGTGTTGCAGCACAACGGGGTCGTTGTCGACGTAGACGACGCGGGCGTCGGGGATGATCTCCTGGGCGATCTCGTGCGTGTTGCCGACCGTGGGCAGGCCGGAACCGATGTCGATGAACTGCCGAACGCCCTGCCTCGCCATGTGGCGTACGGCGCGGCGCAGGAACGCCCGGTTCTCCAGGGCCAGCTGGCGGATCTCCGGCATGGCCTTCTCGACTCGGCCGACGGCTTCCCGGTCGATCTCGAAGTTGTCCTTGCCGCCCAGGTAGTAGTCGTACATCCGGGCGACGCTCGGCCTGGTGACGTCGATGCCGCCAGGCCCGATCGCGTCCTGCTGCGTCATCAACAGCCTCCATCGCCTAGATCATTTTCCCCAAAAATACCGCAAACACTGGAGATAGCGCATCAAGCGGTGGTCGACCGACGATTCCGTCGAGGCATAACGAAGGCCTCAACCAGGACGTATGGGCATCGACAGGGATATTTACGCAGAGTCAGAAGCTTCAATCGACTGCACTGGCCACCGACACGACCATGCGGGGCACAACAAGAAGCCCCAGACTCCCGGCGTGTGCCGTGAGCTGGGGCTGTGACTAGCGTGGTGGACGATACTGGGATTGAACCAGTGACCCCTTCCGTGTCAGGGAAGTGCTCTCCCGCTGAGCTAATCGTCCTTGGAGGTGGAGACGGGATTTGAACCCGTGTGGACGGCTTTGCAGGCCGCTGCCTCGCCTCTCGGCCACTCCACCGAGTCGCCAATCCGAGCGGAAGACGGGATTCGAACCCGCGACCCTCACCTTGGCAAGGTGATGCTCTACCACTGAGCCACTTCCGCGTTGCCCCATAACTCTAGCGGGTTTTCCGAGTGGATGCTTACTTGCGGAGCTGGCGAGCCACGCTCCGCTCCGTGGCGGGCAGGCTCAGGAAGATCTCCAGGATGCGGGTGAGGCGGTGCACCTCGATGCGGTGGAAGGCCGGGCCGTCGCTCCTGGCCAGGATGAGGGTGAGGGCCAGGGGTGGCAGCGGGGCGTGGATGACGTGCAGGTCGCCGTCGAGCGTGATCGCCATGGGGCGCGCTGGTATGGCCTGCGGCAGCGCCACGTGCTGTGGCGCGCGCCAGCTCGCGTAGATGACACCCCGTTCGGCGACCGTGGCCGCCCAGTCGGCGCTGAACAGGACCGGCAGCGAGTCGACCAGGGTGGTCAGCGCCCGGTCGCCCGCCGTGGTGATGTACTTGAGAATTTCCAGCTCCGGGTAGGTGCCCGGGGCCTCGCGGGTGGTCCAGATGCCTTCGACCGTCACGTCGGCCACGCTCTGCAGGCTCTTGAGGAGCGTCTGCTTGGGGGTGCCTTCGGGGCAGAAGACCGTGATGTCGTCGACGGCCCGCCCCGCCCCCCTGTCGAGAACCGTGAACTGGGTGATGTCGGCTCCGACGCCGCCGAGGACGCTGGTGATCTGTGCCAGCGAACCTGGCCGGTCGGGCAGTGCGATGCGTACTCGCAGAAGCATCCGTCCCCTCCCCACTAGATGCCAGTTCACAGCCTATCCGCGAATACCCGTCAGGGCCTGACCTGCGCTACAACTGACTGAGTGAAGATTGGACCGATAGGGGTGTGGCCGCCGGTCGTGCTCGCGCCGATGGCGGGCATCACCAACGCGTCGTTCAGGGTGCTCTGCCGCGAGCAGGGCGCCGGGTTGTTCGTGTGCGAGATGATCACGACGCGGGCGCTCGTGGAGCGCAACCCCAAGACGTTCAGGATGATCAGGTTCGCGGAGTCGGAGCGGCCGAGGAGCATCCAGCTGTACGGCGTCGACCCGGGCACGGTGGGGCGCGCGGCCAAGATGATCTCCGAGGAGGACCTGGCCGACCACATCGACCTGAACTTCGGCTGCCCCGTCCCCAAGGTCACCAGGCGTGGCGGCGGCTCCGCGCTGCCGTACAAGCGGAACCTGCTGCGGCGGATCCTGCGCGAGGCCGTCGCGAACGCGGGCCCGCTGCCCGTCACGATGAAGATGCGCAAGGGCATCGACGACGATCACCTCACCTACCTGGACGCCGGCCGGATCGCGGTCGAGGAGGGGGTCGCGGCGATCGCCCTGCACGCCCGCACGGCCAAACAGCACTACGGCGGCGTGGCCGACTGGGACGCGATCGCCCGGCTGAAGGAGGCGGTGCCGGAGGTGCCGGTGCTGGGCAACGGCGACATCTGGTGCGCCGACGACGCCCTGCGCATGGTGGCGGAGACCGGGTGCGACGGCGTGGTCGTGGGGCGCGGGTGCCTGGGCCGGCCGTGGCTGTTCCGGGATCTGGAGAACGCGTTCAACGGCAGTCCGGAGCGGGTACGGCCGAGCCTCGGCGAGGTGGCCGCGATGATGGCCAGGCACGCCGAGGGGCTCACCGAGTGCTTCGACATCGAGCGTTACGCGATCGCCGACTTCCGCAAGCACGTCGGCTGGTATCTGAAGGGGTTCACGGTCGGCGGCGAGCTGCGCCGCGAGCTGGCCACCGCCGAGTCGCTCGACGGGCTGCGCGAAGGGCTGGCCAAGCTGGAGCACGACCAGCCGTGGCCGTCCAACACCGACACCCCGCGCGGGAAGTCGGGCGAGCGCGGCAAGGTGCAGTTGCCGGACGGCTGGCTGGACGACCCGTGGGACTGTGTCGTGCCTTCAGACGCTGAATCGGATGTTTCCGGCGGCTGACCCACGCGGCTTCAACGCGGCTGGTCAACGCGGCTCAGCGCGGCTCAGCGCGGCTTCAGTGCGGGCCGACGGCCTCAGTGCCGCAGGGTCCGCCGCCGGTGGCGGGCTGGAGCTGGATCGGGTCGCCCGACATCGTGAGCGTCGGGTAGTACGCGGAGATGCGTTCGGCGGAACGGCCCGTGTAATGGCAGATGAAGCTGCGCCTGAACCGGTCGGCCGTGCTGTTCGGCTCGGAGCCGTGCACCAGGCTGCCGTTGAAGAACAGCACGTCGCCCGGTTCCATGTCGACCGGCACGCGTTCGAGGCCCGGCGGCGGCGGGACGTAATCCTTGGTGAAGGAGACGTCGCTGTCGGCCTCCTCGGGACAGAACAGGTCCATCAGGTGCGTGCCGGGCACCACCTCCAGCCCGCCGTTGGCGCGGTCGACGCGGTCCAGCGCCATCCAGGCGGCCACGCACGTGCCCGGTTCGACCCGCAAGTAGAAGTTGTCCTGATGCAGTGCCTGTCCGCGCGCGCCGGGCGGCTTGAAGTAGAACATGCTCTGGGCTGCTATCGGCTCTTCGCCGAGCAGGTCGCGGAGTACGGCGGCGATCCTGGCGTCGAGCAGGTACCGTAGCGCGACGTCGTTGACCTGGTGAGGGTGCATGATGCGCGGATAGTCCCGCAGGATGTCGTACGGCCCGCCGGGTTCCTGTGGCTTCGGGGTGAAGTGGCCGGGGATCGGCCCGCCGGCGTGCAGCGCCATGAACTCCTCCCGCAGCTCCGCCACCTCGTCTGCGGCCAGGAGACCAGGTACCAGGACAAACCCTCGATCATGGAAGTCTGTGAGCCTCATACCTTCACGCTAAGGAGCCGGATCGGTGAACGGTATGCCTATGACCGCTGAGGAAATGTCTGTTCCTGCTGCCGAGCTGACGATCGTGGGCCACTTCGACAACCGACCCGGGTACGTCACGCGGCGCGTCACCGGGTCGCCGAGCTGGCTGCTCATGTGGACGCAGGACGGGGCGGGGCTGGTCGAGCAGGCGGGCGTGTCGTTCACGGCCGGGCCGGGGGATCTGGTGGTGCTCGGGTCCGGCGCCGCGCAGCACTACCGGGTGGCGCCGGGGGCGGAGCGGTGGCGCTTCTGGTGGGCGCACTTCCAGCCGCGCCCGGCCTGGCTGGGGTGGCTCGGTGAGTACGCCCGGGCCACGGGCTGCCACCTGGTCCAAGGCGTTCCCCAGCCGACCCGCGACCAGATCGACGAGGCCTTCGACCGCGCCTCCAGAAACGCCCGATGGCTCCCGCCCGCCATCACCGCCGTCCGTCCCCCTGCCGGCCGCACCCCGCCCGCCGTCGGCCCCGCCGCCGTCCGTCCCGTGCGCGAGTACGCGCCCGCCGTCGCCGTCTCAGGTCCCGCACGGGACCTGGTGCTGAACGCCGTCGAGGAGGTGATCCTGCTGGCCACCGCCTCCGCTCGGCCGTCCGGGGACGCCCGGCGCGCCGAGGAGCGCAGTGACGCGCGGGTCCACCGGGCGCTGGCCCTCATCGCCGCCGAACCTGGCGCGCAACACTCGGTCGCCTCTCTGGCCAGGGCCGTCGCCTTGTCGCCGTCCCGGTTCGCGCACCTGTTCACGGCCGAGACCGGCCACACGCCCATGCGCGCCGTACGCCGGGCGCGGATCCAGCACGCGGCCCGGCTGCTGGAGGTGACGGACATGGATGTCGGCCAGGTCGCGGCGGCGTCGGGCTTCGTCAGCCCGTTCCACTTCAGCCGGGCCTTCAGCCACGAGTACGGCATGCCGCCCCGCGACTTCCGCTCCCGCCTAAGGCCAAACGCCTAGCGCATCGGAGTGAGAGGGGCGTCGGAGGTGAACAGCTCGCGGCTCAGGTGGTCGGCGGCGTAGTCGATGGCGCCCATCACCACGCATTCGTCCCCCAGCGTCGACGCCCGTACCTCCGGCATTCGCATGCACGCCCGCTCCAGCCGTTCCCGCAGCGGCGCCAGCAGGACGTCGGCCGAGCGGGAGAAGCCGCCCCCCAGCACCACCATCTGCGGGTCCAGCACCAGCACCATGGCCGCCGTGCCCACCGCGAGGTCGTCCACGTAGCGGTCCACGGCGGCCAGGGCGACGGGATGCCCGTCGCGGGCCGCCGCCAGCGTGTAGCCGGCCGCGTCCTCGGGCGCCGTGCCCTCGGGCACGACCTCGCAGCCGTTCAGGTGTTCGGGGGCGTCGTACCAGCGGGCCTCCGGCAGCATGACGATCTCGCCGGCGGCGGCGCCGAAGCCTCTGTGCACCTTGCCGTCGATGATGAGCCCGGTGCCCATGCGCCGCCCGACGTGCAGGAACACCACGTCCCGAGCCCCCTGGGCGGCGCCGCGCCGGGCTTCGGCCAGTGCGGCCAGGCGGCTGTCGTTCTCGATCAGCACCTGGCACGAGAACATCTCGCGCAGCTTGCCCGCCAGATCGAGGCCCGTCCAGGCGGGGATCGCGGCCGAGAAGGCGACGCGGCCCTCCGGCGTGAGCACGCCCGTCGTGCCGACGGCCACCGTCCAGAGGTCCGTGGCCGTCCTGCCGCTGAGCGCCAGGCAGCCGGAGACCGCGCGGTCTATGGCGGCCAGCCGCTCCTCCAGCGGCGCGCCGGGCAGGACGGGCTGCCGGGTCTCGGCCAGGATCTCGCCGTCGAGGTCGGACAGCGCGGCCCGTACGTTGTGCCCGCCTATGTCGATGCCGACCAGGCAGCCGCTGTCGGCGCGGAACCGGTAGCGGCGGGCCGGCCGGCCCATCGTGCCCGGCGAAGGCGGCACCTCCTCCACCCAGCCCAGCTCCATGAGCTCGTCGGCGACCTCCTTCATGGAGGGCCGCGACAGCCCCGTCCGCTCGGCGAGCGCCGAGAGGGTGAGCGGACCGGCCCCGCGCAGCGCCCGTATCGCGGTCAGCGAGTTGAGCTGCCTGAGCCGGGACAGGTCGCCGCCGCGGAGGTTCGCCATCGCCGTCCCTAATGTAGGTGTCCTCTGTAACTCACCATTATGCCAGCGTTCGTTTCTGCTTAAGCACCGGCACTTCTGTGCGAGATCGGGCATTGACCCCTGTGAACCCGCGGTGCTACTAATGAAGCGCTCCTTCGTAAGTAGATCAACAGGAATAGAGGGTCTGATGTCGTTCGCAGACGTGGGCGAGGTCGTCCATCAGCCAGGCGAGGCCCAGGTCTTCGAGCACGGCTGGCAGTCATGGAGCCCCACCGGTGCCTACCGCCTCGGCGAGACCCCGCCCAGGCCCGCGGACGGCAACATCCAGATCCTCTGCTACCGCCCCGAGACCCCGGTGCCCGCCGGCGTGTTCCAGGGTGAGGGCCTGCTCGCGATCGACCCCGGCGGCGGCGCGCCGCTGGAGCTGTGGTCCGCGCCGAACCCCTTGGAGGTGCCCTCCATCCGGGCGCGCGAGGAGGGCGGCCGGCTGATCGTGAGCGCGAACGGTCCCGTACGCCACCAGGTCGGCGCGTCACTGGAGGAGTGGGCGGACGGCATGGCCGAGGGGTACGCGCCCGCCGCGTTCCCGGCGGTCCCGCCCATGTGGTGCACCTGGTACGGCTACTGGGGCAAGGTCACCGGGCAGGACGTCCTGGACAACCTGCGCCTGTCGGAGCGGCACGCCCTGGGCGCCGACATGTTCCTCATCGACGACGGCTACGAGGCCGAGATCGGCGACTGGCTCGACCCGCGTCCCGGCTTCGGCTCGCTGCGCGCAGTGGCGGAAGCCCTGGGCGAGGCGGGTCGGCGGACCGGCGTCTGGACCGCCCCCTTCCTGGTCGGCCACCGCAGCCAGATCTTCCGCGAGCACCCCGACTGGCTGGTCGGCGGCGCCCACGCGGGTCACATGTGGGACCAGGACCTGGCCGTCCTCGACGTCACCCACCCGGACGCCGCCGCCCACCTGATCGACGTCTTCCGGACCTTCAGCGCGTACGGCATCAGCCATTTCAAGCTCGACTACCTCTACGCCGGGGCGCTGGCGGGCGGCAGGCACGAGGACCTCGACCCGATCGCCGCCTACCGGCGCGGGCTGGAGCTGATCCGCGAGGGCGCCGGCCCGGACGCCACCCTGCACGGCTGCGGCGCGCCCATGCTGCCCAGCCTCGGCCTGATCGACATCATGCGGGTCAGCCCGGACATCGCCCCCGTCCTGCACCCCAGGTCGGGCGACATCAGCCAGCCGTCGCAGCTGGGCGCCCGGCTCACCGGCGCGGCCCGCGAGTTCCTGCACGCCCGCTGGTGGGTGAACGACCCCGACTGCATCATCCTGCGCCCCGAGGTGGAGGCCCGGCAGGAGTGGGCCGCCCACATCGAGAGCACCGGCGGCCTGCGCGGCTCCAGCGACCCGATCGAGACGCTCGACGACTGGGGCCTGGAGACGACCCGGCGCCTGATGGTCCCCACCAGGACGGATCCGTCGTGAGGTGGCGGCGCGACTGGCACGCCTACCTGTTCATCGGCCCGAGTCTGCTGGGCGTGCTCGCCTTCCTGCTGCTGCCGATGGTCATCGTCCTCGTGCTGAGCTTCTTCCACTGGGAGCTCCTGTCGCCCCCGACCTTCGCGGGGCTGGACAACTACCGCCGCCTGGCCGGGGACGGGCAGTCCTGGCACTCCCTGTGGATCACCGTCGGGTACGTGCTGCTCTGCATCCCCCTGCAGACGGTCCTGGCCCTGGTGCTCGCCCTCCTGCTCAACCAGCGGATCAAGGGCGTCAGGGTGTTCCGCTCGCTGTTCGTGGTGCCGTGGATGGCCACCCCGATCGTCATGGGCCTGGTCTGGAACTGGATCTTCGACCCGCGTGACGGCGCGATCAACAGCGCGCTGGCCCTGATCGGCGTCACCGGCCCCGACTGGCTGTCGGACGCCACCTGGGCCCTGCCCGCCGTCGCCCTGGTCAACGTCTGGCAGCACACCGGCTACAACATGCTGTTCTTCCTGGCCGGGCTGCAGGGCATCCCGAAGGAGCTCTACGACGCCGCCGCCACCGACGGCGCCACCCCGCGCCAGCGGTTCTGGCGGGTCACGCTGCCGCTGCTCAACCCCACGATGTTCTTCGTCATGGTGACGAACCTGATCGGCGCCTTCCAGGTCTTCGACACCGTCTTCGTGATGACCAACGGCGGGCCGAGCCAGAGCACCGAGGTCATCAACTTCAAGATCTTCCAGACGGCGTTCAGGGAGTTCGACTTCGGCTACGCCTCGACGCTGTCGATGCTGCTCTTCGCGGTCATCCTGGGCGTGACGCTGGTGCAGGTCAGGTTCTTCGGCAAACGCACCACCTATGACATGAGCTGAAGGACGACATGACCAAGCGCATCCTGCTCTACGGCACGCTCACCCTGGGCGCCTTCGTCGCCGTCTTCCCCTATCTGCTCGTGGTGCTGACCGCGCTCAAGACCCAGGGCCAGCTCAACTCGACCGAGCCGTGGGTGCCCGGCCTGCCGCCGACCACGGCCAACCTGACCAAGCTCCTCGGCGGCGAGTTTCCCCACTACCTTCTCAACACGGTCGTGATGACCACGCTGCTCACGCTGGGCCAGCTGGTGTTCACCACGTTCGCCGCCTACGCGTTCGCGCGGCTGCGCTTCCGTGGGCGCGAGGTGCTCTTCTGGCTGTACGTGGCCACGATGATGGTGCCGAGCGCCGTCACGATGATCCCGCTGTTCCTGATCATGCGGGAGCTGCACCTGGTCAACACGTGGTACGGCCTGCTGGCGCCGTACGTGCTGGGCACGCCGTACGGGATCTTCCTGATGCGGCAGTTCTTCCGCGGGCTGCCCGCCGGGCTCGAAGAGGCGGCGCGGATCGACGGCGCCGGGCCGCTGAAGATCCTCACCCGGATCCTGCTGCCGCTGTGCCGCCCGGCGATCGGCACGCTGACCATCATCACGGTGATCTCGTCGTGGAACAGCTTCCTCTGGCCGCTGATCATCACCAGCGGTGACGACACCAAGGTGATGACGGTCGCCCTCGCCACCCTCAACTCCGGCATCGGCGTGGACTACAACCTCATGATGGCCGGCGGCCTGATCGCGCTGGTGCCGATGATCGCGATCTTCATCTTCTTCCAGAAGTACATCGTCCGGTCGGTGGTCCTCACCGGCCTCAAATAAGAGAGGTCATATGCGATCCCCCCGCATACGCGAGCTCCGCCATGCCGTGACACTGCTGGCCGCCGCCACGCTCACCCTGACCGCCTGTGGTTCGGGCGGCGGAGGTGACACCGGCGGCGACGGCAAGGTCACCCTGACCTACCGCCTCTGGGACGACCAGCAGAAGGTGGGCTACGACAAGGTCATGGCGGCCTTCGAGAAGGCCAACCCGAACATCGACGTCAAGATCGAGCTGATGCCGTACGACGAGTACTGGACCAAGCTCACCGCCGACGCGGTGGCCGGCACGGCGCCGGACGTGTTCTGGATGACGCCGTCGCAGTTCCCCGAGTTCGTCACCAAGGGCGTCCTGGCCGACATGTCGCCCCTCAAGCTCGACACCACGAAATTTCATCCAACGGTGGTCGGGTCGTTTACCTACCAGGACAAGCTGTACGGCGTTCCCAAGGACTGGGGCATCGTCGGCCTGCTCTACAACAAGGATCTGTTCAAGAAGGCCGGTGTCGAGATGCCGGCCAGTCTCACCTGGAAGCCCGACGGTTCCGGCACGTTCCTGGAGACCGCGCGCAAGCTGACCGTGGACGCGGCCGGCAAGCACCCCGAGGACCCCGGCTTCGACCCGGCCAAGGTCAAGACCTACGGCTTCGCCTCCTGGAACCACTACCAGACCCAGTGGATGAACTGGGTCAACTCCAACGGCGGCAAGCTGCTCGACAAGCCGTTCGGCAAGTACACCTTCAACGACGACGCCTCCGTGCAGGCCCTGCGGTTCGGCGTCGACCTGGTGAACAAGTACCACGTCTCGCCGCCCGCGACCCAGACGAACCCGCCGACCGGCAAGGTCACCGACATGTTCAAGGCGGGCGAGGTGGCGATGTTCCCGGCCAACAACGCGCTGCTGCCGTACGTCGCGCCGGAGGCGAACTTCGAGGTGGGCGTCGCCCTCATGCCCGAGGGCCCGGCCGGCCGCGCGGTCAACCTCAACGGCCTGTCGGAGGCCGTGTACGCCAAGAGCGCGCACCCCCAGGAGGCGATGAAGCTGGCCGCCTACCTCGGCACCGAGGAGCCGCAGAAGCTGATGGCCGCCGAAGGCTACATCCTGCCCGCGCTCAACGGCCTCACCCAGGGCTACGTCGACTACTGGCAGAAGACCAAGCAGATCGACGTCTCCCCGTTCGTCGAGGAGTCGAAGGGCACCACGTTCCCGCTGCCCGTCACCACCGGGTTCACCGGCTTCGAGACCAAGCTCAACCAGATCTTCAACGAGATGTACCTCGGCAAGCTCGACCCCAAGCAGGCCGCGGACCAGGCCGTCACGGAAGGGAACGCGACCGTCAAATGATCAGCCGGCGCTCACTCCTCGCTGGGGGCGCCGGACTGGGACTGACCGCCGCACTGGGTGCCTCACCCGTGCGCGCGGCGGCCCGCCGTGCCCCGATCTCCGACCCCTTCCAGCTCGGCGTCGCCTCCGGCGAGCCGGCCCCCGACGGCGTGGTCCTCTGGACCCGCCTGGCCATGGACCCCGTGGCCCTCGACGGGCTCGGCGGCATGCCGTCGCGTCCCGTCCCCGTCGAATGGCAGCTCGCCAAGGACGAGAACTTCCGCCATGTCGTACGCCGCGGCGTCGAGCTCGCCGGGCCGCAGGCGGCCCACAGCGTCCACGTCGAGCTCGACGGCCTGAACCCCGGCACCGAGTACTTCTACCGCTTCAAGGCGGCAGGCGAGCTCTCCCCGGTGGGCCGCACCCTGACCACCCCAGCCCGCGGCACGCGTGGCCGCGCGCTCAACCTGTCGTTCACCTCCTGCGCCGACTACCAGACCGGCTGGTTCACCCCGTACCGCCGGATGGCCGAGGACCAGCCCGACCTGATCGCCTTCCTCGGCGACTACATCTACGAGTACGGCGACTACAAGTACCCGGTGCGCGACCAGGCCGGGGGAGAGTGCTTCGACCTGGCCGGATACCGGCTCAGGCACGCCCAGCACAAGGCCGACCCGGAGTCGCAGCTGGCGCACGCCATCGCCCCCTGGGTGGTGGTGTGGGACGACCACGACATCGAGAACGCCTGGGCCGGCGACGTGCCCGAGCAGCCCGACCCGCCCTTCCTCAAGCGCCGGGCGGACGCCTTCCAGGCCTACTACGAGAACATGCCGCTGCGCCGCGCCCAGAAGCCGAACGGGTCGTCGCTCAAGCTGTACCGGAGCATCCGCTGGGGCGCGATCGCCAACCTGCACCTGTTAGACACCCGGCAGTACCGCGACATCTACGCCTGCACCGGCAAGAGCGGCACCGTCGGCGCCGACTGCCAGGAGCGCTTCGCCCCCAACCGGACCATCCTCGGCGCCGCCCAGGAAGCCTGGCTCGACGGCGAGCTGCGCGGCTCCAAGGCCACCTGGGACCTGCTCGGCCAGCAGGTCTTCTTCATGGAGATGGACTGGACCAACGGCGAGGGCAAGGGCTACTCCAACGAGGGCTGGGACGGCTACGTCGCCTCCCGCAACCGCCTGGCCGCCGCCATCGACGACTACAAGCGCAACGGCGTCGTGCTCACCGGCGACGTGCACTCGCACTGGGCGGGCGAGATCAAGCGCGACTACCAGGACCCGTCGTCCAAGTCGGTCGCCGTCGAACTCGTCACCACCTCGGTCACCAGCGCCGGCAACGGCCTGGACGAGTACCCCAACACGCAGGTGCTGCTCAACGAGAACCCGCACGTGAAGTTCTTCAACGGCCGCCGCGGCTACGTTCGGGCCAAGCTCACCGAGCGCGAGATGAAGGTCGACTTCCGCTCGCTCTCCCGCGTCACCGAGCCCTACGCCCCCGCCTACACCTCCGGCTCCTTCGTCATCGAGCCCGGCGACCCGGCGCTCCACCCAGCCTGACGGGACCCCCATGCGCACAACCACGGCCGCCCTCGCGGCGGCCCTCCTCACCCTGCCCTTCGTGCCATTACCCGCCTCGGGTGCCGCCGTGAGCGGCCCGCCGATGGGCTGGAGCAGCCGTTCACTCGGCTGTTCGGTCTCGGAGGCGTCCGTACGGCAGGCGGCCGACGCCCTGGCCCCGCTCGCCCCGGCCGGCTACCGCCACGTCATCATCGACGACTGCTGGCTGGCCGCCCAGCGCACCGGCGGAGCCCTGGCCCCCGACGCCACTCGCTTCCCCTCCGGCGTCAAGGCGCTGGCCGACTACCTGCACGGCAAGGGGCTCAAGCTCGGCCTGAGCCTGTCGGCGGGCACCAAGGCGTGCTCCGGCGGCGGCCCCGGCTCCTACAAGAGCGAGGCCGCCGACGCCGAGCAGGTCAAGGGCTGGGGCGTCGACTACGTCAAGTACGACTGGTGCAACATCCCGGCCGCCGACTTCCCCGGCCAGAACGTCCAGCAGATCGCCCAGACCCTCTACCCGCGCATGCGCCAGGCGCTCGGCGACGCGATCGCGTTCGCCATGAACAACGAGGACGGCAGCACCGTGCCGTGGCTCTGGGGCAAGGACACGAAGGCCACCACCTGGCGGACCAACGTCTACAACAAGCCCATCTCCGACAGCTATCCGACCATGGTCGACATCTGGGAGTTCAACCAGCTCAGGGCCGAGTACGCGGGCCCCGGGAGCTGGGCGGACCCCGACCTGATCCAGGCGGGCCGGGGCGGCATGACCGACGCCGAGTACCGCACCCAGGTCAGCCTCTGGGCGGTTGGCGCCTCCCCGCTCATCCTCCAGTCCGACCCGGCCAAGGCGCCGCCGGCGATCGTCGCCAACCCCAAGGTGATCGCCGTCGACCAGGACGCGCTGGGCGTCCAGGGCCGGTTCGTGACGTCCGACGGCTGGTACCACGTGCTGTCCAAGCCCCTGGCGAACGGGGATCAGGCGATCCTGCTGTTCAACGAGAGCGACCGGGCGGCGACGATCTCCACCCGGCTGAAGCCCGCCCGCTACCGCGTCGAGGAGCTGTGGACCGGCGCGGTCACCACCACGGCGGGCGACCTGGCGGCCCAGGTGCCCGCCCACGGGTCCGTGCTGTACCGGGTGAGCGTGAGCCGGGAGCAGGCCCCGCCCGCCGTGCTGGTGGAGACGGACCCGGCCGCGGTCCTGGGCGAGGACCACCCGTCCGTGCTGGAGCCGGGCGTGGAGCGGGAGGTCGTCACCAGGGTCACCAACACCGGTGGCACGGACCGGTTGCGCGACGTCGAGGTGGCGCTGGCCGTACCGGAGGGGTGGCGGGCCAGGGCGCGGACGGCCACCAGGACCGGGCGGCTGGACGGCGGCGAGACGTTCACCGTGAAGTGGGGGGTCACGCCGCCCACCGGAGCGGAGCTCAAGGACTACGAGATCACCGCGACAGCCGCCAAGTCCACGGCCACCGCCGTCGTCAAGGTCGCGCGGGCGCCAGGATCCGGCCGTACGTACCTGAGCGACCTGCCCTGGACCCGCGTCGCGAACTACTTCGGCCCGGTCGAGAAGGACACCAGCAACGGCGAGAAGGCCGCCGGAGACGGCAAGCCGATCACCATCGAGGGGGTCCGCTACGCCAAGGGGCTCGGTGCTCACGCGCCCGCCGACATCGAGTTCTACACCGCCGGCCGCTGCTCGACCGTCGAGTTCCAGGCCGGGATCGACGACGAGGTGGGCGCGGCGGGGTCGGCCGACCTCGAGGTCTGGGCCGACGGCGGCCGGGTCGCCCACTCGGGCATCGTGACCGGCGCGCAGCCGGCCAGGAAGGTCACCGCGTCGGTGAAGGGCGCCACGTACGTCCGGCTGGTCGCGACCAACGGCGGCGACAACGCCACCTCGGACCACGCCGACTTCGCCGACGCCTCCATAACCTGCCAGTAGGAAGAGAGCTCATGATCGTTCCCAAGCCCGTCCGGTACGAGGTCCGGCAGGGGCGGTTCGTCCTCGATCGGGACACCGCTCTGACCGCGGAGCCGGCGCTCACCGGCGTCGCCTCCTGGTTGCGGGGCGAGCTGAGCCCGGTCACCGGCGGCGAACTGCTGCCGGGACCGGGCTCGGGAACGATCACTCTCCGGCTCCGCGACGAGCTGTCACCCGAGGCGTACCGGCTGAGCGTGGCCGACGACGGCGTCGTGATCGAGGGTGGCGGCCCTGCGGGGGTGTTCTACGGGGCGCAGACGCTGCGGCAGCTGCTCCCGGCCGCCGCGTTCAGGAAGGCGGCGGCGGGGGAGCCGCTGGTGCTGCCCGCCGTCCTGATCGAGGACGAGCCGAGGTTCGGGTGGCGCGGCTGCATCCTCGACGTCGCCCGACATTTCATGACCAAGCATGATTTGTTGCGCTTCATCGATCTGATGGCGCTGCACAAGCTCAACGTGCTGCACCTGCACCTCACCGACGACCAGGGCTGGCGCGTCGAGATCAAGCGCTACCCCCGGCTGACCGAGGTCGGCGCCTGGCGCACGGAGAGCCAGACCGGCTGGAACGGCGCCATGGACGGCCGCCCGCACGGCGGCTACTACACGCAGGACGACATCCGGGAGATCGTCGCCTTCGCGGCGCGGCGCTATGTCACGGTCGTTCCGGAGATCGACCTGCCCGGCCACACCCAGGCCGCCATCGCCGCCTACCCCGAGCTGGGCAACCTCGACACCCCGCTGGAGGTGCGCACCACGTGGGGCGTCGGCGTGAACGTGCTGAACGTCGAGGACAGCACGATCGCGTTCTTCCAGAACGTCTTCGACGAGGTGCTGGAGCTGTTCCCGAGCCCGTACGTGTGCGTCGGCGGCGACGAGTGCCGCAAGGACCAGTGGCGGGCCAGCCCCGCCGCGCAGCGCCGCATCGGTGAGCTCGGGCTGCGGGACGAGGACGAGCTGCAGAGCTGGTTCATCCACCGCTTCGACGCGTACCTGGCCGCGCGGGGACGCAGGCTGGTGGGCTGGGACGAGATCCTGGAAGGCGGGCTCGCGCCGGGCGCCGTGGTGGCCTCCTGGCGCGGCGACCTGGGGGCAGTGTCGGCGGCCCGCTCCGGGCACGACGTGATCACCTGCCCGAACACCTCCGTCTACTTCGACTACCGGCAGGGGCCGGGGGAGGACGAGCCGGTGCCGTTCGGGACCGTGCTGACGCTGGAGGACGTGTACGCCTTCGACCCGGTCCCGAAGGAGCTGCGCGACGATCCGGCAGGGGAGCGGGTCCTCGGGTCGCAGTGCGGTCTCTGGACCGAGCTGATCGACTCCAACCGGCGCCTGGACTACATGGCCTTCCCGCGGGTGGCGGCGTTCGCGGAGACGGTGTGGAGCCCGCCCGCCCGGGACCTGGCCGACTTCCGCCTGCGGCTGGCGGCCCACCTGCCGCGGCTGGCCGCGATCGGGGTGGAGTACCGGCAGGAGCCGGGGCCGCTGCCCTGGCAGACCCGGCCGGGCGTCCCCGGCCGGCCGGAGGACCCCGCGCGGTGGCAGGCCAAGATCGACGCCTGGACCAGCAACCTGCAGCGCTAGAGCTCCACCGGGCCGCCGCTGCGCCAGTAGACGTTGTCCTCCCTGGACAGCAGGCACTCGTCCACCAGATACCTGCGCAGAGCCGCGTAGTCATCGTGGAAGGCCCGCAGCGCGACGTTCACGTCCTTCTCCGGATAGCGGACACCGGGCTCGAACACCCGCGAGATGTAGCGGAGCACCACGACCCGCTTCTCGTGCTTCATCGGCATGCTCTTCAGCCGCCCGTCCACCAGGAACGTCTGCAGCAGCCGCTCCTCGGCGCTCACCTCGGGCTCGGGCTCGGCGGCCCGCGCCCGGAGCAGCTCACGGAACTTCTCCGGCGCCGCCCGCCACTTGCCGTCCTCCTCCTGTACGGCCAGCCCACCGGCGGCCAGCCGGGCCAGGACCTTCGGCGACAGTCCGTCGGTGGCGCCGAGGACCAGGGAGGCGAAGGCCCGCAGCGTGTCGTCCTGGGCGAGCAGGCCGAGCACCCGCCTGTTCTCTCCGTCGCTCATTCGTCTATTTTGTCCCATGATCCGCGAGCGAAGTGGTGCGAGATCTCGGACAATCCGCCGAATGTCTCGATCTTGAGACATTGCTATGACGCGATGACGAACTTGGCTGTCGGAGACTTAGATGACAGGCGTGTGCCGGGGCGCCCTTGCCAGTCCGCTCCGGCACACGGCTTATTTCGTCAGAGCCTGTTGAGGCCCTGCACGTGCACCACCGCGCGGCCCTCCTCGTCGGAGCCGGCCAGGTCGATCTGCGCGTCGATGCCCCAGTCACCGTCACCGGCCGGGTCCTTGATGGTCTGACGCACCTTCCACAGGCCGTCCTCCTCCTCGATGCGCAGCAGCGCGGGACCCCGCGCGTCGGCGTCGGTGAAGATCTCCTCGTGGTCGGCGTAGTAGGCGTCGAGCGCCGCGCCCCAGTCGACGTCGGGCGCCAGCTCCGCCAGCTCGTCCTCCTTCTCGATGGCGCAGAGCTCGACCAGGCGGAACATCGCGTTGCGCACCAGCACCCGGAAGGCCCGCGTGTTGGCGGTGACCGGCCGGACCTTGGCCTCCAGCTGGTCCTTGCGCTCCAGCGCCTCCTCGGGGTTGGCCAGCTTCTCCCACTCGTCGATGAGGGAGGAGTCGACCTGCCTGACCAGCTCGCCCAGCCACTCGATCAGGTCGATGAGGTCCTCGGTCTTGAGATGCTCGGGGACCGTGCGCGACAGCGTCCGGTAGGCGTCGGCCAGGTAGCGCAGCACCGTGCCCTCCGACCTGGCCAGCTCGTAGAACTGGATGTAGTCGGCGAACGTCATCGCCCGCTCGTACATGTCGCGCACCACGCTCTTGGGGCTGACCGTGTAGTCGCCCACCCACGGATGCCCGCGCCGGTAGGTCTCGTAGGCCCCGAGCAGCAGGTCTTCGAGCGGCATCGGGTACATGACCTCGGCGAGCTGCTCCATCCGCTCCTCGTACTCGATGCCGTCGGCCTTCATCTGCGCGACCGCCTCGCCCCTGGCCTTCTTCAGCTGGGCCGACAGGATCTGACGCGGGTCGTCGAGGATGGACTCCACGATCGACACCGTGTCGAGGGCGTAGCTCGGCGACTCGTGGTCGAGCAGGTCGAAGGCGGCCAGCGCGTACGTGGACAGCGCCTGGTTGAGCGCGAAGTCCTCCTGCAGGTCGATCGTCAGCCTGGCCCGCCGGCCCTGCTCGTCGGCCTCCGTGAGCTGCTCGACGATGCCGCCCGCGAGCAGCGACCGGTAGATGGCGATGGCCTGGCTGATGTGCCGGCGCTGCCACTTGCGGTCCTCGTGGTTGTCGGTGAGCAGGTGCTTCATCGCCTGGAAGCAGTCGCCGGGCCGGTTGATGACCGCGAGCAGCATGGCGTTGGTGACCTTGAACCGGGAGTTGAGCGGCTCGGGCTCGGCGGTCTGCAGCTTCTCGAAGGTCTCCTCGCTCCAGCCGACGAACCCCTCCGGCGGCTTCTTGCGGGCGTAGCCGCGCCGCCGCTTCGGGTCGTCGCCGATCTTCGCCAGCGCCTTGGCGTTCTCGACGTCGTGCTCGGGCGCCTGGCAGGCGACGTAGCCGATGGTGTCGAAGCCCGCCCGCCCGGCCCGCCCGGCGATCTGGTGGAACTCGCGGGCGCGCAGGCGGCGCACCTTGTTGCCGTCGTACTTGGACAGCGCGGTGAACAGCACGGTCCGGATCGGCACGTTGACGCCGACGCCGAGCGTGTCGGTGCCGCAGATGACCTTCAGCAGCCCGGCCTGGGCCAGCCGCTCCACCAGACGCCGGTATTTGGGCAGCATCCCCGCGTGGTGGACGCCGATGCCGTGCCGGACGAGCCGGGACAGGGCCCGGCCGAACCGGGTGGTGAAACGGAAACCGCCGATCAGCGTGGCGATGGCCTCCTTCTCGGCCTTCGTCGCCATGTTGATGGACATCAGGGACTGCGCCCGCTCCATGGCGGCGGCCTGGGTGAAGTGCACCACGTAGACGGGGGCCTGGCCGGTGCGGAGCATCTCCTCCAGCGTCTCGTGCAGGGGCGTCATCCGGTAGGAGTAGATCAGCGGCACCGGCCGCTCGGCGTGCTTGACGACCGCGGTGGGCCGCCCGGTGCGCCGGGTCAGGTCGCGCTCGAACATCGAGACGTCGCCGAGCGTCGCCGACATCAGCACGAACTGCACGTTCGGCAGCTCCAGCAGCGGCACCTGCCAGGCCCAGCCCCGGTCGGGCTCGGCGTAGAAGTGGAACTCGTCCATGACGACCTGGCCGATGTCGGCCGCCGCGCCGTCGCGCAGCGCCACGTTGGCCAGGATCTCGGCCGTGCAGCAGATGATCGGGGCGCCCGGGTTGACGCTGGCGTCGCCGGTCATCATGCCGACGTTCTCGGTGCCGAAGACGGAGACCAGGTCGAAGAACTTCTCCGACACCAGCGCCTTGATCGGCGCGGTGTAGAAGGTGCGGACGTCCCTGGTCAGCGCGGCGAAGTGGGCACCCGCCGCGACCAGGCTCTTGCCGGAGCCCGTCGGGGTGGCCAGGATCACGTTGCTCCCGGAGACGACCTCGATGAGCGCCTCCTCCTGGGCGGGATAGAGCGTGAGCCCCCGTTCGGAGTTCCAGGTAACGAACGCGTCGAAAATGGCGTCCGGGGCGGCGTCGATCTCTTCCGGCAGGCGGTCAACGAGGAGGCTCACACCCTCTATCCTGCCGAAGTTTGCCGGATGGTCGAACCCAACCGGGTCCGGCAGCGCCCCATGACCGTCCGATATCGCCGTGCTAGGCGAGTTCGAGCTGGTAGAGGATGGTGTCGATCCACCGCCCGTGCTTGAACCCGACCGCCTTCAGCCGGCCCGCCTCCGCGAACCCGAACGCGGCGTGCAGCTTCAGCGACGCCGGATCGCCGCTGTCGGCGATCACCGCGATCATCTGCCGGGCGCCGCTCTCGGCGGCGCGGGAGATCAGCTCGCCGAGCAGCCGCCGGCCCAGCCCGCGCCCGGTCGCGCCGGGCGAGAGGTAGATCGTGTCCTCGACGGTGTGCCGGTAGGCGGGCTTGGGGCGGTAGCGCGCGCAGTAGGCGTACCCCAGCACCTGGTCGCCCTCCTTGGCCACCAGGAACGGCAGGCCCGCCTCGGTGATCGCCGCCGCCTTCAGCCGCCACGCCTCGGTGTCGAGGGGCGTCTCGTCGAAGGTGGCCACCGAGTCCGTCACGTAGTGCGCGTAGATCTCGGCGACACCGGGCAGGTCGGCTTCCGACAAGGGCTGGATGTGCGTCATGTGACCATATTCTTCGAGGATTCGGATGACCACCGTGTTTCCGAATCCTCACACACGTGCCCTCGGACCGGTAAGCAGCAGTCCGCCCAGGATCGCCAGAACCGCCAGGAACGGCGTGTTACCGGGCGCGAACCCCGCCACGGTCAGCGCCAGCAGCCCGCCGCCGACCAGCGCCGCCGAGGTGAGCGTGCCGCGCCACGTGGCCTCGCCGTACGGCAGCGCGGGCGGCTCCTCGAACCGGGAGAAGACCCTCAGCAGCGGCCACATCACCAGGCAGAGCGCCCCGAACCAGATCGGCCACCCGGCGAACCAGCCCAGGCCGCCCGGCGCCGGAGTGTCGATGCCGAGGCCGACGACGACCACACCGGTGACCGCGAACAGCGCCGGCATGTGCCACAGGTAGACGGTCATGATGCGCGGCCCCGCCCAGGCGAGCAGCTTCTCGGTCCGCAGCCGCAGGATCCACGGCCGCAGCAGCGTGGCCAGCCCGATCTGGCCGACCGAGACGGCCAGCATGGCCAGCGTGGGCGGGGCCATGTTCGACACCTCGGCGCCGGGCAGGCCGATCATGCTGCCCGGGTACGGGCCGAACGCCACGAGCAGCGCCGCGGCCCCGAATCCGCCGATCGCCATCAGCCCGGGGCGCGTCAGCCGTCCTTCGGCGTACCGGAAACCGAGCTGGTGCACCGCCAGCCAGACGAACACGATGTTGAGGTAGCCCAGCGCGTCCAGCCCGGTCGAGAACCGCACTACGTCCGTCAGCACCGCCCCGGCCGCCAGGACGACCGGGACGCGCAGGCCGTACCTCTCGTGCAGCCGCATCATGTACGGCGTGGCCGTGACCGCGATCAGGTAGACGGCGAGGAACCACAGGAGCTGGCCGGTCAGCGTCGAGCCCACCGCCAGCGGCTGCGCGGGCACGCTCAGAGTGACCAGCAACTGGGGCAGCGGGATCCAGACCGCGGCCAGCGGCAGGAGGGGCCAGGCCAGCCGGCGCAGCCGGGTGGCCAGCCACCGCGGCCCCCCGTGCGCCGCCCGGCCGAAGCTGATGGCGTTGGCGGCGCCGCCCGCGAAGAACACCAGCGGCATCACCTGGCTGACCCAGGTCACCACCCACACCCCCGGCGTCGACAGGGCGTTGCCGGTCGTCAGGCGGGCCCCGTCGAAGGTGAGCACCGGGATCGTCCAGTGCTGCAGCACCACCAGCGCCATGCCGAACACCCGCAGGATGTCGATGAACGGGTCCCTGACCGCCGCCCGCCGCGCCGGGGCGGGGCGGACCGGTACAGCGGCCTCCGGCAGGGGCGCCGGGTGGTCGAGCAACGCGGTCATGGGGGGCCTCGATTCATCCGAGTAGGTGAGGCCTCAAGACTTCCGCCACGACCGCTCCGGCACAGTGCCGTGAGCCGCCCTCTTCGAGGCAAGATCACACCACCAAGGGAGGTAGGGCAGGCCCTACCGCCATATACCTGCGCACCGGGTCGATCCGGGCGTGGCACCGTCGTACGGTGAACGCCATGCGCTCCCTCATGAGACGTGTCCTCCTGGACACCCGCTACACGCTGGTCGGCTTCCCCACGGCCGTCATCGCCTTCGTGCTCCTGGTCGCCGGGATGGCCGCCGGTGTGGGCACGGCGATCGTGTGGGTCGGTGTGCCGCTGCTCGCGGGCACGCTCATGATCGCCCGTGGTTTCGCGGACGCGGAGCGCGGCTGGCTCTCCGACGTGCTCAAGCGCCCGCCGGTACGCCCCCGCTACAAGCCTGCGCCCGCCGGGGCCGGGCGGTTCCGCCGGCTGGTGAACCCGATGACCAGCGGGCAGTCATGGCTCGACCTGCTGCACGGGTTGCTCAACTTCCCGCTGGCCATCGTGTCGTTCGTGCTGACCGTGGTGTTCTGGGCGCTGCCGATCGCCGGGCTGACCTACCCCCTGTACGGCGTCATCACCTCGCGCATCCCCGACAACGTCGAGCTGCCCGAGCTGCTCGGCATCGGGCGGGGCTACTGGGTGAACTCGATCTTCTACGTCGTCCTCGGCCTGGTCGCCCTGCTCATCATGCCGATCATGACGCGCGCCTCCGCGCTGCTGCGGTCCGGGCTCGGCCGGGCGCTGCTGACCGGCGTCGCCGAGCTGCAGGAGCGCATCGACGACCTGGCGGAGGGCCGGGCCGCGGCCGTCTCCGCCGAGGCCAACGCGCTGCGCAAGCTGGAGCGCGACATCCACGACGGCCCGCAGCAGCGCCTCGTCTCGCTGGCCATGGAGCTGTCCAGGGCGCAGCGGCAGATGCGCAAGGACCCCGAGGCCGCGCAGGCCACGATCAGCTCGGCGATCAACGCCACCCGCGAGACGCTCGACGAACTGCGCGCCCTGTCACGCGGCATCGCGCCGCCCATCCTGTCGGACCGCGGCCTCGCCCCGGCCCTCGCCGCCCTCGCCGGGCGCTGCACCATCCCGGTCGACCTCGACGTGCAGACCGTCCAGCGCTACCAGGCCGCGGTCGAGAACGCCATCTACTTCGTCGTCGCCGAGACGCTCACGAACGTCGCCAAGCACAGCCGCGCCACCATCTGCACCATCCAGCTCATCCGCATCGGTGACATTCTCATGCTCACCATCGGGGATGATGGGGTCGGCGGCGCACACGTCGCCAAGGGACACGGTCTCGCCGGTCTGGCCGACCGGCTCCGCGCAGTCGACGGGGAGCTGGCCGTGCAGTCACCCGACGGCGGGCCGACGGTGATCGTGGCGGAGGTGCCGTGCGCGTAGTCGTGGCCGATGACGCGGTATTGATCAGGGAGGGCCTGGTCAGGCTGCTCGAAGAGTTCGGCTGCGAGGTGGTCGCGACCGTCGGTGACGGTGACGGGCTCGTCGCGGCGGTGGCCGAGCACCGGCCGGACGTGTCGGTGGTCGACGTGCGGATGCCGCCGTCGTTCACCGACGAGGGGCTCAGGGCCGCCGTGGAGGCGCGCCGCCGGGTCCCGGGGGCGCCGGTGCTCATCCTGTCGCAGTACGTCGAGGTCTCCTACGCCGACGACCTGCTCGCCGACGCCCGGGGGGCCGTGGGCTATCTGCTGAAGGACCGGGTCGTGGACGTGGACGAGTTCATGGAGGGTCTCCGGCGGGTCGCCGCCGGGGGGACCGTGTTCGATCCTCAGGTGGTGTCCCAGTTGATGGTGCGCAGGCGCAGGGACGACCCGTTGGCGCAGCTGACGCCGCGCGAGCGGGAGGTGCTCGGGCTGATGGCCGAGGGGAAGTCCAATCCGGCCATCGGCAGGCAGCTGGTCATCAGCGACGGCGCCGTGGAGAAGCACATCAGGAGCATCTTCAGCAAGCTCGGGCTGTACGCCGACGACAGCGATCAGCATCGGCGGGTGCTGGCCGTACTCGCCTATCTTCGGTCCTGACCGGCTTCGCGGGAGCGCTGGCCGGTCCGCGCGGCTTCGCGCGCGGACCTGGCCGCCCGGTCGTCAGCCGAGCGCTTCGACCAGCTTCTTGCGCTGCTGGGCGCCCAGGCCGCCGAGACGGCGCTTCTCGTCGACGCCGGCCTCCTCCATCAGCGCGGTGGCCTTGGCCGGGCCGACGCCCTTGACCGCGCGCAGGGCCTGCGACACCTTGATCTTCTTAGCGATGTCGTCATCGCGCTCCAGCAGCTGCGCGAAGGACAGCTCACCGGCCTTGACCTTGGCCAGCAGAGCGGTGCGAGCCGCGCGTGCCTCCGCGGCCTTCTCCAGAGCCGCCTTGCGCTGCTCGGGGGTGAGAGTGGGAAGTGCCATCTCGGTTCTCCTCGGGGAATTTGGGATCGGGGATTCTGTAACCCGTAGTGCAGTGGCTAATCATGGCGGATACCAGCGGTTCGTGTTGTGGAAAGCGCCCGCTCAGCGTGTGTGCCACGTCGAAGCGGCCGTCTCGGCGCGCGCCACGTCCCGCGTGACCATGCCGCCGCCGGCCCCTGTGCCGCCGCCCACGCGTTCCTCCACACGGTAGCCCGCTCAGGGGGAGAGGCCACTTCAGAGGGACCCGAAACGCCCTTCTACCAGGTCGTACGGCCCCCCGACGGTCGCCGCCGGGTGGCCCTGGGCCGCCGGGCCTCCTCCGCAAGATCACGAATCGCCTGGGTGATTTACGCCCTTGCGCGTGGTATCCGTCACATTCGCCGTTCGGGCGTGTCGTGGGCGGCGAAAGTGGGCCGGCGACGCTCCGGCGAGGCGGGGCTGCGGGACGTCGACCAGCACCTCGACGTACGATGACGACATGGGGGTGTCCTTAAAACGGGAGGTCAGGATGCCGAACCGCGCCTTCCCCTGCCTCGCGAACCCGCGGCCGAGCCCGTCGGCCGGGTCGCTCGCGGCTGCCTTAGGCGGGGTGTCTACCCGCCGCCGTGCCAGGATTCGACGCCGGGGACGGTGAGGAACATGTCGAACACCGACTCCATGGCGCCGACCAGCGGACCGCGCCGGCCCAGGGCCGAGGGGGCTATCACAGGCGGCCGCTCGCCGCGGATCGTCATCAGACCGCGGCCGAACGACTCCATCAAGGTGGGGAGCGCTCGATCATACAGGTCGACGCCCAGGCCGGACAGGGTCACCACCGCCGGATCGTGCGCGTTCACCAGCGCCGCCAGCCCACGTCCGAGTGCTCGCGCGTTCGTCGCGACCGCGCGCAGCGCCGCCCCGCCATCCGGACGGTCGTCCGAGATCGGGGCCTGCCCGCTCTCTGAGCCGCCGGTTGCGTCCCTCTTGGGGCCGCCGCCTGTTGCGTCGCCCGTCGCCTCGCTCTTCGGGGCGCCACCTGTCTCGGCGCCTGTCGCTTCCCTCTTCGGGCCGCTACCCGTCTCGGCGCCTGAATCGGCCGCGGCGAGGATGCGGCGGGCGTCGTCGCGGCCCTGGCCGCCGCCGTACGCCAAGCCCATGTGGCGCAGGAGCGCGTTCGCTCCGACCTCCAGCCCCCAGCAGCCGTACGCGCCGCACATGCAGGGCGCCTCGCCGCCCGTGAGCGGCATGTGGCCGAACTCGGCGCCCATCCCGCCGGCCCCCTCCAGCGGGCGGCCGTCCACCACGAGCACGCCGCCCAGGTCGAAGTCCACATGGATGTGCAGCCCCACCCCGATCCCGCGCAAGCGCCCGCGCCGCGCCTCGGCCAAGGCCGCGAAGGCCGTGTCGTTCCCCACCCGCGGCCCACCCGGGATCGCGGTGCCGAGGCCGAGCAGCGCGGGTACGTCCACCGAGCGCCAGCGCAGGTGCGCCACGTCCACCAGGCCGCCGTCGCGCACCGGCCCCGCCACGGCCACGCCCACCCCGATCACCCGGGACCCGAGCCGCCCGAGCTGCCTGCGCAGCACCTCGCCCAGCGGACCGAGGGCCCCCTCCGGCGTGCCGTCGTGCCGCCGCACGTCCAGCACCGTGGCCCGGCCGCCCAGCTCGCACGCCGCGACCTCCCACGAGTCCTCCCGGACGTCCACGGCCAGCGCCAGCGGTCCCTCGGGATGCGGGCCGGGCACCTGCGTGGGCCGTCCCCTGCCGTGCTCCGCCGACGGCTCCTCGTGCAGCAGCCGGTCGTCGACCAGGCCGCTGACCAGCACCGACGCCGTGCCTCGGGCCAGCGCCAGGTCCTGGGTCAGCTTCGATCGGGTGCGGGTCGCGCCGCAGTCGTGGACCGCCCGCAGCAGCCGCACCCGGTTGTACGCCCGCAGACCGGCAGTGGTCGTCGCACCGTTCATCACCATTGTGTGCGCCTCATCCGGGTTATTATGCTCTAGTCGTGAACAAAAGAGACGCCAAGCGCGCCCGTATCGCAGTCTTCTCCTTTTTCTTTCTCAGCGGGTTGGTGATGGGCCTGTGGGCGGCGGGGTTGCCGTCGCTCAATGACCGCCTGGAACTCGGCCCGGCCAGGCTCGGCAGCGTCCTGCTGCTGGTGTCGTGCGGCGCGCTGGTGTCGATGCTGGTGGCGGGGCCGCTCGTGGACCGGTGGTCGAGCCGGGTCGTCTGCTGGTTCGGCGGCCCGCTGTCGGCGGCCGTCCTGCTCGGGCCCGCCCTCGCCCCCTCCTACCTGGCGCTGGCCGTCCTGGCCGTGGTGTTCGGGATCGGCCTGGGGGTGACCGAGGTGGCCATGAACGCCCACTCGGTCGAGGTCGAACGCGTCTACGGCCGGCCGATCATCTCGGCCTTCCACGGCACGTGGAGCCTGGGCGGCGCCACCGGCGGCGCGCTGACCGCCGGGGCGCTGAAGGCCGGGCTGGACCCGCAGGCGCTGCTGGTGGGGGCGGCGATCGTGGTGCCGTTCCTGTACGTGCCCGCGGCCCGGCTGCTGTTGCCGGACCCGCCCCGGCACGTCGCCGGGGACGAGGCCGCGCCCGCGAGCAGCCCGCTGCGCTGGGGGCTGGTCGCGCTGCTCGGCGTCGCCGCGTTCGCCGGGCACCTGAGCGAGGGAGCGGCCATCGACTGGGCCGCTCTGCACGCCCGCTGGGTGCTGCACACCGACCCCGCCGCCGCGCCGATCGCCTACACGATCTTCTCGGTGGCCATGACGACCGTGCGGCTGCTGGGCGATCCGATCCGGGCCCGTCTCGGCTCCGTGCGCACGATCCAGCTCGCCGGACTGGTCGCCACCTGCGGGTACGCGCTCGTCCTCGGCGCGCCGCTCACCAGTGACGGGCTCCAGGTGGTGTGCGCGTGGACCGGCTGGGCGCTCGCGGGCGTCGGGCTGGCCACCGTCATTCCGGTGATCTTCAGCGCGGTGGGCGCGGCGGGCAGCCGGGTCGGACGCGCGCTGGCCCTGGTCACGGCGTTCGGCTACAGCGGGCTGCTGGTGGGGCCCGCGCTGCTCGGCTACCTCGCGCAGACCTGGTCGCTCCAGGTCGCGCTGATCCTCCCGGCCCTGCTGGCCGCCGCCGTCGCCCTCGCGGGCACACCCGCCATCCGCGCCCTGACCCGCACCCCCGCCCCCGTCCCCGTCCCGGCGGACTCGCACTGACCCGACCCGACCTGGCACGGCGGGCGGGCACGACCCCGCCCGCCGGCCCCGCACCGCCGGCCCGCCGGCCCCGCCGCCCCGCTGCCCTGCGGGCCCGCCGTCCGTCCGCCCGTCCGTCGGTCCGTCCGTCGGTCGGTCGGTCCCGCAGGCGGGCTGGAGCGCCAGTAGGGGCTTGACCTGGTGTTATGTGATCGTGACTTGACCCCGTCCGTTACGTGCATGTTTCATGTGCCACACGCCGTAAACGTTTACAGAAATTTACGGAATTATCGGACGCGCGTGGAAGGAGAGCCTTGGCCGACGGACCCACGATCACCACGATCGCCGAGCGCGCGGGCGTCTCCATCGCCTCGGTCTCGCGGGTGCTGAACGGCCTGCCGACCAGGCAGGAGACCGTGCGCAAGGTGATGGCCGCCGCCGACGAGCTCGGCTATGTGCGCAACGCCGTGGCCAGATCGCTCAAGTCACGCCGTACGCACCAGGTCGCGTTCGCCATGGCCGACGTCGGCAACCCGGCGTACCTGGCCATGCTGCGGGAGATCCAGCCCGTGCTCAAGGCGGCGGGCTACCGGCTGGTGCTGCACTCCACCGACGCCGTCGCCGCCGACGAGATCGACGTGCTGCACAGCCTCGGCGAGCGCTACGTCGACGGGCTGATCATGAGCCCGCTGCGTGTCACCGAGACACACCTGCGGATGCTCGCCGCCGCCCGGGCGCCCGTCGTGATCATCGGCTCGGTGCCCGAGGGGACGCGGGTCGACAACGTACGCGCGGACTCGCGCACCGGTGTCCGGCTCGCCATCGACCACCTGTACGCGCTCGGCCGCCGCCGGATCGGGATGGTCAACGGCCCGCTCGACACCGTGCCGGGAGCCGCCCGCGGCGCCGCCTACCGGGAGGCGCTGGAGGCGGTCGGCCTGACGTACGACGAGCGACTGGTGGAGATCGGCGACTTCTACCGCGAGGAGGGCCGTCGCGCGGTGGCGGCGCTGCTGCGGCGGGTGCCCGGCATCGACGCGCTGATGTGCGCCAACGACCTGATCGCGCTGGGCGCGCTCGACGTGCTGCGCGCGGCGGGCAAGCGGGTGCCGCAGGACGTGGCGGTGGTCGGCATGGACGACACCGACCTGGCCGCCGCCTCCTGGCCGTCGCTCACCAGCGTCTCGCTGGGCTCCGCCGAACGCGGCAAGGCCGCCGCCGAACTGCTGCTCGACCGGCTGCGCCACGGCGAACGCGAGCCCCGTCTGGTCACCGTCCTGCCCCGCCTGGTGGTCCGCGCGTCCACCGCGGGCGAGGCGTCCGAAGGAGGAAGGTCTTCATGACGACGGCGACCGCTACCAGGCCCGCGCAGGCGCCGCGGCGCAGGCGACGCAAGGGCGGCTCGCGGCAGAACCGCGAGATGTGGGTGCTCATGCTGCCCGCGCTGGTGCCGGTCCTGCTGTTCAGCGTGGGCCCGCTGCTGTACGGCATCGGCCTGGCGTTCACCGACGCCGAGTCGGGCCGCAACCACGTCACCAGCTTCGTCGGCCTGGAGAACTTCGGCACCCTGCTCGCCGACGAGGACTTCTGGGCGTCGATCAGGATCGGCCTGATCTGGGCGGTGTCGGTGACCGTGCTGCAGTTCCTGGCCTCGTTGGGACTGGCGCTGCTGCTCAACCAGAAACTGTGGTTCAGGGGGCTGGCCCGGGTGCTGGCCGTGGTGCCATGGGCGATGCCGCCCGTGGTCATCGGGCTGATGTGGCGGCTGGTCTACCACCCCGACGCCGGGATCGTGAACACCACGTTCGGCACCGACATCAACTGGCTCGCCGACTTCTCCTGGGCCCTGCCCGCCATCATCGTCATGGGCGTCTGGAGCGGCATGCCGCAGACCACGGTCGTGCTCCTGGCCGGCCTGCAGGGCATCCCCAGGGAGCTCTACGAGGCGGGCGAGGTCGACGGCGCGGGCATCTGGCGGAAGTTCTGGAGCATCACGCTGCCGCAGTTGCGGCCGGTCATCGTCACCATCACCTCGCTCGACTTCGTGTGGAACGTCAACCAGTTCACCCTCGTCTACGTGCTCACGCAGGGCGGTCCCGGAGGGCGGACGAGGCTGCCGATGCTGTTCGCCTACGAGGAGGCGTTCCGCTACGGCTTCTTCGGCTACGCGGCGACCATGGGCGTCACGATCGTGATCGTCGTGCTGGGCCTGCTCGGCTTCTATCTCTGGCGGCAGATGCGGGAGGCGTCATGAAGAAGATCCCGCAGTACGCGGCACTCCTGGCCTACATGGTCTTTCTGGCGTTCCCGCTGGTGTGGCTGCTGTCCACGGCGCTCAAGACGCCGCAGGAGATGGCCAACCTGCATCCGACGTGGATCCCGGACCGGCCGACGCTGGCCAACTTCACCGACGCCTTCGGTGAGCAGGACCTGGTGGGCGCGGGGCTGCGCAGCCTGATCGTGGCCCTGTCCAGCTCCGTGCTGACGGTCGCCGTCTCCCTGCCCGCCTCCTACGCGCTGGCCCGCTACCAGGGCGTGCTCAAGCGGGTGGCGCTCGGGTGGGTGCTGGTCAGCCAGGTGTTCCCGTTCATCCTGATCATCATCCCGCTGTTCATGGTGCTCAAGCAGCTCGACCTGGTGAACACCCTGTTCGGCCTGGTGGTCGTGCACGTGACATTCACGCTGCCGTTCGCGCTGTGGATGCTGCAGGGGTACGTACGGTCCGTGCCGCGCGAGCTGGAGGAGGCCGCGGCCATGGACGGCGCGACCCGGGTCCGCTCGATCATCAGCATCGTCGCGCCGCTGCTCGCGCCGGGCGTGGTGGCGACGCTGCTCTTCTCGTTCATCTCCTCATGGAACGAGTTCCTGTTCGCGCTCGTGGTCCTCAAGGACCCCGATGTGATGACACTGCCGCTGACGCTGGTGAGGTTCACCGGCCCTGAGGGAGTGTCCAGGCTCGGCCCGCTGGCCGCGGCGTCGCTCATGGCGACGATCCCGAGCCTGATCTTTTTCGCAATCATCCAGCGACGGCTGAGGTCCGGCCTGATGGCCGGCGCTGTGAAGGGCTAGGAGGCTCTTATGCGTATCAAATCCGCGTTGGCGGCGGCGGCGATCGTCGCGCTGGCCGCCGGGTGCGGGGGAGGCGGTGGCGGCGCGAGCTCCGGCGAGTCCGCCAAGCCCGGGGAGCCGGTCAAGCTCAACTTCCTCAGCCTCGCCTGGCAGAAGGAGTCGGTCGCGGCCAACAAGCAGCTCGTCGACGAGTGGAACAAGGCCAACCCGACCATCCAGGTCACCTACGTCCAGGGCAGCTGGGACAACGTCAACGACCAGCTCGTCACCTCCTTCGAGGGCGGCGACCCGCCGGACGTCATCCACGACGACTCCCCGGCCCTGTCGGGCTTCGCCTCCAAGGGCTACCTGCTCGACCTCAAGGACAAGGTGCCCGCCGACCTCAAGAGCGACATCCCGCAGCCCGCCTGGGACACCGTCACCTTCGACGACGGCAAGGGCAACCAGGGCGTGTACGGCGTGCCGTTCCTGCAGGAGTCGCAGGTCATCATCGCCAACAAGAAGCTGCTCGACGCCGCCAAGGTGCGCGTTCCCACCTCCGACAACCCGTGGACGTGGGACGAGTTCGCCGAGGTCAGCAAGAAGCTGACCAAGAGCGGCGCGTACGGCGTCGCCTGGCCGATGAAGTCGCCCGTCAACAAGACGCTGAACCTGGCGCTCAACTTCGGCGGCACCTTCTTCCAGACCACCGACGGCAAGACGACCGTCAAGGTGGGCCCGGAGGAGAAGCAGGTCCTCCAGCGCATCCACGACCAGCTCTACAAGGACAAGTCCGCCGACACCTCGGCGCTCGGCATGGGCACCGCCGACCCGCTGCCCGGCTTCTTCGCCGGCAAGTACGCGATGCTGCCGGTCGGCGTCTACCTGCGCCAGCAGGTCGTCGAGCAGGCGCCCAAGGGCTTCGACTGGGTCACGCTCCCGCCGCTGAAGGGCACCACCAGCGACCAGGGCGCGGTCTCGCAGACCCTGTCCGTCGCCGCCGACAGCAAGCACCCGGACGAAGCGCTGAAGTTCATCTCCTTCTTCCTGAACGGCCCCAACCAGGCCAAGCTCGCCAAGGGCGACTGGCTGCTGCCCACCTCCGCCAAGGCCGCCGCCGACCCGGCGATGACCACCACGGAGAACGGCTGGGACGTGGCCACCGCCTCCGGCAAGAACCTCGTCGTGGCGCCGTTCCTCAAGGTCAACGGGTTCGACGAGTGGAAGAGCAAGGTCGCGACGCCGGTCCTGCAGCAGTACTACGGCAACAAGATCTCGATCGACGAGGCCGCGGCCAAGCTGGTGGCGGACGGCAACAAGGTGCTGGAGCGGTACCAGCGGTGACTTATCGCGACAAAGCCCGGGGGTGTCTGCTCGGCCTCGCGGCCGGCGACGCCCTCGGGGCGCCCGCGGAGAACCTCACGCCGGCGGAGATCCGCCGGCGGTGGGGCCGACTCACCGAGATCGAGGGCGGCGGGACGGACGACACCGAGTACGCCATCTTCGCCTCCTCGCTGCTGATCCGGCACGGGCACGCGCTGACCTCGGCCGACGTGGCCCACGCCTACCGGACGGAGATCATCCCCCTGGTGACGGGGCCGATGCGCGGCGCCGGGTTCTCCGAGCTCGGCACCATCGAGGCGCTCAGACGCGGGCTGGAGCCGCCGCTGACCGGGCTCGCGCACCAGCACGGCTGGTCCGACGGGCTGGCCATGCGGGCGGCGCCGTACGGCGTGTTCTGCCCCGGCGACCCGGCGGAGGCCGCCCGGCTCGTCGAGCAGGACGGGCGGGTCAGCCAGTCGGGCGAGGGCGTGCTGGGCGGGCGGGCCGTCGCCGGGGCGGTGGCCGCCGCGATGACCGGCGCCGCGCCGCGGGAGGTGGTGGCCGCCGCGCTGTCGGTGATCCCCGCGGACTCCTGGACGGCCCGCGACATCCTGCGGGCCTGCGACATCGTGCGAGCCCGCGACACGGCGCGAGACGGCAACATGGCGCGAGACGGCGACGTCGTGCGAGACGGCGACATCGCGCGGGTCGGCGATGTGGTGCGAGACGGTGACGTCGTGGGAGCCCGTGACGACGTGCCGGGTGGCCACGCGGGCGCCTCGAGTGGCGACGAGCTGCAGGTCGTCGAAGCGCTTCACCAAGCCGTGGTGGTCGAGCATTACCCCTGGACCGACGTGGCGCCCGAGGCCGTGGCGCTGGCCCTGGCCGCGTACCTGGCGGGCGGCGGCGACGTCGAGACCAGCGTCACGTTCGGGGTGAGCCTCGGCCGCGACGCCGACACCATCGGCGCCATCGCCGGCGCCATCGCGGGTGCCGGGCAGGGGCGGGACGGCGTTCCGGAACGCTGGGCGAGCAGGATAGGCCCGGTGACGGGTAAATGCCTGCCCGTCGTGGCGGGCAGGCACGTGCTGGACGTCGCCGACGAACTGGCGGAAGGACTGTAGGAACTCATGTCGGGGGACAGAATCGCGGGAGCCTTCGTCGGGCTCGCCGTGGGAGACGCCGTGGGCTGGCCCGCCGCCAGGCACCGGTCGGCCTTGCACGCGCCATGGAGCAGACGGCTGCTCCGCGAGCTCGACACGTTCGCGGAGGAGCACCGGGTCACCACACTGCCGGTGCCGTTCGCGCTCAACCAGCCCGTGGCGCCGCTGGCCGTCGGCCCGTCCGACGACGCCGAGTGGCTCGCCTGGACGGTGCTCACCATCGACCGGCCGCGCGCCGAGGCGTTCGGCGACCTCACGGGCCGCGCGGACATCCGGGCGCGCATCTCGGTGGCCACCGCGCTCGGCAACCTGGCCAAGGGCGTCGAGCCCCCGGCCAGCGGCCACGACAACCCGCACCACTTCGACGACGCCGCCGCCGTCAGGGCCGTCGCCTTCGGCGCGCTCGGCCGGGATCCGACCGAGGACGCCCAGGTCACCAACGCCAATGACGGGCTGCTCGGGGCCCTGGCCATGGCGGCCGCGGTGGCCGAGGCGGTGGCGACGGGCTCGGCGGCCGCGGCGGCCGGGGCGGCGCTGGCCGTACTGCCGCCCGACACCGCCATCGGGCACAACGCCCGGCTGGCGCTGAAGGTGGCGCGCGAGGCGGGCGACCCGTTCGCCGCCGTGCCCGCGCTCGACGCCGCGCTGCTCGACCACGTCTACAGCTACGGGGTGGGCGCCGCGCAGACGGTGCCCGTGGCGCTGGCGCTGGCCGAGGTGGCGGGCGGCTCCCTGAGCGCCGCCGTACCGGCCGCCGCGTGCCTGGCCGCGCTGGCCGACTCCGCGCCCGCTCTCACCGGGGCGCTCACCGGGGCATGCGGCGGGCTCGGCGCGATCCCGGAGGGGTGGATCGCGTCGGCGCGCACACTGGCAGGGTGCTGTCTGCCGGAAATGGCAGGAAAAGATGTCATCGAACTTATGGAGGAACTCGCATGACGCCGCTTGAAGACAGGGCGACCGGCTGCGTGGCGGGGGCGGCTGTCGGTGACGCGCTGGGCGGCGCCACCGAGGGCTGGACTCCCGAGCAGATCACCACCAGGTACGGCGGGCAGGTCGAGGGCATCGTGCCCCCGTACAACGAGGACTGGGCCAACGCCCGGCCCATCGCCCCGTACCACAAGGGCGACGGCCACATCACGGACGACACCTTGATGACGCACGCGCTCATCCGCGTCTACGAGAAGGCCGGAGGCCATCTCGGGGCGTACTCGATGGCCGAGTACTTCGTGCCCGAGCTGATGGGCGAGCGCCGGTGGATCCCCGAGCTGGAGGCCGAGGCGCTGCCGCTGCAGCGGATCTTCCTGGCCGAGAAGTGGATCGTCGCCCGGCTGCACTACGGCCACGTGGACCCCCGCGAGGCCGGGGTCGGCAACATCGTCAACTGCGGCGCGGCCATGTACGTGGCGCCCGTCGGCATCGTCAACGCCGCCGACCCCGACGCCGCCTACGCCGAGGCCATCGACCTGACCGGCGCCCACCAGTCGAGCTACGGCCGGGAGGCCGCCGGCGTCATGGCGGCGGCCGTCGCCGAGGCGATGCGGCCGGGCGCGAGCTTCGACTCCGTGGTGGCCACCTGCCTCAGGTTGGCCAAGGACGGCACCAGGGCCGCCATCGAGGCGGTCTGCGAGGCGGCCGCCGGGCTCGGCCACTGGGAGGGCTCCTTCGAGACGCTGCGCGCGGCCGTACGGCCCTTCGACACGGTCGCCGACACCTACCGCGACCAGGGCCTTGGGGCGCGGCGGCCGAGCCGGGTGCACAGCATCGAGGAGCTGCCGCTGGCGCTGGGCTTCCTCGTGGTGGCCAAGGGCGACTACCGCGACACCGTGCTCGGCGGCGTGAACTACGGCCGCGACGCCGACTCGATCGCCTCCATGGGCGGCGCCATCGCGGGCGCCCTGGGCGGGCTCGGCTCGATCCCGCGCGAGTGGGTCACGCAGGTGGCCGAGGCGAGCCGTACCGACCTGGAAGCGCCAGGACGGGTGATCGCCGACGTCGCCCGCCGGGTGCACGCCGACGACACGGCCCGCCGCCGCGCGGTCGAAACCGCCTTCGCCGACCTCGACGGCCGCACTGACCGCGCTGACGGCGACGGCCGATGATCCGCCTCACCTGGGTGCAGCCCGAGGACCTCGTGGGCCACGAGCTGCGCCAGGCCGCCGAGGACGGCAGGGACGTACGCGCCATCGCCGAGCGGTGGCACGCCGCGGGCGGCCACGACGCCCCACCGCGCGCCGGGGCCTCCGAACCCGGCGCGCTCAGGCTGCGACCGCTCGCCGAGCGGCTGCTGGACGAGCTGTCCGCGATTCCGTCGCCGCTCGACGAGCCGTCTGACCTGGCCGCCATCATCGCCGCCTGCCCGAACTGGCCCGCGCCGCCTGCTTCGGCCGCTCCTGCCACCCTGGGCGGTCCTGCCACCTCGGGCGGTCCCGCCACGGCGGGCGGTCCCGCCACCGCGGGCTTTCCAACTGCCCTGGGTGTTTCGGCCGGTGCCGCCGCTGAGGCCGCTCTCGGCGGTCGGGGCGCCTTGGCCGCTTCCGCTCCCGGAGCTCCCCGGCAGGTGGATCCGGCTCGGGTCCTCGGGGCCTGGCAGGGGCGGGCGGCCGGATGCGTGCTCGGCAAGCCGGTGGAGAAGATCCCCCGCGCGGGGATCAGGGAGATCGCCGAGGCCACCGGCAACTGGCCCATCAGCGGCTGGTTCACCGCCCGGGGGCTGCCCGGCGCCATCGCCGAACGGTGGCCGTGGAACCGGCGCAGCGCCGTCAACTCCCTGGCCGAGAACATCGACGGCGTCCCCGAGGACGACGACCTGAACTACCCGCTGCTCGCCCTGTCCGTCCTGGAACGGCACGGCCGCGGTTTCACCACCGACGATGTGGCCAAGCTGTGGCTCGACGAGCTGCCCGCCGGCCGGACGTTCACCGCCGAACGCGTCGCGTACCGCAACCTGCTGGCCGGGGTCGAGGTGCCGGAGACGGCGACGTACCGCAACCCGTTCCGCGAATGGATCGGCGCGCTGATCAGGACCGACGTGTACGGGTGGGTCAATCCCGGCGATCCGGCCACCGCGGCCGAGTACGCCTGGCGCGACGCCCGCCTCACCCACACCGCGAACGGCATCTACGGCGCCATGTTCGCCGCCGCTCTGTGCGCGAGCGCGCTGGTCGCCTCCTCCGCCGCCGAGGTGGTCGAGGCCGGGCTGTCCGTCGTCCCGCCGCGATCACGGCTCTACCAGGCGGTACGGCAGGCGGTCGAGGACGCCTCGAAGGAAGCCGACTTCGAGCGGGTCGTCGACCGGCTGCACGAGCGGCACGGCGCGCTGCACTGGGTGCACACGATCAACAACGCCGCCCTCCTGGCCGCCACGCTGATCCACGGCCAGGGTGACTTCACCGCCACCATCGCCGGAGCGGTCGCCGGCGGCTGGGACACCGACTCGGCCGGCGCCACGGCGGGGTCCGTCGCGGGCGCGCTGAACGGCGGGGTGCCGGAGCGGTGGAGGATGCGGGACAGCCTGGCCACCAGTCTGACCGGGTTCGACGGGATCGGGCTGGGTGAGCTGGCGCGCCGCACCCAGGCGATTCAGCGGTCTTTGGGAAGGAGATGATGAGGGCATGATCTCGGTCTTCGGCAGCGCGAACATGGACCTCGTCGCCTACGTGTCCCAGGCCCCCCAGCGGGGCGAGACGGTCACCGGGCGTGAGTTCCGTACCATTCCCGGCGGTAAGGGCGCCAACCAGGCGATCGCGGCGGCCAGGGCGGGCTCGGTGGTGGCCTTCCTGGGCGCTGTGGGCGACGACGGCTTCGGCACCGAGATGCGCACCACCATGGCCGAGGCCGGGGTGGAAGTCGCACGGCTGCGGCAGGTGCCCGGCCCGAGCGGCATCGCGCACATCGTGGTCGACGACGACGGCGGCAACTCGATCATCGTGGTGCCCGGCGCGAACGGCACCGTCACCGGCCCCACCGACGACGACGTCGCGGTGATCGCCGACTCGCAGGCGCTCCTGCTCCAACTGGAGCTGCCCATGGCCGCGGTGATCGCCGCCGCCCAGGCCGGGCACGCGGCGGGCGTACCGGTGATCCTCACCCCCGCGCCCGCGCAGCCCCTGCCGGACGCGCTGCTCGACGCCGTCACGCTGATCGTGCCGAACGAGCACGAGGCCGCCGACATCACCGGCGCCGACTCCGCCGACGCGGCGCTGGAGGCACTGCTCGAACGGGTGCCGGAGGCCGTCATCACGCTGGGTTCCGAAGGGGCGCTGTACGGCTCGCGGTCGGGTGAGCGGCTGCGCGTGCCCGCCGTACAGGTGAAGGCGGTGGACACCACGGCGGCGGGCGACACGTTCGTCGGCGCGCTCGCGGTGGCCCGCACCGAAGGGCTTCCCGCAGCCGCCGCGTTGCGCTTCGCCTCGGCGGCGGCGGCGCTGTCGGTGCAGCGCGCGGGGGCGAGCACGTCGATGCCCAGCCGCGCGGAGATCGACGACTCGCTCGTCTGATGCCGTCTCGGCAGGCTGTTGGCGAGGAGCTTTCGGCGAGCGTGTAGAGGAAGCCTCGGTTCGTACATGAGCGGGCCGGGGTGTCGAAAGGCTGCCCGAGCGGTCCACGGCTGTGTTCGCGGGCAACGACCTCCAGACGCTGGGTACGTATCGGGCGGCCAAGGAGTGCGGTCTGCGGGTGCCGGAAATCCTCAGGCAAACACAGAGAATCGCAGACTCCTGGTCCAGCTCATCAACGACGAGCAGCCGGAGAGCCTGCGGATCGAGCTGGCCACCCGGCTGATCGTCCGTGAGAGCACAGCCCCGGCGCCATGAGCATGTTGGAGTGGAATTCGGTGGGCAGGTGATGGTGATGAATGAAGACCTGCCTGATGCGGTGAACCGGGACGGTGGCGAGAGCGACGTGGTGGCGGAGCGGTCAGGGGCCGAAACCCCGAAGGCGCGCCGCCCCGTACCCGCCGACTGGCCCGACACCGACACGAACCCCGCGATCCCTACCCCCGATATCACCGAAGTTGCTCCTGAGACCGAGACCGAGGCCACAGCTGACGCCGAAAGGCGCGCCGAAACTGGCGGAGAGGCGGGCGGCGGCGGTGAAAAGGAGGTGCGGCCCGCCGCGGGTCCCACCGCCGCACCTGCTCCGCCAGCGACTCGACGCCGTTCTCGCCGTCGTCTACCTGATCTTCAACGAGGGCTACAGCGGACGCGACGAGCTCGCGGCAGAAGCGATCTGGCTGGGACGCGCGCTGGCTGAACTGCTTCCGGACGACCCCGAGGTTCACGGGCTGCTGGCGATGATGCTCGTGCACGACTCCCGTCGCGAGGCGCGATTCCGCGACAGCGAACTCGTGCTGCTCGGCGATCAGGACCGGTCACGGTGGAACACCGAGCAGATCACCGATGGACGCGCCGAACTGGACCGAGCACTCGCCCTCGGCGGCCGAGGCCCCTACGTCCTGCAGGCCGCCATCGCCTCGTTGCACGCCGAGACGCCGTGCGACTGGGCGCAGCTCGCGGCCCTGTACGGGGAGCTCGCCCGCCTGACCGGCTCGCCCGTCGTGGAGCTGAACCGTGCCATCGCCATCGCCGAGACCGAAGGCCCCGAAGCCGGCCTGCGCCTCGTCGCCCAACTCGGTCTCGACGACTTCCGCTACCTGCACTCGACCAGGGCCGAACTCTTGCGGCGCCTCGGGCGCACCGACGAGGCACGCGACGCCTATCGACGTGCGAGAGAACTCACCGACGACGGCGCCGAACGACGCTTCCTCGAACGCCGGCTGACAGAACTCACCGCTGGAGATCGGCCGTGACCTCGTGGTGAGTGACGCGTTCGTCCCACCGCGTCAGAGCGCGGCGGGCTGTCTCTTCGACGACGGCTCGCTCGGGGTCCTCGCCGGCGAACGCGCGTACGTCGTCCATGCCGGCGAAGAAGGTGATCGAGGTGAACATCACTTCTTCGCCGTCCTGGCGACGTAGCAGCCGGGCACCGCGGAAGCCGGCGACTCGCTGGAGATGCCCGGCGACCTCGGATTCGTAGTGGTGCTGGTAGTCGTCGGCCGTCGTCGTCGAGGCCCATCCTCGCCACATCCGCGCGATCATGCGCCGCACCTGCCCTTCCTTGTCTGCCCGCGGGGAGCGGCCTTGCCTCAGGACGAGTATCGCGCGCTCGCGGTGTCAGACGGCGTTGCGATGCAGCAACGCCAGCGTCTGTTCCAGCTCCGTCTGCAGGATGCGGCTCGCCGCCTCTCCGTCCCCTCGCCTGATGGCGTCCACCAGTGCCGCGTGCGTGTCGTCGCCGGGGTTGGGGTCGGCGTGCCGCAGGCCCAGCAGCTCCACCACGTCCACCAGCCGCCCCCGCAGCCTGGGGGCGAACTCGGCGAACAGGTCGTCCAGCACCGGGTTGCGCGCCGCCGCCACCACCGCCGCGTGCAGCGCGATGTCCGCGTCCACGAAACCCCCGTCGTCGCCCCCGGCCGCCGCCCGCCGGGCCTGCAGGGCCGCCTCCAGTGAGGCGATGTCCTCGTCCGTACGGCGGGCGGCGGCCAGGCGGGCGGCCTGGGTCTCGACCATCATGCGCACCTCGTACACGTCCGTGATCGCGGCCCGCCGGAGCCGGGTGGACCAGTCGTCGGCCGGTTCGGTGGCGATGACGAACACGCCGCTGCCCTGACGGGCCTGCACCAGCCCGGCGCCCGCCAGGGCGCGCAGCGCCTCGCGGACGGTGGAGCGGCCCACGCCGAGAGTCTTGGCCAGGGCGTTCTCGCCGGGGAGCCGGGTGCCGATCGGCCAGTGCCCGCCGGTGATCTGCTCGCGCAGGTGCTCGGTGGCCTGTTCGACCAGGGGAGTGGGGCGGAGCGTGCCGAGCGGCATCGGATCGACCTCTCAGGTTGTCTGAGGACCTGTGTTGTGGTTAGTGTACCCGGCATGACATCACGCGGTCTCCTTCTCGGCTGCCGCGGCGGGGCCTGAATCGACCGGCACCCCGCCGCGGTGGCTCCGCGATGCCGGTCGAACCCCGTAGAACGACCGGGAAGGAAACCCCGTGCACGACTGGAACAGGCAGCGCCCCAGCGCCATGCCGTACCACCGCTACCAGCCCGCCCACCGGCGCGTCGAGGTGCCGCTGACCGAGCGCGGCTGGCCCGCGCGGCGCATCGAGCGGGCCCCGCTGTGGGTGCCCGTGGACCTGCGCGACGGCAACCAGGCGCTGGCCGAGCCGATGGACCCGGCGCGCAAGCGGCGGATGTTCGAGCTGCTGGTGGCCATGGGCTTCAAGGAGATCGAGGTCGGCTACCCGTCGGCCAGCCAGACGGACTTCGATTTCGTCCGCGACCTGGCGGTGCCGGGCGCGGTGCCCGAAGACGTGACGATAGTGGTGTTCACGGCCGCCAGGCGCGACCTGATCGAGCGGACCTTCGCGTCCGTCGAGGGGCTGCCGCGGGTCGTCGTCCACCTGTACACGGCGACCGCCCCCACCTGGCGTGACGTGGTGCTCGGCCAGGACAGGGAGTCGTTGCGCGCCCTCATCAGAGACGCGGCCGGGCACGTCGCCCGGCTGGCCGACGCCCGTCCCGGAGCGCCGATCAGGTACGAGTTCTCGCCCGAGGTGTTCAACCTCACCGAGCCCGACTATGTGCTGGAGGTGTGCGACGACCTGACGGCCCTGTGGGACGCCAGCCCGGACCGCCCGGTGATCCACAATCTGCCCGCCACGGTCGAGACCGCCACCCCGAACGTCTACGCCGACCAGATCGAGTACATGCACCGCCACCTGGCCCGCCGCGACTCGGTGATCCTCTCGGTGCACCCGCACAACGACCGCGGCACCGGCGTCGCCTGCGCGGAGCTGGCGCTGCTGGCCGGGGCGCAGCGAGTCGAGGGCTGCCTGTTCGGCAACGGCGAGCGCACCGGCAACGTGGACCTGGTCACGCTCGCGCTCAACCTGCACTCGCAGGGCGTGGACCCGATGCTGGACCTCTCGGACATCGACGCGATCCGTCGTACGGTCGAGCACTGCAACCGGCTGCCCGTGCCCGATCGCCACCCGTACGCCGGCGACCTCGTCTACACCGCCTTCTCCGGCACGCACCAGGACGCCATCGGCAAAGGCCTGGCCCACCACGCCAAACGGGCCGCCGAGCTGGGCGGGCCCGTGGAGCAGGCGCCCTGGGAGGTGCCGTACCTGCCGATCGACCCCGCGGACGTCGGCCGCGACTACCAGGCGGTGATCCGCGTCAACAGCCAGTCGGGCAAGGGCGGCATCGCCTACCTGCTCAACACCCACCAGGGGCTCGACCTGCCGCGACGGCTGCAGATCGACTTCTCGGCGGTGGTCCAGCGGGCCACGGACGGCAGCGGCGCGGAGATGACGGCCGAGGAGCTGTGGCGGCTGTTCCAGGCCGCCTACCTGGATCCGGCGGACGACGGGCCGTACGCGCTGGCGGACTGGAGCACCGCGGAGAGCGGGCCGGGGGTCCATGAGTTCGCCGCCACCCGGCGTGACGGCGGCGAGCTGCGGGGGACCGGCAACGGCCCGCTGTCGGCGCTGGCCGGAGCGCTGGGCGGGGTCGACATCCTGCACTACGCGCAGCACGCCACCGGACCGGGCCAGGACAGCCAGGCCGTCGCCTACGTGGAGGCCCGCGTGGGCGAGACGGTCCGGTGGGGAGCGGGCCGCGACACCTCCGTACTGACCGCGTCCGTCCGCGCGCTACTGGCCGCCGCCAACCGAGCGGATTCGGTCCCCTAAGCGACGCGGCGCGGCTTGGGGACCAGGGTCAGGGTGGGGGCGAACCGCCCGTCGCAGCCCGGCACCGCGGTCACGTGCGCGGAGACCTCCCGGTCGCTCCGTACCCTGATGCTCGCGATGTAGAACGGCGTGAGCAGCGCCTGCGGTCGCCGCCGCCCGAGGCTCAGGTAGCCGAAACGGAACCACTGCGGCGTCAGCCACGCCTCCATCCCGGCGAAGGACTCCGCCAACCGGGCCACGACGTCCCGCGCGGCCTGGATCGGCGTCCGCACTCGCGGCTCGGCGATCACCGGGCCGTCCTCGTCGTCGGCGAAGCGGCGGGTCGACACACCCAGTGACGCCACCCCGCCGCTCGCGCCCAGCTCCACCGTGGCCGACGCCCTGCCGTACACCGGAAGATCACGTACGTAGTGGCGGAACGCGCCGAGCGCCCGGCACAGGCCGGGCTCGGTCCGGCGGTCCCCAGCGGTCTTCACCCGCCACAGGCGCTCGAACACCAGCTCGTCCTCAGCCGGTACGAGGGACGTCAGCCCGATCCGGTCTGCGGCGGTCCGGAGCATGCCGGTCAGTTCGGCGTCGCCGGGGTCGTTCTCGAAGACGTCCTCGAACGCCGGCAGGTCGAGATGGACGGTCATCGAGCCCGACGCGTGGAACCCCACGGCCCGCAGCCGGCCCGGCAGCCACACGGTGGTCCGATCCTGGTGGGTCACCACCTCCAGGTGTTCCGGGTTGTCGTCGCGCGAGCCGGCGACGGCCAGGACGAGGTCCTCCAGGCGGCGCTGGACCGTGCTCGGCTCGGGCGCGGCGAGCCCCAGCACGCTGACCGTGGCCGGCACCTCCCCGGCCATCGAGGCGAGCTCTTCGGCGAGATCGTCGGCGTAGGGCAAAGCGGGCATGAAGGCTCCTAGACTCCGGCTGTTCTAATCAGCCCAAGGTCAGACCCTCAATGATCAGTACGCCGGAGCACGGGCCGCGTCAGGACGGAACCTAGGGATGTCCCTAGTCCAACGGCTGTCGTTGGCACCATGCCGTGGCTTCTTTCGTTCTCCGAATATGCGCCGGTTCTCCGGCGGGGGAGGTCACTGAGCCATGGATCTCGATGATTTTCTGGATCGCCACCCACATGCGATTCTTCCGTTCGCCGCCACGTTCATCGGACTTGCTCCCGCGTTCAACCTTCCCGAACTGACCTGGTACGGCTCCCGGTTCTGGACGGGCGTGGTGATCGGAACCGTCCTCGCGATCGGGCCGACGGTGTTGATATGCGTGCGCCGGACCCGCATATGGGGAGGGACCATCCTTTTCCTTGCCGTCGCGGCCGCCGTAGTATGCCTGGCGCCGAGCATGAACCCTTATGACGAAGCGGGCGTCGTGGAGTTCCGGAGCTCGGCTGCCACATTCCTGAGCTGGAGCACTGCCGTCATATTCGGCATCGGCGTCGCCGCGGCACTCAGGACGGATCGCGGCGCGGGGCACCTGGCCTGGGTGGAGACTTCCGGGACGGACTACAGGGCAGCGTGCGACTGTGGCTGGCGCGGCGAGATCGGTGCGGAGACGGCGGCCTTCGGTGCGGCGGGCGACCACGCCAACCGGGTTTCGCTCCAGGTGAGGCCGCCTCAGGACCCCTGGTAGAGGATGCTCGCCCCGTCAGGAGGACAGGTGGCGGGCGCAGTCGTCGCGGTAGCGCAGCACCAGCTCGCGGATCCGCTCGGGGTCGGCGAGCACGGCCCGCGACACCGAGGGGACGACCGCCTGCCGTACCGGAGCGAACAGCCGGGCCAGGTCGGCGGGAGCGGCGCCCTGCGCGCCCAGGCCCGGCGCCAGGATGGGGCCGTTGAGGTGCTCCAGCGGATGGTCGAGCGCGGACAGGTTGGCGCCGATGACGACGCCGACCGGGCCCAGCGGGGTGCGGCCCGCGTTCGCCGCCGCGGCGCCCGCGAAGATCTCGCCCGCGACCGCCGTCTGCAGCGCGACGGCCTCCGGATTGGAGGTGCGCGCCAGGACGAAGACGCCGGCGTCGTTGGCGATCGCCGACGTGATCGCACCCTCCAGCGAACCGAAGCCGAGGTACGGGCTCAGCGTCACGGCGTCGACCGCGAGCGGGCTGCCCCGGTCGAGGTACGCCTCGGCGTAGGCGGCCATCGTGCTGCCGATGTCACCCCGCTTGACGTCGAGGATCACCAGCGTGCCCGCCTCGCGCAGGTCGGCGATGACGCTCTCCAGCACGGCGATGCCCCGGCTGCCCCAGCGCTCGTAGAACGCGGACTGCGGCTTGACCACCGCCGCCACGTCGCCCACCGCGTCCACCACGGTATGGCTGAACCGCTCCAGCCCGGCCGGGGAGTCGTCGAGCCCCCACGCGGCGAGCAGCGCCGGACTGGGGTCGATGCCGACACAGAGCGGGCCGTACTTGTCGAGCCTGGACAGCAACCGGATCCCGAACGACTCATTCACCACTGGACTCCCCTCGCGACGTACGCAGACTATGGGCGCCGGTCGCAGGCAGGAAGCTTTTCGACCATGGCGGTATGGCCGGCTCTTCTCGCCGTCAGTCTTCCAGAGTCCGCCTGCGGGGTAGATCAGCAGACATGTACGAGATCGCCCACCGCACGCTGACGCTGCGCACCGAGCCGCTACGCGAGGTCGTCGTCACGATCGGGCTGCCGATCGAGGAGCCGACGGGGGAGTGGTCGTGCCCTTACCGGATCGACGGGCTCGCCGGGTGGGAGCACGACCGCAAGGTCACCGGCGTCGACTCGCTCCAGGCGCTCGAACTCGCCATGGCCATGGTCCGGGCCGCGCTCGGCGGCTCGCACGAGGCCAAGGAGGGGTGGCTGAGCTGGGACGAGGAGCCCGCCGACAGACGCCCGCACACCGTGTACGTCCGGTGGGAGAAGGAGCACGACGTCGCCTACATCGCGATGAAGCACGAAATAGTGCCAGGAGAGGCGGTACGGCAGACCGTATCGGAAGACGTCGTCCTCGACTACGGAGCGTCGGGAGAGCTGCTCGGCGTGGAACTGCTCAACGCGACCACGTCGATGCCGTCCGAGATGCGCATCTGACCGCCCGATTTAATGGTGGCGTGATCGCACCTCGTATCGTGGCAACAGACCTGGACGGCACCCTCCTCGACTCCACCGGCACCGTGTCCTCGCGCACCCGCCGTGCCCTGCGCCGAGCGCGCGAGGCCGGAGCCGACATCGTGTTCGTCACCGCCAGGCCGCCACGGAGCGTGGACCCGATCGCCGCGATGGCCGACGTCACCGGCACCGCGATCTGCAGCAACGGGGCGATCGTCTACGACCTGGACATCCGCGAGATCACCAGCACGTACGCGCTCGACCTCGCCGCCGCCAGGAAGCTGACCGAGACGCTCCGCGAGGCCCTGCCCGGTGTGGCCTTCGCGGTGGAGACGGGCCGGCAGATCCTGGTCGAACCTGGCTACACCAGGCGCATCGTGCCGGACCTGCCGTACACGCGGGAGGTTCAGGTCGCCTGCGACGGGAACGAGCCGATCGTCAAGCTGCTGGCCTGGTCGGCGACGCACGCGGTCGACGAGATGTTCACCGCCGCGGTGGCGGCCGTCGAGGGCGAGGCCGAGGTGACGCACTCGGGCGGCACCGGGCTGCTGGAGATCAGCGCTCCCGGGGTGACGAAGGCGGGCACGCTGGCCGGGCTGTGCGCGGAGCGGGGCGTGGATCCGGCCGAGGTGGTGGCGTTCGGCGACATGCCCAACGACCTCGCGGTGCTCGCCTTCGCCGGGGCGGGGTACGCGATGGCGAACGCCCACCACCTGGTGATGGCGGCCGTCGAGCGGCGCACGTTGTCGAACGACGACCACGGGGTGGCCGCGGTCCTGGAACGCCTCTACGCCTGACAACTCGCCTGTGACCGGCTTGTTATGCCTCGCGTGTATCACCGCAGTAGGGCGTGACTCTTTCTCCATACGGGAAAGAGACGGAGGCCACCGGATGCTGACCATCGACTACGAGAGCGAACCGTACGCCGGGGGTGACGGGGACGGGCTGCCGTCGCGCGACCTGGCCTTCCCCCAGCCGCTGCTGGACCGCTACGGAGCCAAGGTCCTGGACCCGGCCACGGTCGAGCTCGACGCCGGCGAGAGCCGTCCCGACTCGACCGTCTACCGCTCGGACGTGCTGCTGGTCCCCGTCCAGGTGCTGAACTCCGACGCGGGGTTCGCCTGGATCACCGACACCCTCGCGCAGATCCATCTCACGATCGAGGTCTCCGGCCTACGGGACGACCACCGCCGCGCTGGTGAGGTGCCGAGCTGGCATCCCGTCGTGCTCAAGGTGGCCCCCGGCGAGACGGACGTGGTGATCGACGCGTGGCGGGCGCTGCGGACGCTGCGCCGAGCGCTCCCGGGCTTCGCCGACGCCGCCGGGCAGGCGCCCGTCAGGAACCTGCTGTCCAAGATCGCGCTGGACCACCTGCTCGTCGGGTCCGCGTTCGTCGGCGTCGGCGCGGCCCTGGACATCGGCGGCGAGCCCGCCACGAGCGGGCACGGAACGACCGGCGGCGCCTACGCCACCCCCATGGCCGGATACGCCAGAACCCCGGTGAACGTCGTAGGCGGCCCACCGGCCCGCAGACCCGCCGCGACCATAGGCGGCCGGCGCCCCGTGATGGTCATCCCCGACACCGGCCTGCCGAAGCAGCGGCACGCCTGGTTCCGGCCGGTGACCGACCCCGACGCGTTCCTGTCCGTCAGCGACGCGGCACAGCAGCGCATCCAGCTCGCCGTCGAGGCGAGCCTGCCGAACCCGGGCGTCGAACTCGTCGGGTACAAGGAGAACGCCGACCCGCCCAACCCCCTGCTCGGCACGCTGAACACGCACACCGGGCACGGCCTCATGGAGGCGGGACTGGTGTGCCAGGTCGCCCCCGACTCGCGGGTGCTCATGATCAGGGTCATGCAGGCCGACGGAGTGGTGCCGGAGGAGGCGCTGCACGCCGCCCTGGACCACCTGCTGGACGAGATCGCGCGGGGCGGCTTCTACGACGTCGTGTCCCTGTCGCTCGGATACACGCACGAGACCGCCGACGACCCGCTCCACACGCCGCCGCTGCTGGCCAAGCTCACCCAGCTCCGGCGGCGCGGCGTCATCGTGATCTGCTCCGCGGGCAACTACGCGTCGAGCCGCGCGTTCTGGCCCGCCGCGGGCGCCCTCGACGGCCAGAACGACCCCGACCTCGCGCCGATGCTGGGAGTGGGCGCGACGAACCCCGACGGAACGATCGCGATCTTCAGCAACGAGCACGAGGCCATCCAGTGGCACGTCTCGGGCGCGGTGCTCGTCAGCACCTTCCCGCCCGGCGTCAAGGGCGCCAGGACCGCCTCGCTCGAACTGACCGGCCGGGCCTCCTTCGACAGCGACAACCACCAGAGCCAGTTCGCCACGTGGAGCGGTTCGTCGTTCGCGGCGCCCGTACTGGGAGCCACGATCATGCAGCTGTTGATCCAGGACCATCAGGCCGTCGACCTGGCGAACACCGACCGGCAGGTGGCGCTCAAACGCGCGCACGCCGTGGTCGCCAGGCTGAAGAACGGCGACGTCCCGACGATCACGCCGGTGTGATGGCCGCGGACCTGAGACCGGAGCCCGTTCCCGCCGATCGGCGGGAACGGCTGGCGGGCCTGCTCCAAGAGGCCAGAGACGGCCGGCGTGAAGCGCTGAACCTGATCGCCGCCGACCTCACACCGCTGCTGTGGCAGGTGGTCAGGCGCCAGGGACTGGACCGGGAGGCCGCCGAGGACGTCATCCAGACGACCTGGCTGAGGCTCCTGCGCCACCTGAAGTCGATCACCGCTCCCCGCGCCCTGATCGAATGGCTGGTCACGACCGCGACCCGCGAGGCGTGGCGGGTCCAGGCGACACAGCGCGACGCCCAGCCGGTGAGCCCCACGGCGTTCGACGACGTACCGGATTCCGACACCCTGCCGGAGGAGCTCGTCCTGCGGAACGAGCGGCACCAGGCGCTCTGGAACGCCATGGCGCGGCTGTCGGACTCCTGCCGCGATCTGCTGCGGCTCGTCGCGTTCGTCCGCCGCCCGAACTACGACGCGGTGGCCCTCACGCTGGGCATGCCGAAGGGCAGCATCGGCCCCACGCGCGGCCGCTGCCTGGCGAAGCTGCGCCGCCTGCTCGCCGAGGACCGTGGCTGGAGCGTGTCATGATCCCTCCAGATGACCTTGACCCCACTGACGAGTTCATCCTCGACGAGATCAGGAGGATGTTCTCGGTGCTCGACCCCGTGCCCGAGACGCTGGTGGAACGGGTCCAGTTCGCCCTGGACCTCGAATCGGCCGACGCCGAGATCCTGCGGCTGAGCGAGGAACTCGGGCTGCGGGCGGGCGTCCGCGGCGGCGAGGAGAGCCGGACGATCACCTTCGAAGGCGACGCCCTCACGATCATGATCAGCGTCAGCGTCCAGACCCAGCGCCTGGTACGGCTGGACGGCTGGCTCGCCCCGCCCGGCGACCACGTGGTCGAGCTGCGCACCGCCGAGGGGCCGGTCGTGGTCAGGGCGGACGAGCAGGGCAGGTTCGTCGTGGACGAGGTGATCCGGGGGCTGGCCCAGCTCGTCGTACGGCCGGCACTGGACGTTCCGGGGGAGGCCGCGATACTGGCGGTGACGCCCTCCATCGTCCTCTGAGAACCCGTGAGCAGCGCAGAGGTCTCGGAGATCCACGAGCGGGCGGCCCGCCTGCACGGGCTGGCCGTCGCCGCGACCGACGACGGCCACCCGGGGCTCGCCGCGCGGCGGCTGCGTCAGGGCCTGGCGCTGCTGCGCTGGGAGACCGGCGCGCCCCCTGAGACCGGGGATCCGGAGCGGGCGGCGCTGCTCGCCCGCCTCCTGACCAGCCTCGCCCACGCCGAGGCCGAACAGGGTCACTCCGCCCGCGGCACGGAGCTCCTCGACGAGGCGCAACGATGGGCGCCGCCCGCCGAGCTGGCGATCGTGCAGGGCCAGCGGGGGCTGATGTACCTGCGCACCGGCCGTACCGCCGAGGCGCTCGAACTGCTCGACCTCGCCGTGCCGCGGCTCGCCCGCGGCGTGGAGCTGGCCAGGGTGCTGCTCAACCGGTCGGTCATCCACCTCATGACGGGTAAGGTCCGCCTGGCCCGCGCGGACGCGCGCCGCAGCGCCGAGCTCTCCAGGGCCCAGGGTCACGAGGTCCTCGAGGCCAAGGCGCGGCACAACGACGGCTACTGCGACCTGCTGCTGGGCGACATCCCGACGGCTCTGGCGGTGTTCGGCGAGGTGGAAGGCGCCTATCGCCGGGTCAACCCCGGGTTCCTGCCCGTACTCGCGCTGGACCAGGCCAGGGCGCTGCTGGCCGCCGGCCTCGCCGACGAGGCCGGCCGTACGCTCGACGGGGCGCTCGACGGGTTCCGCAAACAGCGGCTGATGCAGGACTACGCCGAGGCGGAGCTGGCCCGCGCGCAGGCGGCCCTGCACGCCGGGCGGTTCGCGGAGGCGCGCGCCTGGGCGCGCCGGGCCGAGGACCGCTTCCGCCGCAGACGCAGCCCGGCCTGGGCACTGCGCGCGGAGCTGATGCGCCTGCGCGCCGAGTTCGCCGACCCGGCCCGTCCGGGGGCGCGCGGCGCGTCCGATCAGGGCGGTAGACCGGGGTCGGGTGGGGTGCTGGATCAGGGCGGCAGGCCGGGGGCGGTCGCGCGCAAGGCCGTGGATCTGGCGGCGCGGTGTGCCGAGCTCGGCTTGCGCGACGAGAGCGAGACGGCGGCGTTGCTGGCGACCAGGGCGCTGGTCGCCGCCGGAAGCCTCGCCGAGGCGGAGGCGCTCTGGAGCGGAGCCGCGCCGCTTGTGGCACGGCCGGGTTCCCGCGACGCGCCGCTTGTGGCACGTCCTGGCTCCCGCGCCGCGCCGCTGGAGGTGCGGTTGATGCGGCGGCTGGCCGAGGCCGAGCTCGCCAGTGCGCGGGGGCTGCGCGGACAGGCGCTGCGGCGGGTCCGTTCGGGGCTGGCGCTGATCCACGCGCATCGTGGCCGCCTGGGCAGCCTGGACATGCAGACCGGCGTCACCGCGCTGGGGTCCGACCTGGCGGCCGCGGGCCTGGCGGCGGCGCTGGCGAACGGTTCGGCGCGGCTGGTGTTCGAGTGGTCGGAACGCTGCCGGGCGCAGGCGTTCCGCTTCCCGCCGATCCGCCCTCAGCATGACGAGCCGACGGCCGAGGCGCTGGCCGAGCTGCGCCACCTCGCCCAGCGACTGCACGCGGGCGAGGCCGCGGCGCGCCGCGACCCGGAGATCCGCAGGCGCTGCCTGGAGCTGGAACGCCTCATCAGAGAACGCGGCTGGCAGCTTCCCGGGGTACGCGAGAGCCTGGCCCCCGTCTCGACCGGCGCGGTCGAGGCCGAGCTGGCCGCCGCCGGTCTCGCGCTGGTGAGCCTGCTGAACGTCCAGGGCAGGCTGCTGGCCCTCGTCCTGGGTGCCGGGAGGTGCCGCCTCCTGGAGCTCGGGGCGTACGCGCCGCTGGCCGAGGCCGTACAGCGGCTGACCGGCGACCTCAACGCCCGCGCCGGGCGCAACCTCCGGCCGAACCTGGCGGCGGTGATCGACGCGTCCCTACGACGGCAACTCGCCACCATCGCCGACGGACTGCTCGCGCCCCTGCTGCCGTCGCTCGCCGGGGCGGACGGGATCGTCGTCGTCCCGACCATGGCCCTGTCGGCGATCCCCTGGGGCGCGCTGCCCGGCCTCGTCGGCAAGCCCGTGGTGGCGGCCCCCTCCGCCCAGGTCTGGGCCGCCGCCCAGCGGGCCCGCCTGGCCGGCGTCGCCGACGGCGAACCGCCGCTCCTGGTCGCGGGCCCCAACCTCACGGCTGTGGAACCCGAGATCGAGCAGCTCGCCACCCTCTATCCCAAGGCGCGGCGGCTCACCGGCCCCGCGGCGACGGTCGCGGCCACTCTGGAGGCGCTCGACGGCGCGTCCATCGCCCATCTGGCCGCCCACGGGCACCACGAGCGGGAGAACGTCCTGTTCTCCCGCCTGGTGCTGAGCGACGGACCGCTGATGGCCCACGACGTTCAGCGCCTGCGTACGGCGCCGCGGCACGTCGTCCTGTCCGCCTGCGACATCGGACGGCTGGTGGTACGGCCCGGTGACGAATTGCTCGGTTTCACCGCCGCCCTGCTCTACATGGGCACGCCGACCGTCGTCTCCAGCGTGGCCAAGGTGCCCGACGAGACGGCCATCGCGATCATGGCCGCCTACCACCGGCACCTCGCACTCGGCCTGTCACCGGCCGCCGCCCTGGCCGCCGCGTCCGCGTCCGCTTCGGCGGGGCAGTCGATGGGGGAGTCGATGGGGGAGTCGTTGTCCACGTTCGTGTGCTTCGGCGCGGGCTGACGAGCCGAGCTGGCGCGGTCTGTGTCCGCGTCGCGTGTGGTCTCACTCGACCCGCCAGTCCTCCTCACGCGGTGGATAGGTGAACGTCTGGGTGTCGGCCCAGCCCTGCGCGACGATGCGGTAATCGTGCGCGGCTTCGCTGGCGGTGTGGTCAGGGCCGATGTCGACCGTGTCGGCGATCGACCAGGCTCCGTTGATCTTCTGCTCGATGACGTAGAGGAACTCGTTGAAGCCCAGGGAGGAGGACACGAACGTGTTGACGATGGTGAGAGAGCGGCGACCCGCGGTCAGGGTGCGCGGGATCTCGACGACCTGCTCCCGCCATTTGTAGGTGCTGTCGCCGGGCAGTTGCCGCCATGTCCCGGCCGGATCCCCGTTCACGGTGATGGTGGCGTACTGGCGGGCGACGCCCGCGTCCAGGCGGCGGATCAGCCGCACTCCGCTGTTGGCGGGATCGACGGTCGCGGTGAACCGGCTCGACCCGCCGGCGCTGAACGCACGGCCGTCATCGCTGACGATGTGGCCAGGACCGACAGGGCTGTCGAGACCGTCGGACGCGACGCTTTGTGACGCTCCCCGCTGATCGATGATGACGCTCACGGCCCCCGCGGTCGCCAGCGCGGCCAACGCCGCCGACACGGCGGCTTGGCGCCAGCTTCGGCGGGGGACAGGGGCCGGCCCTGCCTCGCCAGGCCCGGCTGCCCAGGTGGCGGGCGCCGCGCCGCCGGGGCCGCGATCCGGCTCCGTCCCGTTGGGCTGGCGATTCAGCTCCGTCCCGGTGGGCATCCGGGCGACCCGTACCCGCTCCCACGCCCTTTCCCACGCCGGAAGCTGAGGTTCGGGCACCCGGCACGCCCGCAGGAAAGCCACCATCAACGCCTTCTTGGGGAAGCGCCGACCGGCCAGCATGTCCGCACAGGTCGCCCGTGGCAGCCGGGCGCCGCCCGCCTTGTCCGCCCGCAGCTGCAACTCCCGAAGTGACGTATCGGCCCGCGCGAACTGCTCGGCCAGCAACCTCACCAGATCCTCATGGCAGTTCACCGAATCCACCCCGGGCGGGGACGCCTGCCTGACGATCCGGGGATCCTCGCCACCTTCCGGATGGTCGCTCATCGCCGCCAACCCTTGCCCTCCCTGCCCGGGCCGTTCCGCCTGTCTCTGACGCAAAGTGTACGAGCGATTACCGGACGTGTCCGAGGGATGGCGACGCACCGCTCCGCGCGGGCGCTGTGGCGATTTGCTGTCCGAGCCTGGCCACCGGGTGGCTCGATTCCGTCCGAGTCCGTCCGAGCGCCTGTTGGACACCTCGGTCGTCCGGCTTCGCTGGCCTCATCGCGGCGAACCCGCCGCATCAGACGCACCAGACGCAGCAGACGCAGCAGAAAGGCAGACCACCACCATGATGATCCGCAATATCGCGGCCAACGCACTCCTGACCGCGGTCCTGTTCGGCACCCTCCCGGGCGCCGGGGCCATCGCCACCCCCGCCCTGGCGGCGGCCGAGGAGTGCGGGGTCCGGAGCGATGGCAGGCTCTACTGCGGCAACACTCCGAACATCACTCTGTCGTACGACGCCTCCTACCAGACCGCGGAGACCGGCGTACTGACGAGCAGCTTCAGCTGGTTCCAGTGCTGGGTCGAGGGCGCCCCGCACGCCGGCGGCAACAGCATCTGGTACCTCGCCGCGGGCGACAAGGCGATAGCGCCCTACCGCGGCTGGGGCTTCCTGCCCGCCGTCCACGTGGCCACCGCCCACGACCCCGCGCCGGGCCTGCGCGAGTGCACCTTGGCCGACTACGACCTCATCGGCCCCTGACGCCGTCTTTCGACGACAACCCTGAAGGAGACACACGGATGAACAAGCGTCCGGTCATCGCCATGACCATCGCCACCGCGGCATTCGCACTGCTCGGGCTCGCCCCGCCCACCGCCTCCGCCTCCGCCTGCGGGGTCGACCCGCACGACGGCAGGCTGCACTGCACCAACGAGGGCGGAGTCCCCGTGTTCCACGAGCCCCGGCCCGTGGACACCGTGGACTTCCTGGACACCACGCAAAGCTGGTTCACCTGCTGGACACAGGGCGAGCTCCATCCGGGGGGCAACACCACCTGGTACGGAACCGTCGGCGACAGGTTCGGCGCCTTCGGGTACGTGCCGGCCTCCGTGGTGCACACACCAAGCGGCTTCGACGCCGACCCCAGCAGGTACGGCCTGCGCAGATGCTGAACCTGCCCCGTCTGAACCGGTAAGTGAGCAGACCGGCGGCTGGTGAGATGGCCTGAGCCGAACCGCTCAGGTTCACCAGCCGCCCTGCTCCACCTGGGCACGCCGGAAGGCCGCGAGCGGTCTCGGCGATCTGTGTGGGAGCCGGCGTGTACGACTCCTGGCGTAGAGAGGATGACGACGGACGGGGGATGTCGCGCTGCCGTGGCGGCAAGATCCTTGAGGCCTCACGAGGTCGAAGGAGAGTCGAATGGTCACCCAGGTCGCCAAGGGCAGCGGGTATCTGACCGCGTTCAAGATCGTCGCCACGCTGAACACGCTGTCGGTGCTCTTTCAGGCCGTAACAGCCGGCCAGTTGCTCAGCGGGGCGTCGGCGGGCTCGCACGGAATGGGGGCGCTGGCCGTACACGTGCTGGGGCTGGCGCAGCTCGTCGCGGCCGCGCTGGTCTGGCGGCCGGGACGCGGCGCGGGGTGGCCCGCGCTGGTCGGGCTGGCGATACTGCTGCTCGGGTTCGTGCAGTCCGCGGTGGGCGGGTCGGGTGTACTGACCGTGCACGTGCCGCTGGGGATGGCGGTCTTCGGGCTGAGCGTGTGGCTGCTGGTCTGGGCTTGGCGCCGCTGACGCCAGAGCGGCAAGGTTGGAGTCAAGGAGCAGAGGTTCAGCGGCGCTTTCGCCACGGGAACGGCGGGATTTCGATACGCGAGTGAACAGAGCCATTCCACTTCGCCTGCACCCCGTGAGCGGCGAGAGTGTCGCACACCTCCCGTGCGATGGCGATGCTCGCCGCATCGCTCTTCGTCTCGTCGTCCTCGAAGGCACCGAAGGCCAGCATCAGCCCTTCGCCTTGAACGCCGGACTCGAGGTCCTGGCCGTGATAGAAGACCGCGCCGCGTGGTTTCTCCGGCAACTCCGAGGCGGCCTCGTGCGCGTCGGTCCAGCCGTCGGACATCGTGTAGCCCGCGTTCTGCAACGCGACTATGCCGTGTTCGTTGAGCTGCTCGAAGGCCTCGTCGATGGCGTCGTTCACGGTGGGGGTGCGCCAGGTGTCCTCACGTTCCTGCTGCTGCCGGAACAACTCTTCCGCGTACGCCTTCAGCTCATCCAGCAGATCTTCATCGGTCGTTTCGTCCGCCAGCCAATCCTCTACATCCCATTCGTCATCAAAACCACCTAAAACCGCTAGTTCGATCTGCGCCCGCAAGAATGCGATTTCCGAGTCTGACGCGTCCACGCCGTCGTCACCATTCTCACTGCTGTCGTCATGCATGCCAGGAACCTACATGATCACGACGACACTCCGCGTCTTGCGACCGCGGGGACGGGCCGGACATACGACGCGCCGGTCACCGGTCGCCTTGTCTGGCCAGGTGGTCGGCCTTGCGGATGGGCTCCGGCAGGCGGTGGTACGGGGAGAGCCGCAGGACCTCGGCGCAGGCCGTGTCGAGGGTGATCCGGTGCCCCTGCGACACGTACACCGGCTTGACGTCCTGCTGCGTACGCAGGGCCCGGCCCACGGTCGAGCCGTTCAGGTCGATCGGTGTCCACGCGCCCTGAGCGGGGGCCGGGGCGTCGTGGGTGCCGACGAAATGGGTCTTGCCCACGCCGATCGCGGGCAGTCCGGTCAGTACGCCCAGGTGACACGCCAGGCCGAACCCGCGCGGGTGCGCCAGCCCGTATCCGTCGCAGACCAGCAGATCAGGGATGACGGTAAGCCGCTCCAGCGCCTCCACCAGCGCGGGCAACTCACGGAAGGCGAAGAGCCCCGGCACGTACGGGAACCGCGCCTTGCCGCGCACCACCACCTGCTCGACCACCACGAGACCACCCGCGACGCGACCCGCGCCACCCCCCGCGCCACCGCCCGTGCCACGACTCGCGACACCCTCCGCGAGATTGCCCGCGCCACGACCCGCGACACCCTCCGCGCGATCGTCCGTGGCGCTGCTTGTGGGTGCGGTTGCGGAGAGCACCACCACGGCGGCGGCTACGTCGTCATCGCCGTGGTAGTGCACGTCAAGGCCCGCCACCAACGTGAACTCGGTCGGGCCGGTCAACTCGACGTGAGGCCGGAGCCGCTCCTGGATCGCCTCTGCCTCCTCGGCACTCGTCGGCCACGGGTGAAGCTGGTTTACACGCACACGGCCCAACCTATGCCGCATCAGACAGGGGTGCCGACCATCGCTCGATGAGGGTGGGGAGGCTATCCGCGACTGATGGTCCAGGCCCCGTCCGCTGTGATGGTGGCGTACCGGGTACCTGACGGCAGGACGACGCGCCCCTTGTAGGTGCCGATCTTGTTGACCAGCAGGTTCGAGTACTGGCCGCGATTGTCGAGCGCCCACACCGCGAAGTTGGATTCGCCGCTGTGGCGGATCGTCAGGCGACGCAGACCCTTGCTGGCCGTGGTGAGTCGCAGAACGTCCGAGCCGGACCCCTTCGCCTTGATCGCCCAGTAGCGGGCCTTGCTGATCGGGAGAACCTGGAGGGTCCAGGCGCCGTCGGCGGTGACGCTCAAGGAGCGGATCTTGTTGAGGCCGTTGACGTTGAACGCGGCCGTGCCCCGGTAATCGCCGATCGTGTTGGCGAGGAGGTCCACCTGCTTGCCGCTCGTGGTGAGCGTCCATACGGCGAAGTTGCTTTCGCCCTGGTGGGTCAGCTTCACGATGCTCGGCTTGGACGTCGCGGGGATACGGACCACGTCGTCGCCCTCACCGCGATAGGTGCCTGCGGTCGTGGGAGCGGCTTGAGCGGGGGCCGGCGTCGAGAGCAGGAACGCTCCAGCGAGCGTGGCCAGGCCGACGAGAGCACGTAAATAGAGACGCATCTGTGACTCCTGAGGCGAAGAAGTGTGGACGCGGTAAGACGTGCGATCTGGGGGAAAGGTGTACAGCTCCCGGGCCGCCGCCGGTGTGGGAGGACAGGCCCCAGCCATAGGTTGAACGCGGGTCTGGTGCGTACGGCAAAACGAGGCCGACACTGTGGACATGCAGTCGTACTCCAGCGCCACCGCGCCGACCCCCCTCCTGGGCGAGACCATCGGCGAGAACCTCGAACGGACCGTCGCGGCCTTCGGCGACCGGGAGGCCCTGGTCGACGTCCCCAGCGGACGCCGATGGACCTACGCGCAGCTCGACGCCGATGTGAACCGTCTCGCGCTCGCCCTGCTGGCCAGGGGCATCGCGAAGGGCGACAGGGTCGGCATCTGGGCACCCAACCGCGCCGAGTGGGTGCTCGTGCAGTACGCCACGGCGAAGATCGGCGCGATCCTGGTCAACGTCAACCCGGCCTACCGAAGCCACGAGCTGGAGTACGTGGTCAAGCAGTCGGGCATGCGGCTGCTGATCAGCGCCCAGACGCACAAGACCAGCGACTATCGCGCGATGGTCGAGGAGATCGGCTTCGCGGACGCCGTCTACCTGGACGACCCGGGCTGGGACGCGCTCCTGGCCGAGACCGTCGAGGAGGACCGGCTGCGGGCCCGCATGTCGGAGCTGTCCTTCGACGACCCGATCAACATCCAGTACACCTCCGGCACCACCGGCTTCCCCAAAGGCGCGACCCTGTCGCACCACAACATCCTCAACAACGGCTACTTCGTCGGTGAGCTGATCCACTACACCGAGGCCGACCGGGTCTGCCTGCCGGTGCCCTTCTACCACTGCTTCGGCATGGTCATGGGCAACCTCGGCGCTACCTCGCACGGGGCCTGCGTGGTGATCCCCGCGCCGAGTTTCGAGCCGGAGGCGACGCTGCGGGCCGTACAGGACGAAAGATGCACCTCGCTGTACGGCGTGCCGACCATGTTCATCGCCGAGCTGGGGGTGGCGAAGGGGTACGACCTGAGCACGCTCAGAACCGGCATCATGGCCGGGTCGCCCTGCCCGGTCGAGGTGATGAAGCGCGTCGTCAGCGAGATGAACCTGCGCGAGGTCGCCATCTGCTACGGCATGACAGAGACGTCCCCCGTGTCCACGATGACCAGGTCCGACGACGATCTGGCCCGCAGGACCGAGACCGTCGGCCGGGTGCTGCCGCACGTCGAAGTGAAGATCGTGCACCCGGAGACCGGGCTGACCGTGCCGCGCGGCGAGCCCGGTGAGCTGTGTACGCGCGGGTATTCGGTCATGCTCGGCTACTGGGACGAGCCGGACAAGACCGCCGAGGCCATCGATACCGCCCGCTGGATGCACACCGGTGACCTGGCCACCATGGACGACGAGGGCTACGTCAACGTGGTCGGGCGGATCAAGGACATGGTCATCCGCGGCGGGGAGAACGTCTACCCACGCGAGATCGAGGAGTTCCTGTACCGCCACCCGGACGTCGCGGACGTACAGGTGATCGGAGTACCTGACGAGAGGTACGGCGAGGAGCTGATGGCCTGGGTCATCATGCGGGACGGCGCTGAGCCGCTGACGGCCGAGGCGATCAGGGAGTTCTGCGCGGGGCGGCTGTCGCACTTCAAGATCCCGCGGTACGTGCACGTGACGGACGCCTTCCCGATGACCGTCACCGGGAAGATCCGCAAGGTGGAGATGCGCAAGCGGTCGGTCGATCTGCTCGGGCTGGAGCCCTGACCGCCGCGGATGGATACCCGGCGTCGGGGACAAAACGGACACGGCCTAGCATGGCCAGGTGATCACCGGTGAGGTTCTCGGCCTGCTCGGGGTGGGGGTGGTCGCCGGGGTGGTCAGTACGGTGGTGAGCCTGGCGTCGATCGTCTCGTACCCGGCGCTGCTCGCGTTCGGCCTGCCGCCGCTGACCGCGAACGTCACCAACACGGTCGCGTTGATGTTCACCAGCGTGGGCGCGGCGGTCGGGTCACGTCCCGAACTGGCGGGGCAGGGCCGCCGGGTGCTCCGGCTCGGCTGGGTGACCGCGCTGGGCGGGGCGACGGGCGCGTTGCTGCTGCTGGTGACTCCGGCGCGGACGTTCGAGCTGGTCGCTCCGTGGTTGATCGCCGGGGCCTCGCTGCTGCTGATCCGGCGGCCTTCCGTCAGGCCGGGGGGCGAGCACGGGATGCTGCTGCGGGTGGCGCTGTTCACCGTGTCGATCTACGTCGGGTACTTCGGGGCCGCGGGCGGGATCATGATGTTCGCGGTGCTGTCGGGCTTCCTCGACCAGTCGCCCGCCAAGCTGAACGCGATGAAGAACATGCTGTCCGGGCTGGCGAACGGGGTGGCCGCGCTGGGGTTCGCGCTGTTCGGGCCGGTGGACTGGGGGGCGGCGCTGCCGCTGGCGGCCGGGTTCCTGCTGGGCGGGTGGCTGGGGCCGAAGATCGCCCGCCGGTTGCCCGGTCAGAGCCTGCGGTATCTGGCCGCGGGGTGCGGGGTGGCGGTCGCGATCAAACTCGGGTACGACTCGTACGTGAGCTGACGTGCCGGGAGCGCGAGAATCTGACCACCACCGACCTGCTCTCCCCGGCGTGCAACGCACCGTGCCGTTCGGCATGATCTGCCGCAGCCTGACCATCCTGTGGTATGCCACCCACGGACACAGCCCTGCCGACACCGCCGAACGACGGGCACGATCCCGCTGGTACACCACCACGACCGAACCGTCCTTCGAAGACATGGCGATCAAGCTCCGCCGCGTCATCATCGCCGAACGTTTTCGGCCCCAAGCCCCCTACCAGGCCACACCCGAAGAAACCCATGCCTTCATCGCGGCCTGGGCCGCCGCCCCCGGCCGGCCGCCGAGCCGGTACGAGGCCTCGGTGGCGAGCGCACGCGCCCCCGGTTCTATCCTGACGGCCGGGGGTGCGCGCGTTTCACCGGGTCACGCGTAGAGGAAGTAGTAGCCGTACCGGGGCTCCCATACGCATGAATAGTGGTTCCACCAGTTCTGGGTGATGCCCTTGGTTCCGATGCGCTCGCACTCCGAAAGGTCCGTGAAGACACCGGACAGTTTGGCGGCGCCGTCGGCATGCGCCGGGGCGGTGCCGATGGTCAGCGACACGCCGAGGACCATGACGGCCGAGGCGAGAACAGCGCGTACCTTTCGCATTCATCCTCCTGGGGCTGGGGAGATCATGAAGCTGGACACTAGCACTCAAAAACCGCCACGAAAATTGTCAGGGCCGAATCGTTCGCGGAAGGAGCTGAAACCTCCATCGGCGTTATCGCGGAGCTGTGCAGGTTTTACCGTCGGTAAGGCCGCCGTCACTTCCTGGGGTCGCTTTTTCTGGCTGCCTGTGCATGCCATGGATGATCTGAGCCTGTCGTCGCTCTATCTGCCTATAAAGTACGTTTTATGCTTCTTTTCCTGGTCGGTTAGCGCGGTGCGGCGAAAACTTTGACCATCGTGACTTACGTGCCATATCGTCTCCCCGTCCATATCGATGTGAGCCACGGCACTCGAGCGGGACGTTCGTTCTCGCAGGCGCCACGGTCGGCGTGCTGATCGCGGCTGCCCCGGCGTCGCAGGAGACTACGGACGGCCACTGGGGAAGCGGCGATCATCCGACTGACCGGAGTCGCACCATGCAAGCTCGAACCCGCACGGCCATGCTCGTCGGCGTGGCGATGACCGTGCTGGCCGCCGTCGGTGTGCCGGCATACTTCGCGCCGCCGGCCCACGCCGCGCAGGCGATCACCGACATCGCTTACGCGCCCGCACAACCGGCCGGTAGCAGGGGGCATCTCCTGGACCTCTACCAGCCGTCCACCGGCATCACGCCCCGGCCGCTGCTGATCTGGCACAAGGGCTCGGCGTGGACGGGTGACAACGGCAAGACCGGCGCGGACGCGATCGCGGACATCTTCAACCCGCTGGGCTTCGCCGTGGCCGGCGTCAGCGTCCGGTCCAGCTCCCAAGCCGTCTTCCCGGCACAGGTGCACGACATCAAGGCGGCCATCCGCTGGCTGCGCGCGAACGCCGCCACGTACAACCTCGACCCCAATCGTTTCGCGATCATGGGCGAATCCTCGGGCGGCTGGCTGACGGAGATGGCGACCCTGTCCGGCGGCGTGGCGGCGCTGGAGGGCACCGTCGGCACGACCGGAGTCTCCAGCGCCGTACAGACGGGGATCGCCTTCTACAGCCCGACCGACTTCCTGCAGATGAACGCGCAGAACCTGCCGACCGGCGGGCTGGACCACAACTCTCCCGCCTCCCCGGAATCCCTCCTGGTCGGCTGCCCGATCCAGACGTGCCCGGCCACGGTGGCCCAGGCCAATCCGATGGCGTACGTCGACGCCAACGACCCGCCGCTGATGTTCCTGCACGGCCAGGCCGACTTCCTGGTGCCGCACGGGCAGAGCGTCCTGCTCTACGACAGGATCAAGGCTCAGTGCGGTGACGCCACGTTCGTCTCGGTGCCCGCCGCGGACCACCTGATGGTCCAGGTCATGGACCCCGCCCACTACGGCCTGCAGACCGTCCGCACCACCACCGACTGCGGCGAGAGCGTCGGCACCGGCACGCTGAATCCCACCTGGGCAAACTTCGCGACCTTCCTGCGCGGCGGGCTCAAGATGGGCACGTCCTGCGAGGTCGCCTATGCCACCGGTGCCTGGGACGGCGCCTTCAACGGCAGCGTGACCATCAGGAACACCGGCACGACCCCCATCGACGGCTGGACCGTGACCTGGGCCTGGTCGGGCAACCAGCAGATCACGACCGCCTGGAACGCCGTGGTGGTCCAGACCGGCACCCAGGTGACCGCCCGCGACGACACCCACAACCGTTACATCGGCCCCGGCTCAAGCCAGAGCTTCGGCTTCTCGGCGACCGCCACCGGGACGAACGCCATACCGGCCGAGTTCAAGCTCAACAACACCGTCTGCACCAGAGTGCCCGCCTGAGCCGACGTGCGCCGGGCCTGAGCCGAATGGCGAGGCCCGGCGCCGTTCTTCCGTCATCCGAATTGCCTTCGGAAATGCCGTGACGTGGAGCGGAAGAGCACATTCCCAGAATTAAACACGTTCCGTCTGGCTGTGATCACGGAATGTCGCTGACCATGATCTTGCCTTATTCGATGAGCCGACCCTATCCTTGCCTCTGGCGGCGCGCCGGTCTATTTCCCGCTTCTTTCTTTGAAAGGCCGGAGTACACATATTCCGGGACCCAAACAAATCGGATAAGCGGCGTCCCTGACAGCGTGAGCGCCGAGCAGGCGGTTCGTGAGGGCTGGTACCCGGAGGAGGAGGCCGAGAAGTTCCAGCAGATCGGCGGGGCGATGGCCGACGACAAGCCCGCGCCCGAGATGGCGCGGCTCGCGCTCCTGGACGCGTACGACCGTTGAGGTGAGTCCCCCTCACTATCTCGACCTGCTGCTCTATCCGCCGGCCCGAACGGCTGGCAGCCCCAGCACTACCTGCGGATGCACCTTCTCGGCGAGAACGTGCCGGCGTTCGAGATCCGGAGCGGCTGCGTAGGGATGATCAGCTCGCTCGACCTGGTGGCGAGCTTGTTCCGCGTCAAAATGCAGCCACGATGGCCCTGACCTGTGGTTTGACGGGGTATTCACGCTCTACAGGCTGCATGACAGCACACTCACCGAGCCAGGACACCCCTCATGCACGCAGGACGGTGACCTGGCGGCCGGACGGGGTGGTCGCCTGCTCGAAGCCGCCGCGTTCCTTCCAGGGTGACGCTTCGGGGCGGCGGTCGAAGATGACCAGGACGCCGGTTGGCAAGGTCAGCCGGTCGAGGTAGCGGTCGAGCTGGGCCAGACCCTCAGGCTTCGGGTCGTCTGCGCCGGGTCGCCACACCTTCAGTTCCATGGCCTCGCGTTGCATCAGTCGTCCACCGTCGGGACCGCTGTACGGCCAGCGAACGAGGACGTCCAGGCGTTTGGTGCCGGCGGCGTATTCACGGTCGAGGTAGCCGCCACCGTTGACCAGGCGGTGCAGGAAGGCCATGAGGATGATCTGGCAGGCGGCCTCGTGGTATCCCTCCTGCTGGATGAGGACTTCACCGTGTTCGCGCCAGAACACGACGAACTCCTCCAGTAGGCGTGGCAGGTCGAACCGGCCGTCGGGAAGCACGAAGCTGTGCGGGTCGGCGTGTATGTTCTGTTCCGTCAGGTCGCCCAGCACGCGCAGGATGACCTCCCGGTAGATCGGGTTGGCCACCTGCGGCGGAGGTTTCTGCGTGATCAGGCCCAGATCGCGGGCGTAGGACAGGTCGTCGGAGTTGCTGCGGTCGGTGTAGGGGCCACCGGCCACGATCGGTTCCATCACCCGCTTGACGCGGGGCTCGTGCAGCCGGGCCGCCAGGGAGTCCAGGTGGGTGGCGCGGGCCCGGATCAGCCGCTCCTTGGCGTTATCCACCTGTCCGTCGCCGATCGTCCCGGTCACCCCCATCTTGAAAGTGATCTCATGGGCGATGGCGTTGACCAGCCAGGGTTGTCCCTGGGTCAGCTCGAAGACCCGGTCCACCGCGTCCTTGGTGAACTCCTGGCCGGTCGCCTGGGTGTGCTGGTCGTAGAGTTCGGCGATCTGGTCGGCGGTGAAGTCGCCCAGGCGCAGTGAGTCAGCGATGATGTTGAACGGGCTGGCCGCATTGAACCGGTCAGGAGCGCCGCCCGAGGCGACCTTGTAGTCGCGCAGGTCGCGCAGTCCGCACAGCACCATCGACGCGGGGAACGGATAGCCCTTCGATCGCTTGTTGTGGCCGTCGCGGAGCTGGCTGAGGATGCTGACCATGCTGTTGCCTTGCAGGGCGTCGATCTCGTCGAGGAGCAGCACCACCCGGCGCGGACAGCGCCGGCACCACTCCCGCAGCGCCGCACCGAACCGGCTGCCCGGCGTGACCTGCGGCCAGGAATCCGGCGGCAGCAGCTCCTTTCGCCAGCCCGACAGATCGGCGGCCTCGCGGAGGGAATCCAGCAGAAGCGACTCCGCAGCGGCGTAGTCGTCGCCGGCCGACTTGGCACGCTCGCAGGAGAACGACAGGGCAGCGACGTCGCCCTCGGCGGTCAGGCCGGAGGCCAGGGCGTCCAGGATGGTCGTCTTGCCGGTCTGCCGGGGCGCGTGCAGCACGAAGTAGCGGTCCATCTCGATGAGCGCCCGCGCCTCGGGTAGCCGTGGTGTGGGGGGCAGCATGTAGTGGAGCTGCGGATCGCAGGGGCCGGTGGTATTGAAGTATCTTGCTCGGGGTGGCGACATGGTTACATTCTGCCATCATGCTGATGTGAGGACCCGAAGATCCTCAGGCGGGCCTCGGTCGGCGCTTCGTCGGTGAATGGGTCGTGCTGTTCCTGGTGGCGTAGCGGGTCGGTGCCCAGGAGCCGGCATCTGCCGTGGGCATGAGCGCGATCCGGGCAAACGGCGAACGCCGTCAGGAAAGACTTGCCAGCAACTCGGACACGCGGATCATCGCGCCGTGGTCTGGGCCGTAGAGCCTGGTGAGGTCATTCCGCAAGTCCGTGAGTGTGACGCGAGCCTTGTCCACATCGCCGACGCCGACTTCCAGCTCGCCGATCTGGCGACGCGACTGTCGCCGAGCGGTCCCGTCCCCGCGAGGTACGGCATGAGCCGATCGTGCACCTCGGCCGCCGTCGCAGGGCGGTCTTCCGGCTGCTTTTCCAGCATGGCCAGAATCAGCTCGTCCAGCTCCCTTGGCACATCCGGCCGGAGCTGCCCGACTGCTGTGGGAGGTGTGTTGATGTGCTGGTCCATCACGCTGTATTCGGATGGTCCGGTGAACAGATGCCGACCGGTGAGGAGTTCGTGCAGCACGGCGCCCAGCGAGTAGATGTCGCTCCTCTCTGTGGGTTTACCGGCGCTGACCTGCTCGGGGGACATGCAGGCGGCGGTGCCGAGCTGCTGACCGGTCATGGTCAGCTTGGTCAGCTCGGGATCGTCCATCAGGGCCAGGCCGAAGTCCACCATCTGGATGGAACCGTCCCGGCGCAGCATGAGGTTGGGCGGCTTCAGATCGCGGTGCAGGATGCCGAGCTCGTGTGCCGCCGCCAGCTACTACGAGAGGGCTAGTTCGTCGCCTCATCGCCGCCGGGGTCCACGTCACCATAGAGACGCGGACGCCATGTGCTGAGCTGGCGCCTGTGCGTGGCGACCGGCGACATCACTTACCTCGACAGGGCGCCCTGGTGGCGTGACCTCTGCTTCTCTACCTGGAGGGGCCAGGGCAGGCCGCTGGTCGGCTTCGGCTCGCACCGTAAATCGCTCCCTAGGCAACTCGGGCTCACGCCCTCGTGGCGGCGAGCTTCACCGAGAGCTCGCCAGTCACACCACGTCGTCGCGCATGACGCAGAGATCATGAGCCGCCCCGGTGCCGGAGCCGCGTATGAGGCGGCACGTCTGCGCTTCGAACTAGGTGCGGCCGTACGGAACCGCCGTGAAGAGCTCGGTCTGACCCAGGCTGAACTGGCCGAGCGGGCCGGGCTCAAGTAGCCGGCTGTGGCGCGGTTTGAGGCTGGCGGCACGATGCCTACCATCCCCATGCTGGAGCGTCTTGCCGAGGCCCTTGCCCTGCGTCTCACTGTTCGTCTTCAGCCGCTTCAGAAGGCGGGCCAGGGACGGCCACATCAAGACAGGCCCCTGCCTGCTCTTTCGTGGCTGCGATGCGATCGCGGGAGCGCGACCGGAGGCCAGGATCGATAGATCAGTGCCTCGCCTCCGGTTCGTGCCCGAAGTCGGCGCCCCTCATCGCGTAGCGGAGCGTCCGGGCAGAGCGGTCCGTGAGTCGTGCGGAACCCGTCCAGCCCGATCTTGCCGGCTGTTTAGAAGTCGAATTCGCCGCGCCTGGCCCCGTCCAGGAAGGCATCCCAAACGCTTGCCGTCACCACGAACGGTGCCTGTCCTGGACTCTCGGTGTCACGGATGGCCACCCGTCCTCCGGACAAGGGGGCGACCTCGATGCAGTCTCCGCCATTGGGTCCGCTCTTGGTGGCCTTGCGCCAGGCGGCGGTCCTCAGTTCGTCGTTCACGTCCATGCCTTGATTGCCTCTCTGAGTAGCTCGACAGACACATGTTGGGGGTGTGCCTCAGCTCGGATGGCGTCGTACCTCGTATGGAGCGCAATGACGTCCTCCGATCGGTCAGTAACCTGCCCGCGTCCGGTGGACTCGTAATACACGATATCCGGACTTCCGGCTATCTGTGCGATCACGAAGCCACCGAGGATCCCTGTGGTGACACCAAGAGCTATGGGGACCACTTGGACAGCGATACATGGCATTTTCGCCATCTCGACTAGGTGTTCAAGCTGGCGACGGATGATCTCTCGTCCTCCGACGGGGCGTTGGAGGACGCCTTCATCGAGGACCGCCCACAACATGGGGGGATTGGGACGGGACAAAATGACCTGGCGCTCCAGACGTGCTTGTACGGCTTTTTCTACCTGCTCGTCTGTGACACCAGGCTCGCCACGCAGCATGGCGCGAGCGTACTCCTCTGTTTGCAGCAGCCCAGGAACGAGAAGGGGCTGCCACGTTCGCAGAGTGTGAGCTTCCTGCTCGATGTCCAGCCACTCGCGAAACCATCGAGGGCTCGCCTCCCGGCTCAGGAGCGGCCAGAGCCGAAGTAGCTCCCCGTCAGCTCTCAAGGCTTCGTCGCAGCGTTGTACGAGGTCCTTGCTCGGTGTCCGCTGAGCTCTCTCAATGAGGCCGACCAGGCTGGGGCTGAACCTGATTTTCTCCGCCAATTGCTCCTGGGACAATTTTGCCCTTTTTCGGAATTTGCGTAGCTCGGCACCGAAGAAGGCCAACGGGCTGGCCGTGGGATCAAGCTCAATGGGTGCGGGCATCCGTGACTCCAGTCTGACGAGTGGTGCGAGAGTCCTACGTCAATCGGACAGCCAGCAATACGGAACTGTCCGAACGGTGTGCCATTAATTTCATTCCGTAATGTAGCTCACCGCAGGCACCCTGTGTAGTGGCCAGGGCAAGCAATAACAGGCACAGCGGCATGGTCGCACAAGGTGTGGCCGCATCCGGTCTGATCGCCCAGTCTGAAGATGGGCCCAGTAGAAAATATTCCGGTCATAAAAGGAATTGTCCATCCATTTAATTCGGTTAGTCATGAATGCGCTGCAGTTCGGGCAAACCGGCGCTGGTGTGTGTGGGAGGTGAGGCAATGAACGGACTCTTTCTCGGCGAGATCGGGTTGCCGGGAGTCGCGCAATCGGTGGGTGTGGCTCGTCGCTGCGTCGAAGAGATCCTTTCGACGGGCGGAATGGCCAAGGCTGTTCGAGGAGAGGCCCTATGACATCGGTGACGGCTGCGGTGGCGGATCGGTCAGGCCCTCTCGGGCGGAGTATGGTCTGGCGGCTTCGCGATGACGCTCGGGCGGTCGGTGATGCTCGCGACCTCGTACGGCGCGTACTTCTGATGGTCGGTCTGCGGCGGAATCTGGTTGATGACGCCGTGCTGATGGTCAGCGAGCTGGTCACCAACGCGGTTTTGTACGGTGACGCGCCGTACGAGCTGGTGGTACAGGTCGATCCGGTCGAAGTGGTCTGCATGGTGGTCGACGCAGGAGCCGTCCGCCCGATGCTGCGGAGTACGGACACTCAAGCCGAGAACGGCCGGGGACTGCTGATCGTGGCGGAGCTGTCGGCCGGGCTGTACGGCTGCATCCCGCAGGGGTTCGCCACGTGCCCTGGACTGGCGGGCAAGGCGACCTGGTTCGCGCTGCCTCGTACGGAGGTTCGGCGATGAGCGGGGCACAGGACCCGCTGGAGGAGTATCACGGCCTCCACGTGGCCCCTCTCCGGAGGGATCACGAGCAGCTCGCATGGATGAGCCCGGCCGCTCGGTGCGGGTGGGTTCGGGTGCGCCGGCACACGTGTAGTCGTTGCGTGCCCTGGTACGAGTTCTGCGTCGCGGGTGGGCTGGCGTTCGTCCGGCGTTCCACCGATGGCGTGATCCACGAGACGGCGTGGACGATGGCGGCCGAGGCGGAGCGGGTCTGGGGGCGCTGCTCAAAGGTGCAGCCCGGTGAGTTCGTCTGGCCTGGGGTGGTGCCAGTCTTGCCAGCGGGGCAGGGTCGTCGAAACCCGCTTGCGCGGGACATCCGGCTCAGTCTTGCAGGCGTCTCATTGGCGGGGCACGTGCTTCTCTAGTGCCCGTCGGCATTACCGTTGACAGCCGAGCTAGCGCTTCGACAAGGTTATGTACACACCACGGAGATATCTTGTGATCTAGATTCACAAAGTGAGTAGGGTGAGTGGGACTCGAACCCACGACCCACGGATTATGAGTCCCTTGGTCGCGTGTCGGGATGTGACTCCGTCGGGGTGGGCGTGCCGGTTTGTCCGCGACTCCACCGATTCCCGTGCCGGGCCGTACCGGATGGTAGACGCGCACGCGCAGATCGGGTGGTATGTCCACGAGGCAGGAGGGTGGCGACCCGGGGGCGATGGCCGTGCCCAATGCCGAGGCCGTCGACGATTGGGGCGAGGAGCACCCAGGCGGGGCGGGATCCGGCGGAGCCTTGGGACGATCATGACGGCCGCGCCCAGGGTGATGACCTGTCGCCTTAGGCGGCGGGCGAGGTGGTGGGCGTTGAGCGAAGTAACCGGGTACCCGGTGCCGATCGCGGCTCAGCATACCGAGGCTATACCGGTCGCTACTAAAGTCCCTTTCGTTCTTGGGTCCTCTGATCTGGGTCTCCTTATCGTACTCGCATTGAAAGAATGGTGCTGTGATGCGGAGTATTCGTACGCAGTTGGTCGCTACGGCGGTCGTACCTCTTCTGACCGCCGGATTGGTCGCGGCAGTCCAGCCCGCAGCGGCAGCTTCTGCCCGCGTCGAATCCAGCGGCGCAGCGAAATGCGTCCTGTTCCCGGGTACCCCTAAAAGGACCAGCATGGGGACCAGTGTGATCGGTGCGGGCACCGCGTCGAGTGACTGCAAGGGCCAAGTCACGCTCAGGCTTCAGCGCAAGCGGTGGTACGGCTGGGAAACCGTGGCGAATGACACCTGGGACACGAAGTACGGCAGGAGTGCGGTCGTCGAAAAGGGCTGTGCCGGTACCAACTACACCTGGCGTGTGTGGATGTACTCCGACAGCGCAGGCGGCGCCACCGCCGCGAACGTGAAGATCAGCTGCTGAGTGCCGCTCGATCAGCCGTGATGTGGGATGTCGGAACGAGCAGCTGGGGCTCGCTGCGCTGTGGCCGGGCCGACCGTGCCTGCGGGATCGACTTCGTCGAAAGGGGCATCCGGCCTGTCGGGCCGCAGATCGGTGGATACCAGCTACTGCCGCCTCAGCTACCTCACCCGTCCGCGACCGCCTCTGCCACTCGGCGGAAGGCCGTCGCGTCCGCGACACCGACGGAAATCGCGGGCGCGCACCGGTGTTATCAGCTCTACGCTCGCGCGCGGCCGATCAAGGCCTTCGTGTCCGAATTGCCCTCCAAGTGTGGACGTTCTCCAGGGGGATGGGCGCCGTCACCTCATCCGAGAGGGTCCGTAACGAGCTGCGGGTGCACCGGTCATGAGGGCCCAGTACCGGTCACCATAGGACCAGTGCCACCATTCGGTCGGGTAGTTCACGAACCCCGCCGCGGACATGGCGTCGCCGAGCAGACGTCGGTTGGCCCAGGCTTCAGGGGAGATCTCTGGATGGAGCGTGTAGCACGCGCCGCCGCTCTCTTCCGGCCCGGCGTTGACCGGCGTACCCATGTTCACCTCGGTGCCGTCGTCGGCGGCCAGCGTGAGATCGACGGCGGCTCCGCACACGTGCGGGGCCACTTCCGGCGGCGCCAGGGAGCGGCTGGCCTGGATGTGCACGAATTCCTCGGTCCACGTGGGATTGGCCTGGCGCAGTCGAGCGGCGTACCGGGAGAAGTAGTGTTCCTGCAGCGCGAGCGGCCGGTAGCCCTCCACGATCAGCAACCGCAGCCCGGCGGGAAGCCTGCCCTGCGCGATCAGCAATCGGTCCACCAGGCCCACGCGCAGGTGCGCGTAGTCCCCGGCCGGGTCGGCCTGGCGATCGTCCACGAGCATGGACGGCACCCTGCGCAGGTCGAAGAGCGGTTCGCCGCACTCCATCGCGGGGATGGCCGAGACTCGGCGATCAGACATCAGCACGATCGGTTCATCTGTCATTCGCGTGGGGGGATCCTTCCGCTGAGTCTTCATTTGTATGATCATGAGGCGGCTCGCTGTAAGTTCTCTGCAAATGCCCTCATGCGAGGTAGCAGTGGAATTTCGCCTGCTCGGACCGGTCGAGGTGTGGAACGGTGATCATTGGGTAGCGTTGGGCGGTCCCAAACCACGCGCGCTGCTGGCCGCGTTGCTGCTGCGGGCAGGCCAGGTCGTCTCCGTCGATCGGCTGGTGCATCTGGTCTGGGGCGCTCATGCTCCTGACACCGCTCGCGGACTGGTCCAGACCTACGTCTCCGCCCTGCGCCGCAAGCTGGGCGGCGATCTGATCGAGACCCGGCCTCCCGGATACCTCGTGAGACTCGACCGCGGAGTCCTCGATGTCCGGGCGTTCGAGCAGCTCGCCGACGACGCCCGGCGCGCCGTGGCGGAGGCACGGCACGAGGATGCGGCGCGGTCGCTGCGCGCTGCGGAAAGGTTGTGGCGCGGTCCCGCACTGGACGGGGTTGGGGAGGCACTCAGCGCCGATGTGGCCCGGTTGACCGAACTGCGGCTGACCGTCGTTGACGAGCGGATCGCTGTCGAGCTGCAGCTGGGCCGGCAGAGCGAGGTAGTGGCGGAGCTCACCTCGCTGGTGGCCGCGCACCCCGCCCGCGAGCGGATGCGCGGCCACCTGATGACGGCGCTCTACCGGCTGGGCCGATCCTCCGAAGCACTGGCGGTCTACGAGGACGGTCGCAAGGCCCTGGCCGAGGAGCTCGGAATCGACCCCGGTCCCGATCTGCGCGCGTTGCATCAGGCGATCCTCCGCGAGGATGTCGCTGTGCTGGGCTTCGTTCCGCTGGCCCAGCCGGCCATGGAGGAGCACGGGCGGGTCATCCCGGCGCAACTTCCGGCGGACGTACCGGACTTGGTAGGCAGGGCAGCTCTCATCGCCGGCCTCACGCCCCTGCTTGACATCAACCACACCGCGCCGCCGGTGCTTGTCATCTCCGGGAAGGGCGGAGTGGGCAAGAGCGCCGTCGCGGTGCACCTGGCGCGTCAGGCGGGCTATCGGTATCCGGACGGCCAGCTTTTCGCCGACCTACGGGGCACCACCGACAGTCCGGCGACAGCAGAGGAGGTGCTCAGCAGATTCCTGCGCGCGCTCGGTATCCCCTACACCGCCCAACCCGAGTCCGCGCAGGATCGGGCTGATCTCTACCGCAGCCTGCTGGCGCAGCGCCGGGTCCTGCTGGTCCTCGACGACGCTCGCAGCGAGCAGCAGATCCGCCCGCTGCTGCCCGGCGGGACCGGATGCGCGGTCCTGATCACCTCGCGGGGACGCCTGGCCGGGCTCGCCAGCGCCCACCTGACCGATCTGGATGTACTGGACACCGAAGGCGCGCTCGCGCTCCTCGGCTCCATCCTCGGTGCGGATCGCCTGGCCGCGGAGCCGGACGCCGCCGCTGAGATCGTCCGGCTTTGCGGTCTGCTTCCGCTGGCCGTACGGACTGCCGGAGCCCGGTTGGCTACCCGGCGGCACTGGACGCTGGCCACCATGGCAGGACGCCTGGGCGTAGAGCACCGGAGGCTGGACGAACTCGTCGCCGGGGACGTGGCCGTCCGGGCCAGCGTCGGGCTCAGCTACCGATTACTGGACCAGCAGGCTCAGACGGCGTTTCGCCGGCTCGGTCTGCTCGGTACCCCCGATTTCCCCTCGTGGATCGTCGCCCCGCTGCTGGACATCCCCGCCGATGACGCCGATGACGTCGTCGAACGGCTCGTCGACGCACAGCTCGTCGATCACGTCACGATCGACGCGGTCGGTCAGTCCCGCTTCCGGCTGCACGATCTGCTGCGGGTCTTCGCCGCCGAATGCTCCGAAGTCTGCGACACCGCTGCCGAGCGAGATGCGGCCATCACCCGTACGCTGGGCAGCTGGCTCCAGCTGATCATCGAGGTCGGTTCCCGGGTACCGTCCGGCGAGGTCGAGCTGCGCCGTCACTATGCTTCCGCACTTCCCGTGGACGACCACGTCGCCAGGCGAGTCGTGGCCGACCCCGAGGCATGGCTGGAAGCCGAGACACCGGCCTTGATCGTGGCGGTCGGGCGTGCCGCCTGTCTCGACCTCGACGTGGCCGCCTGCGACCTGGCCACGGCGCTCTCCTTCTTCCGCGTCTTCTCCGCCAACCGGCTGGCCGAATGGCACAGCAGCCACGCTGCGGCGCTGGCGGCGACCCGTCGCGCGGGCAACCGGCTCGGCGAGGCGGCACTGCTGGCCGGGCTGGGCCAGATCCACTACAGCCTCGATCACTTCGACCAGGTGCGTGAGCACCTGTCGCAGGCGCTCACCATCTTCATCGAAGCCGGGGACCGCAGGGGCGAGGCCGTCGCCCTGGCCGGTCTGGGCGGCGCCTGCCGGGAGCAGTGCCGCCTGCGCGAGGGCTTGGGTCTGCTGTCCAGATCGGCGGAGCTGTTCCGCCTGCTGGGCGACGACATCGGCATCGGCGCGACCTGCCGTCTTTCCGCCACTATCCACCTGGAGCTCGGCGAGTACGACGCCACATGGCCGCTGCTCGACCAGGCCCTCACCGCGTACCGGAGCGCCGACAGCGGGCGCGGCGAGGCACTGACCGTGCGGACCAGAAGCCTGGTCCACCGCGCTCTCGGCGACTATGCCCAGGCCGAGCGGGACAGCACCGAGGCCCTCGCCATGCTGCGGGCCTCCGGCGAACAGCTGATGATCGCGTTCGCGGTCCAATCGTGGGCCAAGGTGGAGATCCGGCAGGGCCGCGGCGCCGCCTGCCTGCCTTCGATGGTCGATGCTCTCGACGTGTGCAGAAACCATCTCGACCGGTACGGCGAGGCTCTGATGCTGCGCACCATCGGCGAGCTCCACCTGGCCGAGGGCGAACTGGACCTGGCAGAAGCCCACCTGATCGAGTCCATCGCCATCTCGCAGGAGCTCGGCACCGCGCTGCCGGCAGCTCGGGCCAGACGCGACCTCGCAGCCGTGCTGGCGGCGCGCGGCGACAGCGCCGCCGAGGCGATGCTCGCCACCGCGCTGGAAATTTTCTCCGAGCACGAGGCCAGAGAGTTCGCCGAGCTCACGCACCCTGCCGCCGCGCGCCTGCCACCACTCCGACGTCCTCAGACTACAGAACTGGAAAGGGCTTAGAGCGAACCTGCAGCGCGCCTCTCGATGCTCCGATCATGAAGATTCTCAAGGGTCTCCTAGCGGTGCTCGCCCTCGCTCTCGGCGTGGTCGCCATCTCACCGGCGCCCGCCATGGCGGTGGCGCGTTCGTCGATCGTCTCCGTGGCGCAGGACGAACTCAACAACTCAAGCCGCAACTACCAGACCTCCTCGGAGTGCAACTTCTACACCGGGTACTTCCGTGGCGGCTGGAAGGACACCTCAGGGTGCCCGACCACCGACGGCATCAAGTGGGCGAAGAGCGAATGGTGCGCCGACTTCGCCAAGTACGTCTGGAAGAAGGCCGGTGTCACCTACGCCGACGTACCGGAGACCAGTGGGGGGATCCTCACCGGGTGGGCGCAATCCTTCAGGGAGTACGGCGAGGCGTACGGCACGTGGCACAGCCGTGGCAGCGGCTACACGCCCCAGCCCGGCGACGCGATCGTGTTCGACTGGGACGGCGGCGGCATCGACCACGTCGGCCTCGTGACCTCCGCGAACTCCAGCACGGTCTATACGATCGAGGGCAACACCGACGGCGGCCACACCAGAGCCCACTCCCGCCCCCGCTCCAGTTCCGACATCGTCGGCTACAGCGAGCCCGTCGGCGCGACGAGTCGGCCGAGCGGTCGGGTGTCGGTTTACGGGGTGCTGGCGGATGGGAGCCTCACCTACACCGCCCTCGATGCCGCTACCGGCAACCGCACTCATGGTGCCATCCACGGCGCCCCCCTGCCCTTCACTCCCAAGGCTCTGGCCACCCTCGACTTCAACACCGTTCTCATCACCGACACCACCGGCAAGCTCTACCGCATCAACGTGATCTCCAACAGCGGAGACACCCTCGTCCACAACCCGCCGGTCCCGCTCGCCACCGGCTGGACGCACGACCTGCTGGCCTTTGACAGCACCTACCTGTACGGCATCGCCGACGGCACCCTGCGCCGCTACACCCTCAACGCCACCGACACCCTCACCGCAGCCGGCATCACCAACAACACCCTCATCGGCGAGGGCTTCACCCTGAAAACCCTCACCGCCACCGGCACAAAGTGGATCCTCGGCACCACTACAGGCGGCGCCCTCATCAGCTACCGCATCAACGGCGCCGGCTCCTGGGACCGCTACCAACTACGCGACACCACCTGGCAAGTCTTCGACCACCTGCTGTCTCCCGGCGCCGGCCTCTACTACGGCCACCGCCCCGAAGGATCCCTCCACGCCTATCTCGACGCCAACCCCTACGACGGCCAAGGCGACGACCTCAGCGGCCAGGTCCCCATCGACACCGAAGGCTGGACCCAAACCCTCCTGTCCGCCCAGCCCAACACCGTGACCAGCTCGTGAACGGGCGACTCCGCGCGTTCCTGTCGCAGGCTGCCGTTGCGGCCACGGCCGTGATCTCCTTGTGCGCCATCGCCTCCCCCTCGGCCGCGGCCCTCGATCCGGAGCCGGAGGTGAGCGCGTCTGACGTCACCGCCGCCTACCAACTCGCCGCGTGCGATCCCGGCGGCACGACATCGACCGACGCGGCCCTGGCTACCCAGCTCAACCAGACCCTCGACGACAAGATGCGCGGCTACATGTCCGCATACCGCGTGTCCTGCGCCCGCATGGTGATCAAGGCCGTGCACGACCGCGGGCTGGAGCCGCGGGCGGCCGTCATCGCGGTGACCACGACCATCGTGGAGACCAGCATCCAGAACATCAGCGAGGAAGTCGACCACGACAGCCTGGGACTTTTCCAGCAGCGCGCCACCTGGGGAAGCAAGTCCCAGCGGCTCGACCCGACATGGGCCACCAACGCCTTCCTCAACAAGATGCTCCGGGAATACCCGAACAACAACTGGCGGACCGCGCCGATCGGCGACGTGTGCCAGAGCGTCCAGGGGTCCGCCTATCCCGACCGCTACCAGGTCCAGGCCGGTGACGCGCAGCTCATCGTCAACGCCATCTGGCCCTATGTCAGCGGGCCGAAGGGGGCCGCGCCGGTGTACGGGGTGCTGCCGAGCGGGCTGCTGACGTATACGGAGATCGACGCGGCAACCGCGAAGCGTACCCGTGGCGCCGAGCTCTCGACCGTCCCCCTGGGGTTCAAGCCCAAGGCGATGGCCACGCTTGACTACAACACTTTGCTGATCACCCAGGACGACTCCGGCGGCAAGCTGTATCGGGTTGACATCATCTCCAACCGGGGCACCGTCACGTTTGACCCACCGGTATTGCTCGGCACCGGCTGGACCCACGACCTGCTGGCCTATGACGGCAAGAGCCACCTGTACGGCATCGCCGACGGCGTGCTACGCCGCTACAACCTCACCAAAACGAAGCCAACCCTGGCCGACATCACCGGCAACACCCTCATCGGCAGCGGCTTCACTTTGAAGACACTCACGACGACCGGGCCGGACTGGATTCTCGGCACCACCGCCGCCGGACAACTGATCTCCTACAAGATCAACGGTGCCGACTCCTGGCAGCGTTACCAGCTGCGCGACGCCACCTGGCAAGTCTTCGATCATCTGCTCTCACCGGGCGGAGGCGTCTACTACGGCCACCGCCCCGAGGGATCCCTGCACGGCTACGTCGACGCCAACCCCTACGACGGCCGAGGCGACGACCTCAGCGGCCAGGTCCCCATCGACACCGACGGCTGGACCCAGACCCTCCTGTCCGCCCAACCAGGAACTGTCAGCTGAGACGCATGATGGGCCCCGGCGCCGACCGGGGTCCATCACAGGCCGCCCTCGCAATGTCATCCGCCTGAAATTCGTCGACATATTTTGATGGATTCCCCTGCGCCGCGGCGGCAGCCGTTTGCGGTGCGGCGAACTCCACGCGCTGCGCGAAAGTGACGACATACCGCCGACATACCAGGCTGAACTACCATCGCTCCGCATCCGCAGAGGCGCACGAGCCGGGTCGGTGCTCCTGAAAATCGGCACGGCCGGCCCTGGCGCTTCGCAAGACTGCCGCTTCCGCCGTTGGTCAGGTGCAGCCGTCGCAGGGAGAAGTGATTACAAGCATGCGTGAGGGTGGTCTGCGATGGTCTGAAGGGGCTGCCCCGGGCCATCGAGCCGTTCTGGCGGCAAGCCGTGGTTGCGGATCGGTGTGCCGGCGCCGGGATGCCATGATCAAGGCGCTCATGAGCTTGGCCCAGGTGCCAGGGCCGCGAACGCCGGCCACTCGCTGGAAAGCCTGCTTCGAGCGTCTGGCTCCGACTACCCCGTAAAAGCCCCGGCTACGCCGTTCTCTGTCCAGTCAGGTCCCTTTGGGAAGGAATCCCGTGCGTTTCGCTCGTCCTGTTGCTGCCGCCATGCTCGTGGCCGCCGCGTTAGCTGTCCCGCAACCCGCGCAGGCTGCTGTGTTCAAGCATCCTGGGGTCCTGGTCAGCCGGGCTCAGCTCGACTTCGTCAGAGCCAACCTGGGCAAGGAGCCGTGGCGAGCCGCCTGGAGTAAACTGCAACGCCACTCCTACGCCTCGCTGTCCTACACGGCCAAGCCCCGCGCCGACGTGAACTGCGGCGGGAATTCCATTCCCGACAACGGCTGCTCCGACGAGCGTGAGGACGCCATGGCGGCCTACACGCACGCCCTGCAGTGGTATCTGACCAAGGACTCCCGCTACGCCAAGAAGGCGATCCAGATCATGGACGCCTGGTCAGCTGTGATCACCAAGCACACCGGGAGCAACGCACCGCTGCAGACCGGCTGGGCGGGGGCCAACTTCTCCCGCGCCGCCGAACTCATCAAACACACCTACGGCGGCTGGAGCCAGGCCGCCCGCTTCGCCGGCAAGCTGCGCACCGTGTACCTCCCGACCCTGATCGCCGGGCGGCCGGACAACAACGGCAACTGGGAACTGATCATGACCGATGCCGCCATTGGCATCGCCGTGCACCTGGACGACCGGGCCTCGTTCGACCGGGCGGTCGCGACCTGGCGCGGCAGGCTGCCTGCCTACATCTACCTGAAGACGGACGGCTCGCTGCCCAAGGCGCCGCCGGGCAGCAAGTACAACACCAAGGCCGAGATCATCGACTACTGGTACGGGCAGACCACGTTCGTAGACGGCCTGACCCAGGAGACGTGCCGCGACTTCTGGCACACCGGTTGGGGCCTGGCGGCCATCTCCCACGTCGCCGAGACGGCCCGCATCCAGGGGGTGGACCTGTACGCCAAGGCCAAGCACCGGCTGCGGTTCGCGATGGACTTCCACGCCAAACTGCAACTGGGCGGTACGGTCCCGTCGTGGTTGTGCAAGGGAAAGGTCACCCGCGACCTCGGGGACCACTTCGAGGTCGGCTACAACGCCCTGCACCACGGACTCGGCTACGACATGCCGTACGCCAAGCAGTGGATCGAGCAGAAGCGCCCCGCCGGGGCGTCGCACTTCCTGGGCTGGGAGACCCTCACCCACGCGCAGAACCCCGCCACCTCCTCCGTGGAGAGCGCCTCGGTTTACGGGGCGATGCCGGACGGGAAATTGACCTACACCGCCATTGATGCTGCTACCGGACAGCGCACGCGTGGCGCCTTCGTGTCCACGACCACCCTGGGTTTCACTCCCAAGGCGATGGCGACGCTGGACTTCAATACCCTCCTGGTCACCGAGAAGGGGCCGGAGGGCCGGCTTTACCGGGTCGATATCCAGAGCAATCGTGACAGCCTCATCTTCGAGAAGCCCGTCTATCTCGGCAGCGGCTTCACCCACGACCTGCTCGCCTACGACGGCAACGGCTACCTGTTCGGCATCGCCGACGGGACCCTGCGCCGCTACACCGTCAATGCGCTCAAGCCCACGATCGACAACATCAGCGGCGGCACCCTCATCGGCGGCGGCTTCACCCTCAAGACCCTGACCGCGACCGGCCCTGGCTGGATTCTCGGCACAACGGCTGATGGCAAGCTGATCTCTTACCAGATCAACGGTCCCGACTCTTATAAGAGGTACCAGCTTCGCGACGCCACCTGGCAGGTCTTCGACCATCTCCTGTCGCCCGGCGGCGGCGTCTACTACGGCCACCGGAGCGACGGCTCCCTCCACCGCTACGCCGACCAGAACCCCTACGACGGCCAGGGCGACGACCTCAGCAGCCAGAGCGCCGTCGGCACCGAAGGCTGGACCCAAACCCTTCTGTCCGCCCAACCCGCCACCGTCAGCTGACCGAACAACCGCCGGCCGCTGGAGGACCCCGCGTACCTTCCGAGGTCCTCCAGCATGGCCCTCGATGCCTGACTCCCCAGTGGCGGCCTGCGATCGGCATCGCCGCTGGTCGTTGGATGGGACCTGGGTTCGGATCCTCGATGAGCTGCGGGGCGGGGTGCGATGAGACCGAAGGCGAGGGCTGGACGGAGGACGACGTTCGCCCGGAACGCGATCTTCAGCATGGACCGGCCTGCCGAGTTCAACCGCGTCCTGTCCTTGACGAAGAACGCGGTCGACCTCCTGCGCATCACCCCGGCTTAACCGTGGGGCAGGGCCTGCCGGCCGGGTCTCCGGACAGGATCGTGTCGGCCTCGGGCTCGGTCAGCACGCCCGCGTCCAGCAGGCCTAGCGAGGCGAGCCCGCCGCCGTCAACGGGAAATCCTCGACCACCTGCCAGACCGTGCCGTCGTACGCCACCAGCTGGACCGCCCCCACCCGCGCCGTGACCGGCAGCCCTCGCTCGATCGCCGTCCCCGCCTCGTCGAGGGCGGCGCCGTCGTTCTCGTACCCGATCGAAAGGTGTGGCATTACCGTTTCGTACTTGCCTCCGTACGGCCGGGCCTCGGGCCAGCGCCCGGTCACCGCGTGCGTGAGCTGGACGAACGGCTCACCGGGCACCGGCTCCAGATACAGCAACTCGGGCAGCCGCCCACACCTGGCGAACACCACCTCGAAAGGCGCATACCCGGCGAAGAGCCCGGCCAGCGCCTCCCGGTCCACCGCGTCGAGCGGCAGGAACGGGTACATAACCGTCACATGCGCCGGCACCCCGTACGCGGCGGACGGGTCGAGCGCGGTCCGCCACCGGCCCACGACCGGCTCGGCCTCCGGGATCGGCACCACCAGCGCCGTGAGCCCGGTCGGATAGCGGCCCGTTCCCTGAGCCTGGCTCATGCGAGTTTGGCGAAGCGGGTGGCCACCTCGCGCCAGATCGGCGTCGACACCGGCTCATCGGCCACCGCCCGCGCATAGACCTCGTCCGGGTCGAAGCCGTCGACCCGCCACTCGCGGATGCGCACCGGCAGCACCTCCGGATGGAACTGCACGCCCCACGCCTGCTCCCCGACCCGGAACGCTTGGTACGGGCAGGCGGTGGTCTGCGCCAGCCAGACCGCCCCCGGCGGCAAAGCGGTGACCGCGTCGACGTGGTGCTCGATGGCGGGCACCACCTCAGGCAGGCTGTGGAAGAGCGCGTCGTCGGCGGCTTCGGGCCGCAGCGTCACGGGGAGGCTGCCGTTCTCCGGAGCGCCCGCGTCGGGGGTCACCTCGCCGCCCGCGACCTCGGCCAGCATCTGACCGCCCAGGCAGATGCCGAACAGCGGCACGCCCTCGTCCAGCGCCTGCGCGACCAGGCTCCTGGCCGTGGCCAGCCACGGCGCACGGTCGTCGTCGCTCGGCAGGAAGCCGCCGCCCAGCATGATCATGGCAGCGTGCGACAGCCGGGCGGGCAGCGGGGCGCCGTCGTAGGCGGGTACGACGTCCAGCCGCAGCCCGGCCTCCTCCAACCAGCCGCCCAGGCGGCCGGGGCCACCGCTCCTGCTGTTCTGCACGATCAGCACATCACGCATCGACACCCTCCAGCGTCGCTATCTCGGTCGTCCGGTACGTCACGCATTGGACGTCTTCTGGGGTCGTCTGGTACGTCACGCATCAACGCTCTCTGGGGCCGATGAGTCGACGTCCTCCAGGGCGCAGTTCCGCGCTGACCAGCACGCCACCTTCCGGTGTCGGCATTTCGGTCGTCCGCCCGCTCACATCAGGTCCGCCGCCTGGGCGGTGTGTCGCAGCAGGAGTGCGGTCGTCACCGGGCCGACGCCGCCCGGTACCGGCGTGAGTGCCCCGGCTCGGTCCGTGACCGCGGCGGAGTCCACGTCGCCGGCCAGGCCTCCGTCCTCGGTCGGGTTGGTGCCGACGTCGATGACGACCGCGCCGGGCGCCACGTGCTCGGCGCCGATCAGCCCGGCCCGTCCCACGGCCGCGATCAACACCTCGGCCGTGGACGTGACGGCCGCCAGGTCGCGGGTGCGCGAGTGGCAGACGGTCACTGTCGCGTTCCGGTCGAGCAGGAGGTGCGCCAGGGGCTTGCCGACCACGGTCGAACGGCCGACGATCACGGCCCGGCGGCCCTCCAGCTCGACTCCGTAATGGTCGAGCAGCGCCAGCACGGCGGCCGCGGTGGCCGGGGCGAACGCGGGCAGCCCGGCGGCCAGGCGGCCCAGGGACAGCGGGTTCGCGCCGTCCACGTCCTTGGCCGGGTCGATGGCGGCGGACAGCTCCTGCGCCGACGCGTCCGGGGGGAGCGGGGTCTGCAGCATCACGCCGTGTACGCCCGGGTCGGCGCTGAGCCGTTCGAGCGTTTCCCGGATGCCGGTGGCCGTGGCGCCGGGGCCCAGGTCGGCGAGGTCGCAGGCGATGCCCACGCCTGAGGCGGCCTTGGCGATCGACCGTACGTACCACAGGCTCGCCTCATCGGCGGTCGCGACCACGACGGCCAGCTTCGGCTGCGGCCCGGCCGCCACCCGCGCCGCCGTCTCCGCCCTGATGGCGGCGGCCAGTTCCTTACCCGTCAGCGTCTTCACACGTCGATCCTCTCGTACGCCCCTGCAGCCCCGTGACCATCCCCCCGCTCAACAGGGCGGCGCGCATGGGGACGGCGCGTGCCCAAGGCCGCGCACTCGGGTGGTGCGCGGTGGGGTGGTGCTCCTGGCGCGCGTCCTGGTGGCGTACCCCTGGGAGGTGGGCGGTCACGGGGTGAGGCGTTCGCGGACGGTGGCCGTCACCTGGTCCGCTCTGGCGACTGTGGCGTCCACGTGGGCGAGGCGGGCCTGGAGCGCGGCGCGGGACTTTTCGTCCTTGATGCCGTTCAGGTTGATCTCGACGTTCACCCGTGCGGTCGTGAGGGCCGCGCGTGCCGCGTCGGCGGCCGCCGCCACGTCCGTGATCACGTTGGGGTTGCCGATCGGCAGCAGCAGCTCGCAGAGCTCGACCAGGCGCGTGGCCGTCTCGACGACCCTGGCGGGCGGTTCGGCCGCGCCGACGAGGGCCGAGGCGATCGCCGCGCTGCGTTCCGGGCCCTTCGGCAGGCGGTAGGCGTCCGTCACCGCGGTGAAGGCCACCGCGTCCTCCTCCAGCAGCCGCAGCGCCCGTGCGCGCATCGTGTCGGTCTCGGCGATCAGCGCGACGATGGCCTCGGCGTGGTCGGTGTACTTCTCCCCGGTGGTGTAGCGGGCGACCATGCCGAGCAACGCGGCGGCCTGTGCCGCGTGCAGCGCCGCGGTGGCCCCGCCGCCCGGCGCTGGTACGTGGGCGGCGAGCTGGGCGAGGAAATCGACGATCCTGGAGTCGCGCATGGCGGCATTCTGCCAGGCCACGACCGCACCGACGGTCAATCGCGGTGGATCGGCCGGGTCGCGTCCTCAGGTCCCTGATAAGGCGGGATCACTCCGTACGTGGGCCCGGCCGGGAGGGCGCGCGGGGCCGGCGACCGCCAGCGGGACGGGAAGGCCGAGCACACCAGCAGCATCACGCCGAACATCAGCAGCAGCCCGGTGTAGGCCAAGGTCAGGAACCCGGACCACAGTTCGTCGCCGAACAAGCGGTCGGGGATCAGACGAAGTCCGCTTATCTCCAGGAACGGCAGGATGCCGAACGCGGTGAACTCCAGCCCGCCCACCAGCGAGGCGACGGGTGACAGCCGCGAGCCGAGCAGGAACGCGAGCAGGATCCCCGTGACGAGGAGCACCCCGAGCCCGGTCCAGGAGAGGATGAACTGCTGGTAGCTACGACTGACCTGATCGACGCCGTAGAACAGTCCGACGGCGATCAACGGAGGGAGGAGCAGTCCAGCGACCACCCCGAGCGCATGACGGGCACCATTTTGCATGATCAACCCCGTTTGTCGGTTTGCGCCACAACCTACCGCGTGGACTCCCGCACGACGAGATCCGGTTGGAACATGATCTGCTGGTGCGCGTGCGTCGCCGGGTTATCGCACTCGTCGAGCAGCAGCTCGGTGGCCACCCGGCCGAGCTGGTACGTGGGCTGCCGGATCGAGGTCAGCGACACCGTGGAGGCCGAGGCGAAGTCGATGTCGTCGTACCCGATCAGCGACACGTCGTCGGGCACCCGTACGCCCGCCTGGAGCAGGCCGCGCAGCATGCCGAGCGCGAGCAGGTCGTTGGCGCAGAACAGCGCGTCCGGCAGCGTCCCCTCGGCGAGCAGTCTCTCGGCCGCCTGCTGGCCCGCCTTCGCCGTCATGGCGGGCATCGCGACCTCGAGCAGTTCGCGCGGGTCGCGGCCGCCCGCGGCCATCGCCTGCTCGGCGCCGCGCCTGCGGTCCTGGCACTGTCTGATCACGGCGGGTCCCGTGACGTAGCCGAGGCTGCCCGCGCCGCCCTCCAGCAGGTGCGCGACGGCCATCGAGCCGCCGGTCACGTCGTTCACGGCGACCGCGCACTGGTCGGAGCGCTCGGCCGGATGGTCGACGAGCACCACGCAGATGCCGCGCCCCCGAAGTTGGTCGAGCCGGCCCGGGTCCTCGTCCGACGGGGTGATGAGCACGCCGCGCACCCGCTGTTCGGCGAACACCAGCAGGTTGCGCTCCTCCTTCATCCGGCTGCCCGAGGAGTTGCCGAGGATGACGGCGTAGCCGCGCTCGCTCGCCACGTCCTCCACCCCGGCGGCCACGTCGGTGAAGAACGGGTTGCCGATGTCGATCACGGACAGCCCGACGGTGCGGCTGTGGCCGGCCCGCAGGGTCGACGCGGAGCCGTGCCTGACGAAGCCGAGCTCCCTGATCGTCGATTCGACGCGGATCCGGGTGGAGTCGGCCACTTTCTCCGGACGGTTGAGCACGTTGGACACCGTGCCGGGCGACACCCCGGCCCGGGCCGCGACGTCCTTGATGCTCACCGTCGTCATCATTGCCCCCGTGGCTCGTAGGTGCGCAGGCTCTCGCTTCGTCGTACCAGATCCCGCATGTCGGCCAGGTCACCGACCACGCCGCGGGCCCGCGCCTGGACCAGCGCGTTGCCCAGGGCGGCCGCCTCCACGGGCCCCGCGACGACCGGCAGGCCGGTCGCGTCGGCGGTGAGCTGGCACAGCAACGCGTTACGCGATCCGCCGCCCACCAGGTGGACGACCTCGACCGGCCGCCCGCTCAGGCGGACGGCGTCGGCGACGGCCCGCTGGTAGGCGAGGGCGAGGCTCTGCAGGATGCATCGTACGGCCTGCGCCCTACCCTCCGGAGCCGTCTGCCCGGTACGCGCGCAGTAGTCCGCGATCCGGGCGGGCATGTCACCCGGCGGCAGGAACGACGGATCGTCGGGATCGATGACGGCGTCGGTCCTGGCCTCCGCGGCGGCGGTGAGCAACGGCTCCAGCGGCGGGTTGTCCCACACGCGCATGCACTCCTGCAGGATCCACAGGCCCATGACGTTGCGCAGGTAGCGGGTGGTGCCGTCGATGCCGGCCTCGTTGGTGAAGTTGGCCAGGCGGCTCTCCTCCGTGAGCACGGGGGCGGGCAGCTCGACGCCGACCAGGGACCAGGTGCCGCAGGAGATGTAGGCGAAGCGGTCGCCGGTGGCGGGCACGCCGACCACGGCCGAGGCGGTGTCGTGCGAGCCCACCTGGGCCAGGGAGGTGGTGTAGCCGATCTCGGCGGCCACGTCGGACCGCAGGGCCGCGACGCTGCCATCCGAAATTTCGGGAAAAATCCGGCTTGGCAGCCCGAGGCGGGCGATCAGCTCCCAGGCCCAGTCCCGCTTGGTGACGTCGTACAGACCGGTCGTCGAGGCGTTGGTGCGCTCGGCCCAGCGCTCGCCGGTCAGCCAGTACCCCAGGAGGTCGGGGATCAGCAGCATCGTCTCGGCCCGGTCCAGCCGGTCGCAGGCGAGCTGGTTGACCGTGTTGAACCGCAGGAACTGCAGCCCGGTCACCTCATAGGGATCGATCCGCTCGGTGATCTTCTCGGTGCGGCCGTCGCGGTAGTGCACCGGGTTGCCGATCAGCGCGCCGTCGCGGTCGAGCAGCCCGTAGTCGATGGCCCACGCGTCGATGCCGACCGACTCGGCGGGCCCGGCCCTGCGCAGCCCGTCGAGCAGGCCCTGGTAGAGGGAGAGGATGTCCCAGTGCAGGGTTCCGGCCACGCGTACGGGCCGGTTGAGGAAGCGATGTTCCTCCACGAGCCGCACGCTGTCGGCTGACACGTCGGCACTCATGACCCGCCCGCTGGAGGCGCCTAGGTCCACGGCAGTGAATCGCACCCCCCGATTAAAACGTAACAATCACAAAGACGCCAGAAGAGGCGTGAAGGCATTGACGCCTGCTGGTCCAGCGCTTAGATTCCGGGTTCGTCGCGATTAAAACGTTTGTTGTCCGGAGGGATGCATGAGTGTCACCCCCACACTCGCGCTCGCGAACGTCAGCAAGTCGTTCGGAGCGGTCAGAGCGCTGCGCGAGGTCTCACTGGACCTGTTCGCCGGTGAGGCGCACGCCCTGGCGGGCGAGAACGGCGCGGGCAAGTCGACTCTCGTCAAGACCCTCGCCGGCGTCCACCGGCCCGACACCGGCCAGGTGCTGCTGAACGGCGAGCCGGTCGTCTTCGCGGGACCGGCCGACGCCCAGCAGGCCGGGGTGGCCGTCATCTACCAGGAACCGACGCTTTTTCCGGACCTGTCCGTCGCCGAGAACATCTTCATGGGCCGTCAGCCCCGCCGCGGCCTCGGCCGCATCGACCGCAAGGCGATGCACGGCCAGGCGCGGGAGCTGTTCGAGCGGCTCGGCGTCGCCCTCGACCCCGAGCAGCCGTCGCGCGGCCTGTCCATCGCCGACCAGCAGCTCGTCGAGATCGCCAAGGCCCTCTCCCGCGACGCCCGCGTCCTGATCATGGACGAGCCGACGGCCGCGCTGTCCGGCAACGAGGTGGCGCGGCTGTTCTCGGTGGTCGAGGCGCTGCGCGAGCACGGCTGCGCGATCCTGTTCATCTCGCACCGGCTGGACGAGATCTTCTCGCTCTGCCAGCGGGTCACGACGCTGCGCGACGGCGCCTGGATCGCCAGTGAACCCGTCTCGGGGCTCACCCACGACGACCTGGTACGCCGCATGGTGGGCCGCGAGCTCGGCGCGCTCTACCCCAAGGAGGAGGCCCCGCTCGGCGAGGTCGCGCTCCAGGTGGAGCGGCTGACCCGCGAGGGCGTCTTCACCGACGTCTCCTTCCAGGTACGGCGGGGCGAGATCGTCGCGCTCGCCGGGCTGGTGGGCGCCGGGCGGAGCGAGGTGGCCAGGGCGGTCTTCGGCGTGGACCGCTGGGACGCGGGCTCGGTGTCCGTGGACGGCCGGCGGCTGCCCGCCGGGAGCCCGACGGCGGCGATGGGCGCGGGCCTGGCCCTGGTGCCGGAGGACCGCCGCCAGCAGGGGCTGGTCATGGAGCTGTCGATCGAGCGCAACATCGGCCTGACCGGGCTGGGCTCGCTGCGCAGGGGCGTGACGATCTCGCGGAAGGCCGAGCGCGACCGGGCCAAGGACTGGGCGGTGCGGTTGCGGCTGAAGTTCGCCCGGCTCAGTGACGGGGTGGGCGTGCTGTCCGGCGGCAACCAGCAGAAGGTCGTGCTGGCCAAGTGGCTGGCCACGAAGCCGTCCGTGCTGATCGTGGACGAGCCGACCCGCGGCATCGACGTCGGCACCAAGGCGGAGGTGCACCGGCTGCTGTCGGAACTGGCCGGGCAGGGCATCGCGGTGCTCATGATCTCCTCCGACCTGCCGGAGGTGCTGGGCATGGCCGACCGGGTGCTGGTCATGCACGAGGGACGGCTGACCGCCGAGATCTCGCGCGCCGACGCGACCGAGGAGAGCGTGATGAACGCCGCCACCGGGAGGGCCGCATGACTGGGATCCGCATGACTGGGGAAGCCGCGTGACGACTGCGACCGCGCCGCCCGAGCAGACGACGTCGGCGCGCAGTGCCCGCGGGCTCGTCGACCTGGTGTTCCGCGCCCGCGAGCTGAGCCTGGTCATCGCGCTGGCCGCGCTCGTCGGCGTCACGGCCAGCGTCAACGGCAACTTCCTGTCCGGGCAGGGCATCGAGGACATCCTGCTCAACACCGCCATCCTCGCGCTGCTGGCCGTCGGCCAGTCCCTGGTGGTGATCACCCGCAACCTCGACCTGTCCGTCGGCTCCGTGGTCGGCCTGGTCGCCTTCGTGACCGGCGACCTGCTGGCGAGCGGCTGGGGCATCGTGCCGGGCGCCCTGCTCGGCGTGGCGATCGGCGCGGCCTGCGGGCTGCTCAACGGGCTGCTGGTCAGCTTCTGCCGGGTGCCCGCCCTGGTGGTGACGCTCGGCACGCTGTACGTGATCCAGGGCGTCGACCACTACATCGCCCACGGCCGGCAGATCAACGCGGTCAACCTGCCGCCGGGGCTGCTGTCGCTGGGCAACGGCTCCGTGCTCGGCGTGCCGTACCTGCCGCTCATCACGCTGGTGATCATGGTGGCGATCGGCTACTACCTGCGGTCGTACCCGAGCGGCCGGGAGTTCTACGCCATCGGCTCCAGCCCGGAGGCCGCCCGGCTGGCGGGCGTGCCCGTCAGACGGCGGATCCTGGTCGCCTACCTGGTCAGCGGCTGCCTCGCGGGACTGGCGGGGGTGCTCTGGCTGGCCAGGTTCGGGACGGTCATCGCCGACTCCGCGCACGGCTGGGAGCTGCTCGTGGTCAGCGCGGTCGTGGTCGGCGGCGTCGCGATCACCGGCGGCGTCGGCAGCGTGTACGGCGCCGCGCTCGGCGCGCTGCTGCTCACCACGATCGGCAGCGCGCTGGTCGTGCTCCGGGTCAACCCGTTCTGGCAGCAGGCCATCACCGGGGCGCTGCTCCTGCTGGCCATCAGCGTCGACCGGGTGCTCGCCCTCAGACTGGCCCGTCTGCTCAGGAACAGGAGCCGCCATGGCTAAGGCCTTGCGCTGGGACGTGCTGGTCGGCGCGCTGCTGATCGCCGTGTTCGCCGCGGGCTCGCTCACCTCGCCGAGCTTCGCGACCGTCGACAACCTGTCGTTCGCGCTCGGCGACCTGGGCGAGATCGCGCTCATCGCGCTGGCCATGACCATGCTGGTCGTGGCCGCCGAGGTGGACCTGTCCGTCGCCTCCGTGCTGGGGCTGTCGAGCGCGCTGGTCGGCTCGCTCTGGGACAGTGGCATGGCCATCGAGACGATCATCCCGCTCGCCGTGCTGACCGGGGCCGTGTGCGGGCTGGTCAACGGGTTGCTGGTGACCCGGCTCGGGCTGCCCTCGCTGGCCGTCACGATCGGCACGCTCGCCCTCTACCGCGGCCTCGCCTACGTCGTGCTCGGGGACCGGGCGATCGCCCAGTTCCCGCCGGACTACACCGCGCTCGCCCTGAACGACGTGCCGGGGACGCCCGTCCCGTACCCGATAGCCCTGTTCGTCCTGCTGGCCGCCGTCGTCGGCGTGGTCCTGCACGCCACCGGCTTCGGCCGGGCGCTGTACGCGATCGGCGCGCAGGAGCAGGCCGCGTTCTTCGCCGGGATCCGCGTCAAGCGCATCAAACTGCTGCTCTTCGTGATCTCCGGTACCGTCGCCGGCTTCGCCGGCGTCGTCTTCACGCTGAGGTACGGCTCCGCCCGGGCCGACAACGGCGTGGGCATCGAACTCGCCGTCATCGCCGCCGTGCTCCTCGGCGGCGTCGACTTCGACGGCGGCAAGGGCACGCTCGGTGGCGTCATCGCCGGTGTGCTGCTCATCGGGCTGCTGCGCAATCTGCTCATGCTCGGCGACGTCTCGACCGAGATCCAGTCCATCGTCACCGGGCTGCTCCTCATCGTCTCGGTGCTCACCCCCCGTCTCGTCTCGCTCGTCAGGCCAGCTCTGAAAGGATCCCCATGACCCCGATGCGCCTGACCGCTGTGACCGCGCTCCTAGCTCTTGGCGTAGCGGCTTGCGGCGGCACGACCAAGTCCAGTGTGACCTCGGCGCCCGCGCCGGCGCCCGCCTCCTCGTCGGCCGCCAAGGCCGACCCGAACGCCCCGATCAAGCAGGGACTGAAGCTCGCCTTCCTGCCCAAGGCGATCAACAACCCCTACGAGACGATCGTCGACAACGCGGGCATCGAGGCGGCCAAGGAGTACCAGGGCGAGGCCAAGGAGGTCGGCCCGTCCGACGCGTCGGCCTCGTCGCAGATCTCCTACATCAACACGCTCACCCAGCAGGGCCACGACGCGATCCTCATCGCCGCCAACGACGCGAACGCCGTCTGCGGGCCGCTCCAGCAGGCCCGCGCCAAGGGCATCAAGATCGTCGCGTACGACTCGGACGCCGCTCCGGAGTGCCGCGACCTGTTCATCAACCAGGCCAGCTCGGAGGAGGTCGGCCGCAGCCAGGTCAAGCTGCTGGCCGGGATGATCGGCAACAAGGGCGACATCGCCATCCTGTCGGCCACCGCGAACGCCACGAACCAGAACACCTGGATCAAGTTCATGAAGGACGAGCTGGCCAAGCCCGAGTACAAGGACATGAAGCTCGTCAAGGTGGCCTACGGCGACGACGACGACCAGAAGTCGTTCACCCAGACGCAGGGCCTGATGCAGGCCTATCCCGACCTGAAGGGGATCATCTCCCCGACCACGGTGGGCATCTCGGCGGCGGCCCGGTACATCTCCGGCTCCAAGTACAAGGGCAAGGTCGTGCTCACCGGGCTTGGGACGCCGAACCAGATGCGGCAGTTCGTCAAGGACAAGACGGTGGCGAAGTTCGCGCTGTGGAACCCGAAGGACCTCGGCTACCTGGCCTCCTACGCCGCCGCGGCGCTGGTGTCGGGGCAGATCACGGGGGCTGAGGGGGAGACGTTCAAGGCGGGCAAGCTGGGCGAGCGCACGATCGGCAAGCAGGGCGAGGTGATCCTGGGTCCGCCGTTCACCTTCGACGCGGCGAACATAGACCAATTCGATTATTAAACAAGCTCTTGTTTTTTACGGCACGGCCAAGTGGGCCCCAACCGCCGACCAGGGCTGGCCCCTGTCCAGGGGCACGCTCCTCCGGTGGAGGTGGCTGGGCGCCGTGACGTGCGCAGTCTTGGCCGTGTTCCGTGAACCAGGTTCGGCGCCGTCAGGGGCGCCGGATCCGGCCGCACATCGTCCCGCCGACGCGGCGCCTGAGAGGCGCCTGGAGGGGCGTCTGGAGGGGCGTCTGGCGAGTGGTGGTGGGTCTATTGAGAGGAGGTTGGTGTGGAGCGGGTTTGTTTTCTGTTGCGGGTGCGGCCCGAGCGGCTTGAGGAGTACAAGGAGCGGCACCGGGCCGTGTGGCCCGAGATGCTCGATGCGCTGACGAAGACCGGGTGGCGTAACTACTCGCTGTTCCTGAGCGATGACGGGCTGCTGGTGGGCTACCTGGAGACCGATGACTTCGCGGCGGCTCAGCAGGCGATGGCCGAGACCGAGATCAACAGCCGCTGGCAGGCGGAGATGGCTCCCTTCTTCGAGGCCGGGCGGCCCGACGAGGCGCTGTTCACGCTGGCCGAAGTTTTCCATCTGGATTGAAATCGGGGAAAAATGATCAAGGATCAGCTGCGGCAGCAGCGCATAGAGACGCCCTCCTGGGCGTACGGCAATTCCGGCACACGGTTCAAGGTGTTCGCCCAGCAGGGCGTGCCGCGCGACCCGTACGAGAAGCTGGCCGACGCGGCGCAGGTGCACCGCTACACCGGCGTCGCGCCGACCGTGGCGCTGCACATCCCGTGGGACAAGGTCGATGACTATGAGGACCTCGCGCGGCACGCGACCGAGCAGGGCGTGACCATCGGGGCGATCAACTCCAACGTGTTCCAGGACAACGACTACATGCTCGGCAGCGTCACCCACCCCGATCCCGAGGTGCGGCGCAAGGCGCTGCGGCACCTGCTCGACTGCGTCGACATCATGGACGCCACCGGGTCGGACACGCTCAAGCTGTGGTTCTCCGACGGCACCAACTACCCGGGCCAGGACGACATCAGGGCCCGCCAGGACCGGCTCGCCGAAGCGCTCGCCGCGGTCTACGAGCGGCTCGGCGAGGAGCAGCGGTTCCTGCTGGAGTACAAGCTGTTCGAGCCCGCCTTCTACATGACCGACCTGCCCGACTGGGGCACCGCCTACGCGCACTGCCTCAAGCTCGGCCCGAAGGCGCAGGTCGTGGTCGACACCGGGCACCACGCGCCGGGCACCAACATCGAGTTCATCGTGGCGTTCCTGCTGCGTGAAGGGAAGCTCGGCGGGTTCGACTTCAACTCGCGCTTCTACGCCGACGACGACCTGATGGTGGGCGCGGCCGACCCGTTCCAGTTGTTCCGCATCATGTTCGAGGTCATCGGCGGCGGTGGGTACACCCACGAGACGGCCTTCATGCTCGATCAGTGCCACAACATCGAGCCCAAGATCCCCGGTCAGATCCGCTCGGTGATGAACGTGCAGGAGGCCACCGCCAAGGCGCTGCTCGTCGACCGCGACGCGCTGGCCGTCGCCCAGCGGGAGGGCGACGTGCTGGGCGCCAACGCCGTGCTGATGGACGCCTACAACACCGATGTCCGCCCGCTGCTCGGTGAGCTGCGGGAGGAGATGGGGCTCGCGCCCGACCCGATGGCGGCCTACGCCAAGTCCGGATACTTCGAGAAGATCGCCGCCGACCGCGTCGGTGGCAACCAGGCAGGCTGGGGGGCCTGATGTCGAACGCCAAGAACGAACTGCTCGAAAGAGCGCACACGCTCGGCTCCGATCCGCGCAACACCAACTACGCGGGCGGCAACGCCTCCGCCAAGGGCACCGAGAACGACCCGGTGACGGGCCAGGACGTCGAGCTGCTCTGGGTGAAGGGCTCCGGCGGCGACCTGGGCACGCTCACCGCCGGCGGCCTGGCCGTCCTGCGCCTGGACCGGTTCAGGGCGCTGACCGGCGTCTACCCGGGCGAGGAGCGCGAGGACGAGATGGTGGCGGCCTTCGACTTCTGCCTGCACGGCAAGGGCGGCGCCGCACCGTCGATCGACACCGCCATGCACGCCCTGGTCGAGTCCGCCCACGTCGACCACCTCCACCCCGACTCCGGCATCGCGATCGCCACCGCCGCCGACGGCCCCGAGCTGACCGCGCGGATCTTCGGCGACCGGGTCGTCTGGGTGCCGTGGCGGCGCCCCGGCTTCCAGCTCGGCCTCGACATCTCCGCGATCAAGGCGGCGAACCCGCAGGCCATCGGCTGCATCCTCGGCGGCCACGGCATCACCGCCTGGGGCGAGACGAGCGCCGAGTGCCAGGCGAACTCCCTGGAGATCATCCGTACCGCCGAGCAGTACATCGCCGACCATGGCCGCCCTGACCCGTTCGGCCCGGTCGTCCACGAACCCCTGGCCGAGGAGGCCAGGCACCGCCGCGCGGCCGAGCTCTTCCCCGCGATCCGCGGCCTGGCGAGCACCGACGCCCGTCAGGTCGGCCACTACACCGACTCGCCCGAGGTGCTCGACTTCCTGGCCCGCGCCGAGCACCCCAGGCTCGCCGCGCTCGGCACCTCCTGTCCCGACCACTTCCTGCGTACCAAGGTCGCCCCCCTCGTCCTGGACCTGCCGCCGGACGCCCCACTCGCGGACGTCCTGACCCGGCTCGGCGAGCTGCACACCCAGTACCGCGCGGACTACGCCGCCTACTACCAGCGCCACGCGGCGCCCGACTCGCCCGCGATGCGCGGCGCCGACCCGGCGATCGTGCTGGTGCCCGGGGTCGGCATGTTCAGCTTTGGCAAGGACAAGCAGACCGCGCGGGTCGCCGGTGAGTTCTACGTCAACGCGATCAACGTGATGCGCGGCGCCGAGGCGCTGTCCAGCTACCGGCCGATCGAGGAGTCGGAGAAGTTCCGCATCGAGTACTGGGAGCTGGAGGAGGCCAAGCTGCGCCGCCTGCCCGCGCCCAAGCCGCTGGCCGGGCGCATCGCGCTGGTCACCGGCGGCGGCTCCGGCATCGGCGCCGCCACCGCCAGGCGGCTGGCCGCCGAGGGCGCGTGCGTGGTGGTCGCCGACCGCGACCTCGCCGCCGCCGACAAGGTCGCCGCCGAACTGGGTGGCGCCGCGTACCGGCCGCAGGACGTCGCGATCGCCGTACGCGTGGACGTGACGTCCGAGGAGCAGATCACCGACGCGATACGGCAGGCGGTGCTCGCCTTCGGCGGCGTCGACCTGGTCGTCAACAACGCTGGCCTGTCCCTGTCGCGCTCGCTGCTGGAGACCACGCTCGACGACTGGAACCTGCAGCACGACGTGATGGCCCGCGGCTCCTTCCTGGTCTCCAGGGAGGCCGCGCGGGTCCTGCTGAGCCAGGGCATGGGCGGCGACCTCGTCTACATCTCCTCCAAGAACGCCGTGTTCGCCGGGCCGAACAACGTCGCCTACGGCGCGGCCAAGGCCGACCAGGCCCACCAGGTGCGGCTCCTCGCGGCCGAACTGGGCCCGCACGGCATCCGGGTCAACGGCGTCAACCCCGACGGCGTCGTACGCGGCTCCGGGATCTTCGCCTCCGGCTGGGGCGCCAACCGGGCGGCCGTCTACGGGGTCGAGGAGGAGCGCCTGGGCGAGTTCTACGCCCAGCGCACGCTGCTCAAGCAGGAGGTGCTGCCGGAGCACGTGGCCGCGGCCGTGTTCGCGCTCGCCGGCGGTGACCTGTCGCTGACCACCGGGCTGCACATCCCGGTCGACGCCGGAGTGGCCGCCGCCTTCCTCCGCTGACCCACGTACCCTCCCAAAAGGCTTCAGCCGGCAACGGCGGGACACCTCACCCGCAACCGAAGAGGAGATCAAAGACATGACGCTCGAACGGATCCCCGCCCGTCCCACCCGGGTCGGGCTCGTCGCGGGCGGGCTCGGCGCGTACTGGCCGCAGTTCCCCGACCTGCTGCCGCAACTGGAGCGTTCGTCGGCGCGAGTGTCCGAACGCATGGGCACACTCGGCTGCGAAGTGGTCGACGTCGGCTTCATCTCCGACGCCCAGCAGGGCGCGGCCGCCGCGGAACGGCTGCGGGAGGCGGGCTGCGACCTGATCGTCGGCTTCCTCACCACCTACATGACCGCCACCATGCTGCTCCCGATCGCGCAGCGCAGCGGCGCGCCGGTGCTGTTGATCAACCTGCAGCCGTCGGAGTCGATGGATCACGAGACGTTCGACACCGGGCAGTGGCTGGCCTACTGCGGCGCGTGCCCGCTGCCGGAGATGGCCAACACGTTCACCAGGGCCGGGATCCCGTTCCGTTCCGTGTCCGGCTACCTGGAGGACGAGCGGGCCTGGGCGCGGATCGAGCGGTGGGTGAAGGCGGCGGGCGTGCGGGCCACGCTGCGCGACGGGCGGCACGGGCTCATGGGCCACCTGTACCCGGGCATGCTCGACGTCGCCACCGACCTCACGCTGGTGCCGGTCAACCTGGGCGGGCACGTGGAGGTGCTGGAGTTCGACGACCTGCGCGTACGGGTCGAGAAGGTCACCGACGCCCAGGTCAAGGAGCGGATGGAGCTCGCGCGGGAGGTGTTCGAGCTGGCCGACACGGTCGTGCCCGAGGACTTCGAGTGGGCGGCGCGCGTGTCGGCCGGGCTGGACCAGCTGGTGGCCGACTTCGAGCTCGACAGCCTGGCCTACTACCACCGCGGGCTCGACGGCGAGATCCACGAACGGCTCGGCGCGGGCATGATCCTCGGCTCGTCGCTGCTCACCGCCCGGGGCGTCCCGGCGGCGGGGGAGTACGAGCTGCGGACCTCGCTGGCCATGCTGATCATGGATCGGCTGGGCGGCGGCGGCTCCTTCACCGAGCTGCAGGCGCTCGACTTCCTGCGCGGTCATGTCGAGATGGGCCACGACGGGCCGGCCCACCTGGCGATCAGCTCGCGCAAGCCGCTGCTGCGCGGCCTGGGCGTCTTCCACGGCAAGCGCGGGTGGGGCGTGTCGGTCGAGTTCGACGTCGCGCACGGACCGGTGACGGCGTTCGGGCTGCTCCAGCGGCGGGACGGCCGGTTCGGCTTCGTCGTGTCGGAGGGGGAGACCGTGGACGGCCCGCACCTCAAGATCGGTAACACGACCTCCCGCGTGGACTTCGGCCGCGATCCGGGGGAGTGGACGGACGACTGGAGCGCCACCGGCATCTCCCACCACTGGTCCCTCGGCATCGGGCACCGGGCCGCCGAGCTGCGTGCCCTGGCGGACCTCATGGGGGTGGAGCTGATCGAGGTCTGACAGTTTCTCAGAGGTGCCTGTGAACCTGCCCTTTGGGCCTTTGCCCGGCTCGGGGGCGGGGCATCGTGGGGCGCATGAGATCAGCGATCCTCACGACCGCACTCTGCGCCCTCCTCGCTTTGTCTGGTACGCCCGCGCAGGCCACCACTTCGCCGGAGACGATCGCGCTCCCCAACGGCTTCCGGCCGGAGGGGATAGCGATCGGCAGCCGGCCCGTGGCCTACCTCGGCTCCCTGGCGAACGGCGACATCTACCGCGCCGACCTGCGCACCGGACAGGGCGCCGTCGTCAGCAAGGGCCCCGGCACCCCCTCGGTCGGCCTCAAGCTCGACTCGCGGAACCGTCTGTTCGTAGCCGGTGGCACCGCCGGGACCGCCCGGGTGATCGACGCCCGCACCGGAGCGGTGCTCAAGTCGTACACGCTGGCCACCGGGGCGTCGTTCGTCAACGACGTCGTGGTCACCCGAGACGCGGCCTGGTTCACCGACTCCACCAACCCGGTCCTGTACAAGCTGGCACTCGGCCGCCACGGCGCGCTGCCCGACCAGGCCGTCTCGGTCCCGCTCACCGGCGCCATCCAGTACACGACCGGCAACAACGCCAACGGCATCGCCCCGACCCCCGACCGCAAGGGCCTGCTCATCGTCCAGTCCAACGTCGGCAAGCTGTTCAGGGCCGACCCCGCCACCGGCGTCACCACGGAGGTGAACCTGGGCGGCGAGTCCCTGGTCAACGGCGACGGCCTGCTGCTGGACGGCCGGACGCTGTACGCGGTGCAGAACCGGCTCAACACCGTGGCCGTCATCCGGCTCAACGCCGACGGCACCTCCGGTCAGGTCGTGAACCGGCTGACGGACCCGCGCTTCGACGTCCCCACCACCGTGGCGTCGTTCGGCAACCGGCTCTACCTGCCCAACGCCCGCTTCACCACGACCCCGACCCCCGACACGCCGTACTCGGTGAACGCGATCCCGGCACCGAGTTTTTCAGGTTCACGTGAGGCCGTCGAGGTGCCACCAGGTTCCTGATGGCCAGGTGCGGCCGTCCCAGGCGCGGCGCTCGATCGGGCGCGGATCGGGCTCGACCCGGCTCCGGCCGGAGTCGAAGATCATGGTCTGGCGGTGTCCGGTGTCGTAGGGCGTCCAGCCGGGCGTGTCACCCAGGGCGAAGCGTCCCCAGGTGTCGTGCAGTTCCGCCGACAGCGCCCGGTCGGCGGCGTCGGTGAGCGGGACCGACCGCCAGATCATCGGGCCGTCCGCGCCGTGCCCGCCGCGCAGCAGCCTGCCCAGGTGCGTCGTGGCGGGCACCCCGGCAAAGGGCCCGTCGTAGCGGGAGCGCCACACCGGGGCGTGCCGCGCCTGCGCCTCGGCCAGCCGGGTGGTGGGGATGCCGTACCGCTCGTCCCCGAGGACGGCCAGGCCGAGCGCGGTGTCGTCGAGCTCCGGCCGGCTCTCGCGGTACGCGGCCAGCATCGTGTCCGCCTCCTCGGCCCCGAACAGCTCGGCCAGCACCCGCGGCGCCTGCGCGGCCGTACTGCCGTCCATCATCTGGAAGGTGCCGCCCTCGTTCCCGCAGGTCTGCGCGAGCAGCGGGATGCCGGCGGCGGCACCCGCGGCGATGGCGTCGATGGGCCGCCCCGACAGCACGGTCCCGTCGATGACCGGCCGCCAGACCCAGAGCGCCCGCACCCCGGTGGCGATGGCGTCCTGCGCCGCGACCATCTCGGCGGCGGGCACCTCGCGCACCCGGTCGGCACCCACGCCGAGCTCCCGCAGGAACCGCCCGGCCACCGCCTTGGCCTGCGCCTCGGTGGCCACATGATCACCACCGCCGCTGCTGGACGCGGCCCGGTGGATCAGCCCGCGGGTGAGCGGGGTGGCCAGCAGATTGGCCACACTCTTGGCCCCGGCCGACAACCCGTACAAGGTCACCCGCTCAGGATCCCCGCCGAACACGGCGATGTTCTCCCGCACCCACCGCAACGCCTGAACCTGATCGAGCAGCCCCGACACCCCGGAGGAGTCGCCGATGTCGAGGAACCCCAGGCTGCCCAGCCGGTAGTTGAAGCTCACCACCACAAGATCATGACTGCGCACGAAATTTCCGCCGTCGCCGTACATGTCAACACCACTGCCGGTGAGATAACCACCCCCATGCACCCAGACCAGCACCGGCCGCAGCCGCCCGTCGGGGGGAGGCGCCGCCACGTTCACATACAGGCAGTCCTCATCCATGACCGGCGCCGGCAGGCCCGGCAGGACGGACTGCATGGCCGCCTTCCCCGGCTCAGTGGCATCCCGCACGCCCCGCCAGGGCGCCGGAGGCTGCGGCGGCCGCAACCGGAGCTCGCCAACGGGGGGAGCGGCATAGGGGATCCCCTGCCAGCTGAGTACATCCCCGAGATCGACACCACGGACCGTACCGGCACGAGTCACAACATTGGTCACACCGACCTTCATAGCAGGAGGACCCGGGTAAGGTGATGATCTTCGGCTGGCGCGAGCCGCCGGAGCCCTCAAAGGCATACGCCCATGAAGCATTTCGACCAGACACCCGCCGGTCTTCACCTCGACGCGGAGCTGAAGGCCCTGGCCACCACCTTCCGCGGCATGACCGCTCGTCCCGACGAGCACAACTGCGAGTGCCACTGGGGCAGCGCCGAAGACTGGCTGGTCCGCCACGCCCCCGCGCGTCTGCGCGCCGGCCGTTCCTGCAACCCCGCCGATCCATGCGCAGGTGGTATATACGGGGGATGAACGAGCCGGACGCTGACGTGGTTCAGCCGGCGATGCTCGTACGTCCCGTCGATCCCACCCGCTACGGCGGCGTGGTCCGGCCGGACAAGACCGTGCGGTGGGCGGTGGACGAGCTCGAGCTGGTCAGGCGGATGCGTGGACGATCCCCGGACACGTGGCGCTCGCCGACCGCCTTACCCGAGTCGCTGGACCAACTCGCCAAGTGGCTGACCGAGCTGGGATGGGACGATCTCGCCTGTTTGGCGCGCCGGGAGGAACTGGCGGTCTATCGGACCTTGTCCGCCGACCAACCGGGCTCGTTCGGCGACAGGATCGTCCACGCCTTGGCCGCGTTACGCCTCAGCCTCATGGACTGCAAGCGGTATGAGGAAGCACTCGAGGTTGTCGAGGAGCTCCTGCGGCTGTCCGAAACCAACCGATCCGCGCAGGCGAAGGCCTCGGATGCGCGCTCCTGGCGGACGCTGCTCCTCGCCAGGCTCGGCCGCGACCAGGAGGCGGTGGAGTCCGCGGCAGAGGTGGTAACCGAGATCCGCGGCCGGCTGCAGCACGCTGGGGCCCGATCGGCCGGCTTCGAGCTCATCCACGCGCTGACGGCCTATGCGGATCGCCTGGACAAGGTCGGCCGTGTCGCCGAAGCCGTGGAGGTGAGCGCCGAGGTCATGGCGGCTTGGTGGCGACAGCCCGACTCGACGGTTCAGTTCCTCCTGGCGCTGGACCTGTGCAGCGAGCGGCTCGTCCGGAGCGGGCAGACCGAACAGGCGCGCGCCTGCATCGTCGAGGCGATGCGGAAGATGCGGCGCCGCAAGCGTGACACCGACCAGGCAAGGGTCTGGCACAACCTCGGCGTCCGCCTGCTCGCGCTGGAGGTGCCGGAATCAGCGCTGACCGCCGTCGAGGAAGCGGCACAGCTCTACCGCGACAGGGCGCGCGCTCATCAGGAGCGGCACCGGAGCCTGCTGGCGAACGACGACTGGGACGACGATCAGCGCTACTCCGAGGCGTACCTGCGCAAGCGGCGACATGAGGAGCTGAGGTCCTCGCGGAAGGAGGTCCGCCGAGCCGAGCAGGCCCTGCACGACGCCCTGCTCACCCTGAGTGCCTGCCTGCGACGGCTCGACCGCGTCGACGAGGCGGTGGCGGCCGACGCCGAAGCCGCCATCCTCCCCGGCTAAGGGCACTACTCCCGGAGTCGTAGTCCGGTCGGTCGTTGATCCCGAGGTGGTAGCGGCAGATGACTCCGCCTGTACGACGCCCCTGAGCAGTCGCCGGACGACGATTGCGGTCATGAGAACCCGTCAGAACATCCACGCCAGGCCGGGGCTCACCCTCGCCGTGGTGGCCGTCGTGCAGTTCACGGTGTCGCTGGACCTGTCGGTCGTGAACGTCGGGCTCCCGCAGATCGCCGCCGGCCTCGGCTTCAGCGCTGTGGGCCTGACCTGGGTGATCCACGCCTACGCTCTCACCTTCGGCGGGCTGCTCCTGCTGGGCGGCAAGGCCGCCGACCGGTACGGCCGCAGGCGGGTCCTGCTGCTCGGGCTCGGCCTGTTCGGCCTGGCCTCGCTCGTCGGCGGCTTCGCCCAGGTACCCGGCCATCTTGTCGCCGCCCGAGCCGCGCAGGGCATCGGGGCCGCCGCGCTGGCTCCGGCCGCGCTGGCGCTGCTGACCGAGACGTTCCCCACGGGCAAGGCCCGCGTCCGGGCCTTCGGAGTGTGGAGCGCGATGAACGCGGCGGGCGGCGCCCTCGGCGTTCTGCTGGGCGGCCTGCTCACCGAGTACGTCAGCTGGCGCTGGGTGATGTTCGTGAACGTGCCGATAGTCGCGTGCGTGCTGGCCCTGGCCTGGCGCGGCATCGCCGCCGGTCCGCCGGCCGCTCGCGGCGGCCGTCCGGACGTGCTCGGCGCCGTCCTGGCCACGGCGGGCATGACCTTGCTGGTGTTCGGCGTCGTCCGCACCGATCAGTACGCGTGGACCTCGCCGGTCACCCTGACGACGCTGGCGGTCGCCGCCGTACTGCTGGCCGCGTTCATCTATGTCGAGCGGACCACCACTCGCGAACCGCTCATCCGGCTCGGCCTGTTCGCCAACCGCTCGGTCGCCGGCGCGAACATCTACAACCTCCTGGTCGGTGCGGCCATGGCCACGGCCTTCTATTTCATGTCCCTCTACCTCCAACGAGTCCTGGGAACGGGGCCGGCGCTGACCGGGGCGATGTTCCTGCCGTTCGCGCTCGGCGTGGTCGCCGGTGCCGTGCTCGCCGTCAAACTCGGCTACCGGCTCGCTCCCCGGACCCTTCTGGTCATCGGCGGGCTCCTGACCGCGACCGGGTTCGCCTGGTTCGGCCTGATCAGTCCTGACGGCGCCTTCATCACCGACGTCCTGGGGCCCTCGATCATCGCCAGCGTCGGCTTCGGGCTCTGCCTCGGACCGGTCGTTTCCATCGCCACCGGCGGCGTCGCGCCCCACGAGACCGGAACCGCCTCCGGCCTGCTCAACAGCTCACGCCAGATCGGCGCCTCACTCGGCCTCGCCGCCCTCGGCACCGCGGCCGCCCACCGCACCGGCCAGCTAGCCACGCCCGAGACCCTCAACGACGGGTACGCCTTCGGGCTGACCCTCAGCGCCGCGCTCCTGACCGCCGCCGTTCTTGTCGCCCTCACCGTCCTGCGCCGGACCAGCCCACCACAAGAGTTGAAAGATCACCGCAGGAAGGTCGTTTCGGCATGACTGTCACCTCGATCGAGCTCTTCGCGTCCTCCATCCACCTTCACCAAGGCGGCAAGGTTCACACCGAGAGAAGAACAACGGACTCCGACCAGGACGGCTGGCAGCTGAGGGCCTTCCATGCGAAGACCGACGCCGACGTTCACGCCGACCACTGGGAGGTCCACCCGGAGGCCGAGAAGGTCGTGTCCTGTCTCATCGGGAAGATCCGCCTCTACCTCCGTCCGGAGCGGGCGGGACAAGAGGAGGAAGAGATCAGGCTGCTGGCCGGAACCGCTGCCATCGTCCCGCGCGGGCGATGGCACCGCATCGCGCTGGACATCCCCAGCAACATCATGGTCGTCACCCTGCCGCGTGGCAGCCGGCTGGAGAAGCGGACCCTGCAGCAGGGCGACGCGGACCAGGCCGGCCCAGATGAACGCCGTCAGGGCGCTTGAAAGCTCATCGACCCGGCCACGACCGGGGCGACGCGCAGCCGCGGGCGGGCGGTGAAGGAGCGGTGGGTCAGCAGCCGGTGGAAGCCGACCGTCACCCCCAGCCCGGTCACCACGTAGAAGACGGCGGCCGGCAATTGCCGTCATAGCCCGCCTCGGCGGGCTTGCGGGTGGGCGGCATGCCGGTCACGCCATGATCGGGAAGCGGTGGTCCAGGCCGGTGATGCGCAGCAGCCGGGCCATGCGCGGAGGAACGCCGGTCAGAGCCAGCGTGATGCCCCGTGTCCGGGCACGGCCTTGCACGCCGATCAGCACGCCCAAGCCGCCCGCCCCGCAGAAGGTGACCCGGGACAGATCCAAGATGAGCAGGTCGGTGCTGTGGTCGAGGCTGTTGATCAGCCTCTGGCGCAGACGGGCTGTGGTGAAGATGTCGATGTCCCCCGACAACTGCACGAGGGTCGGCGCCGAGGCGCTCACCCCGGCGAGCGGGGCGGTGTCGATGACGGTCATGGAAGTCCTCCTCACGGGAGAAACTGAAAGGTCATGAGATGCCTGCCGGCCGAAGATCGGCCCGCCGCCAGTACGGGCGGTGCCAGGACCGCTCGATCCGGCCGGCAGGCGGCACGGGGTCATTCCGACGTCGTCGGCCGTCCCATGAATGGCTGCGTCATCTGCCCGATGACCGACCCGCCCTCGTCCTCCCAGCGGGCCGAGCCGTCGGCCGTGGCCTCGGCGGTACCCGAAGGGGTGATCAGCAGGACGACCGGCTCGCCGGCGGCGAAGCTGAGAGTGATCACGCGCGGGTCGGTGCGGCGGAACCAGTCGACGCGGACCTGACGCCCGCGCGCCGGGATGCGGCGCGGGATGTTCTGCCACGCATCGCCATGGACGCCGACGCGGAGCGTGACTCGACCAAGCAGCCGATCCACGGCGGCGATGAGACCAGGCAACTCGGCGGCCGCGTCACGGGAGGAGGGCCACCAGGCCCCGTCCACCACCGCGCGCCGATTCGACACCGGACAGAGACTGAGCCGTAGCGCGGAATTGACCCGAGGGATCGCGGACGAGGCGGAGCTGAGCGGTGCGGGTTGAGAAAGAAGTGTCGGCGTCATGGTCGCCTGACCTGTCCAGGCCCTCGGAAAGGGGCCAGTGGTGGTTCGCCGGAGGCGACGCGGACCTGAATGCCAACGCTCGAAAAGACCTCGGTGTCTTCACTCTACCTCGTACTTCCGGAATTCGGCAATTCCGGAAGTAGACTGAGCAGGTGACTTCCGGAAACACGCCCTCAGAGCTCACGAAACCGGCCGGAGTAGCTTCCGGAAACACGCGCCAGTCACTGGCCGTCCCGCTCCCAGCCCCCCACGCCGCCGTCCTGGCCGACTACTCCGCCGTACTCGCGCACGCCCCGCTGGCCGACTCCACCAAGACCAAGTACGCCTCCCGGCTGCGCGGCTACCTGGCCTGGCTGGCCGACCAGGCCGACGCCGGCATCCTGGACGGCGACCCGCTCACCGACCCCATCGCCGCCACCGGCGCGGTACATGACTTCCGCCGGCATCTGAAGAACGGCCGCCGCGCCCCCAACACCATCGACGGCTACCTGTCGGCTCTGGACGACTTCTACGCCCGCCGCGGCCTCGGCAAGCCCCAGGCGCGCCGCGAACGCGACGCGCGCCCCACCGCCCCCCGCGCCCTGGACGCCCCGCGCACCCGCCGCTACGTCCGCCACGTCCAGCTCACCGCATCCCCGCGCGACAAGGCCATCGCCCTGCTGCCCTACTACGCCGGCCTGCGCATCTCCGAGGTCGTCGGCCTCGACCTGGCCGATGTACGACTGTCGGCCCGCGAGGGCGAACTGCGCATCCGCGGCAAGGGCCGCGACGGCGGCAAGATCCGCCTGCTGCCCATCCATGCGGACCTGCGCCAGGCCCTGACCGACTGGCTGGAGGCCCGCGCCGATGGGAAGGGGGCCGGCACCCACGCCGCGGTGTTCCTCAACCAGCGCGGCGGCCGCCTGAGCGACCGCGCCGCCCGCGACATCATCACCGGCCTCGGCGACGCCGTCGGCCTCAATGACGACCCCGCCGAACCCTTCAGCCCGCACGTCCTGCGCCACACCTTCGCCACCCAGCTCATCCGCGACGGTAAGGACCCCATCCTGGTCGCCGAACTCCTCGGCCACGGCTCGCTGGACACCACCCGCCGCTACGCCCTGCCCACCGAAGCCGACAAGGCCGCCGCTCTGGACGCCCTTATCACCGACCATTGACCACCCAGCCTCCTGTGCGTCGGCGCCCGGGCAGGTGCGGGTTCAGCCCTTGTCGCTGCCCTCGTTGGCGCCGCGGACGAACCGGCGCTGGAAGATCACGAAGATCACCGCCACCGGGATCGTCGCCAGCAGTGCCGCGCCCAGCTTGAGCGGGTACTGCGTGCCACCCCCCAGCGACCCGCTGACCAGGTCGGCCAGCCCCCGAGGCAGCGTGAACAGTGCCGGGTCCTGGACGGCCACCAGCGTGTGGGGGAACTCGTTCCACGATCCCTGGAACGAGATGATCGTCAGCGTGATCAGCGCCGGCCGCGCCATCGGCAGAACCACCGACCAGAACGTGCGGAACGCGCCCGCGCCGTCGATCCGCGCGGCCTCCTCCACCCCCGCCGGGATCGAGTCGAAGAACTGCTTCATGATGAACACGCCCGCCGCGTCCACGATCACCGGCAGGATCAACGCCAGATAGCTGTCATACATCCCCAACTGATTGAGGACCAGAAATTTCGGGATAAAGAGGACGACGCCTGGTACGGCCATCACCGCGATCACCGCCCCGAACAGCGCCGACCGCCCCCGGAACCGCAGCCTGGACAGCGCGTACCCGGCCAGCGAGTCGAGGAACACCCGCCCGACCGTCAGCACGATGGTCACCAGCAGCGAGTTGCCCAGCCACACCGGCAGGTCGGTGCCGCTGAACACCCGCTCGAACCCCGCCAGCGTCCCCGGGTGCGGGATGGGCGACAGCGGGGAGGCGGCCGCGTCCGGCTCGGTCTTGAACGAGTTCGCGATCTGGATGACGAACGGGTAGATGAACACCAGCGCGAAGAAGATCAGGATCGCGTAGCCGGTGAAGACGCTCGCGAGCTTGCGCACCTCAGCCCCTCCTCTCGCGCATCACCCGGCGCTGGAACAGCGTCAGCAGCACGATGATGAGGAACAGCACGAACGAGATCGCCGTCCCCGCCCCATAGTCGAAGTCCCGGAACGCCGTCCGGTACGACAGGAACGCCGGGGTCAGCGTCGTCTTGGCCGGAGCACCCTGGCTCATGACGTAGATCTGGTCGAACACCTGCCAGGTCCCGATCAGCCCGAGCGTCAGCACCAGGAACATCGTCGGCTTGAGCATCGGCAGCGTCACGTACCGGAACCGCTGCCACCGCCCGGCCCCGTCGAGCATGGCCGCCTCCTCCAGCGTCACCGGGATGTCCTGCAGCGCCGCCAGGAACATCAGCATGAACGTCCCCGACGTCGTCCACACGACCAGCGCGATGATCGCGCACATCGCCACGCTCGGCCCCGACAGCCACTCCCACCACGAAAGACCGAACGGTCCCGCCCCGGCGAGCGCCGCAGGCGGCGTGTCCATGCCGAGCAGCAGGTGGATGACCCCTCTGGCGTCGGAGAACCACTGCGGACCCTGGATGCCGAAGAAGCCGAGCAACTGCGTGAGCGCCCCCGAGTTGCTGAAGATGAACAGGAACACCACGCTGATCGCCACCGAACTGGTGACCGACGGGAAGTAGAACGCGCTCCGGAAGAACGACTTGCCCTTGAGCAGGCGGCTGTTGACGATCAGGGCCAGGCCGAGCGCCAGCGCCGTCTGCAGCGGTACGACGATCGCCACGTAGTAGGCGTTGTTCCTGATGCTGATCATGAAGTTCTCGCGGGCCAGGTCGTCGCGGGTGAACAGCCGGCTGTAGTTGTCCAGCCCGACGAACGGCACGCCGCTCGTGAACGGGCTGCCCTGGCCGTTCCACGAGGTGAGGCTGACCCACATCGCCATCAGGATCGGCAGCAGCAGGAACACCCCGAGGATCACCACGACCGGCGCGACGAACAGCCACCCCGTCAGGTCATCCCTGAGCCGGTTGCGGCGCATCATTCACCCAGCGCGGACTGCGTGTTCTTCTGCAGCCTGGCCAGCAGTGCCTTCGGGTCCTGCGTGGTGAGCTGCTGGAGGCCGGCGTCGAAGTCGGACAGGACGCTGTCCATCTTGGCGGCGTTCACCGGGCCCTGGGCGTAGGCGGCGCCGTCCACGAACGCCGTGTCCGTGGGGAACTCCTTGACGTAGGCGTCCTTGGCCGACTGCCGCGACGGCATCACCCCGAACGCCTTGGCGAAGGTGAGCTGCTGGTCGGCCTTGGTCATCGCCTCGACGAAGGCGATCGCCGCCGGCTTGCTCGCGCTCTTGGCCGCGATGCCCCAGCAGTTCGTGAACGACAGCGTGCCCTGCTTGGCCCCGGCGGGCAGCGGGTGGGCGGTGTACTGGATGTCCGGGTAGTCGGCCTTCAGCGCGCCCTTGATCCAGTTGCCCTCGATCGTCATCGCGGCCTTGCCCTTGCCGAACGCCTCACCGGGCCACGACGCGCCGAGCTGCTTGGGGTATTCGGCCAGCTTGTCCTTGAGCAGCGTCTTGACGTACTCCAGGGCCTTGAGGTTCTCCGGGCTGTCGCCGGTGGCCTGCTTGCCGTCGGCGCTGGTGATCCAGCCGCCCGCCTGCACCATGAACGCGCCGATCCGGTCGCGGGTGTCGCCGATCGCCAGCGGGGTGATGCCCTTGGCCTTGAGCTTGCCGGCCACCGCGGTGAGCTGTTCCCAGGTGGTCGGCACGTCGGCCGCCGCCAGGCCCGCCTTCTTCCACAGTCCGTCGTTGACGATCAGTGCCAGCGTGGAGAAGTCCTTCGGCGCGCAGTAGAACTTGCCGTCCCGGGTGAACGTGGTGCGCAGGCTCGGGTAGAAGTCGTCCGGGTTCGAGATCTTGTCCCCGTACGGTTCCAGCGCGCCGACTCTGGCGTAGTCGGCGAACCGCGAGGCGTCCACGTAGAAGACGTCGGGCGGGGTGCCGCCCGCGAACGCCTGGCCGAGCTGCTGGTGGATGTCCTGCGCCGGGGTGACCGTGGCCTGGTTGCCGCTCGCCTTCGCCCACGCGTCCGCGGCCTGCTTGACCGCGGCCGTCTCCGGGTCGCCGGAGGAGGCGATGAGGATCCGCAGCGAGACGGGGCCGCTGCTCTGCGGCGCGGCCGCCGGCTTGTCCTCGAAGCCGCTGCCGCACGCGGTCGCGGCCAGCGCCAGTACGCCCAGCGCCGCCAGGGGGAGGTGTTTCATCGCGTTTCCTTTCACGCTGTACGCCGGATGACCAGGGAGGGCTCAAGCAGGACGTGATCCGGCTTGTCCGGGCTGTCGTCTTCGAGGAGCCGGGTCAGGACGCCGACGCAGCGCGCGGCGGCGTCCGACAGCGGCTGGCTGAGGCTGGTCAGGCCGATCGCGGCCGCCACGGGCGTGTCGTCGAACCCGATCACGGGCACTGGCCCGGCCTGCAACGCCCCCAGGGCGACGGAGTCGCTCACGCACACCAGGGCGGTGGCGCCGGCCGCGATCAGCTCCCGCGCCGCCGCCTCACCCTCGGCCGCCGACCCATCGGTCCGCCGCTCCAGTGCGCCCGCCTCGCCGCTCTCTTCGTCCTTCGCGTCATTCGCGGTCGATGTACGCGGCCTCAGGCCCGCGTCTTCGAGCGCCCGAGCCCAGCCGCTCCTGCGGTCGTCGCCGACGCCGGAGCCCTCGGGCCAGCCGATGAACCCGATCCGCCGGTGACCCGCGCCGAGCAGGTGCCGGGTGGCGGCGGCCGTCCCCGCCGCGCCGTCCACGTCCACCCACGGATGGGCGCCGCCCTCGGGCATGCCCCACGGCCGCCCGAACGTGACGAACGCCAGCTCCCGCTCGGCCAGCCACGAGGTACGCACATCGCCGTAATGCGTGCCGGTCAGCACGAACGCATCCGGTTCGTACGCCCCCAGCAGGTCGTCGAACGTGGCGATCTCCGACCGGTCGTCGTCGGCCGTGTAAAGGATCACCCGATATCCCGCCTTGGCCGCCGAGCCGCTCAGCCCGTGCAGGAACCGGTCGAACACGTTCATGCCATCCTGCGTCTGCTCGATCCGGACGGCCAGCAGCCGCGACCGGCCGGTCCGCATGCGCCGCGCGGCCTGGTTCACCCGGTAGCCGAGCTCTTCGACCGCCTGCCGTACGCGCTCGCGGGTCTCTTCGCGGACGAGGTCGGGGGAGTTCAGCACGTTCGAGACGGTCTGCCGGGAGACGCTGGCCCGCCGTGCGACGTCGGCGATCGTCACCTTTTCGGGCATCGTGTCGCTTTCTAATGGTTTGAACGTTCAAATCGCCGTATGGCAGGATTGGATCGTTCAAGTAAACGGAGTGTTACGCACTATCTCCCTTGGACGATTCGCCTGTCAAGATTTGGGGGCCGCTTGTGCTCGACCAAGCCACGCACCGCCTGCAGCCGTTGCTGCACGACCTCGTCAGCACGGTCCTGGCACCGACGACCGCGCTGAGCGGCACCGACGGGCAGATCAGGGCAGCCGGGGTGCAGGGTCTGTTCCATGCGGACGCGCGGGCATTGTCCCAGGTCACGCTGGCCGTGGACGGCTGGGAGCCGGAGGCCGTGGGGCATGCCGCGCAGGCCGCGGGCCGGACCAGATTCGTGTCGCTGGTCCGCCGGCTGGGCGATCCGATCGCGGACCCCACGGTCCGCGTCGACCGTACTCGCGAGGTCGCCCCCGGACGGATGGCGGAGCTCATCGAGATCGCCTCCACCGCGACCCGACCCGTGACGGCCACCGTCACAGTGGACCTGAGCTGCGACTTCGCCCCGATCGAGCTGGTGAAGTCCGGCGGCACCGCCGCTCCGGCCCCTGCCTCGCTCGTCCCGTCCGCCGGCGGTGGGTCCCTGGAGTGGCGATCCGGCCGCATCCGGGTGCGGGTGACCGGCGAGAACGCGACGGTGGAGCCGCATCCCGGCCCGCTGGAAGACGGAGGCTCGCCTGCAGGTCAAGGCTCCTTCGACGGCAATCCGTACCAAGGAGGTGGCTCTTCGGGCGGGCGGCTGCGGTGGGAGATCTCGCTCGCGCCCGGTGAGCGCGTCACGCTGCGGTGGGCCGCCGTGATCGACGACCCGGACGCGGTGGTCACCGCGCCGGCCAAGCCGCTGGAGTGGAGCGTCCCCGAGGTGACGGCCGACGACACCCGGCTCGTCCGGCTGGCGGCGCGCTCGCTCGAAGACCTGCGCTCCCTCAGGCTGGCCGAGCCCGGGGAGCCCGGGGACACGTTCCTGGGGGCGGGGGTGCCGTGGTTCCTGACGTTGTTCGGGCGCGACAGCCTCTGGGCCGCCAGAATGCTGCTGCCTCTGGGCACCGACCTGGCGGCCAGCACCCTCCGCGTGCTGGCCAGACGGCAGGGCACCCACGTCGACCCGGCCACCGGCGAGGCGCCCGGCAAGATCATGCACGAGCTGCGCCGCCACGAGCACAGCGGCGGCGGGCTGCGGCTGCCCGCCGCCTACTACGGCACCATCGACGCCACCCCGCTCTGGATCGGCCTGCTGTACGACGCCTGGCGCTGGGGCATGCCCGCCGACCAGGTCGAACCCCTGCTCCCGGCCCTGGAGGCGGCGCTCGGCTGGCTCGGCGACCACGCGGACCCGGATGGGGACGGCTTCCTGGAGTACATCGACCTGACCGGCCACGGCCTGGCCAACCAGGGGTGGAAAGACTCGGGCGACGCCGTCCGCTTCCACGACGGCCGCCAGGCCGAACCGCCCATCGCGCTGTCGGAGGTCCAGGGGTACGCCTGCGCCGCCGCCCACCAGGGGGCCGCCCTGCTGACGGCGTTCGGCCGCCCGGGGGCCGAGCGGTGGCTGGACTACGCGGGCACGATGGCCGACCGCTTCCGCGCCCGTTTCTGGGTCGGCCACCCCGCGTCGGCCACAGACAGGGGGAGCGGTCAGTCCGCGTCGGTCGCCAGTCGCGAGGGCGGCTATCCCGCGCTGGCGCTCGATCGCGACAAGCGGCCGGTCGACTCGCTGACCAGCAACATCGGCCATCTGCTCGGCACAGGGCTGCTGTCGGAGGGGGAGGAGGCGAGAGTGGCGGAGCTGCTCGGCGCCCCGGCGATGTCCGGCGCCTTCGGGCTCCGGACGATGTCGGCCGATGACGGCGCGTTCAGCCCGCTGTCCTACCACTGCGGGTCCGTCTGGTCGCACGACACCGCCATCGTTCTCGCCGGCCTGGCCAGGACCGGTCATGGGCGGCTGGCGGCGGACCTGGGGCAGGGCCTGCTGGCGGCGGCGGAGGGCTTCGACTACCGCCTGCCCGAACTCCACGCGGGCGACGACCGGGACACGGTCGGCCGCCCGGTGGCCTACCCGGCGGCCTGCCGCCCCCAGGCGTGGTCGGCCGCCGCCGCCGTGACACTGCTGCACGCGGCTGTGGGCCTGTATCCGGACGTACCCGGCGGCAAGGTGCTCCTGCGTCCACTCGCGGGAGCCCCGCTCGGCGCGGTCACGGTGCGGGGCCTGCGAGTGGCGGGCGCCGACGTCACGGTGTCGATCGACCGCTCCGGCAGGGCCGAGGTGACAGGCCTCCCGCCCGGTCTGTCGGTCGAAGTAGCGGATGGGCCGCATGGGGCCGCCGGTTGAGGCGGTGGACGGCTCGTACGCCCCGCAGGCGCCTGTGGTCGCCGGTCAGCCGGCCGAGCCGACGGAGAGTTCGGTGAGGTGGGCGTCCGGTGAGGTGGTGAGGGCGGTCAGGACCAGCGAGGCGATCGTGGACGGGCGCAGGCACTGGTCGGGGTCGTACGGCGAGCCGAACTCGGCCCGGACCTTGCGCAGCAGCTCGGTTGCCGTGCCGCCTGGGTAGATCGTGGTGACCCGGATGCCGTGCCGGTGTTCCTCGTCCCGTACGGCGTCGCCCAGCTCGCGCAGGGCCGCCTTGCTGGCCGCGTAGGCGGGCCAGCCGCGGGGGCTCAGGCCGGGTGCGGCGTTGATGAGGACCACCCGGCCCCGGCGCGTGCGCAGGGCGGGCAGGAGGAGGCGCAGGAGCTCGGCGGCCGAGGCGACGTTGACGTTGAACGTGTCGCGCCACAGTTCCACCGAGCTGTCGGCGGTGGCCACGACCTCGGCGATCCCCGCGCAGTGCACGAACGCGTCCAGCTCCCCGATCACCGGTAACGCCGCGGCCAGTGCCTCCGGCCGGGCCAGGTCCGCCACGACGATGGTGACACCTGCGGGGGCGACACCGGTGAGGGTGGCGTCGGCGGACGGAGCGGCCGGGGTCATCATGTCCGGCCACGGGAGGTTCGCCGCCATCGGGGTGATCTCCCCCAGACCGGCGACCTCGCCCACCGCGCCGGGCAGGCCCGAGCCGATGGCCTTGTGCACGCGCCCGCCCGGCCCGGTGACGTCGTCCACCCCGCAGTGCTCGTCGAGGGCGCCCAGGTGGGCGGGGTCGCGGACCACGGCCAAGACCCGGTAGCCCGCGTCCAGGAGCGCCTTGGCGATGGCCGAGCCGATGCCACCCGTCGCCCCTGTCAATAAGACCGTGCCAGCGTGGGTCATGGTCAGAGCGTGGCAGAGGCGCCGGTCGTCCGTCTATCAGGACTTGATCGTGTAGCTGTCGCCGTACACCTTCCAGGTCAGCGGCGGGTTCAGGTCGAGGTTGCCGTTCTTGAGGAAGACGCGCTGCTCGGTGTCGACGCGGGTGGTGTCCTCGTGCGCCTCCTCGGCCTTCATCGCGGCCTTGCGGGCGTCCAGGAACGCGTTGAGGTACGTCGTCTCGTTGCCGCCCTGCGCGGGGGTCTTGGCCTTGGACATCGCGGTCTTCCTGATGCCGCCGAAGCTGAGCTTGTCGCTGCCGGGGCCGTGCATGACGATCGCGTCGTAGTAGATGAACTGGCCCAGCGCCCGCAGGCCGTCCGTCTTGGCCTGCTTGACCGACGGGTTGAAGTACACGCGGTCGCGCTCGTCGTTCTGCGCCGTCTGGAAGACGGTGTCCTTGGCGGCGGTCTTCCAGTCCTTGGTGAAGTTCGGGTCGAGGCCCGTGTGCGAGTCGGTGCCGTTGACCTTGCGGAGCGCGGGCAGGTATTTGGCCAGGACATTGCCGGGCTTGCGGGCGGCGTAGAGCTCGACGAGCGCGAGCATGTCGCTGGTGCCGGAGCAGAAGCCGATGATCCCGGCCGTGTAGCCGCGGCCGTCGTCGATGTCCTCGATGTAGCCGTACTGGGCCTTCCAGTCGAGCGAGGAGTTCTCGGCACTGGACACCAGCTGCATGGCGATGTCCTTCTTGTGCGGATCGGTGAGGTCGACCGCGGCCTGGCTGGTGCCCGTGAGCGCGAGAGTGGTGGCTAAGGTGACCATGGCGACGAGAGTGGTTCGGAGCAACGTGATCTCCTGCTCTTCGTTAGGAAAGATTCCTAACGAACCATACTCACAGGAGTCATCTTATGGGGCCTATGTTGTGAAATTTGGGCCCCTTACCGGCGTAGCGCGGCGAGTTGCTGTTCGAAGGGGACGACCGGCTCCACGGGCTCTCGTGCCGGGGTGCGGTTGCGCGACAGGTCGGCCAGCTCGCCCGCGGCGCGGTCGATCCGCTCCGCCAGGCCGTCGGTGAAGTCGTCACCACCGCCGCCCCAGTCCTCCGACGCCGCGTAGACGGCGGTCGGCGCCACCACGGCCCGCAAGTACGCGAACAGCGGGCGCAACGCGTGCTCCAACGCCAGCGAGTGCCGCGCCGTCCCGCCGGTCGCCGCGATGAGCACCGGCTTGCCCGCCAGCGCGGCGGGGTCCAGGACGTCGAAGAACGACTTGAACAGGCCGCTGTAGGAGGCGCTGAAGACGGGGGTGACCGCGATCAGGCCGTCGGCCTCCGTCAGCGCCTCGATCGCCTCGCGCAGCCGGGCGCCGGGGAAGCCGGTGACGAAGTTGTTCGCGATGTCCACGGCCAGGTCGCGCAGCTCGATCACCCGCACCTCGGGCGCGGGGTCGTCAAGCCGCCGCACGGTCGCCTCGGTCAGGCGGTCGGCGAGCAGGCGGGTGGAGGACGGCTGGGTCAGACCCGCCGTGACGACGACGAGCTTCATGAACTCACCTCAGCGACTCGGGTGGTGTGGACGGGGCCGTCGGGGACGTCGGCCGGCCGGTTCGCGGCGAACTCCCGGCGCAGTACCGGCACGACCTCCTCCCCGAGGATGTCGAGCTGCTCCAGGACGGTCTTCAGCGGCAACCCCGCGTGGTCCATGAGGAACAGCTGCCGCTGGTAGTCGCCGAACGACTCCCGGAACGTCAGCGTCTTGTCGATGACCTGCTGCGGGCTGCCCACCGTGAGCGGCGTCTCCTCGGCGAACTCCTCCAGCGACGGGCCGTGTCCGTACACGGGCGCGTTGTCGAAGTACGGGCGGAACTCGCGGACCGCGTCCTGCGAGTTCTTCCGCATGAACACCTGGCCGCCGAGCCCCACGATGGCCTGCTCGGGCGTGCCGTGACCGTAATGGGCGAACCGCTGGCGGTAGAGGGTGATCAGCCGGATGAAGTGGTCCTTCGGCCAGAAGATGTTGTTGGCGAAGAACCCGTCACCGTAGTAGGCGGCCTGCTCGGCGATCTCCGGGCTGCGGATCGAGCCGTGCCACACGAAGGGCGGCACCCCGTTCAGCGGCCGCGGCGTGGAGGTGAAGCCCTGCAGCGGCGTACGGAATCGGCCCTCCCAGTCGACGACGTCCTCGCGCCAGAGCCGGTGGAGCAGCGCGTAGTTCTCGACGGCCAGCGGGATGCCCTGCCGGATGTCCTGGCCGAACCACGGGTAGACGGGGCCGGTGTTGCCGCGGCCCAGCATCAGGTCGACCCGGCCGTCGGCCAGGTGCTGCAGCATCGCGAAGTCCTCAGCGATCTTGACCGGGTCGTTGGTCGTGATCAGCGTCGTGGCCGTGGACAGCGTGAGCCGCTCGGTCCTGGCCGCGATGTAGCCGAGCATGGTGGTCGGCGACGACGGCACGAACGGCGGGTTGTGATGCTCGCCGGTCGCGAACACGTCCAGCCCCACCTCCTCGGCCTTGAGCGCGATGGCCACCATCGCCTTGATCCGCTCATGCTCCGTCGGCGTCCTGCCGGTGGTGGGGTCCATGGTCACGTCGCCCACACTGAAGATCCCGAACTGCATATCGCTCACCGCCCCTTACTATTGAAAGTTCAACAATCGCCCAAGCAGCAGGTGGCCCGGGATTATTCCGTACGGTCAGAGGGCGTTGATCTCCAGTGGTCCGAGCACCCGCCGGGGCGCTCCGCGCTCGGCCACGGTGATCATGGCTCTGCCGATCTGCTCGGTCGTGGTCACCGCCTTGGGGAAGAGCCGCCGCAGCACAGGATAGAGCGGCGCCATCGCCACGTACGCCAGCCGATACCAGGTCGTCCGCGAGGTGACGCCGTGCATGGGCTGGATGTAGCCGGGCCGGAACATGAACGCCTCAAGCGGCAGTGCCAGCAGCGCGTTCTCGGTCTGGCCCTTGACCCGGGCCCACATCGCCCGGCCGTGCTCGTCGGTGCCCACCCCGGACACGTAGACGAACGTCGAGCCGGGGCTGAGCCGCGCGAGAGTGTCGCCTGCCGCCAGCGTGTAGTCGTAGGTGACGCGCCGGTAGTCCTGCTCGCTCATGCCCGCCGAGGAGACGCCGAGGCAGAAGAAGCACGCGTCATAGCCGGACAGGTCTGCCTCGATCGGGGTGAGGTCGAGCAGGTCGCCGTGCGTGATCTCGCGCAGCTTGTCGTGGGTACGGCCGGTGGGGGTGCGGCCGACCGTGAGAACGGCCTCCACCCGGTCGTCGACCAGGCATTCCCGTAGCACGCCCTGCCCGACCATGCCGGTGGCGCCAAAGATGATGACCCTCATGCGAGCTCCGTTCCCGGCCCGAATGCTATCGCCAGATCGGCGGCGGCGAGGCGCAGCGCCGCGGTCGCGGGAGCCGGGACGGCCAGTCCGCGCGCCGAGATGCCCACGGCCCCTCGGCCACCTCCACCACGACCACCCGCCCGGCGGACAGCCGCGCCAGGTAGGCGGTGTGGCCGGTGCTCGCGGCCAGGTGACGCAGCACGGCCCCGGCCCGCGGCGGTCGGCCGAAGGCGCCGAGCATCTCGTGGAAGCGTTCGGCCACCTTCGTGCCGAGCACGTAGTCGCCGTCCTGCCGCCGGTGCAGGTAGCCCTCGTAGCACAGCGTCCGTACCAGGTGGTAGGACGTCGACAGGTTCAGCCCGCAGCGGCGCGCGATGACCTTGACCGTCAGCGGCCGGTCTGCCCGCGCGACCTCCTCCAGGACGCGTAGCGCGCGGGAGACGCTCTGGATCAAGTCGCTGGGTGCGGCAGCCATGCTTCCAATGTGCGCCATCTGAAAACCGGCGGTCTACCCGTGACCGGGCCTCGGACGGACGATGTGGCCATGGCGGACATACCGCAGTGGGCGAGTCAGGCGCTGGCCGGGGTCTATGACCCCTGCTGCAGGGAGAAGGGCATCTCGGTCGTCGAGATGGGGCTGGTCAGGTCGGTCGAGGTGACGGCCGGGCGGGCGCGGGTGGAGCTGACATGATCGACGACGTCTTCGTGTTCGACAGCGTGGCGCACATCTTCAACTTCGAGCCGAAGAACGCGTACGGCACACCGGGCCAGATGTTCTCCAACCACCTCTACGCCTTCCACACCACGCTCACGCCCGACGGGGAGACCAAGCTGTCGCCGGAGGAGTTCCTGCGTCAGTGGACGGTCGGCGACATCCGGCGCATGGTGTACGAGGAGTCGGACACGGACATGCTGGTCGCGATGCCGTTACCGCTGACCGATCTCTACCACGACGGGTTGTCGCCCTGGACGGAGTGCGCCGAGCTGGCCGCCCGTGACCCGGAGCGCACGGTGTTCTGGGGCACGGTCAACCCCCTGGAGGGCCGCAAGGCGCTCGACCTGATGGAACGTCAGGTCGGTGAGTACAACGCGCGCGCCTTCAAGCTGTACAACGTCCGCTACGACTACGGAGCGCCCTACCCGTGGCGGATGGACGACCCACGGGTGGCCTTCCCCATCTTCGAGAAGGCCCGCGACCTGGGGGTGAACCTGATCGGCGTGCACAAGGGCGTCCCGCTCGGGCCGCAGCCGATCGAGCACACCCAGACCTGGGACATGGACGGCGCCGCCGCCAACTTCCCCGACATCACCTTCGTCATCTTCCACGTCGGGCTGCCGTTCCTCGACGAGACGTGCTGGCAGCTCATCCGCTATCCCAACCTGTACGCCTCGCTGGCGGCGACGATCAACTTCGTGGTCAGGGCGCCCAGGATGTTCGCCGAGATCATCGGGAAGCTGCTGTTCTGGTGCGGCGAAGACAAGATCGTGTACGGGTCGGAGGCGCCGATCTTCCATCCGCAGTGGGCGTTGCGGGCGTTCAAGGACTTCCAGATCCCGCAGGACCTGTGCGACGGCTACGGCTACCCGCAACTCACCGACCAGGCCAAACGCAAGATCCTCGGCCAGAACCTGCTCCGCCTGCACGGGATGGAGCAGCGTTAGCCCGTCGGCGGAGGTCAGGCCAGGCCCAGTTCGGTGAGGACGGCGCGGGCTTGCTTGAGCTCGGCGCGCAGCCGGGCGAGCTCGCGTTCGAGTTCGAGGATGCGGCGGATGGCTTTGAGTGTCATGCCCTCGTCCGCCATCCGCGTGATGTGCTGGACGATCAGGATGTCATGACGTGAGTAGCGGCGCTGGCCGCCGGTGGAGCGGCTCGGGCTGAGCACGTCGTGCTGGTCCAGCCGGCGTAGGTATGCCTGCTGGACCTGCAGCATGTCGGCCACCTGGCCCAGGGAGTAGAGCGGCGCGTGCTCGTCGTCGAAGGGCAGCTCAGGCATGGGGGTCTCCTGGTTCGTCCGAGGGGCGGGTCCGAGACGCGCTCGGGGCCCGCCCCTCGGATGGCCGCGTCACGCCCGGATGGCCTTGGTGTCGCTGCGGTGGATCTCCACCTTGCGTGGCTTGGCGCGGTCGAGGACGGGGATGCGGAGGGTCAGGACACCGTTGGCGTAGCCGGCGTCGATCTTTTCGCTGTCCAGGTGCTCGGACAGGTAGACGCGGCGGGTGAAGGTGCCCATCGGACGTTCGCGGACGAACAGCCGCTCGTCCTCGCCGATCTCCTCCTCGCGGCGGGCGCTGACGCTCAGGACGCCACGGTCGACGGTCACCTCGATGGAGTCGGGGTCGATCCCCGGCAGATCGAAGCGGAGGACCACGTCGTCGTCGCGGCGCAACCCGTCCATGGGCATGATGGCGCCCTGGTCGGCGGCTTGCCGAGCCAGGCGGTTGAACTGGCGCTCGAACTCCTGGAAGAACGGGTCGATCGAAGTGAGCAACATCTTTCCGAACCTCCCTGTGGGATCTTGGAACCTCCATGTTCAGTTGTAGGTTATCTCCTCAGCGTAATGAAGGCAAGCTGCAACTCCGTAGTCGCGGAGGTTCGTGAGCTGGCCGTGGGTTCGGGGCGGCGCCGCCCGTCCCGGACCGTCCCGTCGCAAGGGGTGTACAGCGCTCGTCGGCGGCTTGGGGAGTGTGCCGCGAGCGACCTGGTATTCCCGCTATTAACCCGCCTCATGGCGGCAAAGCTGGCTAGCGTGGCAGGATTGTCTGAAGCGTCAGACTGCTACAGTTTGCCGACCTGGGAGCTTATATGCCGAATGCTCGGGAGATTGATGATCTGACCGAAATTTCCGGTTTGGAGTATCGTCAGTCCGGGCCGACAGCGCTGCGGATATTGGTGGGCAGGCAACTGCGCCGGCTGCGGGAGTCACGGGGTATCACTCGTGACGCCGCGGGATACGCGATCCGCAGTTCGCATTCCAAAATCAGCCGCCTGGAATGCGGGCGGACCAGTTTCAAGCTGCGCGACGTGGAAGATCTACTCACCCTGTACGGCGTGGTCGAGGAGGCCGAGCGCGCGGTCGTGCTCTCGCTGACCAGGCAGGCCAACGCTCCCGGCTGGTGGCACGACCACCGCGACGTGGTGCCCGACTGGTTCGAGGACTACCTCGGGCTGGAGCAGGACGCGGCGATGATCCGTACGTACGAGGTCCAGTACATCCCCGGCCTGCTCCAGACGGAGGACTACGCCCGCGCGGTGATCACGTGTGGCGATCCGGACAGCCCGCAGGAGGAGATCGAGCGCCGGGTCGCGCTCCGGATGCGCCGCCAGCGGCTCCTCCAGGCGGCCACGGCGCCCACGCTCTGGGTGGTGCTGGATGAGGCGGCGCTGCGCCGTCAGGTCGGCGACGCCGCCACGATGCGCGCGCAACTCGAGCACCTCAAGGAGATGGCCGACCGCCCCCGCGTCACCATCCAGGTGCTGCCGTTCAGCTACTGCGGTCACATCGGCGGGGTCGGCCCCATCACCATCCTGCGCTTCGCCCAGGCCGACCTCGACGACATGGTCTACCTCGAACAGATCGCCAGCGCCCAGTACCTCACCAGGCGATCCGACGTGCACCCGTACCACCATCTGATGGACGAGCTGGGCATCCACGCGCAGCCGTCGGCCGCGACCCGGGCGATCCTCGATCAGATCATCGGCAAACCGGACGAGGAGTAGGCCTACGGCTTGCGGGCCACGGCGCAGAAGGCGTCCACCTCGTCGGGGACGCCGAACACGGCGGCTTCCACCCGCCAGCGGGAGACCGAGACGACGCCCGGATCCACCAGTTCGAGGCCGTCGAAGAAGTGGGCGATCTCGTCGGGGGTGCGCAGGCGGTAGGAGTAGGACTGCTCTTCGTCGTGGAGCCGTCCGGCTTCCGCGGCCGCATCGGGTTTGATGGTGTTCGTGCCGTCCTCGAACACCAGGAAGCTGCCTGACGGCAGCGCGTCCAGCAGCCGCCGCGTCAGGGCGTGCGCCTGGTCGTCGTCGAAGATCGTGCCCATGACGCCGAGGAGCATGAGCGCGGTGGGCCGGGTGAGGTCCAGCGTCTTGGCCGCGTAGTCGAGGATCGTGTCGGGGTCGCGCACGTCGGCCTCGATGTAGTCGCAGGCGCCCCGGGGATCGCTGGTCAGCAGCGCCTGGGCGTGCACCAGCACCAGGGGATCGTTGTCGACGTAGACGACGCGGGAGGCCGGGTCGACGCGCTGGGCGACCTCATGGGTGTTGTCGACGGTCGGCAGTCCGGTGCCGATGTCCAGGAATTGCCGGATACCTGCCTCTTCGGCAAGGTATCGGACGGCGCGTCCCAGGAAAGCGCGTGCGTGGCGGGCGATGTCCTCCATGCCCGGGTAGATCTGCCGCAGTTGTTCGGCGTGCTCGCGGTCTACCGGGTAGTTGTCCTTTCCGCCCAGCCAGTAATTCCACACCCGAGCCTGATGCGGCTTGGTGGCGTCGATTTTGGAGGGCAGTGCCGGATCGGATTGCGAGGGTTCATCAGACACGAAACCTTCTCCTCTTTTGTCGCCTATGTGGTGTCCAGCCCAGTCTCCCGGCCATATATCCCGCTGTCACCCACAAAACTGTGTCTGTTCGTATGTTTGTCACAAATTCGGAGGTTGGCGGACGATACCGCTGAGTACGTCGTCCAGGGTGACCACGCCGAGCATCTGCCCGCCGGCATCGGTCACGGCGGCGAGCTGGGCCCGTCGCTTACGCATGGTCGCCAGGACGTCCGCGAGCGTCGCCGTCTCGCCGATCAGCGGCAGGGGGCGGATCGGCAGCGGCTGACGCGAGCCGTGCCCGTTGAGCGCGTCCAGGACGTGCAGGTAGCCGCGCAGTTCGGCGGGGCTGTCGCCGTGCACCGGGAACCGGGAGTGACCGTAGCGGCCCGCGTACTCCTGCAGCCCGAGGCTGTCGATCGTCGCGGGCACGCTCACCACCTCGTCGATCGGCACCATGACCGTGGCGACCGGGCGAGCGTGCAACGCGAGCGTGGCGATCATCCGGTCGCGCTCGTCCTGGCGGAGCAGTTTGTGCTGGCGAGACTCCTCGATCAGCACCGGGAGTTCCTCCGAGGTGTAGACGGTGCGGATCTCGTCGGTCGGCGGGATGCGCAGCAACCGCAGCACCACGTCCGACATGGCCTTGATCAGGGTGAGCAGCGGGCGTATCGCTCGGGCGAGGACGAACAGGGCAGGCACCAGCCACAGCGCCGCCGTGTTCGGGCCGGACAGCGCGAGGTTCTTCGGCACCATCTCACCGATGATCACGTGCGCGGAGACCACCAGGAGCAGCGCCAGGGCGAAGGCGACCGGATGCACCATCTTCTCGGGCAGCCCCACGGCCGCGAAGAGCGGCTCCAGGGCACGTGCCACGACCGGTTCGCCGAAGGCGCCGAGCATGAGCGAGGCCAGCGTCACGCCGAGCTGGGCCGCCGCCAGCATCGTGGGCATCGTGTTCATGGCGGCGAGCACCGCCTGCGCCCGGCGCGAGCCCGCCTGCGCCTGCGGATCGAGCTGGGTACGGCGCGCGGAGATGAGGGCGAACTCGGCGCCCACGAAGAACCCGTTGACGGCCAGGAGCAGCACGAGGACCAAGCCGTCGGTGATGGTCATGAGAGGTCCTGACTCGGCGCGGTGAGGGTGATCTGCTCGATGCGCCGGTTACGCATGGACTCCACCCGGAGCGTCCACCCGTCGACGTCGACTTCGTCGCCTGGATCGGGGATGCGGCCGAGCTGGGCCATGACCAGGCCCGCGAGCGTCTCGTAAGGCCCTTCGGGCATGCGGAACCCGGTGCGTTCCTCGACCTCGTCCGCCCGCAGCACGGCCGGCGCGCTGATCGAGGCGCCCGGCGCGAGCAGCGCGGCCGTGGGCTCCGCCGACTCCTCCTCGGGTAGGTCGTACTCGTCGGCGATGTCGCCGATCAGCTCCTCCACCAGGTCTTCCACGGTGACGATGCCGGCGAAGCCGCCGTACTCGTCGATCACCACGGCCATCTCGACACCCGTCGAGCTGAGCCGTTCCTGAACCACCTCCAGGTTCACCGACTCCGGCACCGTGACCGCCGGCCTGGCGATCGCGGTCACCGGTGTCCGTTCCCGCTCCGCCACCGGCACGGCGCACGCGCGGGGGACGCTGGCCACGCCGAGGATGTCGTCCAGCTCCGCGCCGCCCACCGGGATGCGCAGGTGCCGGGTGCGGCGGGCCAGCTTGAGGAACTCGGCGACGCTGCTGGATCCGGCTATGGTCACGCAGTCCGTACGCGGGGTCATCGCCTCGGCCGCGATCTTGCCGCCGAAGCGCAGCGCCCGCTGGAGCATGGCGGCCGTGCTCGGCCGCAGCACCCCGGCCTCGGCCGAGAGCCGCACCAGCAGGCCCAGCTCCTCGGGGGAGCGGGCCGAGGCGAGCTCCTCCTGCGGCTCGGCCCCCAGACGGCGGACCAGGCCGTTGGCCACCGCGTTGCACACCTTGATCAGCGGTCCGAACGCCGCGGAGAACACCCGCTGCGGCGGCGTCGCCAGCCTGGCCACGGCCATCGGCCTCGACAGGGCGGCGTTCTTGGGCACCAGCTCGCCCAGGACCATCTGCGCCACCGTGGAGATGACGATCGCCAGGACGACGGCGGCGCCACGACCGGCCGGAACGTCGTCCAGCAGCGGTTCGAGCAGGTCGGCGATGGCCGGCTCGGCCACGACGCCGAGCAGCAGGGACGTGACGGTGATGCCGAGCTGCGCCCCGGACAGGTGGAACGACAGCCGCCGCACCGCGGCCTCGATCCCCTGCGCGCCCCGATCCCCGGCCTGCGCGAGCTGGTGGACCCGTACGCGTTCGACGGTCACCAGGGAGAACTCCGCCGCGACGAAGATCCCGTTGGCCAGGATCAAGGCCAGCGCCCCGAGCAGGAAGAGCACATCCAGGACCATGGGCGAAAGCTAGCACCAGGGGAAGACAAGTGTGCCTGGCGGAGTCACCGTTTCGATACGTTGGACCATATGACGACTTCTCACCTAGAGGCCCCCCAAGTCGTTCAACCGGCGCTGCCCAGACTCGCCTGGCTGGACGCGCTGCGGGGCATCGGCGCGCTCGCGGTCGTGGGTGAGCACCTGATGACCTGGGCCATGCCCTGGTTACGGCCCACCTCCTTCAACCTCGGCATGTACGGCGTGCTGGTGTTCTTCCTGGTCAGCGGGTACGTCATCCCGATCTCGCTGGAGCGGCACGGCGACGTGCGGGCCTTCTGGATCGGCCGCCTCTTCCGCCTGTACCCGCTCTACCTCGCGGTCGTCGGCCTGGTCCTGGCCCTGTCGTGGTGGATACCGGTGCGCGCCGAGGTGCCCCGGGATCCCTCTTCGGTGGCCGCGCACGCGACCATGCTGATGGACGTGGTCGGCTCCGGTGCCGTGGTGAACACCATGTGGACGCTGTCGTACGAGATGGTCTTCTACCTGCTGGTGGCCGCTCTGTTCGTGACCGGGAACCGTGGTGGTCGCGGGCTGCTGGCGGTCGCGTTCGGGCTGGCCGCCGTCATCACCGGCCTCGCGCTGTCCAGCACGCCGCTGGCCGGCGGGTGGCTGGCCTGGGTGTCGTTCGCGGTGTTCGCCGTCGGGCTGGTGTGTGTGATCTCCGGCCGGATGCGGACGGCCGCGTGCTGCGCGCTGGGGGTGATGGCGCTGGCGTTGCTGCTGCTGAGCAGCCGTGTGCCGTGGTTCGGCGCCGCGATGCTCGCGGTGATGTTCATCGGCACGGCGATCCATCGATGGGAGCGTGGGCAGGGCGGTCTGTGGCCGGTGGCCCTGGCCGCGTCGCTGGTGACGCTGTCCCCCTTCTGGGCGATCAACGCCGGGTGGTGGTGGGTGCGGCCTCAGGTGTGGGCGCTGACCATCGCCCTGGCGGCCTTGACGTTCGCCGGTGGCATGGCCTGGCGTAGGCGGCGCGTGCCGTACGTCCTCACCTGGCTCGGAGTGATCAGCTACTCCCTCTACCTGACGCACCTGCCGATCCTCACCCTCGTCATCCAGGTGGTGGGCGAAATGCGCTGGTCGCCCTGGCCGATGCAGATCGGCATCGGCCTGTTCGTCATGGGCGTGGTCCTGCCGGGCAGCTGGCTGACCTACCGATTCCTGGAGCAGCCCATGCAGCGCCTCGGCCGCCGGCTGGCTCGCGCGCGATGATCGGCGCCGCCGCCGTCCGCCGGGTGGCAAGCTTGGGGCGTGCGTGTGATGCTGCTCGGCCGGTTCGAGATACGCGACGATGAAGACCAGCCGGTCGAGATCCCCGGCGCGAGGGTGCGCGCACTGCTGGCCAGGCTCGCGCTCGAACCCGGCCGGGTCGTGCCGATCGACGTTCTCACCGCGGCCATCTGGGGCGATGAGCCGCCGGCGGGCAGCGCCAACGCCCTGCAGTCCCTGGTTTCCCGCTCCCGCCGGTTGCTCGGCGCCGCGGCGATCGAGTCGCAACCGCCCGGCTACCGCCTGGCGCTCGAACCCGACGACGTCGACGTCACCCGGTTCGAGCGGCTGACGACCGCCGGCAGCCTCGCGGCGCTCCGCGCGGCCGAAAGCCTGTGGCGGGGGCCCGCGCTCGCGGATCTCGCCGACCTGCCGTTCGCCGCCCCCGCGGGGGTACGCCTGGCCGAGCTGCGGTTGTCGGCCACGGAAGAGCGGCTGGAGCTGGAGCTGGCCGAAGGCACCGACATCCTGGGCGAGCTACGGCCGCTGGCCGCCGCGCACCCGTTGCGCGAACGCCTGCAGGGCCTGCTGATGCGTGCCCTCTACGCGGCCGGCCGGCAGGCGGACGCGCTCGACGCCTACGAGCGGACCCGGAGCACGCTGGCCGACGAGCTCGGGGTCGATCCGTCGGCGGAGCTGGCCGAGCTCCACCTGGCGATCCTCCGCCACGATCCGCGGCAGCAGTCCCGCAGCCGGACCCGGCGCACCAACCTGCGCGCCCAGGTGACCAGTTTCGTCGGCCGGGAGCAGGAGCTCGCGCAGCTCGCGAAGGCGCTGGAAGCCGGTCGGCTGGTCACCGTCGTCGGGCCGGGCGGCGCGGGCAAGACGCGGCTGGCCGCCGAGGTCGCCGACCGCTCCGCCGAGCTCGCGCCCGACGGCGTCTGGCTGGTCGAGCTGGCAGCGGTGACCGAGCCGCTCGACGTCGCCCACGCGGTGCTCACGGCGATCGGCGCCAGAGACGCCGGCTGGTTCGAGTCCGAGGGCGCAGCGGCGCACCGTGACGCGACCGGCCGGCTGGCCGAGGCGCTGGAGGGCCGGCGTGTGCTGCTGGTCCTGGACAACTGCGAGCACGTCGTGTCGGCCGTCGCCGTGCTGGCCGACCGCCTGCTGGGCGCCTGCCCCGACCTGCGCATCCTGGCCACGAGCAGGGAGTCCCTGGCCATCGGCGGCGAGAGCCTCTACCCCATCCCGCCCCTGGAGTGGCCGGCGGCCACGGTCCACGATCCGCGGACCTATCCGGCCGTGCGGCTCTTCATCGAGCGCGCGCTCTCGGTCCGTCCCGGCTTCGTGCCGGACGAGGGCAGCCTCGCCACCGTCATCGAGATCTGCGCACGGCTCGACGGGATGCCGCTGGCCATCGAGCTGGCCGCCGCGCGGATGCGCGCGTTGAGCGTCGAGCAGATCGCGGCCAAGCTCGACGACCGCTTCCGCCTGCTCACCAGCGGCAGCCGTACGGCCCTGCCACGGCACCGGACCCTGCAGGCCGTCGTGGACTGGAGCTGGGATCTGCTGTCCGGCCGCGAACGCGAACTCGCGATGCTCCTGGCCGCCTTCCCCGGTGGCGCCACGCTCGGCGCGCTCGAAGCGGTGAGCGGGCCAGAGGCCGCCGACGTGCTCGACGCCCTCACCGCGCTGGTGGACAAGTCCCTGGTCGAGCTCTCCGGCGAGCGCTATCGCATGCAGGAGACCGTCCGGTCGTACGGGATGGCGCGGTTGATCGAGGCCGGACAGGACCGGGCGGTCCGCGACCGGCACGCCCGCCACTTCCTCCGGCTCGCCGAAACCGCCGACGCCGAGCTGCGCGCGGCGGACCAGCTTCACTGGATGGCGCGACTGCGGGCCGAAGACGACAACCTCCTGGCCGCGCTGCGGTACGCGGCCGAGGCGGCGGACGCGGAGCTGGGCGTGCGGCTCCTGGCGGCCCTGTGGTGGTTCTGGTATTTGCAGGGCCGCAACATCGAGGGCATGCACTGGGCGCGCGGCATCCTGGACCTGCCCGGCGAGGTGCCCGACGCGCAGCGCCCGGTGCGGCTGGTGCTGGAGGGGTTCGCCCACCACGGGCTCGGCGCGGCCGAGGCGGCCCGGCAGGCGGTCGACACCGGCATCGAGCTGCGTGACCGGCTGGACGGCGAGCTGTCCGGGCGGGTCCTGCTGCTGTTCGCGCCCGTGTGGCTGGGCGATCCGGCGGGGGCCGCGCGGGCCGCCGGACGGATGCTGCCGCGGCTCACCGGCTGGGAACGGGCGACGACGCTGTTGATGCTGTCGATCATGGCGGAGAGCGAGGGCGACATCACCCGGGCCTTCACCCTCCTGGAGGAGGCCCGCCAAGGGCTGCGGGCCCTCGGCGAACGCTGGGCCCTGTCCTCGGCGTTGCGGATGCTCGCCGAACACCAGGCCCGCCAAGGCGACCTGGCCGCCTCGATCGACGCGCGGCTGGAGGCGCTCCGCCTGGCCGGCGAGCTCGGCATCCTCGAAGATCAGGCCGCCATCCTGGCCTACCTCGCGATCTCGCGCGCCCGGCTCGGCGAGCTCGACCTGGCCCAGGCCGACATGGAGGCGGCCTGGGAGTTCGTGGAGCGGCTGCGTAAGCAGGAGGGCATCGAGTACGTCCGGCTGGCGCGGGCCGAGGTCCTGCTCAGACGCGGCGAGCGGGCGGCGGCCCGGCGTGAGCTCGACGCGGTGGAAGCCGCGACCCCCTACTCCGCGGTCCGCGCGTCGGCCGGCTGCTACCGGGCGATGGCCGCCCTGCTCGACGGCGACGTGGCCGGCGCCCGGCCGCTGCTCGACACCGCGATCGAGCTGGCCGCCGACGCGGCGGACATGCCGACCCTGGCCGGCGCGGCACACCTGTGCGCCGCGCTCGCGCTGGCCGACGGCGAACCCGCGCGGGCCGCCCACCTGCTCGGCCTGGCCACCGCGCTGCGCGGGACCGCCGACCTCAGCGGGTTCGACAATCTGCTGCGGCCCGCCGAACGCGCCCGCGCCCTGCTCGGCGACGCGGCGTTCGCCTCGGCCTACGACAGCGCCGCCGCGCTCACCCGAGATGTCGCCGTCCAGGCCGTACGGCGGCGCTAACGCGTCTGGTCGCGGTTGAGGCGGATCAGCGTGATGCCGTACGTGATGATCCAGACCACCCACATCAGCCAGCCGAGCAGACCGAGCAGGCCGAGCGGACCGGCGTGGTCGATGACCAAGGGGGCGAGGGTGGCCGAGCCGAACATCAGCGCGGCCGACACCAGCCCCCAGGTGCCATGCCATGACCGGAGGAGACCGGCACGCAGGCCGCCGATCGACAGGCCGAGCATGGCGAGGGCCAGAAAGGTGCCGTTGAGGGTGAACAGCGCGCCGTGCAACCCCCAGAGCCCCGAGCTCGCCGTGCTGTCGTGGGCGAGCGCGAGGCGGATCGCGATGATCCCGGCGAAGGCGGCGTTCTGCAGGGCCAGGCCGGTGAATCCGAGCAGCGACCAGGCCTCGCCCCGGTCGTGCTCGGACCGCCGCAGCGCGGAGACCGCGCCCGCGCCGAACAGCGTGGCCAGCACCCAGGCGGCGGGGGTGAGCGCGGAGGAGATGCCGACGATGCCGCCCTTCGCGCCGAAGAACGCGGTGACCTCGCCGATCTCGGCGCCGGTGAGCGGCAGGCCGGCGGGGACCGCGATCACGTTGCTGAGGACGATCAGCCCGGCGAAGCCGAGGGCGGCGATACCGCTGATCTGGGGGAAGCCCATGGTGGGTTGTCGTAGCATGTATTCATTATAAACAGCGTAAAGTCATGTGGAGTGAATCATGGATGCAGAGCCGGGCCGGCGCCGCTACGACTCGTTGCGCCGGACCACACAGGCGCAGGAGACGCGGGCCGAGATCGCCCAGGCCGCCCGCCGGCTCTTCGTCTCCCAGGGGTGGGCGGCGACGACCGTACGCGACGTGGCCCGCGAGGCGGGGGTCTCCGTGCCGACGGTCTACTCGACGTATGGGAACAAGGCCGGGCTGACCCGGGCCCTGGCGGACGCGGCCGACCTGTCGGCCGACGTGCCGCGGATGCTCGCGGAGCTGGAGGCCCCGGCGACGGACCCCGGGCGGCAGCTCGCGGCGATGGCCGCCTATGACCGGCGGCTGTTCGAACGCGCGGGAGACATCATCACGCTGGTGCGCGAGGCCGGCCGTACCGAGCCCGAACTGGCGACGACCTACCGCGACGCCCGCGGCCGGGGCGACGAGACCCGGGTCCAGGTGTTCTCCTCCTGGCCGGCCGGCGTCCTGCGATCCGGCTTGGACGTGCGGGCGGCCGTCGACATTTATGCGGCCGTCTGCAACATCGACGTCTACACCACGCTCACCACCGAACGCGATTGGTCACCCGATCGAGTCCAGCGGTGGTGGAGCGAGGCGCTGGCCCGCGAACTCCTGGCCTGAGGTGTCCCTAGGGGCCGGCCGCGTCGTCCACGGGCAAGGGGCGGGCTTTGAGGCCGGCGAGCATCTCGTCACGGAAGAACCTCAGGTGCTGCCGCCAGATCTCGCCCGCCCGCTCGGCGTCGCCGTCCTCGATGTACTGGATCACCATCCGCGCCTCGTCCATGTGGCCCTTGCGGGTGTGGTCGGGGATCAGCGCCTGGGAGCGGAGCGCCACCCAGCGTGGCGACTCGGTGTAGCGCAGTGCTTCCTCCAGGGCCCGCTCCAGGATGGGGTTGCGGGCGGCGCGGGCGATGGCCCGGTGAACCGGCAGGTCGCTCTGGTAGTGGCCGGTCGTGCGGAACTCCTCTTCGAGCGCTCGGCCCATGGCCTTCAGTTGTTCGATGTCCTCGGGGTAGCGCTTGGCCGCGGCGAGCTCGGCGAGCTGTGGTTCCACGGCGAGCCGGGCCTCGAAGACCTGGGTCGGCAGCAGCTCGATGCCCCAGTTCTCCACATGCGAGGCGGTGGCGACGACGACGTTGCCCCGCCCCTGATAGGACTGGATGATGCCGGCGAGTTCGAGGGCGGCGAGCGCCTCGCGGAGCGTGGGGCGGCTGACCCCCAGCCGCTGGGCGAGGTCGCGCTCCGAGGGCAGGCGCTCATAGCGCTCGATCGGCTGGTCCCGGATGGCCGTGACGATCCGGTCCGCGACCTGCGCGGCCGCACTGCGTACCACGACCGGGGCGAACAGATCGTCAGGGGGTTCGGTGTTCATCTCACATCCATCGTGAAGGGAGGGTACGCCTGGCTATACCGGGGTGACGGTGTGACCCGCTGCGGCCAGGGTCGCGAACGCGGCATCCGCCTGTTCGGACCTGACCAGAACGTAGTCCGTGTCATAGGTCGAGACCACGAAGATCGGGATATTGGCTTCGGTGAGTGGCCCGGCGATCGACGCGAGGATGCCCGTCAGGGAGAAGTCCAGCGGACCCGCCACCACCAGGCAGGTCCAGCCGGGCTCGACCCTGGCCTCCGCCCGTGGGGCGAGAGCCTCGGGGCAGACGAGGGACAGCTCGTCGGCGGTCCTGGTCAGGCAGTAGAGCGAGCCCGTTCCCGTGACCGGGACGGTGTGCTCGGCCGCGGGGTCCATGCGGCACACCGCGTACGTCTCGGGAAGCACGCGCAAGCTCACGCGCGGGGTCTCAGTCATGGGCGGGATCCTGTTCGGCCATGGCGCGCACCACCGGTGTCATGGCCTCAAGTGCCTGGGCCACGTAGTCGAGGCCGAATCCGACGTTCATCCGGAGATAACCTTCGCACCCGAAATACACCCCCGGGCAGATCAGCGTGGAGGCGTCGACACGTAGACGATGCCCGACCTCGACGGAGTCAAGCGCGGTGGCGAAGCGGACGAAGGCCAGGGGAGTGGCCATCGGCCGGTGCGCCGTGACGAGGCCCCCGAGTGACCGCTTCCAGTCCTCGAACAGGGCCCATCCCTCGCCCATCGCCGCGCGGTTGCGGCCGAGGATGCGGGCCGCGGTGTCCGTTTGCAGCGCGAGGGCGGCCAGGACGTTGTCCAGGCGCCCGGTCGCGATGGCCGCGTACTCGTGACGCCGCCACAGCTTCCGGATGACGTCGGGCGGACCGGCTGCCCAGCCGACGCGCAGGCCCGACAGTCCGTACGACTTGGACATGCTGTTGACGCCGATGACCCGGTCATAGCGGCCGACGAAGGTACGGGCGGGGGCGGCCGGGTCGTGCTCGCTGCCGTGGTAGACCTCGTCGGCGACCAGCCAGGCGCCGCAGCGTTCGGCGATCTCCACGATGGCGGTCATCTCGTCCTCGTCGAGGATGTAGCCGACCGGGTTGTTGGGGTTGCAGACGTAGATGACCGAGGTGCCGGGGACCGCCAGGTCGCTGAGCGCCCGCAGATCCGGCCGCCAGCCGCGCTCGGGATCGAGCCGGAAGGCGCGCACGTCACAGCCCCGGTTCCTGGCCAGACCCCAGACCTGCTGGTATCCCGGCTCCATGACGATGACCCGGGAGCCGGGCGGGCAGTAGGCGTCGACGATGGCGGCATTGGCCTCGGAGGCGCCGACGGTGACCAGGACGTTGTCCGCCGTGAGGTCACCGCCGAGATAACCGGCTGCGATGAGCTCGCGGAGCTCCCGCTCGCCGTTGACCTCGGGGTAGTACAGCTCGGTGGCCAGCAGCGCCCCGAGGTCGGCTTCCGGGCCGAGGAGCTCGGCGAGCGAGACCGGGTCGATGGTGCTGTCGGAGAGGTTGAACCGTACGGTCTGCTCGTAGTCGGACTGCCAGTTCTCCAGCTCGAAGCGCTGGTAGGGCGGCGAGGTGTTCACCATGCGTATGCCTCCGGTGCTGGGCCGGACGCGGGGAAGACGGCGTCGAGCGCGGCCAGGTCTGAGGGGGACAGGTTCAGTTCGGCGGCGGCCAGCCCGTCCCGCAGGTGCGCCAGGGTGCGGGCGCCGACGACGGGAGCGGTCACTCCGGGCTGGTGGCACAGCCACGCCTGGGCGACGGTGGCGGGCGGGTGACCGAGTTCGCCGCACAGCGCCTCATAGGCGGCGATGCGGTCGCCCCACCGGTCGAGCTGGGTGGTGGCCCGCGAGCTGGCGCTGCGGGCGGCGGTGCGGGTCTTGGCGAGGATCCCGCCGAGCAGCCCGGAGTTGAGCGGGCTGTACGGGAGCACGCCGATGCCATAGGCGCGGCAGGCGGGCAGGACCTCCAGCTCCGCCGCGCGCTCCATGAGGTTGTAGATGCTCTCCTCGGCCACCAGGCCGAACAGCCCGCGGGCCTGGGCGGCCTCCTGCCCTTGCACGATCTGCCAGGCGGCGAAGTTGCTGGTGCCCGCGTACCGGATCTTGCCCGCCTGCCGCAGGTCGGTGAGCGCCTCCCAGATCTCCGGCCAGCCGGTGGCGCGGTCGACGTGGTGCAGCAGGAAGATGTCGAGGTGGTCGGTGTTCAACCGGCGTAGCGACGCCTCGCAGGCTCGCCGGATGTGCCGGGCCGACAGGTACATGTCGTTCGGGCCCGGTCCCATGCGGCCGTACGCCTTGGAGATCAGCACGATCTGGTCGCGCCGGCCTGGACGGTCGGCCAGCCAGCGGCCGATGATCTGCTCGGTGAGCCCCTTGGCGGGATCGTGGTCGGCGATGGTGCGGTTCGCGTCGGCGCCGTAGACGTCCGCGGTGTCGAAGAGGTTGACTCCCGCCTCGACGGCTTCGTCCATGATGAGGCGGGCGTCGTCCTCGGAGGTCTCGGGGCCGAAGTTCATGGTGCCGAGGGCGATGGGGCTGACGCGCAGCCCCGAGCGGCCGAGAGGGCGGTACTCCACGGTCAGCTCTCCTTCCCGGCGAAGCGATCCGGTGAGAACCGGTCGAGAGGGATGTCGCAGGCCCCGTCGAGGGCGAGGTCGACGGTGATGTCCCCGATCCCGGCGGCGTGCTTGAAGCCGTGGCCGGACATCCCCCCGGCCAGGACCAGGGCGGGCGCGCCGGAGGGAACGCCGATGACGAAGTCACCGTCGGGAGTCTTGGAGTTCATGCAGGCGGCGGCGGCGACGGCACGCGGGGTGAGGCCGGGGAACGCGGTTCGGCAGAACTCCTCGGCCGGGAGCAGGTCGCTCTCGCTCACCGGGTAGTCGTTGTCGCGGGCGTGGTCGAGCCACCGTTTGGGCGCGGTGGGACCCGCGCCCACCTTCACCCCTCTGCCGTCGACGTCCGGAATGCCCCAGCCGTCGACCGTCCCGCTCTCCCGGATGAAGACCGGAAACACCTCGGGCCGGTACGACTCGCGGTCCGGGCCGGTGAACCAGGAGAGCAGCGAGCGTTGCACGCGCAGGGGAAGAGCCAGGTCAGGCAGCAGGTCGGTGAACCAGGCCCCGGTGGCCACGATCGCGCGCCGGGCGTTGAAGGTGCCGTCGCCGGTCTCCACCCGTACGCCGCCGTCGTCGTGGCGCAGCGCCGTCACCTGGGTCTGGAAGTGCAGCCGGGCGCCGGCCGCCGCGGCACGGCTCAGGGCGGCGGCGATGGCCGCCTCGGGGTCGAGGACCCCGGCTCCGGGCTCCAGCACGGCCACATCGCCGGCGATGGTGGCGTGCTGGGGGTAGCGGGCGGCGAGTTCGTCCGGCTCCAGCAGCAGGTGTTCGATGTCGGCCTCCTTCGCGCAGCGCAGCGCGTCGTCGATGAGCGCGCCATCGCGGGGGCCGATGCACAGCCCGCCGGAGCGGCGGAGCAGCGTGGTCCCCGACTCCGCCTCCAGCCGCTGCCAGAGGGTGTGCGCCCGCTCGACGACCGGGATGTACTCGCGGCCTTCGAAGAGGGTCTTGCGGAAGATCCGCGAACCGCCGTGCGAGGAACCTCGGTCGTGGGCGATGCCGTACTGCTCTATGCCGATCACCGAGGCGCCCCGGGCGGCCGCGCGCCAGGCGGCCATGGAGCCCATGGCGCCGAGCCCGAGCACTGCTATGTCGTAGGTGTTGCGGATGGTCATGAGAGAGGACTCCTGGTGGTGCTAGAGCACTTTGGACAGGAACGCCTTGGTCCTGTCGTGCACGGGATTGCCGATGACCTGCGCGGGCGTCCCGGATTCGACGACCACGCCGTCGTCCATGAAGACCAGGGTGTCGCCCACTTCGCGGGCGAAGCCGATCTCGTGCGTGACGATGATCATCGTCAGGCCCTCGCCCGCCAGGTCGCGCATGACGTCGAGGACCTCGCCGACCAGTTCGGGGTCCAGGGCCGAGGTGGGTTCGTCGAACAGCATGAGTTTGGGGCGCATGGACAGGGCGCGGGCGATGGCGACCCGCTGCTGCTGGCCTCCCGACAGCCTGCGCGGGTAGGCGTCGAGCTTGTCGCCGAGTCCGACCCGGCGCAGCAACTCCACCGCCCGGTCGCGGGCGGGCTCCCGCGACTCTCCCCGCACCATGACGGGGCCGGCCATCACGTTCTCCACAGCGGTGTAGTGGGAGAAGAGGTTGAAATCCTGGAACACCATGCCGATCTCGGCCCGTTGGCGGCTGAGCGCGCGGGCGGACAACTCGTGCAGCCGGTCTCCCGACTGGCGGTAGCCGATCAGTTCGCCGTCGACCCAGATCCGGCCGGACTGGATGCGCTCCAAGTGGTTGACGCACCGCAGGAAGGTGCTCTTCCCCGACCCGGACGGGCCGATGACGCACATGACCTCTCCGCGCCGGACTTCCAGGTCGATGCCCTTGAGCACCTGGTGACGGCCGTAGCTTTTGCATACGCGCTCGGCCCGCAGCAGGGGTTCCCCGGTCATGTCAGTCCCTCCTGGCGAGGCCGCGACCGGCGGAAGCGCCGGTCCGGGCGGTCGGCGTCGGGCGAGAAGTGCCGCTCGACGAAACTCTGCGCGACGGTGAGCAGGGAGGTCACGAGCAGGTACCACAGACTGGCCACGATCAGCAGTGGGATGGTCTGGAAGGTTCGCGAATAGACGATCTGGGCGCTGTAGAGCAGATCCGGGATGGCCAGCACGCTGACCAGGGAGCTGGTCTTGAGCATGGAGATCGTCTGGTTGCCGGTCGGCGGGATGATGACCCGCATCGCCTGGGGAAGGACGATCTTCCGGGTGGTCTGCAGTCCGGTCATGCCCAGCGCGTTGGCCGCCTGGATCTGGCCGGGCGGCACGGACAGGATCCCGGCCCGGACGATCTCCGCCATGTACGCCGCCTCGTTGAGAGCCAGCCCCAGGATGGCCGCCGTCATCGGGGTGATGACCTGGTTGGCGTCCAGGGAGAGCAGATCCGGGCCGCCGAACGGAAGACCCACCGCGATCCTCGGGTACAGCGCGCTGATGTTGAACCAGAAGACCAGCTGGACCAGGAGCGGAGTGCCGCGGAAGAACCAGATGTAGCTGCTTGAGGTGCTGGACAGCAGCTTGTTCGCAGACCCCTTCATCACGGCGAGGACGATGCCCATCAGGACACCGATCACCATGGACACACAGGTGAGCTGGAGCGTCAGCAGCAGGCCGGACAGGATGGTCCCGTCCGTCAGCCACCGCGCCACCACGTCCCACTGGTAGCGGGGGTTGGTGAAGGCGGAGGACACGACGCCGACGATCAGGACCGCGGTCACTCCCGCCGCCAGCCAGCGGAAGGGGTGCCGTTGCGGGACCGCCTTGATGGTGAGGTCGGGGCGATCTGATGGGTACGCCATGGCCTAGGCGCAGCCCTTCATCACCGGCTGGAAGTAGTACGTGTGGCCGGCCTTGATCTCGTCGGGATCGGTGAAGATCTTGGACTCGATCACCGTCCCGTCCGGTCCCACGCCCCAGGGAGCCGAGACCTTCTCGTAGTCCGCGCTCAGCGTGGCCCCCTCGACGGCGACACCCGTGCCCCAGGTCTTGGCGATCTCGGCGTAACCGCCGGATTTGATCAGGGAGTTGATGCTCGCCTGCAGGGCCTTGAGCAACGGTGTGTTGCCCTTGGGGACCGCGATGCCGGCGATGCTGTGGCTGGTCTGGTACGTACTGATCACGCACATCGCGTTGCCGGAGTGAGCCGCGGCGTATTCGACCTGGGGCTTGTCTCCGACCGCGATGTCGGCCCGGCCGGACTGCAGGGTGAGCACCACGACGTTCTGGTCGGGGATCTGCAGGACCGTGATGGGCTTCTTGCCGTTCTTGGTACACGTGGCGCTAGCCTCGGTGACCGCGTCGACCTGGCTGACCCCCTTCTGGACCGCCACCCGGTAGCCGCAGAGCTGGTCGAAGGCGTTGACCTCGATGCCCGAACCCTTCTTGACGAGGAATCCGCCGCCGGACAGGTAGTAGGAGACGAAGTCCATCGCGTCCAGCCGTTCGTGCTCGACGCTGAAGCCCGCCATGCCGACGTCGTACTTGGCCGCCTGGAGCCCCGGGATGATGGAGTCGAAGGAGATGTTCTCCCAGCGGGCCTTCAGGCCCATGGTCTCGGCGATCGCGTTCCCGAGGTCGATGTCGAAGCCGGTGAGGGTCTTGTTGTCGTCCTTGAAGAACTCCAGCGGCGCATAGGGGGCATTGGTCGCGAAGACCAGCTCGCCGCTGGACTTGTACTTGTCGGGGACGAGCGCCTGGACCTCGGGCACCGCCGCGTTCTTCGGCGGGGCGGCCGGCGATGATCCGGTGGCCGAGGCGGCGCCGGTGGCCGGTGAGCTGCCGGCGGGGGAGCCGCAGGCGGTCAGGGCCAGCAGGCCGGCGGCGGTGAGGAAGGACAGGGAACGACACCTACGCTTGTGGGACATGGTGCTTACTCCTTGGGGGGTGTGGGACTCGAAGCAGACAGGCTCCTGCGCTCGTGCGCACGTCATGGTGGGTGATTGGGACCTAGGGGAGTCTGAAATCGAAGGGGGCGTCGCGGTCGCAGCTCAGCCGCCCGTCCTCGACGCGTACGAGCGCCGCCTGGGCGACGGAGGACTGGGAGGAGGTCGGGACCTGGTCGCCGAAGCTGTCGTGTCCCGACTGCGTGTAGTAGACGAGGTAGGCGGTCGAGTCGCCGACCGGGATCACGTCGGGGGACCGGACCGGCCCGCCATCCCCCGTCCGGCTGCCCGAGGTCGCGACGAACGCGCCGCTCTCCTCCCAGGTCAGTGCGTCATCCGACCGGTATGACGTCAGGCCGGCCCGCGACTCCGCGACCAGCCACCAGAAGCCGCCGAGCCGGAACACCACCGGGCTCTCGTGCCACTGCGGTAGCACGGTCACCGGGTCGGACCACGACGCGGGCGCCAGCGCTTGGGTGCTGACCGAACGCAGGGCCCCGCCCGCCGCCTCGTCCTTGAACCACAGGGTCCACAGCCCGTCGGGGGTACGCGCCACGCACGGGTCCACGGCGTGGTCCGTGCCGAGATCCAGCCGCCCGTGATGCCGCCAGGTCCACAGGTCGGTGCTGCTCAGATGGTGGATCCGGCGCAGCCACGGGCTGGGGCGGCCATGGGTGTCCCATGCCGGGTCGTCGGGCACGCCCCGGATGAAGGTGGTGAACAGGTGATACGTGCCGTCGTCCGAGGTGACGACCGCCGGTCCCCAGAAGGTGTTGTGCCCGGGCTCGATGGGCAGGTCGAGGGTTCCCCGGTAGAGCCAGCTCGCGCCGTGGTCGTCGGAGGACGCGAGCCCGAGCGGCGTCCCGTGGCACCTGCCGATGGAGGCGGGGCCGGACAGGCGGACGTTGGCGCGGCGGTGGGCGAAGACGCACCACCACGTGGACGTGGCAGGGTCGCGCACCAGGACCGGGTCGGTGACCCCGTCGAAGAGCGGGTCGGTGATGAGCGGCGCGAGCGGTGGCGCCGCGGTGGGGGTGGTCACTGGTCGGGTGCCTCTCTGTGCGCGTACGCGTCTCGCGCGGCCGCCTCGTAGCCGTTGGTGGTGGCGGAGGTCACGGCCGGGGCGAGCGAGCCGTGAAGATTGCGTGCGACCGCCGCCTCGTTCCAGGACAGGCCGGCGACGCAGCGATCGGCGAAGATCCGCGTGGCGGCGCTGAGCGCTGGTAACCCGGTCAGCAGGTTCAGGGTGACCACCGGGGCCATCGCCGAGACCTCCAGCTCGCCCGCGCTGACCGCCAGATGGGCCGTCGTCGCCGCGCCGGCCAGTTGGAAGGCGGTCTGCATCGCCAGCTCAGGGATGACCGGATTGATCTTGCCTGGCATGATCGAACTACCCGCCTGCATGCTGGGCAGGATCACCTCGCCGATGCCGCCGTCCGGCCCGGAGGCCAGGAGCCGCAGATCGGTGGCGACCCGGGCGACGACTCGGCCGGCCCGGCTCATCGCCTCCGTCACGGCCGCCAGCGACTCCAGCGATGCCAGCCCGTAGTACGGGTCCTCCGCGCGGCGTACCGGCGTTCCCAGGGCCGCGGCCAGGTTCCGTACCGCCAGGTCCGCGAAGCCGTCCTCGGCGCCGAGCCCCGTGCCCACCGCCGTCCCGCCCAGCGGGACCGCGAGGAGCCGCTCCGCGGTCAGGACGAGATTCTCCACCGCCTGGCCGATGCCGTACGCCTGGGACCGGTGCACCGCGCTCACCGGGAGCGGCACCGCGTCCTGCAGGCAGGTACGGCCCAGGTGCTGGAGCTCGTCGTACTCGTGGGCCTTGGCGAGCAGCACCTCCCGCAGCCGGTTCAGCGCGTCCACCGCGTCCATGGCGGCCGGGTGGACCGCGATCCCGATGGCCGTCGGCATGACGTCGTTGGTGGACTGACCCCGGTTCACGTGGTCGTTGGGGTGGATCTCGGCGTTTCGCAGGATCTGGCTCGCCCGGCGCGCCAGGACCTCGTTGACGTTCATGTGCGTCGAGGTGCCACCCCCGCCTTGCAGGATGGGGAGCACGAAGTGCCGGTCGTGCCGCCCGGCCAGCACCTCCATCCCGGCGGCGACGATCGCGTCCGCGACCGCCTGATCCACTGCACCCAGCTCGGCGTTGGCGCGCGCCGCCGCGATCTTGACGTGCACCACCGCGTGGACCAGCTCGGGGTGATCGCACAGCCGGGGGCCGGGGATCGCGAAGTTCTCCGCGGCGCGGGCCGTGTGCGCCCCGTACAGAGCGTCCGCTGGAACCAGCACTTCGCCCAACGAGTCCCGCATGGGTATGGCTGCCGTCACGTATCCCCCAGACAGGAGCAGTTGCCAGGTGGCCTGACCAATTTCTTGGACGCAGACTTCCACTGGCCAGGCCACCTGTCAAGAGGTCGCTTCGAGCTGATCTCCGGCTGGGCGGGTGGCGCATCGCAGGTCTGTCGTTCACGATGAAGGCCCGGATCCACCATCAACAGGGAAGGTCAAATTTCATGCGTTTATCTGTTTTCCTGACGCTGGGCGCCGTGGTCGCCGCAGGTCTGCTGGCGGTGCAGCCCGTGGCGTCGGCCCAGGCGGCGGTGACGTTCTACGCCGACTCCGGCGACTCATGCTTTCGCGGGATCACAGAGGGGACGCTGGACTGGCTGACGGGGCCCGTGATCCGGCCGACCGTCAAGGTCGACGGGTACCTGTCCGACGACGCCAACCTCTCGCCCTGCACCCGGGACGGCATGTACTCCACCGCCGTCTTCAACGCCTACAACGGCACCACCCTCGTCGACTCGGAGACCTACAAGGCGGACGACGCCCAGGTCCCGCTCTCCTTCACGCTGTCGGATCCGGCGGGAGTCACCGCCATGGATCGCGTGGTCGTCCAGGTGTGCCGGTTCAGCAGCTCGCCGATCGGGGTCAGCTACTGCGGCAAGGCCGCGGAGTACAAGATGCCCTGAGTCTCCGGCTACACCTCCACGACCAGGCCGTCCTCGGCGAGCTCGAGCGTCAGGTCCGCACGTCTGCCCAGCACCTGCGGGCCGGCGTGCGTGAGCACCAGCCGCTCGCAGCGCAGCCGGTCGAGGTGGGCGATGAGGTCCGGCAGGTGCAGGTGGTAGGGCACGGCCCGGTCGAAGGTGTACGCCTCGCAGACGAACAGGTGCGCGCCGTCGGCGACGTCGATCAGGGTGTCGGTCCAGGCTCCGTCACCGCTGTACGCGATCGTCCGGCCGGCGACGCCGACGCGCAGCGCCAGCGCGACGGCGCCGGCCGCGTGGTCCGCTTCGAACGCTCGGACCTCGTATCCCTCGACGTGCGCCGCCGATCCGGGCGCCACCTCGTGAACCTCGACCGCGAACCGCCTGGCGACCGACGCCGAGCCCGGGAAGAACACCTCCATGGCCTGTTCGAGGCGGGCGGCCAGACCGGGCGGCCCCACCAGGTGCAACGGCCGGAGCCGCCGCCTGAACTGGCCGTCCAGGATCAGGAACGGCAGCCCGCCGAAATGGTCGCCATGCAAGTGGGAGATCGCCACGACCGACACGTCGTTCGGCTCGTGCCCGAGGCGTTTGAGACCGGTCAAGGCGGTGGCTCCGCAGTCGATGAGCAGCGCCCCGTCACGGCCCGCGGCCCGCACGTGCAGGCAGGTCTGCAGCAGGCCACCGTCGCCGAAGGCGTTGCCGGAGCCCGTCATGGTCACCCGCACGGCAGCGTCCATGACCACCACTCTAAGATGATCGCCCCGTCATGGGGCGCGCCTGGCTGTGGCGGCTGCCCACGTGCGCAGGTAGGACTCGGCGCCCGCGGCCAGGTCCCGGACGATGTCCGGGCCGGCGATGACCCGCATGTCCTCGATCCAGTCGGGCACCAGGCCGTAGTTGGCGACGCCGTCCGTGTTGACGTCCCAGACCCGGTCGCCGGTGCGCTGCCGGTCCAGGGTCACGCTCCCGTCGAAGGAGGCGAAGGGGTAGGTCACCGGGTTCGCGGAGTTGCCGGCGCGGGGTCCGGGGAGCTTGCCCAGGCCGTTGACGTCCAGGCCGTAGCCGTACCCGGGGATCTGGTGCGCCTGCCTGAGCGGCTGGGTGCGGCGCCACTCCGTGACGAAGTCCTGCGCGTTGTGCCCGTACTGGGTGATCATCCCCCCAAGGGCGTAGATCCGGTCGAAGTAGCTCGGGTCTGCCCAGCTGTGGGAGGAGATCACGCCCGGGTAGCCGGCCGCTTCGAGGAGGGTGAGCGTACGGCCGGCGGCCTTCGCGCTCATGTGGTCGATCTCCACCAGCATGCCCCGGCGGATCATTCCCTGGACCATGTACTCGCCCAGGGCGGTCAGCCCTTTGGTGTTGCAGTGCGGCGCGGGGGGATAGACCGGCAGCGAGACCCCCGGAGGCAGCAGCCCGGCGAGCTGGTCGGGCAGCACGCCGCCGGGATCGATGGGATTGTCGTGCTCGGGTCCGGTGCAGGTGCGCGCCTGCCAGAAGGAGCCGGTGCTGAGCAGGTTGCCCAGGTTGACGATGGCGCCCTGGGTGCCGGAGTCGAAGCGCACCCCGCACAGGGCGTTGTCGTACTTGTGGCAGACGAACATGCTCCGCACGCCGAGCGCGTACATCTCGTCCAGCCCGCGGTCGATCTGCGCCCGGGTGCACTGCGGGAGGCCGAGGATCTGGCGGCAGCCGAACGGCTCGGAGGTCTCGACGCCCAGGACGACGGCGAGCTTGCCCGCCTCGACCGTCCGCCTGGCCTCGGCCGGGTCGCGCACGATCCTGAACCAGCCCTGTCCGGGCCCGCCGTACTGGGCGTCGATGTAGTCCTGCAGCTCGGTGGCCCGCTGCGCCTCCAGCCTGAGCGTGGCCATCTCGTCGCAGGAGTTCTTCCGCAGCGGGTAGATCGCGCACAGCTGGCGGTTGGCCACCAGGTCGTTGACCATGATCCGGAGCCCGCCGCGCCAGGCCCGCTCCACCCACGTGTAGTACGCCTGCTGGTGGGTCAGCGAGTCGTGCGCCGGCCAGTCGCGGAACGTGGGCCAGCCCACCGGGTCGTGGGTGCCGGTGGGGGAGCCGGTCCGGGTGAAGTTCTCGAACCAGGCCAGCTCGCCGTGGGGATAGTGGTCAGGGCAGTCCGTCAGGGCCTGGGCGATGCCGGCGGGGTCGAACGGCTTGCCGCACAGCAGCATGCCGCCGAACGCCTCGTACGAGAACAGGTGACTGTGCGCGTCGACGAACCCGCGTACATCGGATGCCGCTGACGATCTGCCCCCCGGAGAGATCAGCGAGGCGGTCAGCAGGAGGAGGACGACGGCGATGGATCGGCGGCGCATCATGGACACCTCACGCGGCTGGGGGGCCTGCCGTCAGCATCCGCCGCCTACGCCCCAGCAACAAGGCCCAAACATGAGTGCATCTCATCAATGTCGCGGGTGCATGCTGCGGGCTTTGAGGGGCAGGGGGGTGGAAACGGGATGAGGTGCGATGACGCTGCTGTACAAACCGCTGTCACTGCTGTTCGGCGTGCTGGGCGGGCTGATCGCCGGCCTGCTGTTCAAGCAGGCGTGGAAGATCATCGCGCGGGAGGATGCGACTCCTGACGCCGACGACCCGGACTACACCTGGCGGCAGGTGCTGGTGTCCGCCATGCTGCAGGGCGCCGTCTTCGGCCTGGTGAAGGCGGCCGTTCAACGCGCCGGCGCACGCGGCGTCCGCGAGGCGACCGGCCGCTGGCCGGCCGACGACCGGCGCCACGGGAGGCGAACCCGACCGCTCAGACGCGGCCGGAGATCAGGGCGAACACCTTCCTGATGTCGGCCTCGGCTCCTTCGTTCAGCTTGGGACGCCGAGCCGTGCGCGTACCTTGGCGAGGAGATCGTGCGGGAGCGGGGCGTAGCCGTACAAGGACAGGTAGGACTGGCCGCCGTCGCCCGCGGTGTAGCGCAGGAAGGTGCGTACCAGCGGGTCGGAGTTCTTGGAGCAGGTGATCTCGTAGGTGATCATGATGATGGGGTAGGCGTCCCTGCTTCTGGTCAGGTAGTCGAACTCCACCACCAGATCGCCGTTCTCGCCGACGATCCGGGCGCCTTCCAGGGCTCTGGTGGCACTTTGGGGGGAGAGCGCGACGAACTGGCCGGCGGCGTTGCGCACCTTGGCGGTGTTCAGGCGGGCATTGCTGGCGAACCCATACTCCACGTACCCGATGGAACCGGTGGTGCGCTGGACGGCCTGGGTGATTCCAGAGGAGCTCGCGACACCCTGCCTGGGCGCGGGCCACTTCCTCGATGGCTGGTACGGCCAGCCGCCCGCCGCCTTGAGATAGGTGGTGAAGTTGTGGGTCGTGCCCGACTCGTCGGAGCGGTGGACGAGCCGGATGCCGACGTGCGGCAGACGCCTGCCGCGGTTGTCGGCCGCGATCTCCGAGGCGTCCCAGGTGGTGATCCGCCCGCTGAAGATGCCGGTCAGGGTGGCGGGCGAGAGCTTCAGATCTGGCGTGGACGGCAGGTTGTAGGCCAAGGCGATGGGGCCGACCAGCATCGGCAGGTGCACCGCGCGGCTGCCGCAGCGCCTGTCGGCCAGCGCCTGTTCGCGGGGTTGCATCGCGACATCTGAGCCGGCGAACGCCGTGGTGCCCGCGATGAAGTCGCGGATGCCGGCGCCTGACCCGTTGGCCTGGTAGTCCACCCGAAGGTCGGGGTGGACCCGCTGGAACTCGGCGCGCCAGGCGTCCATCGCGCCCTTCTGCGCGCTCGAACCCGAGCCGGAGATGGACGCGGTGATCGGCGGGTTTTCGGGCACGTCGTCGCGGGTCAATATCGCGGTGCCGCTCAGGCCGACGGCGGAAGCGGTCAAGGTGAGGGCGGCGAGCACAACCGACCCGGCGATCCCTGTCGGCTTATCCATCTCATCGAGGATATGAAGCGGTCATGACAACCGTGTTGACTAATCGTCAAGTTTCTGTCTTTGCGCTGCCAAACTGGGGCAACGCAGCGGCCTCTCCACTGGAGGAGCCGACAGGTCCGCTCCCTGCCCGCGCAGCCGGACGGGGAGCGGATTCACGTGGTGCCAGGTGCTATCCGCCGATGTGTGGTGCGCGTGCGGCGGCGGAGCCGTCCCGGATCACCTCGCCGGTGAGGTTGCCATTGGCTCCCGAGCCCAGGAAGACGATGAGGTTGGCCACGTCGCCTGCGTGGGAGAGCCGGTGCGTGGGGGTGGCGGCGGCGAGGGCGTCGGTGACGAACGCCGGGATGTCGGGGCGGCTGTCGGTCAGGGTGAAGCCCGGCGCCACGACGTTGACCAGGATCCCGTCCCGGCCGCCGTTCCAGGCCAGGCTGCGGGCGAGGCCGTACAGGCCCGACTTGGCGGTCCCGTACGGGCCGGGTCCGGGCAGGCCCTCCTCCGCGACGCTCGAGGAGATCAGCACGATGCGGCCCCAGCCCTTGGCGCGCATGCTCGGCAGGACGGCGTGGACCGAGGCCGCCGTTCCGATCAGGTTGGCGCTGATCATCGCGTCCCACTCCTGCAGTGGCACGTCTTCGAACCGCAGGCTCGGGTCGGGCGGCCCGTCACCGCCCCAGCGCACGGCATTGGCGACGAGGACGTCGATCCCGCCCCAGTGTTCGACGACGCTCGCGACGGCGTGAGCGATGGTGGGCAGGTCCTCAAGGTCGAGCCGGACGAGGTGCGCCTGCCCGCCGGCGGCCTCGACATCGGCGGCCACCTTCTCCGCGCTGTCGGGGTGGTCGCGATAGGTGATCGCCACGCGGGCGCCTTCACGCCCGTAGGCGCGGGCGGTAGCGGCGCCGATCCCGGTCGACGCGCCGGTGATCAGGACCACGCGGCCGTTGAGATCCGTGTTCATGGTTGTCCTCTTTGTCTTCGCTGATCGGGTGGAGGGTCAGGACGGTGTCTCGGCGCGCACCCGGGTCGCCAGGGTGCGCACCGCGTTGAGCGCCGCGGTGTGGGAGGCCTCATGCTGCTCGCGGAACTGCGCGAGGAAGGGCATGACCGTGGCGTGGGTGAGCTCGGCATGGACGAACTCCACGTCGTCCAGTCCGAGCACGGAGAAGTAGGCGCGCAGGTAGGGCTCCTGGAAGTCGAACTGCTCGCGGGGCGTGCCCGGCCCGTAGCCCCCGCCGCGCGCGCTGAGCACCACGGCCGACTTTCCCTTGAGCGGCAGCCAGGGCAGGGTCACGCGGTCGATCCACGCCTTGAGCGCGGCGGGCACCGAGAAGTTGTACATCGGTACGCCCAGGAGCAGGACGTCGGCCGCGAGCAGCTGCTCCACCAGCGGGCGGGTGGCCGCCCAGCTTCTGGCCAGCTCGGGAGCGCCGGCGGCGACCTCGTCCATGGCCTCGATGTCGCGCACCCCGTTCACGGATGACTGGGTGGCGAGGTGGACGCGGTCCTCGTCGATGGGCGGCACCGGGTCCGCCACCAGGTCGCGGTAGGTGTAGCTCCCATCGGGATGGGTGGCCCGCCACTCGGTCACGAAGGTTCCGCCGAGCCTGCGCGAGAAGGAGTCGCTGCGTCCGCTGGCGTCCAGATGCAGAAGATGCGTCACAAGATTTGCCTCACATTCAAGATGATCTGGATTCACAATCAATATAGAGCAAGATAGTTGTGAGTCAAGAACATCTCGGCTTGCTATCATGCTGCCATGGCCATCTCTCCCGACCCCGACGGCTCGCCCGGCAGCTGGTTGCACCAGGACCTGCACTGGCTGTTCGCGCGGCTGAAGCAGGGTCTGGCCACGGCCGAGACGGCGGCCGTGCGCGAGCACGGCATGACGCTGTGGGGCTACACGGTGTTGATGGCGATCGTCGAAGTCCCCGCCCGCACCCAGCTCGTCCTCGCCCAGGCCGTGTCGGTCGACAAGAGCAAGCTGGTCCTCATCCTCGACGAGCTGGAGGGCGCCGGCCTGGTGCGGCGCCGGCCGGACCCCGCCGACCGCAGAGCGCGCATCATCGAGGTCACCCCCGAAGGGAGCCGCGCCCTCAAAGCCGCCCGCAGTGACATCGAAGCGATAGAGGACCGGCTCCTGGCCGACCTCGCCCCTTCGCTGCGGACCGCTCTGAAGGGCGCGTTGCAAGACCTCGTCGGTGAACCGATCGCGAGGGTCGAGGACGGACGGCCCCACGAAACCGCCTGCGCGCCCGACCCAGCCTGACCGCGCCTCGGAAGCCGATCAACTCCGTGCGAGGTCAGCAGGCTGACAGGGCCCGCGAACAGCGAAAAGCCCCAGTCTCCCGGCATGTGCCGTGAGCTGGGGCCTGTCAAACCAGTGTGGTGGACGATACTGGGATTGAACCAGTGACCTCTTCCGTGTCAGGGAAGCGCTCTCCCGCTGAGCTAATCGTCCTTGGAGGTGGAGACGGGATTTGAACCCGTGTAGACGGCTTTGCAGGCCGCTGCCTCGCCTCTCGGCCACTCCACCGAGCCGGAAGCTCCGAGCGGAAGACGGGATTCGAACCCGCGACCCTCACCTTGGCAAGGTGATGCTCTACCACTGAGCCACTTCCGCGTCGTCTCCGCTGGTGTGCGGTGACGAGAGAACTCTAGCGAATCCTGGCCGAGTCCCCAAACCGGAGTGTTCCCACCTGTTCGGCGTACCAGGTGATCCCGGCCACGTGCTCGGCGATCTCGCGCAGGGTCCAGTTGGGGGAGCGGGGCAGGTCCCAGGCGTCCGGGGCCGTGGCGTAGCGGTTCACGTACGCCTGGCCCAGGCGGGTCCAGCGGGAGCGGGCCTCGGCCAGGTCGAGTTCGGTGAAGCGGGCCCAGTCGGCGTCCAGCGTCACCATGCGGCCGTGCCAGTGGTCCTCCTGCGGGGTGGCGCCCGCCAGGAGCGCCTCGACCTCGGCGAGGTGGTCGATGAGGTGGTCCTGGACGCGGCGTACGGCTTTGGCCGGGGTCCACAGGTTCGCGCCGTCGGTGACGATGGGGGTGCCGTCCCAGGCGAGCCAGGTTTCGGCGAGGGTGAGACAGCGGCCGACCGCTTCGGCGACGAGCAGGGCGGGGTTGTCCGTCGCTGCGACGTTGTCTGTCGCTTCGGTGATGATGAGCGTGGGTTTGTCCGTCATGTGGTCGATCGTGGCCGAGTAATGGTTGGGCCGGCGTCTAAGCGTGGTCGTCCCTGTGCGGTCGCGACGGTGGAGCCGCTGATTGGGTCGGCGCAAGAGAGGGGCCGCTTGTGCGGGGTTCCTCGATGGCGGTCAGCCGATGGTGTGGCCGCCGTTGACGGTGATGCGTTCGCCGGTGACGAACGCCGCCGCGTCCGAGGCCAGGAAGGACACCGCGCCCGCCACGTCGTCCGGCGTGCCCATCCGGCCGAGCGGGACGTGCGCCCGGTACGTCGCGAGCTCCTCCGCGCCGATCTCGGCGTGCCGTTCGACGGGGATGAAACCGGGCGCGACCAGGTTCACCGTGACGCCGTACGGTCCCAGCTCGCGGGCCCACGCCCGGGTGAGCTCGAACTGGGCGGCTTTCGCGGCGATGTAGGCGGACATGCCAGGCAGGGCGCGGTCCACGATGTCCGAGCCGATCTGGATCACGCGGCCTCCGCCCCGCGCCTTCATGCCCGGCAGCGCAGCCTGTAGGAGGAGCGTGGGGCTCTTGACGAAGAAGTGGAGCTGGTCCAGGTGCGTCTGCCAGGTGAGATCCTCGAACGCGACCTTCGGCTGCGGGCCGGTCGCGTTGAGCACCAGCACCTCCACGGGGCCCAGCCGGTCGGTGACCTGGGCGACCAGTTCGGCCGTCGAGGTCTCGTCGGTGACGTCGCCGGCGAACGCCTCGGCGGATCCACCGGCGGCGCGGATGCTCGCGGCCACCTGCTGGGCGGTCTCGCGCTCGGAGCGGTAGTTGACGGCCACGGTATGGCCGTCGGCGCCCAGCCTGCGGGCGATCACGGCGCCCAGGCCGCGGGACGCTCCGGTGACCAGTGCGACGCCGTCTCCTGCTGCCAACGGGACCTCCATGGTTAGGCCCACCCGGGAGCCCAGAGAGATTTGGCTGCCCGCAGAGCATTCCGTGACATCAACGAGGGTAGCCGGAGAAAAACCAGAATCTACCGGGGGAGGGTTTCGAACATGAACACCCCGCACACCGGGACGGCACGATCGGCCGTGCAAGTCGCGGCGCTCATCGTAGGAGCGGTGTTCCTGCTGGCCGGCGTGCTGGGATTCATTCCCGGCATCACCACCGGCTACCGCGCCATGGTGTTCATCGGCCACCACTCCGGCGCGATGCTGCTGGGCATCTTCCAGGTCTCCATCCTGCACAACATCGTCCACCTGATCTACGGCATCGCCGGCATCGTGTTGTCGCGCACCTGGTCGGGCGCCCGGTACTTCCTCATCGGCGGTGGCGCGATCTACCTGCTGCTGTGGCTCTACGGCCTGTTCGTCGACCAGGCGAGCGCGGCCAACTTCGTGCCGGTCAACACGGCCGACAACTGGCTGCACTTCGTCCTCGGCCTCGGCATGGTCGTGCTGGGGCTCGCGCTGGCCCGCGGCACCGTGAAGAGCGGGACGGGCACCCCCTGAGGCGATGCTTCGACGGGCGGCGAAGTGTCCGTGGGTTAGCGTCAGGTATGGCCGCCGAATACATCGCGCACGACTCCGACATCGCGCCCGTCGCGGCGCTCATAGCCGATCCGACCAGGGCGGCCATCCTCACCGCCCTGCTGGGCGGTCGCGCGCTGGCCGCGGGGGAGCTCGCCCGGCTCTCCGGCGTGAGCGCCGCCACCGCGAGCGCGCACCTGTCCCGGCTGCTCGACGGGCGGCTCGTCGATGTCGTACGCCAGGGCCGCCACCGCTACTACCGTCTGGCCGGGCACGAGGTCGCCGAGGTGCTGGAGGTGCTGGCCAGGGTGAGCGCCCGGCCGCCCATCCGGTCCCTGCGCCAGTCGCGCCAGGCCAGGCTGCTGGAGGAGGCCCGTACCTGCTACGACCACCTGGCCGGACGGGCCGGGGTGGCGCTGCTCGATCAGCTGGTCCAGGGCGGGTTCCTGGTGAACCAGGAGGTCACGGACAAGGGCGAGCGGCTGCTGGGCCGGCTCGGGGTGGACGTGGCGGGGGTGCGGAAGGCCAGGCGCCGGTTCGCCCCCGAATGCCTCGACTGGACCGAGCGGCGGGCCCATCTCGGCGGGGCTCTCGGCGCGGCGGTGACCGCCGTGCTGTTCGAGCGCGGGTGGTACCGGCAGGGGACGGTTCCCCGGGCGGTGGTGCTGACCGACGAAGGCAAGGAGGGGCTGGCCGCGCTGTTCTCCGGTAAGGAGCTAACATCGCATACGCCGGTTACCTAAGCGAGAGAGTCACATCATGGGCGACAACGGAGTCGTGAACGTCGGTCCTGAACCCCTCACCTTCGACGACGTCATCAGGGTGGCCCGTCACGGCGCCGCCGTGCGGCTCACCGACGACGCCATGGCCGCGATCTCCGCGGCCCGTCAGCGCGTCGACGAGCTGGCCGAGAGCCCGGTGCCCTCCTACGGGATCTCGACCGGGTTCGGGGCGCTGGCCACGCGGCACATCGACCCGGCGCTGCGCGCCCAGCTCCAGCGCTCGCTGGTGCGCAGTCACGCCGCGGGCAACGGCCCCGAGGTCGAGACCGAGGTGGTGCGCGCGCTCATGCTGCTGCGGCTGCACACGCTCGCCACCGGTCACACCGGCATCCGGCCGACCACCGCGAAGACACTGGCCGCGCTCATCAGCGAAGGCATCACGCCGGTCGTGCACGAGTACGGCAGCCTCGGCTGCTCCGGCGACCTGGCGCCGCTGGCGCACGTGGCGCTCACGTTGATGGGTGAGGGCGTAGTGCGCGACAAGTACGGAAATGTCACCGCAGCGGAGGAGGCGCTCAAGCAGGCGGGCATCGAGCCCGTCGAGCTCGCCGCGAAGGAGGGGCTCGCGCTCATCAACGGCACGGACGGCATGCTCGGCATGCTCATCCTGGCCATCGACGACCTGACCAGGCTCGTCAGGACCGCCGACGTGAGCGCCGCGATGAGCGTCGAGGGGCTGCTGGGCACCGACCGCGTCTTCGCCCCCGAGCTGCAGGCGCTCCGGCCGCAGCCGGGCCAGGCCCTCTCCGCCGCCAATATGACGAAAATTCTGGATAACTCGGGCATCATGGCGAGTCACCGCGACCCGACCGCGTGCACCCGTGTCCAGGACGCCTACTCCCTGCGCTGCGCTCCCCAGGTGGCCGGAGCCGCCCGCGACACGATCACCCACGCCGCGAACGTGGCCACCTGGGAGCTGGCCAGTGCCGTGGACAACCCCGCCGTGCTCTCCGACGGCCGCGTCGAGTCGAACGGCAACTTCCACGGCGCCCCCGTCGCCTACGTGCTGGACTTCCTGGCCATCGTCGCCGCCGACCTGGCCTCGATGTCCGAACGCCGCACCGACCGCTTCCTGGACGTGGCGCGCAACCACGGCCTGCCGGCGTTCCTGGCCGACGATCCCGGTGTCGACTCCGGCCACATGATCGCCCAGTACACCCAGGCGGCCATCGTCTCCGAGCTCAAGCGGCTGGCCGCGCCCGCCAGCGTGGACTCGATCCCCAGCTCGGCCATGCAGGAGGACCACGTCTCGATGGGCTGGTCGGCGGCCCGCAAGCTGCGCAAGTCGGTCGACGGCCTCACCAGGGTGCTGGCCGTCGAGGTGCTCACCGCCGCCCGCGCCCTCGACCTGCGCGCCCCGCTGGAGCCCGCCCCCGCCACCGGCGCGGTGGTGCGGGCGCTGCGCGAGACCGTCCCGGGCCCCGGCCCCGACCGCTTCCTGGCACCGGAGATCGAGTCCGCCGTCCGCCTGGTCGCCGAGGGCGGCGTGGTCACCGCCGCCGAGTCCGTCACCGGCCCCCTGGCGTAATTTTTCGCGATATTTCAGCCCGCCGTACGCCGCCCGCGGTCTCGGCCGCGGGCGTCGGCGCGTAGCGCGAGCCGCGTACGGCGGCCCGCGCTACGGCAGTGCGACGATCGCGTCCACCTCCAGCAGCAACCCGGGCATGAACAGCTTCGACACCTCCACGGTCGTGCTCGCGGGCGGCGTCCCCGGGAAGTACTTCCGGCGCACCTGCCCGTACGCGACACGATCGTCCATGTTCGTGAGGTACGTCCGGACGAACACCACATCCTCGAACCCCGCCCCCTGATCCGCGAGGATCCGCGCCAGGCACTGGAACACGTGCTCGGCCTGCACCGTCATGTCCCCCGCCCCGACCACCTCCCCGCGCGAGTCGAAGGCCGCCTGCCCGGAGACGTACAGCATGTCGCCGACCCGTACGGCATGGGAGTAAAAGCCGTTCGTGGCCGGAACGGTCGCGGGATTGACCGGCACGGCCCGGTGCGCGGCCCGCCCGCCCACGTACGTGGCGATCGCCGTCACGTCCTGGTCGCCGAGCCCGGCCGCCTCGGCCTCCTGCAGGCGCTTGCGTGCCGCGGCGGCGAGCGCGGCGTCCGGCCAGGCCGCCAGGGCCAGGTCCTTGGCCGCCAGACCGAGCGCGTAGCGGGTCTCGGGGGCGGGCGCCCGCAGCCGTTCGGCCAGGACGCCCAGGGGAGTGCCCGACAGCACGTCGGCCAGCGCGTCGCGGTCCACCCCGTGCGCCTCGCCGTACGCGTACGTCTCCGCGATCAGCACCTGGGCCGGCACGAGGGCGCTCATGACGGCGATCTTCATCGCCGCGCCCGCCCCCAGCGGCCCGCACTCGCGTACCGTGCCGAACACCGGCAGCACGTCGCGCAGCCCCGACAGGTCGCCGCCCGCCAGCACGGTCAGCGTGCCGTCGGCCGCCGGAGCGACGCTGCCCAGCACGGGCGCGTCCACGAGCCTGACAGAGGCGGGCAGCAGCGCGCGCAGCTCCTGGATCGCGTCCGGGCCGATCGTGGACATCTCCACCACCGTCGCGTCGGGCCGCAGCCCGGGCAGCGCGGCCGTCAGCACCTCGCGCACGGCGGCCGGGTCGCGCAGCATCGTGATGACCAGCTCCGCGCCGGCCACCGCCTCGGCGACCGTGACCCCGGTCCCGCGCCGCCATGTCGTCACCTTGTGCCCGGCCTCGATGAGCCGCCGGGCCATCGGGACGCCCATGCGTCCCTGTCCTAGAAATGCAATCACCTGTTCAGTTAAGCGATAGGCGAGGCATTCCGCCAGCGACTAGATTGCATACCAGCCATGACAGATATGAATGCCTTCGACACCGGAGCGCTCCGCCTCTTCGACGAGGTGGCCAGGAGCGGCTCCTTCACCGCGGCCGCCGAGCTGTTCGGATACACCCAGTCGGCGGTCTCCCGGCGCGTCGCCGCCCTGGAGCGGGCCACCGGAGGGCCGCTCTTCGAACGGCTGGCCAGGGGCGTACGACTGACACCGGCCGGCGTGGCGCTGCACCGGCACGCCATCGCCGTGCTCGACCGGCTCGAACGCGCGAGTGAGGAACTGGCCGCGATCCACGGCGGCAGCGGCGGCACGCTGCGGGTCGGCGCGTTCGCCACGGCCAACGTCGATCTCGTGCCCATGACGCTCAAACGGTTCGCCGAGCGGCGGCCGGAGGTCGGCCTGCGGCTGGTCGAGGGGCTGACGGCCCGGTTGATCGAGCGGCTGCGGGCGGGAGCGCTGGACGTCGCGGTGATCAGCGACTACCCCGCGGGGCTGGCCGCCGAATGCGACCGGGTCGTGCCGCTGCGCGAGGACCGGCTGCTGGTGGCGCTGCCGCGGTCGCACCGGCTGGCCGCGGAGCCCGACGTGGACCTGCGCGACCTGGCCGACGAGACGTGGATCGAGGCCGCGCCGCGCGGGCAGCCGACGTTGCTGGTCACCGCCTGCGCCGCCGCCGGGTTCACGCCGCGCAGCGGGCTGCGGGTCGCGGAATGGACGGGGAAGTTCGGCTTCGTCGCCGCCGGGCTCGGGGTGACGCTGGTGCCGGAGCTGGCGGCGCGGGCCGTACCGGCGGATCTGGTGTTGCGGCCCCTGCGCGGGCTGGCCCCCGCGCGGAAGGTCTACGCGGCCCTGCCCGAGGCGCCTTTGGCGTCCGCGCAGGAGTTCGTCCGATTGCTGGGAGAATGGCAGGTGTGTACGACGGCTTCGCCCGTGTAGGCAACCTCCTTGCCACCGGCCTGCGCGACCTGACGACCGACCTCGCCGCCCTCGACGGCGACGGCTGGTGGGCGGTGGTGGTCGGCTACGAGGGCAAGGTGACGTGCGCCCGGTTCGACCACGTACGGCCGGCACCCCTGCCCACGCCCAGGACCGCCTGGCACGGGCCCGCGCCCGACCGGTGGCACAGCTCCCTCGATCAGGCCGCCTACGAGCGCGGTGTCCAGGCCATCCGCGACTACATCGAGCAGGGCGAGGTCTACCAGGCGAACCTCTGCCGCGTCCTGACCGCGCCGGTGCCGCACGACGCCGACCCGCTGGCCCTGGCGGCCCGCCTGGCCGTCGGCAACCCGGCCCCCTACGCGGCCGTCGTCCAGGTGCCCGGGCTGAGCGTGGTGTCGGCCTCGCCCGAGCTGTACCTGTCGCGTGACGGGGACCTGGTCGAGTCCAGGCCGATCAAGGGCACCGGCGTGACCGCGGACGACCTGCTGGAGAAGGACTACGCCGAGAACGTCATGATCGTCGACCTGGTCCGCAACGACCTCGGCCGGGTCGCCGCCGTCGGCTCCGTCGAGGTGCCGTCGCTCTGCGCCGTCGAGGAGCATCCCGGGCTGGTCCACCTCGTGTCGACCGTACGGGCCAGGCTCGCGCCGGGGGCGGGCTGGCCGGAGCTGTTCGCGGCGACGTTCCCGCCCGGCTCGGTCACCGGCGCCCCCAAATCGTCCGCGTCGCGGATCATCAATGAGCTCGAACCGGAGCCGCGCGGGCCATACTGTGGAGCAGTGGGCTGGGTCGACGCCGACCGTCGCAGGGCGGCGCTGGCCGTGGGCATCCGGACATTCTGGATCTCCGCCGGCGAGATCCGCTTCGGCACGGGCGCGGGCATAACCTGGGGCAGCGATCCCCGGCGTGAATGGCTCGAGACCGAGCTGAAGGCGTCCAGGCTCATCGCACTGGCATCCTCAGGAGGAAATAGATGACTATCCCTGTCTGGGTCAACGGGGAGCTGCTCGACCCCGCGGCCGCGACCGTCTCGGTGTTCGACCACGGGTTGATGGTCGGCGACGGCGTCTTCGAGACCATCAAGATCGTGCACGGCGAGTCGTTCGCGCTCACCAGGCACCTCGACCGGCTCGCGCTGTCGGCGCAGCGCATGGACCTGCCCGCGCCCGACCTCGAGGCCATCGCCGACGGCATCGGCAAGTGCCTGGCCGCCGCCCCCGACTGGCCGCTCGGCCGCATCCGCGTCACCTACACCAGCGGCCCGGGCCCCCTCGGCTCCGACCGCGGTGACCAGGGCACCACCTCGGTCGTGATCGTCGACGAGCAGAAGCCGTTCCCCGGCACCGCGAACGTCACCGTCGTCCCCTGGCCGCGCAACGAGCTCGGCGCCCTGTCCGGCGTCAAGAGCACCTCCTACGGCGACAACGCCAAGGCCCTGGCCTACGCCAAGGCGCGCGGCGGCGGCGAGGCCATCTTCGGCAACCTCGCGGGCAACCTGTGCGAGGGCACCGGCTCCAACATCTTCATCGTCCGCGACGGGCGGCTGCTGACGCCGACGCTCGAGTCCGGTTGCCTGGCCGGCGTCACCAGGGCGCTGGTGCTCCAATGGTGCGGCGGCGAGGAGACCGACGTACCGATGTCGGCCCTGTACACCGCCGAGGAGGCGTTCCTCACCTCCACCACCCGCGACATCCAGCCGATCAGGCTGGTCGACGAGACCGAGCTGCCGGTGGCGCCGGGGCCGATCACCGCGAAGGCGATGCGGATCTTCGCCGAGCACGCCGCCGCCGACCTCAACCCCTGATCAGGTGGCTGCCGGTGCGCTCCGGCCGGGCGATCCGCCGCGGCTCGGCGACTACCTGATCACCGGCCGTCTCGGCCAGGGCGGTCAGGGCGTCGTCTACCTCGGCACGGGTCCCGATGGTGAGCAGGTGGCGATCAAGGCGATGGCGGGGGGCAGGGCGGGCATCGACCGTACGGCCCAGCGGGAGCTCGCCGCCGCCAGGCAGGTCGCCGAATTCTGCACGGCCCGGGTGATCACCGCCGACCTCGGCTACGACCCGCCCTACGTCGTGAGCGAGTACATCGACGGCCCGTCCCTGGCCGACGTCGCGCCCCTGCGTGGCGCGGACCTCATCCGGCTGGCCATCAGCACGGCCACCGCGCTGACCGCCATCCATCGGGCGGGCGTGGTGCACCGCGACTTCAAGCCGGGCAACGTGCTGATGGCCAAGGACGGGCCGCGGGTCATCGACTTCGGCATCGCCCGGCTCGCCGACCTCACCGCGACCAAGGGCGGGATGGCCGGGACACCGCCCTACATGGCGCCCGAGCAGTTCGGCGACGGGCCGGTCGGGGCGGCCGGCGACGTGTTCGCCTGGGGCTCCACGATGGCGTACGCGGCCACGGGACGGCCGCCGTTCGGCGACGACACGATCGCCGCGGTCGCCTACCGGATCCTCCAGGCCGAGCCCGGCCTGGGCGACCTGCCGGAGCCGCTGCGCGGGATCGTGGCGCGCTGCCTGGCCAAGGCCCCCGCCGCCCGTCCCACGGCGCGCGACGTCCTGCTGGAGCTGCTCGGCGAGGACCGGCGCGCGGGGGAGTCCGACGTGCTGGAACAGGGTGCGCTCGCGGTCACCGAAGTGCTCGAACAGGGTGCGTCGGCGACCACCGAAGTGCTGGAACAGAGTGCGCTCGCGGCCCCCGGCGCGATGGGACAGGGCACGCCGGCGGCTACCGGCGCGGTGGAGCCGGAGGCGCCGACGATCACCGCCACCCGGGTGCTGATGGCGCGCAGGAACGTGCTGACCGGGGCGGGCCTCGCGGCGACGGGTCTGGTGGTCACCGGGGCGCTGCTCTGGGCGCGCTCGGCCGGCCGCGCGAACATCACCACGGCCGCCGCCACCGGCTCGCCGGGGCCGAGCACATCCGGCACGCCCGAGCCCGCGGTCAGCGCGCCTCCCGCGAAGCCCGCGGAGCTGGTCGCGGCCATAGAGGCGGCGACCATCGTGACGCCGCTGGCCGACTTCACCTACGAGGGCGGCCTGAGCCAGAGCTCCTTCTACGGCGAGGCCCGAGGCCAGCTCGTCTTCGACGCGACCGACAACATGACCACGGACTTCAACATGCGGGTCGAGTCGGTCGGCGACACCCGGCAGGTGATCGTCATAGAGAGCGCCGACAAGCCGAAGGTCTACCTCGACGGCAAGCCGGTGACCGGAAAGGAGACGTCGGACGCGCTCTACTTCGCCGAGATGCTCCCCGTGACCGCCGGGGTCGGCGTCCTGCTCGACGTGATCAGCGTGACGCCGCGGATCAGCGGGGAGGCGCGGACGTACTCCGGGTCCCTGGTGACCACCAGGGGACCGCGGATCGTCCAGCAGAAGATCTCGGAGATCACCGGCGGGTGGACCGCCGACGAGCTCGCCGACACCCAGCTCACCTGGAAGCTGAAGCTGGACGCGCGCGACAGGCCGATCTTCTTCGACCTGTCCTGGCGCGCGTTCAACGAGACCGGCCGGGTGGCCTCCTCCTTCGTCACCACCTACGCCAACTGGCGGGCGGGGAGCATCACGGCACCTCAGTAGGACTTCTGGGTCTGCACGTTGAAGTCATCCATCTTGACCTGCTTGGCCGGGTCGGTCAGCGGGTCGTCGATCTCGATGACGTCCAGGCCGCCGCGGATGTCGCTGGAGTAGATGTAGCCGTTGTAGTAGTAGGCCGACCAGGAGCCCGCGACCCCGTCGTACGGCACCGGGTCGAAGTAGCCGATCTCCTTGGGGTTGGCGGAGTCGGTGAAGTCCCAGATCGACACGCCGCCCTGGTACCACGACTGGACCATGATGTCCTTGCCCGGCACCGGGAGGAGCGAGCCGTTGTGGGCGACGCAGTTCTCGTTCTCCTCCTGCTCGCGCGGGATCTTGAAGTAGCCGCGCCGCTCCAGCCTGCCGTTCACGAGGTCGTAGATCGCGTCCGCGCCCTTGGTCCGCGGCGTGTCCCGGTCGCAGGTCGGCGCGGAGCCGCCGCCCAGCTCGTCGCCGAACACCACCTTGGTCGCGTCGTTGTTGAACGTCGCCGAATGCCAGAGCTGGAAGTTCTCCTCGTCGCGTATCTGCTGCAGCACCTTGGGGTTGACCGGGTCGGAGATGTCGAGCAGCACGCCGTCGCCGAAGCACGCGGCCGCCGCCAGCTTCTTCTCCGGGTACGCCGTGATGTCGTGGCACCCGGCACCCGTCTCCTCGCGGTCCGGGAAGAAGTTCGGCCTGGCCACGACCTTGGCGGCCTTGGGGTCCTTGGTGGGGATCTCCACCACCTGGAGGAGTTCGTGCGGCGGCGGGCAGGTCTCCGACTCCGGCTCGGGGCCGGGCGAGGACACGTACACGTACAGCGTCTCCCCGTCGGGGATCATCGTGTGCGTGTGCGACCCGCAGTCGGTCGCGACGGCCGAGACGTACTTCGGGTTCTTCTTGTCGCTGACGTCGAAGATCCGCAGCCCTTCCCAGTGGTGGCTCTTCGTCGTGGAGGCGCAGCTCTCGTCGCTGCGCGGCTCGTCGATCGACAGGATCAGCAGGTCGCCGTAGATCGAGACGTCGTTCTGCTCCGCCGGGCAGTCGACCTGGCTGACCGTCTTCGGCTTGGCCGGGTCGCTGATGTCGTAGATCGAGAACCCGCCGAAGTTGCCCACGTACGCGTAGTCGCCCTGGAAGGCCAGGTCGGTGTTCCAGTCCATGGCGCCGTCGAGCGGCGCCGTGCGGGGCATGTGCGCGACCCTTTTGACGTTCGGGCTCGTCTTCGCGTCACCGGTCGGCTGGGAGGTGTTGACGGGCTCGCCCGCGTCTCCGGAGGGATCCTCCCCTCGCGGACCCGCCTGCGGCCCGGCGCTGCACGCGGCCACCAGCAACACCGCCGCGCACACCACCGCCCCCCGTACCTTTCCGAAGATCACGCGCTATCCCTCTCGTTCGTGGCTCAGTATGGAAGCTATGTCAGTGATGTCCCGGTCGCGTGCGCTCATCGTCACAGTCTCGACGGCACTCGTGCTGCCCGCGCTGTCGGCGTGCGCCCGGGAGCCGGAACAGCCGTCCGCGATCGGCACCGACGCTCCGGTGATCGTCCCACAGGGCCCGGGCACCCCCGCGCGCACGGCCACGCCCGGCGAACGCCTCGGCCAGCCGCCGCCCGCCCCGGCCGCCGCCGACGTCCGCTTCGCCGAAGGCATGATCCCGCACCACCGGCAGGCTTTGGAGATGACCGGCCTGGTCAAGGACCGTACGACGACACCGTCCGTACGCCGCTTCGCCGACCAGATCGCCAGCGCCCAGCGTCCCGAGATCATCGCCATGTCCTCCTGGCTCGCCTCCCTCGGCCGCCCGGTACCCGCCGACCACGCCCACGGCCCCGAGGGCTACGGCATGGCCACCCTGGAGGAGATGAACGCCCTGCGCACGGCCCGCGCGGCCGCCTTCGACCGCCTGTTCCTGCAACTCATGATCAGACACCACGGCGGCGCCCTGAAGATGGCCGACGAAGAACGCTCCACCGGCACGGACCAGCAGATGCGACGCGTGGCGAAAGACGTCTACTCGGGCCAGAACATCGAGATTACGAGAATGAAAGCGGCGCTGGCCTCGATACCCCAATAGTCCCAGCAAACCTCCAGAAACCCGACATACCCTCTGCATCGTGGCCCGCCGCCACGGCGGGCCGCACCAGGCCCGCGACGGAGAGTCAGAGGGCGTGCCGTTCTTGGCGTCAGCAGCTGAGGTTCGGGCAGCTCAACGCCGGCACCAGGCGATCGCTCGCGTATACGCCGTCATGGTCGCCGCGGAATTCGTTGACCAGCCACGCTTCCCCGCTCGCAGGCCAGTACGAGATGTTCTGCGTGTTGCCGGGAGCGGTCGTCAGGTAATGGACGTCGAGCGTGCCGCGGTCGGCGGTGAACACGCCGCCTTGGAGGTCCCAGACCGGACTGGTCCATCCCTCGGTCGGGCGAATGCGCCCCCACAGGGCGGCGGCGGGAACCCGATGGGGGGCGGCCTAGATCACAAACGCCGGCCCAATCCCCGGACCGGGGCCAAGAACGCGCTCGTCACGGCGCGAAACCCGCTCCACCGGAGAAGCGTGCCCCTGGACAGATCTCAGCCCCGTACGGCGGGTGGGGCCCACCGTGCTGAGCCGTAAAAGATCAAAAAGGGGTTTGTGGGGTGTCAGGACGGCCAGAGCATGTTCGTGAGCTCGGCGTCGAGATCCATGAAGTCGGTCTCGCGGCCGGCCGGCACCTTCTCGTAGGTGCGGTGGAGGAACTCGGTCAACGGCGCCAGCGGCACTTCGAACAGTGCCTGCCCGAACGGTGACGTCAGGCTGATGTGCAGGGTGCGTTCGCCGTCGGCGCGTGCGGGCCATACCTGCACGTCGCCGTCGCCGACGCGTCTCACGATGCCGACTGTCAGCAACTCTCGGGCAAAGATCCACTCGACCGGTTCGTCGTTCCCTACGTGGAAGGCCATGCGGATGGCGTATGGGTCGTCGGCTGTGTAGCTCAGTCCGGCGAGCAGGGGGACGGTAGTACGGTCGGGGACCACAAGCCGAAGGCCAAGCTCGGCGGAGACGGTGGTGCTGTTCATCGTCAGCCAAACCTTTTCGTCGAAGGTCCCCTCTTCGGGGCTATCACTGCTCTGACGGACTTCGTCCTGAGCTATCACGCGGAACGAAGAAACCTGTAGGAAAGATTCCGCTCCTAGGCCCTTCTGTAACGCACATCACAGCTGGACATTTAGGCATCTACCTGGCTAAACAGCATGAATCGGGTCGTATTTACAAGGGTTTTGCGCTTCGTGGAGCCTGTTCCGACGGGCCCACCAAGAACGTTCCTTGAGAAAAGATCACGATCGGCACCTACCGGAACACGACGATGGTATGCCAACGAGCCGTCGCACCGATGGGCAACCGCACCCTTTCCCCGAATCCTCACCTGCGCCTCCCGCCGCTTCGCGACCAGTCCCGGAGTGCGGTATGGTTTTCCCGTCGGCGCCGCAAGGGGCCGCAGGGCGGGCGATTAGCTCAGCGGGAGAGCGCTTCGTTCACACCGAAGAGGTCACTGGTTCGATCCCAGTATCGCCCACCAGCTCAAAGGCCGCTTCCCGATCAGGTAAGCGGCCTTCTTGATCTTTTCGCGGTGGTCTGTCACCCGTTGAGAGCGCCTCCCAGACACCCGGGCGCGCCGCTGTCGGCATCAGCCGGGCACTCCGCTGGGGCCCGCACTTTTTACCCGTTAGGGAGATGCCGTCGAGCACCTCGCCACAAGCCGGGTTCCGGCGGGCGGGCAGAAAGCCCCGCGCGGAGTCCGAGCAGGATCTGCTCGTATCGGGTCGGGGTCTCCTCACACGGTCAGCGCCTGGCGGACGGCGGACTCGGCCTCCTCACCACCCCGGCCCGACGACGTCACCCGCCCGGCTTCCAGGACGTAGTACCGCTGCGCCGCCTTCACCGCGAACCCCACGTGCTGTTCGACCAGCAACACCGACATCCCGCCGCGGCCGGCCAGCGCCAGGATCGTCTGTTCGATCTCGGTGACGACCGACGGCTGGATGCCCTCGGTCGGCTCGTCCAGCAGCAGGAGCCTCGGCTCGGTGATCAGTGCCCGGGCTATGGCCAACTGCTGGCGCTGCCCGCCGGAGAGCAGGCCCGCTCGGCGGTTCATCAGGCCGGCCAGCGCGGGGAACAGGTCCAGCGCCTCCGCTGTGGCGGCCTTCCCGTTACGGCGGCCATCGGCGATGAGCTGGAGGTTCTCCGCGGTGGTCAGGTGCGGGAAGCACTGCTGTCCCTGCGGGACGTAGGCCATTCCCCGGGCCACCCGCTGGTGCGGGGCCAGCCCGGTGATGTCCTGCCCGCCCAGCCGGATCGTGCCCGTGCGGGGCTTGAGCAGGCCGATGGCGGCCCGTAGCAGCGTGCTCTTGCCGGCGCCGTTGTGGCCCAGCACCGCCGTCACCCCGTCGTCCTGAACGGTCAAGGACAACGCGCGCAGGACGATGCTCCGGCCGTATCCCAGATCGATCCCGTCGAACTCCAGCATCATGCCTCCCCTGCAGCCGCGGCGGTCGCGCCGGCGTGTCCCAGGTAGACCTCCTGCACCTTCGGGTCCGCCTGCACCTGGGCGACGGTGCCCTCGCTCAGCTTCCGGCCCGCATGCATGACGGTGACCGTACGGGCGAAGCGCCGCAGGAAGTCCATGTCGTGCTCGATGACCACGACGGTGCGCTCCTCGCTGAGCAGCCCGAGGAGTTCGCCGGTGGCCTCGCGTTCATCGTGGCTCATGCCGGCCACCGGTTCGTCGAGCAGCAGCAGCTTGGCGTCCTGCACCAGCAGCATGCCGATCTCCAGCCACTGCTTCTGACCATGGGCGAGGGTGCCGGCGAGGTTGTTCCGCGCCGTGGCCAGCCCGATCGCCTCCATCGCCTGGGCCACGCCGTCCGGCACGCTCTTGCGCCTGCGCAGCATGGTCAGCGGGCCGCGGCCGGTTCCCGCGGCGATGTCGAGGTTCTGCAGCACGGTGAGTTCCTCGAACACGGTCGCGGTCTGGAAGGTGCGGCCGATGCCCAGCCGGTTGATGTGGTGGACCTTCCGGCCGAGCAGCTCCTGACCGCCGAACGAGGCCGAGCCGGAGGCCTTCACCAGGCCGGTGACCGCGTCCACGAGGGTGGTCTTCCCGGCGCCGTTGGGCCCGATGATGAAACGCACGTCGCCGGGTGGGACGTCGATGTCCACGCCGTCCACGGCGGCGAAGCCGTCGAAGACCACCCTCAGGTCACGGATCCGCAGCCCGGCGGCGCTTTCGGTGCTCACTGGGCGACCTCTCTCGTGTCCGCAGGGGCAGAGGCGGGGATAGGGGTAGCGATGGGCGGTGCGGTTTCGCCGGCGGGTGCCGCCCTCCGGGCGGTGCCGTCGGCGGCACGGCGACGCCGGATGAGGCCGGACACGGATGCGATACCACCCGGTAGGAAAGCGACCAGGAGCACGAACAGCAACCCTTCGAAATACGTCCACGCGGCCGGGAACTGCTCCGACAACGCGGTCTTCGCCCAGGCCACGCCGATCGCGCCGAGAACCGGTCCGAGCAGGGTCGCCCGGCCGCCGACGGCCACTCCGACGACGAACTCGATGGAGGGTACGACACCGATCAGCGCGGGGGAGATGATGCCCACCGCGGGCACGAACAAGGCGCCGGCCAGGCCGGCCATGCCCGCGGCCACGACATAGGCCACCAGCTTGACGTTGGCGGGGTCGTAGCCGAGGAAGCGGACCCGTTCCTCGGCATCCCGGGTCGCGACCAGCAGCTCGCCATAGCGGCTGTGCATGAGCTGCCGCGCCGCCGCCAGCATCAGCAACAGGCAGCCGGCGATGATGAAGTAGACCATGCGCTGGTTGACAGGGTCGTCGAGGTTGTAGCCGAAGAAGCCCTGGATGTCGGTCAAGCCGTTGGTGCCCCCGGTGGTTCCCTGCTCACCGATCAGGAAGATCGCCATCGCGGCGGCCAGTGCCTGGGACAGGATCGCGAAGTAGGCGCCGCGCACCCGCCGGCGGAAGACCAGCGAGCCGAGCAGGAACGCCAGGAACATGGGCAGCAGCACGACGGCCGCCATCGCGAAGAACGGGTCGGCGAACGGCTCCCACCACCAGGGCAGGCTCTCCACCTGGCCGTAGAGCTGCATGAAGTCGGGCAGATTCCCGGGACCGGCGTCGGCGAGCTTGAGGTGCATCGCCATCGCGTATCCGCCGAGCCCGAAGAACACGCCCTGGCCCAGGGCGAGCATCCCGCCCCGGCCCCAGGCCAGGCCGACGCCGACGGCCACGATCGCCATGCACAGGTACTTGGCCAGCAGGCTCAGCCGGAAGTCGCCCAGGACCAGCGGTGCCACCGCGAAGAGCGCGAGCGCGGCGAGGGCGAACCCGGCCCTCGTACGCGCCGGAGCGCCCGCGGCGAACCGGCCGCCCCAGCGTGCCAAGCCGTCGGCGCTCATGCCAGGCTCCGGGTGCGCAGGGTGAACAGGCCCCGTGGCCGCCATTGCAGGAACGCCACGATGGTGAGGAACACCAGCACCTTGGCCACGCTGAGCGTGGTGGAGTACTCCACCAGCGACTGCATCAAGCCGAGGGCGAAGGCCACGATCACCGTGCCCTTCAGCTGCCCGATGCCGCCGACCACGACGACGAGGAAGGCGTCGATGATGATGTTGGTGCCCATCGTCGGCCCGATCGGGCCGACCAGGGTCAGCGCGACCCCGGCGATGCCGGCGAGCCCGGAGCCGATGAAGAAGGTCAACCGGTCCACCCGGCCGGTGGGTATCCCGGAGGCCGCGGCCAGATCGCGGTTCTGCACGACGGCGCGGATGCGACGGCCCAGGGGGGTCGTGCGCAGCAGGAGGGTCAGCGCGGCGACGGCCAGCAGGGCCAGGGCGAGGATGAACAGGCGGCTGTTGGCCAGCACCAGATCGCCGGTGCCGGTCGAGAAGATCTTCGTGCTGCCGCTGAGGAGCTCCGGCGCGTGCGTCTGCACGTTGGGGGCGCCGAAGATGTCCCTGGCCAGCTGCTGCAGGATGAGTGAGACACCCCAGGTGACCAGCAGGGTGTCCAGCGGCCGGGTGTAAAGCCGGCGAATGAGCAGGAACTCCAGCACGACGCCCATCGTCCCGGCGACGAGGAACGCCACCGGCAGGGCGACCAGCAACGACGCTCCGGCGCTGGTGATGATCTGCTGCAGGACGTACACGGTGTACGCGCCGGCCATGATGAACTCGCCGTGGGCCATGTTGATGACGTTCATCTGGCCGAAGGTGAGCGACAGGCCCAGCGCGATGAGCAGCAGCACCGCGCCGATGCTGATGCCGGTGAACAGTTGGCTGAAGACCAGCGTCACAGGTCGGACCTCCGGATCGTGAGGGGGTGGACTGTGGGCGGGTGAGCCGGTCGGACCGGCTCACCCGGTCGGCTGTCAGGTCAGGCCGCCGGCCCAGCTGTAGCCCTTCAGGAACGGATCGGGCTTGACCGGCTGGCCGGAGTTCCACACCTCCGTGATCAGGCCGTCAGAGCCGATCTTGCCGATGCGGGCGGTCTTGAAGACGTGCTGTGTCGGGCCGTCGACCGTGACCTTGCCCTCCGGCGCGTCGAAGGTGATGCCGCCCCCGGCGCTGGCCGCCTTGACCTTCGCGACCTCGAAGGAGCCGGCCTTCTCCACCATCGCCTTCCACAGGTAGACCGACACGTAGGCGGCCTCCATCGGGTCGCTGGTCGGCTTGTCCGCGCCGTACTTGGCCTTGTAGGCCTTGACGAACTTCTCGTTGGCCGCGCCCGGAGTGGTCTGGTAGTAATTCCACGCCGTCAACTGGTCGGCCAGGTACTGGGTGCCGATGCTCTTGACCTCTTCCTCGGCGATGGACACCGAGAGCACCGGCATCTTGTCGGCGGTCAGTCCGGCGGACTTGTACTCCTTGAAGAAGGCCACATTGCTGTCGCCGTTGAGGGTGTTGAACACCGCGTCGGCGCCCGCGGCCTTCACCTTGTTGGTGATGGTGGAGAATTCGGTGGAGCCCAGTGGCGCGTAGTCCTCGCCGAGCACCTTCATGCCGTTGGCCGCGGCGTACGCCTTGATGATCTTGTTGGCGGTGCGCGGGAAGACGTAGTCGCTGCCCACCAGGTAGAGCGAGGTCTTGCCCTGAGCCTTCAGGTAGTCCAGCGCGGGCACGATCTGCTGGTTGGTGGTCGCGCCGGTGTAGTAGATGTACGGCGACTGCTCCAGGCCCTCGTACTGGACGGGGTAGAACAGCAGCGCCTGGTTCTTCTCGTACACCGGCTTGACGGCCTTGCGGCTGGCCGAGGTCCAGCACCCGAACACCGCGGCGACATGGTCCTGGCTGATGAGCTTCTGCGACTTCTCGGCGAAGGTGGGCCAGTCCGAGGCGCCGTCCTCGCTGATCGGCTCGATCTTCTTGCCGAGCACACCGCCGGCGGCGTTGATCTCGTCCACGGCGAGCATGAGGGAGTTCTTGACGGTCACCTCGCTGATGGCCATGGTGCCGGACAGCGAGTTGAGCAGTCCGACCTTGACGGTCGAGCCCGACGTGTCGGCCGCAGCCGGGGCAGTGGGGGTCTGGTCGGTCTTGCTGCCACACGCGCCAAGCGTCAGCGCGGCGACGAGAATCGCCGCACCCGCCGCCGCGCGGCGTCCGCGAACCCGGTACATGGAAACCTCCTCCGCTCCGCCAGGGAGCGTGAACCGTGGAATTCGATGACGAAGCCACGCATTGCTGATTCGCCGTCTCGCTAAAAAGGAATGCGATCGATTGGCATAGTCAGCGTCAGCGAAAGCCATTACGGAGATGTTTCGCAGCCCTTAAGTAGCTGTTTCTAGCTGATGTGAAAGGGCGCTTACCTGAAACAAAAAAAGCCGCCGCACAAGTCGTGTGCGCCGGCTTTTCGAGAATTGTCGCAAGGTGGCTGCGCGGGCCGCGCCGAAGGCTCCCGCCCGGGCTCGTCGCGTGACGCTCGCAGCCGTCCGACCTGCGAGTCCCTCGCAGATCCTTCCTGTAGGAAGAATCTTGGAGGTGCGGCGCGTACGCTGTCAAGCCCGGCCTATAACTGGGCCACCACATCGAACTCCAGCCCTTGTGCCTCGGCCAGGTAGATGCGCTGGCGCATGTGCCGGCGCCGCATTCGCAGCAACCCGCGCGGGCCTTCGTAGGAGACCGTGTCGGCGTGGCCCACGATCGTCCGCACGTCCAGCGTTCCGGCCTGCTCGATGAGCGCCGCCAGCAGGAGTACTCCTTCGTAGCAGGACTCGCCGAGACTGCCCAGCGGCGGCGCGTCCACCCCGAACCTGCGCGCGTACCGCCCGTGAAAATCCAGGTTCTCCGAAGTCGTCAGGGAGGCGAAGAAGCCGGCGGTGCTGTACAGCCCGTTGGTCGCCGAGGGGCCGCTGGCCAGCAGCATGCTCTCGTCCATCAGCGTGCTCAGCCGCAGGCACCGCTGGTCCAGCCCGCTGCGGGCGAACGCCCGGTTGAAACGCACCGCGTCGCTGCCGACCAGCAGCATCAGCACCGCGTCGCCCTCGCTCCGCTCGATGTGCCGCAGGACCTCGCCGAAATCCTGGGTGCCCAGCGGCAGGTAGGACTCGCCGCAGATGACCGCCCCGCACTCCGCCGCGTACCGGCGGGCGGCCCGCGCGGTACCGCGCGGCCAGACGTAGTCGTTGCCCACCACGAACCAGCGCCGCAGCCCCCGTTCCCGTCCCAGCAGCCGCATGGCCGGGGACAACTGGTCGAGCGGGGTCTCGCTGGTCATGAACACGCCGTCGGTACGCTCGCCGCCTTCGTACAGCGCCGTGTAGACGTACGGCACCCGGTGGGCGACGCGCGGAGCGAGGGCCTGGCGTACCGAGGAGATGTGCCAGCCGGTGACCCCCTGCACCGCGCCCAGCGACACCAGCGCCTCCACCTCGGCCGCCACCCGGTCCGGCGGGGCGCCCCCGTCGACCGGCACCAGATGGAGCTCGCGCCCCAGTACGCCCCCGGCCCGGTTCACCTCGTCGGTGGCCAACTCCGCGCACAGTTCGCAGGCCGGCCCGAACATCCCGGAGGGGCCCCGCATCGGCACCACCAGCGCCACGTTCACCGTCTCGCCGCTCAGGTCGACGCCATCGGCGAGACCACGCGGCGACGGGTCCGGCGATCCAGGGAACTGCCTGTCAAACCGCGGCATGACGCCATGCTTCCTGGTCAAGGGCATGATTTCCACACCATTCCGGAAGCTGCAACCGGTCTGTAGCATGAGACACCTTCCCCGATCAAGGAGGGTCATGGCTGTTCCGGGTACGCATCAGCCGCCGGATCTGTTCCACCTGCTGACGCGAGCCGAACGGCTACTCGGCCGGCGCCTCGCCGTCATCCTCAACGCCGAGGGCTACTCGCTGGACGCCTGGCGGGTGATCACCCTGCTCGCCGACGGCACCGGCCACCACATGACCGAGGTCGCCGAGCACGCCTTCCTCCCGCCGGGCACCCTCACCAAGCTCATGGACCAGCTCGTCGACGACGGTCTGGTCTATCGCCGGGTCGACGACATCGACCGGCGTCGCATTCGCGCCTACCTCACCCCGCGTGGCCGCAGACTCCACCGGCAGCTCAGCAGGCAGGTGGAGGCCGGCGTGCCCCGGCTACTCGCTGCGAGCGCCGAACAGGACCTGCTCAGGGACCTGCTGGCGCGCCTTGTCGACTCCCTCGCCCATCCGCCGGCCGCCCGATCGGAATCCGCCGCGGTTGACGGCCGTATATGACCTCATTGGCCGGGCGTTAGCGCGTCGACGGAATTCATGACCTCCTCGAAGTCGAGCGATGTACTCTAATCCGGATTTGTGGCGGGCCGTTGCATGTGCGCAGCTCGGCGTTTTCGGTTCCTCTGGGGGATGTCATAGAGAATGGCGGGTTTCCTGCTGTCTTACGGAGTCTTCTCGCGGCGGTGGAGGACCGCCCAGACGACGTGCCTCTCCGCATTCATGTCGCGGACCTGCTCGTCGATCAGGGGGATTCGGCGGCCGCGCTCGCGCACTGCTCCGCCGCTCTGGAACGTGATCCCGGCAACGCCGAGGCGCTTGCCGTCCTTTCCCGGGCGGCGGATCGTCTGCGTCCGGATGACGGGGGCGAGCGTCCTGACGTGACCTTGTCGGATGTCGGCGGGCTGGAGGAAGTGAAACGGCGCCTGGAGGCGTCCTTCCTCGTCCCTATGCGTAATCCGGAAATGCGTCGTCTTTACGGCCGTAGCCTTCCTGGTGGCCTCCTGCTGTACGGACCTCCGGGATGCGGCAAGACCTTTCTCGCGCGCGCCATCGCCGGGGAACTGGGGGCCGGCTTCTACACGGTCTCGCTGTCCGACGTCCTGGACATGTGGGTCGGTTCGAGCGAACGCAACCTGCATGGAATGTCCTGAGCTACTTGCGAGTGTTCGAAGCCGCCGCCGAACGCTGGACGCCGGATCTCCGTGATCGTTCGGCCTGCCCGCAGCTTGGCGAACAGTTGAGCAGGCCCGGACATGGAGGCCTCCAGCAGGATCGCACCGACGTTCATGCGGCGCTCGGGCGACGGATCTCCGATCTGCCGAGGGGCGGCGTCGCACTTCGGCTCTACGATGGCGCAGACGACAGCCCCGATCATGGAGAGCCTGAAATGAACGAGCTGATCGCCTTTCTCCGCGCCAGGCTCCACGAGGACGAGCGGGGAGCGCGTGCCGCATCGCCGGTGTCGTGGCCGTCGAACGCCGAAGAGGACGAGGGCGCAGCTTCGAGCGGCGATCAGGCGCGCGCCACTGCCGCCTATCTGGCCCGCTACGCTCCGGCCCGCGTGCTGCAGGAGATCGAGGCCAAACGGCGGATCCTGGATGAGCTGGTGGGGTTCGTCGCCGAGGCCGAGTTCCTGCCCGTGGATGAGGGCAACACGACCAAGGCGATGGCGGTCGGGGTCGTTCGCCTCCTCGCCCTCCCGTACGCCGGCCACGCGGCATACCTGGAGAAGTGGCGGCCGTGAGCAGAGTTCCCGGCACCCCGCGTCAACATGTGCGCCCCACGGGGACCAAGCCTGGAGGAGACTGCGACGGACGAACCGATGTACTTCTGGAGCGAACATGACCTGGAAAGACCACGACTTACCCGTACTCACGGCGATCGTCCAGATGGCGGATGAGGGCGCGGCGCTGATCCAGCCGCACCAGATCGTCGAACGGCTCCGCATGGACCCGGAGCAGGTGCGGCGGGCGCTCGCCGCTCTCGCCGGTGAACGGCCGCCGTTCTTCCGGTTCACCGATGTCACGGGCGCCGATTCGGCCGGGCGGGAGATCGACGGCATCCACAGCCCGACCGGTGAGGCCCGGCGGGTCGTGGGAGGGGGGCCGGCCGAACTGCTCGCCAGGCAGATCATCGCCGGTCTCGAAGCCGCCGCCGAGGGGGAGCCTGACGAGGAGAAGCGCGGCAGGCTTCGGCAGACGGCGCAGTTCCTCGGAACCGCTGGATGGGGGGTCCTGCTCGGCGTGGTGGGGAACGCCGCTGCCGCGGCCGGCGAGGCTTGAGGTCGCCGGCAGTCCCCTGAACGCGGGCTCCGGGAGAGTCCCGATAATCAGGTGTGGCGCGTCGCGTTGATCAGTAACGTGGGAACCAGTTCATCGGGTCTGGTGCCGGCACGGGTCGAAGCCCGTCGGTTATCCACTTCCAATGGGGTTGTCGCGGGTTCGAATCCCGTCACAGGCTTCGGTCTGTGTAGCTCAGCTGGCCAGAGCACCGAACGCCGGTGGGCATCCCCACATCCGTGCCGGTTCCAGGCCTGACGAGCAAGGGGAGCGGGTGGTCATCACCACATCCGCTCCCCTTTCGCATATCCGCTCTCGGGCGGGTCGAACGGAAGGAGCGCACCATGGCACGTGATCCCCTCGCCGCGGTCTCCGCGATCGCCACTCCGCAGACGCAGCGGGTTCCCGGCCGCACCGACCAGGTGCAGAACGCCGCCGGCGGCTACGTCTTCGACAAGGACCTGTGGAACAAGCTGGAGGATTTCCTCATCCTCGGCACCACGGGCGGCACCTACTACGTGAGCGAGGACAAGCTGACGGCGGAGAACGCCGACGTGCTGTTCCAGGCGATCGCCGAGGACGGCCCGCGCGTCGTCGCCCTGCTCACCGCGATCTCGACGGCTCGGCCGCCGCGTGCTCCGAAGCAGCGGCCCGCCCTGTTCGCTCTGGCCGCCGCGTACGCGAAGGGCGACGCCGGCACCAGGCAGGCGGCGAAGGCGGCGCTGGCGAAGGTCGCGCGCACGACCGATCAGCTGGCCCAGTTCTTCGGCTACCACAAGAACCTGGGCGGCAAGGTGACCGGTCGCGGGACCTCGCCCGTGGTGGGCCGGTCGCTGCGGACCGCGCTCGGCTCCTGGTTCCTCACCGGGAGCGCGGACGACGTCGCGTTCAAGGCATGCAAGGCCGCTCAGCGCAGGACGCCGCAGGGCGAGGCGTTCAGCCTGCGGGACGTGCTGCGGGTCGCCCATCCGGTCGCCGACGACGAGCAGCGCAGGACACTGTTCGGCTGGATCGCCGGGAACGTCACGGACGAGCGGGCCCGCGAGGTGCTGCCGGCCGTGGACCGGTTCCTCACGGCGAAGGCGGTCACCGGCGTCGACGAGGCGATCCGGGTCGTGAACGAGTCGCGGGTGCCCTGGGAGTTCCTCCCGGACGCGATGCTGCGCGAGCCGAAGGTGTGGGACGCCCTGGTCGACACGGTCGGTATGACCGCGCTCATCCGCAACCTGGCCCGCATGACCCGGCTCGGCACACTGACGCCGCTCGGCGACGCCACCCGGCGCGCCGTGGCCCGGCTGACCGATCGGGGCGCGCTGCTGCGTGCCCGCGTCCATCCGATGGACGCCTGGCTCGCGATGCGCGTCTACGCCTCCGGCCGGGCCCAGCCGAACCCGCGCGCCGACGCTCACACGTGGGCGCCGGTCCCGGCGATCCTGGACGCGTTGGAGGAGACGTACGAGTTGTCCTTCGGCAATGTCGAGCCGACCGGGAAGCGGTTACTCGTCGCCGTGGATTCGTCCGGGTCGATGAGCGGCCAGTGGTCTGACGGTGTCAGGGTGGGTGGGTCGCCGGTCGGCAGTCCGTACGAGGTCGGCTGCGCCATGGCCGTCATGCTCGCCCGCATCGAGGAGAACGTGCACGTCATCGACGTGGACACCGCCGTGCACGCCTCCAAGGTGACGCCGCGTACCAACCTGCGGGAGATCGCCGAGTGGGAGCCTTCGGGCGGGGGCACGGACCTGTCGTTGCCGTTCACCTGGGCGGCCAAGGAGCGGATGACCGTGGACGGGATCGTCGTCCTGACCGACAACGAGACGTGGGCCGGCCGCTCCCACGCGAGCCAGGCGCTCGACGGTTACCGCCGACGGGTCAACCGGGACGCCCGCGTGGTGGTCGCGGCGATGACCGCCGCCGGCTACTCGATCGCGGACCCGAAAGACGCGGGTGTGCTCAACGTCGTCGGGTTGGACGCCTCTCTCCCGCTGATCGTCAACGGGTTCGTGCGCTGACCGGATCCCGACGATGAGATCAGAAGCGCCGCTCCGGCTCGCGGTCCGAGCGGTCCGAGTGGTCGGTGGGTTCGCTTCTGGGCGGTGGCGGCGGGCAGTGCGAGGCGGCGGGGTCCGCCGGCAGGCGGACGGTGAACACCGCTCCGGCGCCCGGCCGCCCGTCCGCCGTGATCGTCCCGCCGTGCCCGTCCACCACTTCCCGTACGAGGGCCAGCCCCAGCCCGAAGCCCTGGCCCACGAACCGGGCGAACAGCCGCTCGGAGTCGTCCGGATCCAGGCCCACGCCGTCGTCGCGCACCTTGAGCTCCACCACCTCCGAGCCGCCGGAGACCGTCACCCAGATATGACCCCCCATGCTCGTATGGCCGAGCGCGTTGTCGAGGAGCGCGGCGATCACCCGGCGCAGCGCCGACTGGGCCCCGCGCACGATGTGGTCGTCGAGCCCCTGGCGGCGTACCTCGATCGTCACGCCGTGCGCCGCGGCGCGCGCCGCCTCGGCCACGGCCTGCTCCTCGGCCAGCGCGGCCAGGTCGACCGGGACGAACGGCCGGCGCAGCTGCTTGAACTGGGCCGACACCAGCAGATCCTCGACCACCTCGCCCAGCTGCCGGGAGCCGGTGACCAGCTGGTCGACCTCGTCGATGACCAGGATCTGGTCGGTTCCGCGCCGCAGCTGGCGGGCGACGAGCTGGGCGCGGGTGTGCAGGCGGGTCAGCGGGGTGCGCAGCTCGTGGCTGACGTCGGCGGCGAACCTGCGCTGGCGGGCCAGGGCCTCGCCCAGCGGCGCGATCGCCCGGCGGGCGAGGACCTGGCCGATCAGCAGCGCGGCCAGCAGCGCGGCGAGTTCGGCGGCGCCGAGCGTGCGGAGCAGCCGATGCCGTTCGGCGGCCTGGTAGCGAAGGTCCATCACCGCCTGGGTCGCCACGTCACCGTGCCGCTCGGTGCGCACGAGATAGCTCTGCCCGGCCAGCTCGACCTGGTCGACCTGCGGCGCGCTACCTGCGGCCAGGTACAGGGCGCCGTCCAGGGGCAGCGCCTCCGGTGCCCCTGGAGAGCTCCGCAGGGTGCCGTCGCGCAGCTCGAACAGCCAGACGCAGGGGGGCGGGTGGGTGACGGAGCCGTGGCTCGTCGCGGCGGCCAGGTCACGCCGCGCGGAGTCGTGCTGGTCGTTCAGGGTGACGCCGAAGACCACCGCTCCGAAGAGGGCGAGCACCAACGAGATCGCGCCCGCCACCTGTACGGTGATCCGGCGGCGGGCCCCGGTCAGCAGCCGCCGCTCCGGATCGGCCGCCTCCCGCCCCCTCACAGCTCACCCAGGCGGTAGCCCACACCTCGTACGGTGCTGACGATGCCCGGTCCCAGCTTGCCGCGCAGATAGTAGACGTAGGTGTCCACGATCGCGTCGGTGCTGGCGCCGTCGAACACCCGCTCCCGCAGCGAGGCCCGCGTGTGCACCTGACGCGGCCGGGTCGCCAGCGCGTGCAGCAGCCGGCACTCCTGGCCGGACAGCGTGACCTCCTCGCCGGTCGGCAGTCGTACGGTGTGCGCCGCCGGATCCAGCCGGCCCGCGCCGACGGGCAGCAGCCCGGCCTGGTCCAGGTTCCTGCGGTGCAGCGCCCGCACTCTGGCCAGCAGCTCGTCGATCTCGAACGGCTTGACCAGGTAGTCCTCGGCGCCCGCGTCCAGCCCGGCGACCCGGTCGGCGACCGTGCCGAAGGCGGTCAGCAGGAGCACCGGCACGGTGACGGCCTGCCGGCGCAGCCGCCGCAGCAGGTCGATGCCGTCGACCACCGGCAGGCCCCGGTCGACGATCATGGCGTCGTAGGCGCGGCTCAGCCCCAGGTGCAGGCCGCGCTGCCCCTCCAGAGCCAGGTCGACCGTGTATCCCTCGTCGGTGAACAGGTCTACCAACATGCCCCCGAGCTCACGGTCGTCTTCGACGAGTAACAGCCGACGGGAGGGTGAGCCGGCTGTACCCGATGTCCCAGCCACGGACCCACCGTGGCATCACTGCCGCGGAATTACCAGGGTCCCGACAGGCATTGACATTTCGTGAAATGAAGATCAAGCCGAGGTTGCCTCCTCCAAGGGGCGGGGCTCTTCGGGTTCGGTTCTCCTGGCCTGTTCGAGGCGTTCCGGCAGCGCCAGCTTGTACAGCGGCAGAGCCCCCGCGGTCGTGATCACGGCCACGAGCACCAGCATGGCGAACAGCTCCTGCGTGATCATGCCCTGTGCCAGGCCGATGTTGATGAAGATGAGGATCATCAGCCCCCGCGCGTTCATGAGCGCGCCCACCGCGTACGACTCGCGCCAGCCGAATCCCATTCCCCTCATCGCCAGCGAGCAGCCGAAGTACTTCCCGCTGAAGCCGGCCGCCAGGATCAGCGCGAACGCCAGCAGCATGGCGCCACCGGCGATGCCGTTGAGATGGGTGTTCAGCCCCGAGAAGGTGAAGAACACCGGCAGCAGCAGCGTCGAGACGACGTCCATCATGCGGCCGTGCAGCACCTTGCGGAAGGCCGGATCGCGGGGCATGGTCAGCCCGGCGACGAAGCCGCCGAAGACGGCGTACACGCCGATCCAGTCGGTGAGCCAGCCGGCGGTGAGCGGCACGAGGATGACGACGTACATGGCGCCGGGGCCGAGCCGGCCGGTTCGCACGAAGCTCGTGCCCAGGGGCCGCAGCAGCGGGCGGACCACCGCCAGCATCACCACCGCGAACAGCGCGGCCAGGCCGATGGTGCGCAGCGCGCCGCCGGAGCCCGAGCCGAGGTGGATCGCCGACAGCAGAGCGAGGATGCACCAGGCCAGGGCGTCGTCGATGGCGGCCGCGATCAGCGTGAGCCGGCCGAGCGGGGAGTTCTCCAGCCTCCGCTCGTACAGGATCCTGGCCAGCATGGGGAAGGCGGTCAGCGACAGCGCGCCGCCGAGGAACAGGGCGAACTCCCACCGGCTGACGTCCGGGCGGGAGAGCAGGTCGTACAGGACCAGGCCGCTGCAGAAGCCCAGGGCCAGGGAGGGGATGATGCCCGAGCCGGCCAGGACCGAACCCCGGCGGACCTCGCCGGGTGATCGCGCGCTGTGGTCCAGCCCGGCGCCGACCAGGAACATGTACAGGGTCAGGCCGATGGTGCTCAGCACGTACAGGACCGGCCTGACCTCCTTGGGGAACAGGGCGGCCTGGGCCTCCGGGAACAGCCAGCCGAACAGCGTCGGGCCGAGCAGGACGCCGGCCACCATCTCGCCGAGCACCCGCGGCTGCATCACCATCAGCGCCAGCCGGCCGCAGAGGCCGGCGACCAGCAGGATGACGACCAGGGCGGGCAGCACCTTGAGGATCAGTTCGAGGTTCGGGTCACCGGCGGCGACCAGGGCCATCGTGGGCATACCATTTCTCCGCTCGTAATCCGGACGATCAGTGAGAGACCGGCTGGCCGTCATCCGCGAAATAGCGCTCGCACAGCCGCTGCCTGCGCGCGTCCCAGACCATGTAGCTGCCGAGGACGAGCTGGACGAGGCTGCGCCAGACGTCCTCCCACCGGTCGCGGAAGCGTACGAACAGCAGCAGCGGCCGGTGGGCGGCACTCCTGGGGGCGTACCGCGGGGTGAGCAGGCACGGGCCCCGGTTGGGCAGGGACCGGGTGTGGGCGGCGGTGGAGTCCAGGGCGTACAGGCGCAGGATTTCCTCCGCCGCGACCCGCATGGCGATCGGCGCCAGCCGCCAGGCCGGGCAGGGCCGGTTGGCGGCGATGCCGAACGGGATGTGGTTGAGCTCCCGGGCCGAGGCGTGGTCGGGATGGCTGCGTTCATGGTCGAATCGGCCCGGGTCGAAGCGGCCGGGGTCGGTGAAGCCCGCGCGGTGGAACTCGGGGTAGTTGAAGCACAGCACCGAGCCGGCCGGGATCGCCGTTTGCTCGTCGAGCGGGATCTCGCCGGTGGTGACGCGGTGGGCGACGCCGAAGAGCGGGTAGAGCCGGAGCGTCTCCGAGATCACCTGGTCGAGGTAGCGGGGGCCGCTCGCCAGCGCCCTGGCCTGTACGTCCGGGTGCTGGGCGAGGACCATCAGCAGGTGGGCCATGGCCTCCGACAACTGGACGACCGCCGTGTTGAAGAAGGCTCCCTGCAGGTACAGCGCCTGCTCCCTGGCCGACAAGCCCTCGGGAAGCGGGTGCCGCACCCGCGGCAACTGGTCCACCAGATAGCGGGTCAGCCGGTCGCGCCGGTCCATGTGCCGCAGCCCGCAGCCCTTGAGCGCGGTGACGACGTCGTTCGCGTTGCCGATGATCAGGTCGCGGGCCACCCGCGGGCACCGCCTGCCGAAGACGAGCTCGTAGGAGAACTCCGCCCAGAGCGGCATCATCAGGTCGCGCAGCCGGACCAGCCCGCGCGCGTCCCGCAGCGTCCGCGCGACGCAGCGGCGGGTCAGCTCCTCCGCTTCCGTACGCGGTACGGACATAAAGCCGCGCGTGGCCCGGGCGACGGCGTCATACCGTTCCCCCGCCTCCAGGTGCTCCTGGTGCATCTCGGGGCCGGGCGCCAGCCAGTACCAGAACAGGTCCGACAGGGCGGCGCCCTTGCTCCGGCCACCGGCCGCCGGGTGGGAGTAGACCTCCCTGAACCGCTCGACGCCGACCAGGTCGCCGGGCACGGGGATGCCCTCGTCCCCGTTGACCCGGTTGAACAGGCGTACCCGTAGCGCCACGACCCGGCCGGGCAGCCACCACGGCAGGCTCAGCACGGCGATGACGGCGAGCGCCCCAGCCACCACGGTCAGCATGCGCGTCGCACCATCCCCGGTTCGAGCTCGTCGATCGACGCGCAGCCGCACAGGGTGAGTGCCCGCTCCACCTCCGAGCGCAGCAGGCTGAGCACGCGGCCCGCGCCCCGCTCGCCGTCCGCCGCCAGGCCCCAGATCACCGGACGGCCGACCGCGACCGCCGCGGCGCCCAGCGCCAGCGCTTTCAGCACGTCGGTGCCCCGCCGGACACCGCCGTCCAGCAGCACGGGGATGGCTCCGCCGACGGCGCTCACGATGTCCGGCAGCAGGTCGATGGCCGCCGGGACCGTGTCGAGCTGCCGGCCGCCGTGGTTGGAGACCAGCAGCGCGGAGACGCCGTGGTCGAGCGCCAGGTGCGCGTCGGCGGGATGCGCGACGCCCTTGAGCGCGATCGGCAGCCCCGTCATCTCCCTGAGCTGGTCGATGTGCGCCCAGGAGAGCTCCGGTGACATGACGATCGGCCGCACCCGCGCGCCGTCGCGCAGGTTCTCGCAGCACATGCCCTCGGGCAGGTCGTGGAAGCCGTTGCGCCGGTCCCGGGCCCGCGCCCCCAGGGTGGGGGAGTCCACCGTGACGACCAGCGCCTTGCAGCCGGCCGCCTCGGCCCGCCGGACGAGCGTCTCGGTGAAGGCCGCGTCCGGCTGGAGGTAGAGCTGGAACCAGAGCTCGGCCCCGGGCGCCGCCGCGGCCACGTCCTCGACGGCGACCGTGGACGCCATGCTGACGATCATGATCGTCTCGGCGGTCCTGGCCGCCCGCGCCGTGGCCCGCTCGCCCTCGGGGTCGGCGAGCCGGTGGAAGGCGGTCGGCGCCACCAGCACGGGCATGGCCGCGTGGCTGCCCAGCAGGGTGACGTCGAGCTGGAGCTTCCCGGCGCCGCGCAGCACCCGCGGCAGCAGCGCGAGCCGGTCGAAGGCCGCCTCGTTGGCCCGCAGCGTGACCTCGTCACCGGCCCCGCCGGCGAAGTAGTCGTAGTACGCGGGATCGAGGCGAGAGCGGGCCGCGGCCTCGAACTCGTCCAAGGTCTCCATCACGCCGGTACCGAGGCGACCTGGCGGGCGAAGAAGGCCCGGAGCGGCTCCAGGTGCACCTCGGGGGAGGTCCACTCGTTCTCCAGGTTCTCGGTGATGTGGTGGACGGCGGGCGGCGTGCCGGGCCGGTGATGCCGCACCACCGGGTGCAGGTAGTGGCCCTCGTGGGCGCGGGCGGAGTCGCTCTGCCGGATCCGGCCGACCGCGATGTCGAAGGGGTCCACCTTGTCGTGTTCCGGGCCGTACTCCAGCGTGATCGCGTAGTGGCCGCCGTCGCCGATCGGCGGGCCCTCCAGATCGACCGGCAGCTCCTCCAGGTAGCGCGCCCCGCCCCGGCCGTCGGGGACGATGACGTCGGCCATCAGGCCGAACTGCTGCCACAGCGCCGAGGAGCGGTTGACCCGTTCGAGCACCGCCGCCGCCATGGCCTCCGGGGTGGCCGCGAGCTCGCGGGCCGGCCACGGGACGCCGTGGTACCTGTTCTCCAGGATGCGGTGCAGCGAGCGCGTGCCGTAGCGGAAGCCGTGGATGAAGCCGCTGGTGCCGCGCTTGAAGTCGCGGGACTGCGTCAGCGTCCCGGCGAAGTGGAGGCCGGGTACGCTGACCGACTCGTAGGCGGGGGTGAGCGCCGGGAACCTGTCCTGGATCATCAGCTCCGGGCGGCACCCGTCATCGAAGATCGAGGCGTCGAACCGGAAGCCGGTGCAGACGATCACCCGGTCGTACGGGATGTCCTTGGTGACCTCGTCGGCGCGGGCGAAGCTCACCGTCACCAGGTACGAGCCGTCGGCCTGCTGCTCGATCCGCCTGACCGAGCCGTCCAGCACCGCGTTCTGGGACTTGAGCTGGTAGGTGTCGAGGAAGTTGTTGTTGACCGCGCGCAGGTGCCCGACGAAGTGGGTGCGCCACGCCATCCGTACGGAGTTCGGCCCCGCGACGTGGATCACCGCGGCGGTCTCCACCAGGTTGTCGGCCGTCTCGAAGGCCGAGTTGCCCTTGCCGATGACGAGCACCCGCTGGTTGACGTAGCCGGACGGGTCGGTGGCGGCGATGCCGTAGGGCTCGGCCGTCTCGATGCCCGGTATCTCCGGGATGTTGGGCCGGGTGACCCCCGCCGCGACGATCAGGCGCTTCGCCTCGTACGTCCGGCCGCGCTCGTCGCTCACCTGGAAGGGCCCCTCGCCGGGCGCGCGGGTGATGTGGGCGGCGCGGGCGTCGTAGACGATCCGCAGGCCCCAGGCGGCGGCGAAGTCGGCGAGGTAGCGGACCATGTCGTCGGCGGCGGGGAAGTACCGGTCGCTGTAGCGGGTGAAGAGCAGGTCCTGGTCATCCGACAGCAGGGAGTTCCAGTCCATCCGGAGGTTGAGCTCCGGGTCGGAGGATCCGGTGTGCTTCTTGTTGATCGAGATGAGCGTGCGATGGCGGGGGAAGGTCCGGAAGAACATGCCCGGCGTGGGACCGGCTTCGAGGATCAGGTACGACCGCCCCGCCTTCTCCAGGAAATATCCCAGCTGCAGTCCCGCCGGGCCGGCGCCGATCACCAGATAGTCGAGGGCGTTGTCCGGCACGGATGCCTCCGTCACAGCGATGTGGTTGAACGGACAACAGCAGTGTTGGCTGGCAATTCTCAGAAAATGCTCAGAACATCCGCCCGCCGTGCCGGTCCAGCAGGGCACGCTTGTCCGGTTTGCCGCTCGCGGCGACCGGGACGGCGGACACCACCGTGATCGTCCGGGGGACGCTGTCCGCGCCGAGCTCGGCGCGTACCAGGGCGGTCAGCGCGTCGTGGTCCGGGTCCCGCCCGGCGGCCGGCACCACGAACGCGTGGACGGCCTCCCCCGTCAGTTCGTCCGGCGCCCCGGCCACGTACGCCTCGTCCACGTCGGGATGACCGGTCAGCACCTGCTCGATCGGCCCCGCGTACACCACCATCGCGTTGACCATGATCACATCGCGGGTCCGGCCGACCAGGTACAGGTAGCCCTCCTCGTCCACGTGGCCGAGGTCGCGGGTGCGCAGCCAGCCGTCCCGCAGCGTGTCGCGGGTCTCCTCCGGCTGCCCCCAGTAGCCGGACATCAGGTACGGGCTGCGTACGAAGATCTCGCCGGTCCCGCCCGCGGCCACCTCCCGGTCCGCCTCGTCCCGGACGCTGATCTCGACCCCCGGATGCGGCCGGCCGACCGAGGCCAGCAGGCGGGCCGGGCCGTGGGCGATGTCGTCGGGTGTGAGCATCGCGATGTTGCCCGCCTCGGTCTGGCCGTACCCCTGGTAGATCACGGGACCGAGCCGCTTCGCCGCGGCCGCCAGCCGGGACGGGCTGATCGGCGACCCGGAGACCATCAGTGCGCGCAGGCTGCCGACGTCCACCGCCTCATCGCGCAGCAGGCCGAGCATCTGGTACAGCCGGGGCACGGTGATGATGGAGCCGGTGATCCGGTAGCGCTCGATCGCGTACGGGAAGACGGGCCGCCCGTCGTCCTCGGGGATCACCGCAGTGCCGCCGCCCAGCAGGCACGGCGCCAGGAACTCCAGGACGACCATGCTGGCCAGCGTGCCGAACAGCAGGTAGCGCTCGAAGGCGGCGGCGAGTTCGGCCGCGACCGGGCCCCAGACGCGGGGCTGCCACGCCCAGTGCCCGCTCAGTGCGCGGTAGGTGATCGCACAGCCCTTGGGCCGCCCGGTGCTGCCGCTGGTGAAGGTCAGGGCGGCCACGTCGTCCGGGCGGGCCGTGACGGTGAGGGGCCGGCCGTCGTCGGGGCGGGCCAGCAACTCCGCCAACGGCAGCACGGGCAGCGGCCCGGCGGCCGTGAGCAGTCCGGGCGTCGCGGTCGACCCGTCGACCAGGAGGGCGTCGATCTCCATGCCGAGCACGTGGGCGAGCTGCCCGGCCGGGTATCCGGGCCGGACCCCCACGACACGGCAGCCGAGCGCGTGCGCGGCCAGGTGCGCGGCGAACGCCTCCGGCGAGACGCCGGTCCGGACGGCGACGCCCCGGCCGGGCCCCAGCCCGGCCGCGGCCAGCGCGCCCGCCAGCCGCCGGATCAGCGCCAGCAGCTCACCGCGCGACACGGTCCGGGAACCGTGCTCGAAGGCCGGGCTCCCGGGCGAGTCCCGCAGCGCGTCGAGCAGAGGATGCGGGAACAACATGATCGGCTCCTCACCCTTGCAGTGATCGTTTATTGGTCATATAACCGGCTTGTCGTCCCACCGAGACGTTAGGCAGCGCACATCAGAGACCGATCAGAGACGGGAGCGCGATGTGAAGGTGATCGGTGCGGGTTTCGGCAGGACGGGCACGGCGTCGCTGAAGGCGGCGCTGGACATGCTGGGCTACGGCCCCTGTTACCACATGTCCGTGGTCATCGCGGAGCCGTTCCGGGTCCGCCAGTGGCTCGACGTTGGCGAGGGCCGTGCCCATGACTGGGACGAGATGTTCGCCGGCTTCCAGTCGGCGGTGGACTGGCCCGCCGCCTCCTACTGGCGGGAGCTGGCCGAGCACTATCCCGAGGCGAAGGTCATCCTCACCGTCCGCGACCCGAAGCGGTGGTACGACAGCGTCAGCGACACCATCTTCGCCAGCGCCCTGGCCGAACGCCGCCCGCTGCCGGTGCGCCGCCGGATCATCCGGTGGCTGGTGGCGCGCCGGGTGCCGGATTTCGCCCTCTACCCGCGCATGGCCAGGGCGACCGTCATGGACCGGATCTTCGACGGCCGCATCGACGATCCGGCGTACATCGTGGAGGTCTTCGAACGGCACGTCGCGGAGGTGCGGGCGGCGATCCCGGCCGGGCGGCTGCTGGTCTTCGACGTCCGGGAGGGCTGGGGGCCGCTGTGCGCCTTCCTCGGGGTCCCCGTGCCGGACGAGCCCTTTCCCCAGGTCAACGAGCGGGTGGCGTTCCGCCGCAAGTGGCCGCGCCGGCAGTTCCAGCTGATATTCCGCGGGCGCTGAAGGTCCTCGGGAGCAGGCAGAATGAGAGGCGTGCCCCGACGTGACGCGAAACCCGCCTCCGCCCCGTGCCCGTGCGGCCTGCCGGCGACCTACCAGGAGTGCTGCGGGCGGCTGCACCGCGGCCTGGCCGCCGCGCCCACGGCCGAGGCGCTCATGCGGTCGCGCTTCAGCGCCTTCAGCGTCGGCGATGCCGGATATCTCCTGCGCACCTGGCATCCGGCGGCCCGCCCGCCGCGCCTCGACCTGGACCGGGCGACGCGCTGGACCCGCCTGGAGATACTCGAGACCACCGGGGGCACCGTCTTCCACACCGAGGGCACCGTCCGCTTCCGTGCCCACTACACCGACGCCGGCGAGCCGGGAAGCATGGAAGAGCACAGCCGCTTCGTCCGGCACGAGGGTGGCTGGACCTACACCGGGGCCGAGCGTTGACCGATCTGTTGTCCTGGCTCCGCGCCACGATCGAGGCCGACAGCACGACCGCCGGGGCGGCGACTCCCGGCCCGTGGTCCTACGACCCCGTCAGGGAGTGGTACGACGGCGAGGACTTCGTCACCATGACCAACGGGCAGGAGTTCGTCGGCTTCGGTGACCCGTCGGCCTTCCGCGGCGCGGTCTGCATCACCGGCGACGCCGGTGACGGCCCGTCCATGAGGGACGCCGTGCACATCGCCCGCCACGATCCCCGTGACGTGCTGGCCCGCTGTGAGGCCGAGCTGCGGCTGCTCGCCGAGCACGGCCATGGCGAGAGCTGTGACAGGGGGCCGGCCTGCGACGTTCTCCAGCTCCTCGCGTACGGCTACCGCCACCGGCCCGGCTGGCTGCCCGAATGGGCGCCGCGCTGAGTTCGGCGGGCGCGCCTGCGGGTACTGGCCGCGCACAACCAGGAGGGGTGCATGGGATTACTGGCGAGGCTCAACAGCAGGTTCGGGCGGCGGGGACGGCGGCTGCGGGCGACGGCCCGGCAGACGTTCGACTGGCAGGACCTGCGGCCGGGCCAGCAGGAGGCGATGGAACACCTGCTCGACGGACGTGACGTGCTGCTGGTCATGCCGACCGGCGCCGGCAAGTCGGCGGTCTACCAGGTGCCCGCGCAACTGCGCGACGGCCCGACCGTGGTCGTCTCGCCGCTCATCGCGCTGCAGCGGGACCAGGTGATGGGCCTGCAGAAGGCCGACGCGGGCGGCGCCGTGGCGGTCAACTCCACCTCCTCGGTCAAGGCGGGGCTGGAGAAGGTCACGGCGGGGGAGGCGGAGTTCGTGTTCCTGTCGCCCGAGCAACTCGCCAAGCCCGATGTCGTCGCCCAGCTCGCCAAGGCGAAGCCGTCGCTCATCGCGGTCGACGAGGCGCACTGCGTCTCCTCGTGGGGGCATGACTTCCGCCCCGACTACCTGCGGCTGGGCAAGGTCATCGAGCGCCTGGGGCACCCGCCGGTGGTGGCGATGACCGCCACGGCGGCGCCGAACGTCCGGGAGGAGATCGTCCGCTCCCTCGGCCTGAAGGACCCGGTGCAGATCGTGCGGGGGTTCGACCGGCCCAACATCCGGCTGGAGGTGCGCCGGTTCGTCACCGACGACGACAAGAGCCAGGCCCTGGCCGAGCACGCCGCGTCCCTCGACGGGCTCGGCCTGGTCTACGTCGCCACCCGGCGCGAGGCCGAGGAGTACGCCGCGCTGCTGACCGGGCTGGGCCGCCACGCCGAGCCGTACCACGCCGGGATGCGGACGGCCGAGCGGACCCGCGTCCACGGGCTCTTCACGGCGGGCGCGGTGGACACCGTGGTGGCCACGTCGGCGTTCGGAATGGGCATCGACCGGCCCGATGTCCGCTACGTGCTGCACGCGTCGCCGCCCGAGTCGCCCGACGCCTACTACCAGGAGATCGGCCGGGCGGGCCGGGACGGCAAGCCCGCTTCGGCCGTGCTGTTCTACCGCTCGGAGGATCTCGGCCTGCGCCGCTTCTTCGCCAGCGGCCGGGCCGACGCGGAGGCGTTGTCCCGGGTGGCGACCCTGGTGAAGGAGCACGGCGGCACCGTACCCGCCACCGAGCTGCGCGCCCTGCTGGGAGTGAGCGCCTCGCAACTGACGAGCCTGGTCAACCTGCTGGAACAGGCCGAGGCGGTGACGGTCACCGACTCCGGCGACCTGCGTTACGCGCGCGGCGGCCCGCCGCCGCAGCGGGCCGCCGCGCGGGCGGTGGAGCTCGACGACATCCGCCATCGCGTCGACGACTCGCGGATCGACATGATGCGCGGCTACGCGGAGACGACCGGGTGCCGCCGCCGCTTCCTGCTGGAGTACTTCGGCGAACCGTACGACGCGGCCTGCGGCACCTGCGACACCTGCCAGGACGGCGCGGAGCCCCTCGCGACCGGGGACGGGCCGTTCCCGCTGCACGCGAAGGTCGAGCACAACGCGTGGGGGCGCGGGACGGTCATGCGCCGCGAGCCGGACCGGATCACGGTCCTGTTCGACTCGGTGGGCTACAAGACGCTCTCCCTGGCCGCGGTGGAGGGCGTCCTGCGCCTGGCCTAGCCGCGTCAGGCTCCCTCGCTGTCAGGCTCCCTCGCCGAGCTTGGCGAGCAGGGTCTGGGCCTGGGCGGCGAAGCCTTCGTCGCCCGATTCGACCGCTCGCCGCAGATGCTTCCTGGCCAGGTCCAGGTCGCCGTCGCCGTGCTTGATCTCGCCCAGCCGGTAGGCGGCCTCGCCCACCAGGTCGGGCTGCCGCGTGTCGGTGGCCAGGGTGAGCTCGTAGTAGCGCACCGCCGAGCCGCGGTCGCCCAGCCAGTACGCCAGCTCGCCCAGGTGCGCGGCCGCCAGCGGCGCCTGGTTCTCGTCGCCCGAGTCGATCACCTGCTGGTACCAGCGCAGCGCCTCGGGCCAGTCACGCTCCCGCTTGGCCAGCGACCCCAGGTACATCTTGGCGACCACCGTCGCCAACCCGCCGGCCTCACCCGCCATCTCCACGACGCGCTGGTACAGCTCGCGGGCCCGGCCCGCGTCCTCGTCGTGATAGGTCTGGCCGAGCAGGACCAGGGCGCGGCGGCCGAGCCTGCTGTCCGCTTCGGAGACGCGGCCCAGCACCTCTCGGGCCTCCGCCACCTCACCCGCGTCCACCAGCGCCTGCCCCAGCGTGACCAGGGCGGCTGGTTCGCCGCTCGCCGCGGCCTGGCGCAACGTGCGCAGCGCGCCCTCACTGTCGCCGTGCTCGTTCTGCATCAGGCCCAGCACGCTCGCCAGCAGGGCCTGCGCGCCCGGGTCCAGGTCGGTTTCGGCGGCGTCGTCCGTCAGGCGCTGGGTGACGTCCGCCAAGCCGGCGGCGTCTCCCGCCACGCGCAGCAACGGGACCAGCCGGCCACTGGCGACCAGCCGTACATGGGCGTCGGGGTGGTCGGCCAGCCGCTCGTACCTGGCCCGCGCCTCGGCGATCTCGCCGGCGGCGGCGTACAGATCGGCCAGCTGGATCTCCAGGTCGGGGTCGGGATCGGGCAGGAAGCCCACGGCGCTCTCGATGTACAGCACCGCGCTCGCGCGGTCGCCCGCCTCGGCCAGCTCGGTGGCGCGCTTCCCGGCCACCTTGAGCGCCTCCTGCGCCTCGCCCGCCCGGGCGGCCAGCGCCAGCGCGCGGACCGCCACCTGGTGGTCGCCCTCGGTGAAGGCCCGGTTGGCGACCACGATCACATTGTCGGCGGCCATCTCGACCAGCTCCGACAGCAGGTCGGGGTCGTCCGGGCCCACCTCGATGGCGGCCACCCGGCCGAACGCCTCCGCCGAGGCCGCCAGGTCGCCGTCCTCGAACGCCCACTTGCCGAGCAGGTTGCCCGCCTGCGCGCGTACATCCGTGTCGCCGCTGTCAGCCGCGCCGCCGAGCTCGGCGCGGGCCGCCTCACCCTCGCCACGGTCGCGCAGCGTACGGGCCAGGTCGACGCGGATACGCGGGGTGAGCTCCGCGGACCCCAGGTTGACGGCCTGCCGGTACAGCCGTACGGCGGCGTCGGTGTCGCCGCGGTGCCGGCGGGCGTCGCCCCACATCCAGTAACCGGCGGCCATCGTCTCCATGTCGCCGCTGGTCACCGCGCGCTGGGCGGTCGCCGCGACGCCGTCGAAGTCCTTCACCTGCAACTGCGCCAGCATCAGGCTGCGCAGCGGGGTCAGCGCGGCCGGATGATCGACCTCGGAGCCCTTCCGGTAGGCGGCGACGGCGGCTTCCATGTCGTCGTCGTGATACCAGGCGATGTCGCCGAGGTCGTCGTAGGCGGTGGCCACCTCTTCCGGATCGCCGTACTCGACGACCAGCTCCAGCATCGCGCGCGCCTCGGCGGAGTCGTCCGCGACGCTCTCGCGGGCGGCCCGGATGACCTGCCGTCCCGCGGCGCCCGCGGTGGGGGTGCCGGACTGGTTGCGCATCAGCCAGCTCAGGGAGTCGAGCGTGCCCGGGCCTTCCTCGTCGCCGTACGTCTCAAGGATGGAGAACAGCTCGGCCCGCCGGCGCTCGTCCCCTTCGTCATCCTCGTCCTCTTCCGTGCTGCCCGGCAGTCCGGCGGGGACGACGATGTCCTGTTCGTCCAGTGGGGGCTGGGGGGTTGGGTGGCCGGCGGCGCGGGCGGCGAGTTCCAGGGCCAGGTACTCCTCGCCCATCTCCTTGAGCAGGGGCAGCAGTTGCGTGGTCGCCGCCAGCCGTACGCGCGGGTCGTCCGCGGTGGTGAGGGGCTCCAGCAGCGCGCGGGCCTCGGCCGGGGAGCCGTGCTCGGTGAGGAGTTCGGCGAGCTTGATCAGCAGGCGCGGGTCGCCGTCCGGGGGGAAGGCGGCGGCGCCTTTGTAGTACGTGCGGACGGCGTCCAGGTCGCCTCGCTCGGTGGCGGCCGACGCGTGCTCCTTGGCCAACTCCACGGCGTCGCCGTGCGCCCCGCCCGCGGCCCCCAGGTGCAGTGCGCGGACGGCCACGGTGTGGTCGCCCGCCTCGGCGGCCTCGTAGGCGACGGCGGCCAGGTTGTTCAGGGCCATCCCGTGGTACTCGCGGTCGTGTTCTCCCGGGGCTGGATGGCGGAGACCGGCGGCCGCGGCGGCGCCGAACGCCTCGGCAGCGCCGGCCAGCCGCCCGTCCTCGGCCAGCCAGGCGCCCAGGTGGATGCCCGCGAGCAGTACTTGGCCGGGGTTGTCGCAGGTCAGCACCGCTTCCATCTCGCGGTGGGCGGCCGTCGTGTCGCCGAGCTGGTGGAGTGTCTGGCCGAGTTCGACCCGGATGTAGGGGACGGTGTCCGGGTCGGCGCCCTCGATCGCCTCGCGATAGCCCGCCGCCGCCCCCGCGAGGTCGCCGCGGGCCTTGGCCACGTCGCCCAGCGTCCAGACGCCCAGCGTGACCGTCTCGGCGTCGCCGCTGCCGACCGCGCGCCGCGCGGCCGCCTCCAGGACGTCGACGTCCCCGCGCAGCGCCAGGACGCCGAGCAGGCGGCGCAGGCAGGTCAGCGCGGCCGGATGATCGACGGCCGCGCCCAGCGTGAGCGTCTCGGCGGCGGCGTCGGTGTCTCCGGCCAGGTCGTAGGCGAGGCCGAAGTTGTCGCAGGCGATGGCCACCTGCTCGGGCGTACCGAACTCCAGCACCAGCTCGTACAGCTCGCGTGCGCCGTCCGCGTCGGCGCGCAGCCGCTTCAGCGCGGCGCCGAGGACGAGGTCGGCCGCCTCTGCCCGCTCAGCGGTCGTCGCGCGCTCCAGCAGGGGCCGGACCTCCGCGAGGTCGCCTTCGTACAGGGTGATGTGCAGCTCGGCGATCGCCGGTGAGCCGTACGCCTGGGTGAAGAGCTCCAGCGCTCCCGCCCGGTCGTTCTCGTGCAGCCGGAGCATGGCCAGTTCGTCCGGGCTCGCGGTGCCGAGGCGCTCCTTGGCGGGCAGCCGGATGGAGGGGTCGCCCGCGGTGGCGGCCCGCTCGTACGCCGTACGCGCGCCCTCCGCGTCTCCGGCTTCGGTCAGGTAGCCGCCGAGTTCGTACGCGATGAGCGGGATGTTCTCCCCGGAGGACGCGTCACCCGCCGCGGCGAGCCGTTCGAAGGAGGCGATGGCACGTGCGGCGGCCTCGGCGGCCCGCCCCGCCTCGCCCCGGCGGCCGAGCAGCCTGGCCAGCATGACCCCCGCCGTGGCGGCGACCTCGATGTCCGGCTCAGAGCCGGGCTCGCCGTCGATCGCCTGCCGGTACTGTGCGGCGGCCGCGTCGAGCTCGCCGGCCTCTTCGAGCGCGGCGCCGATGACCAGATGCACGTGCGGCCCGTCGCCGGTCGCGGACACCTGGAGGTCCCGGGCCTCGGCCACCTGGCCCGCGGCCACGAGTACCCCGGTCAGGACGTCCAGGAGCCGGACGTAGTCGTCGTCGTCCGGGTCCAGGGCGTCCAGGGCCCGCCGGTAGGCCGTGGCGGCGCCGACCAGGTCGCCGAGTGAGGCCAGCGCCTCACCGAGGCTCTTCGCGCCCACCATCGCCTGGTGCTCGTTGTCCCCGTCGGCGGCGACGGTCCACGCCGCGGCGGCGCCGGCGAGGTCGCCCCCGTCGTTGCGCAGCGCGCCGAGATACAGCGCGGCCTCCTGGACGCGCTCCGGATGGCCGCAGGCGATCGCCAGGGACAGCGCGGCGTCGGCGGCCGCCACGTCCCCGGCGCGCTGCCAGGCGTGGGCGGCCTCCAGCGCGAGCCAGGTGTTCATGAACGAGCGGTGGTCGTCACCGCGCTCCCCGATGGCGGCCAGCACGGCCGAGGCGCCCGCGAAGTCGTGGCCGAGCAGCCCGCGCGCGAACACGCCGTCCTCGCCGAGCTCCGGATGGTCCGCGCCGACCTGGTCGAACGCGTGGCGCGCGGCCTCGAAGTCGTCCATGCGGACCCGCGTGAACCCGAGCAGCCAGGCGCTGCGCGGTGCCCGGAGCCGGTCGCCGCGGGCCATGATCCGCTCGTGTACGGCCGCAACGCCGGGCAGGTCGCGACGGGTCTCCAGGATGTGCAGCAGCTTCGCCTCGGCCTCGGCACCCAGGCCCGGATGCTCGCGGACGGACGCGTAGGCGGCCAGGGCTCCGTCGGCGTCGTCCTGACCTTCGAGCGCCGCGCCCAGCGCGTGGGCCACCCACGGCGCCAGCGCCGGATGGCCGTGCGCGTGGGCGCGGCGCAGCAGCTCGACGAGCTCTTCGTCCTCGTCGCCGTCGCGGATGATCGAGGAGATGACGGCGGCGTGCGAGAGCGCCAGCGGATCGCCGGCCGCGGCGGCCTCGCCGAGCAGCTCGATCCCCTGCGAACGCGGCACCCCGAGTGACACGTACACCTGCGCGAGCATGCTCTTGGCCAGCGCGGACACGGCCGGGTCCGGATGCCCGGCGCACTCCTGATAGGCCGCGATCCCCGCCTCACGGCCGAGCCGCTGGTAACCGACCAGGGCGGCGAGCATCGGATGCGGCGCCCCGCCGCCGGTGGCGGACGTCGGGCGTGGCGCGCCGCTCTCGGTGGTGAGCGCCGAGTCTGGCGCGCCGCTCTCGGTGGTGAGCGACGGATGCGCCCCGCCGATCTCGGCGATGAGGTGACGGTTCACGGCGGCGGCGAAGCCGTTGACGTAGTCGTCGCCGTCCGCGACGTACTCGAGCAGCTCGTACGCCTGCTCCACGTCGCCCTCGCCGTACTCCAGGGTGGCCAGCATGGCGCAGGCACGCGCGGACTGGAGCGGGACATCCGCGTCGATCACCCGGCGCAGCAGCACGCGGGCCTGGGCGAGGTCGTCCGCGCGGATCAGTTCCAGTGCGGCGTCGCAGTCGTCGACGGCCTGCTCCAGCGCCTCGTCCGGGCCGCGTACGGCGCCCTCGGCGTACGCGAGCGTCATCCGCGCCTGGAAGGCCACGTCGGCGTCGTCGAGCTCGGCCGCCTGCCCGAGCAGCGCGACGACCTCCGCCCGCCGCGGGTCGTCCCCGGCCAGCCCGTGCAGCAGCAGGCCCAGGCAAGCCACGGCGCCCTGGTGGAAGTCCGAGTCGCCGCCGAGCACCACCCGCCAGCAGGCGAGCGCCTCGTCCACCTCCCCGGCCTCGGAGTACACCTGGCCCAGGCAGGCCCGCGCCTCCAGCGCGAACCGCGGGTGCCCCGACTCGACCACCCGCCACAGGACGGCCCGGGCGCCTTCCTCGTCGCCGAGCTCGCGGGTGAACTTCGACTCCTGGATGAGCGCGTCGAGCCGGATCTCCGGCCGGTGATCCTCGGCCGCGCGCCGGTAGGCGTCCCGGGCCTCGACGAGCTCGCCCAGGTCGAACAGGACCGCGCCGAGCAGCTTCTCGGCCAGGCCGCGCTCGGCCGGATCGCCGACCGCGATCGCGTGCTCCATGACGCGGCGGCAGTCCTCGAACTCCGCCCGGTCGGCGTAGATCGAGTACAGCCGGAACGCCGCCTGGGAGCAGAGCTCGGGCATCCCGTGGGCGAGCATGCGGTTCAGGCCGGTCAGGATGATCTCGTCGTTCGAGCCGTCGTCCTCGTCGAGCAGCCCGGTGATGGCCTCGAACGCGTCCCAGGCCTCGCGCTCACGCTCGCCGCCGTCGTCCGGCCACCGCGTGTCCTCCAGGCCCTCCGTGAGCTCGGCGACCCCGGGGTGGTCGCCGCGTCTGGCCCGCGCCAGCGCCTCCGCGGCGCCGTCCAGGTCGCCGAGCCGCTGTAGCACGCGTACGAGGGCGACGTCGGCCATCACCGAGAGGTCGGCGTCGGCACCCGAGGCGGCGAGCCGCAACGGGCGGCAGGCCAGCGCCCACTGCTCGGCGTCGACCAGCATGAGGCCGAGGGAGATCGCGGAGCGCTGCGCGAACACCGGATGCCCCGAGGCGATCACCGAACGGTGCGCCGCCCCCGCGCCTTCCAGATCACCTCTGTCCTGCAGGAGGCGGCCGAGCAGATGTGAGGCCTCAAGGGCGACTGTCGCGTCGCCGGAGACCACGACCTCCCGCACCACCGCCGCCGCGCCGTCCAGGTCACCCTGCCGCCACATGCCGATCGCCGTTTCGAGCCGCTCGGGCCACGAAGACATGCTTTAACCCCTACTGCCGGAATGTGATCACTGCCGTGCAAACGATGGAACGTACACGATCAGACTCCGGAGTTTCTGTGGTTTCGTATCATTCGCCGTTTTTTGGCCAGTTCTCCAGGCCACTCGCGGACAGGGGCAGCGCGGCGGAGAGCACCTCGATGCCGTCCGCCGTCACGAGCAGGTCGTCCTCGATGCGCACGCCGATCCCGCGCAGCTCGGGCGGCACGGTCTGATCGTGGGCGTGGAAGTACAGGCCGGGCTCGACGGTGAACACCATGCCCGGCTCGATGAGCGCCCCGTGGTACGCCTCGGGTGCGGCCTTGGCGCAGTCGTGTACGTCCAGCCCGAGATGATGGCCGATGCCGCAGATGAGGTAGCGGCGGTGGTGCTGGCTGTGCTCAGACAGCGCCTCGTCCACCGAGACGGGCAGCATGCCCCAGTCGTCCAGCCCGTGGGCGATGACCTCCATGGCGGCGTGGTGGAAGTCGGTGAACCGGTGGCCGGGGCCGGCCTGCGCGAGTCCCGCCCGGTGTGCCCGTTCGACCAGGTCGTGCACCTGGCGCTGGGCGGGGGAGAAGGTGCCGGAGGCGGGGAAGGTGCGGGTGACGTCCGCGGTGTAGTGGCTGCGTACCTCCACGCCCATGTCCAGCAGCAGCAGCTCCTCCGGCAGCACCGGGCCGTCGCAGCGCACCCAGTGCAGGGTCGGGGCGTGCGGGCCGCTGCCCACGATCGTCGCGTAGCCGGGGCCGTTGCCGTACGCCCTGGCGTACCGGTCGAACGTGCCCTGCAGCCAGCGCTCGCCCGCCCCGGCGATCGCGGCCGGGATCTCGGCGAGCACGGCGGCGAAGCCCTCGACCGTCCTGTCCACGGCCTCCCGGAGCTGGCCGATCTCCCAGTCGTCCTTGATCATGCGCAGCTCGGCCAGCGTCCTGGCGACGTCCTCATCGGTGGAGACCGTGCCGTCGAAGTCCGCCAGCGGCCTGACCTGGACGCCCAGCGCCGCCGACCACTCGCCCAGACCGGGGGCCGCGCCCACCCACAGCTCGCCGCGGGCGGCGTCGGCGAAGAACCCCGTCTCGCCGGGATAGGCGGGGACGGGCAGGTACACGACCGTGTCGCCGTCCCTGACCACCGCCACAGCCTCCTCGGCCACGCAGCCGGTGAGCCAGTAGAAGTCGCTGCCGGGGCGGAAGTCGTAGGAGGTGTCGTTGCTGCGTACCGGGGCCCGGCCCGCGGCCACCACGACGGTCCGGCCGGGGAGCGCGGCGGCGAGCCGTAACCGGTGGGCGGCGGCGGCCTCGGCGGCGCCGGGGACGACGGTCGGGGTGCGGTCGGGGATGTCCCAGCCCTTGCCGATGTAGTCGGTGAACGCCGGGATATCGATAAGTTTCGGCGGCTTATGGTCGTCAGTCACCTGTGATGCCTCCTCCGAGGTCCCGCACCAGTCCGGTCAGCCGGGCGAAGACGCGGTCCTCGCCCAGGCCGTCGTGTTCGTACTCGTTGGTGACCCACGCCTGGGCGTTGCCGATCCGGGCGGCGGTGTCCAGTTGCAGGCCGGAATCCACGTACATGTCGTCGTAGTAGACGGCGGCGGACAGCGGCACCTCGTTGGCGGCCAGTCGTACCGGGTCATAGAGCGGCGGCCAGTCCGTCCGCGAGGCCAGCAGCTCCACGGCCGCGCGGAACGGGCGCAGCGCGCGGATCTCCTCGAACATCCAGGGGTGCATCATCTCCCCGGTGAACAGCAGTGGTCTAGCCGACTCCGCGAAGGCTGGGTGGCGGGCGCGCTCGCGCTCGGCGGCCCAGCCGGTGGCGCCCCGGGCCGAGCCGTAGATGCTCTCCTGGAGCGCGGCGAACAGCGGGTTGTCGCTGTAGGAAGAGCGGGCCAGCACCTGGTGCAGGAAGGTCTCCGTCGGGTGCTCGCCGTCGAGCGCCTCGTCGAGCAGCCAGTGCATGCGCTCGTACCCCGGCTTCATGCCGAAGTCGATGCCGAGCGACTGCAGCCGCCGCACCGTGAGCACGTCGCCGTCCGGCAGCAGGACGTCCTCGGCCGACAGCCGGTCGGCGAGGCGGGCCACGGTCTCGCGGTGGTGCGGGTAGCGGCGGTAGAACTCGGCGTTCTTGGCCGCGACGCGGGGATAGGTGCGCCGGTAGACCTCGGCGGCGTCCGGCTCCAGGGCGGGCAGGCCGCCGGTGACGTAGCAGGCGCTCAGCCCCTGCGGCGCCCGCGACAGGTAGGTCAGCGTGATGAACCCGCCGTAGCTCTGGCCCAGCGTCTCCCAGCGACGGCCGCCGAAGAGGGCCGTCCGCAGGTGCTCGGCGTCGGCGACGATCGAGTCGGCCCGGAAATGGGCGAGATACAGGGCGGCCTCCCACGCGCTCTCGAACGCGCTGATGACCCGCCCGTCGATCCTGGAGCTGCGGCCGGTGCCGCGCTGGTCGAGCAGGATCACCCGGTGCGTCTTGAGGGCCTGGCCGAGCCAGCCGTTCGTGCCGATCGGGCGCGGGCCCTTACCGCCGGGACCGCCCTGCAGGTACAGCAGGCACGGCAGGTCCTCGGCGGCCCGCACCGGATCGGCCAGCTCCCGGGCGAAGACCGTGATCGTGTCCCCATCGGGGTCCGACCAGTCGAGGGGCACCGGCACCACGTGGTCGCGCACGCGCATCCCGGGGATCGTGTACGTGGTCAACGGAGGCTCCCTTCACGGCGCCTGCGGTCCCATTCGGGATTGATGCGGGGGATGGCGGCCAGCAGCGTGCGGGTGTACGGGTCCTGAGGGTCGCCGAACACCTGGGCGGACGGGCCCTGCTCGACGATCCTGCCCTCGCTCATGACCGCCACCCGGTGCGCGATCTGCCGGACGACCGCCAGGTCGTGGGCGATGAAGACATAGCTGAAGCCGCTCTCCGCCTGCAGCCGCCGCAGCAGCTCGATGACCTGGGCCTGCACGGAGACGTCCAGGGCGGACACCGCCTCGTCGCAGATCACCAGCTTGGGGTTCACGGCCAGCGCGCGGGCGATGCCGATCCGCTGGGCCTGACCGCCGGAGAACTGCGCGGGGTAGCGCTGCGAGTGGTCCGGGTCGAGCCCGACCCGCTCCATCAGCTCACGGGCGTGCGCCCGCTTCCCGCCGGTCGGCGGGATCCCCTGGTAGACCAGCGGCGCCATCAGAATGCGCTCGACCGTGTGGCGGGGGTTCAGCGAGGAGTAAGGGTCCTGGAAGACGACCTGCACGTTGGCGCGGTAGCGGGCCAGCGCGGGCCCCTTGGCGGCGGTGACGTCCTCGCCCTCGAACGTAAGGGTGCCCGCGCTCGGCTCCATCAGCCGGGCCACCATGCGGGCGGTCGTCGACTTGCCGCTGCCCGACTCGCCCACCACGGCCAGCGTCTCGCCGAGCCGGACGTCGAAGCTGACCCGGTCGACCGCGGTGAAGGCGGTCCTGCGGCCCAGCGGCCCGCGGGTGACGAACCGCTTGGTCAGCTCGCTCGCCCTCAGCAAGGGCTCACTCATGACATCACCTCGTCGTTGGGGGAGTCGTTGGGGGAGTCGTCGATGCGGGGGACGCTCTCCAGCAGCATGCGCGTGTACGTGTGCCGCGGCTCTGCGAAGACCTGCTCGGCGGTGCCGTACTCGACCTGCTCGCCCCGGCGCATCACCAGGACGCGGGTGGCGATCGAGCTGATCACCGCGAGGTCGTGCGTGATGAACACCATCCCCGTGCCGCTCCGCCGCCGCAGGTCGGCGAGCAGGCGCAGGATCTGCGCCTGCACGGTCACGTCGAGCGCGGTGGTCGGCTCGTCGGCGATGAGCAGGGCGGGGGAGCAGACCAGCGCCATCGCGATCATGACGCGCTGCCGCTGCCCGCCGGAGAACTGGTGCGGGTAGTAGTCCACCCGCCGCTCCGGATCGGGCAGGCCCACCTGCTCCAGCGCCTCGATCGCGACCTTGCGCGCCGCCTTGCGCGAGCGCCCCCGGTGGGCCCGGTAGACCTCCTCGATCTGGAGGCCCACGGTGTAGTACGGGTTCAGCGACGACAGGGGGTCCTGGAAGACCATCGAGACCCGGTCACCCCTGATCCGGCGCATGTCCCTGTCGGCCCGGCCGAGCAGCTCGGTGCCGTCCAGCCGGATGCTGCCCCGGGTCACGGCGCCCCGGGGCAGCAGCCCCATGATCGCGAGGCTGGTCATCGACTTGCCGGAACCGGACTCGCCGACGATGCCGACGGTCTCGTCGCCGGCGACGGTGAAGGAGACGTCCTTGACCACGTCCACCGGTCCCCGCGTGGTGGGGAAGGTGACGGTGAGGTCCTCCACGACAAGCAGGTCGCTCATTTCGCGGTGATCCTCACTCTCGGGTCCAGCCTGGTGTAAACGAGATCCACCACCACGTTGCCCACCACCACGAAGAACGCGGCGAGCAGCGTCACCGCCATGATCACCGGCTGGTCGTTCTTGGCGATCGAGTCGGCGGCCATCTTGCCGACCCCGTTGAGGCCGAAGACCGTCTCGGTGATGAGGGCGCCGCCCAGCAGAGCGGCGAAGTCCATGCCGAAGATGGTGGCGATCGGGGTGAGCGCGGGCCGCAGCGCGTGCCGCCGCAGGGTGAGCGCGGGGGACAGCCCCTTGGCCCGCGCCGTGCGCATGAAGTTCTCGGCCAGCGTGTCGATCACGTTGGCCCTGGTCAGCCGGGCGTACAGACAGGCGTAGCCGGTGGCCAGCACGACCCACGGCATCAGATACGACTGGAACCAGAGCAGCGGGCCGTCGGAGAAGGCGACCGCCGACGGGAAGGGCAGGATCTGCAGCCACACCACCAGCACGTACTGCAGCGCCAGCGCCAGCACGTAGTTGGGGATGCTCGACCCGCCGAGCGCCAGCCCCATCGCGGCGCGATCCCACCAGGTGCCCTCCTTGACCGCGCTGACCAGCCCGGCCACGATGCCGACCAGCAGCCAGAGCACCGCGGCGCCGATCGCGACGGTGGCGCTGACCGGCAGCCGGTCCACGACCATCTCCCAGACCGACTGATTGGTCTGGAAGCTGTAGCCCAGGCAGGGGGCCGCGCAGTGGACGAGGTTGGCTCCCGAGCCGTAGTCCCGCCCGGCGAAGATGCCTATCAGGAACGTCCAGAACTGGGCGAAGAACGGCCGGTCGAGCCCGAGCACCTCGTGGATCTGGTCGATCCGCTCGGGCGTGCACGTCTTCCCGCAGATCATCACCGCCGGATCCGGCTGCAGCGTGAAGAAGATGACGAAGGTGAACAGGCAGACCAGGAACAGGATCAGCACGATCCCGGCGACCCGCCCGGCCAGATAACGGGCCATCAGGAGGCCTCCCCGGCGTCGAAGGCGGCACGCAGGCGGTCCCCGAGCACGGTCAGGGACAGCACGGTGCAGAACAGGAAGGCGCCGGGCACCGCGAAGTACATCGGGTCCACGGCGTACCAGCCCACCGAGCTGGAGATCATCTGCCCCCATGACGGGGTCGGCGGGGTGACGCCGACGCCCAGGAACGACAGCCCCGCCTCGGTGCCGACGTAGCCGGGCACGGACAGCGTCGTCATCACGATCAGTGAGCTGCGCAGGTTCGGCAGGATCTCCTTGAACACCAGGGCCCCCGTGGAGGCGCCCGAGGCCCTGGCGGCCTCGACGAACTCCCTGTTCACCAGCGTCAGCGTCTGTCCGCGCACCACCCGGGCCAGGTAGGGCCAGCCGAAGACGCTGATCACCACGACCAGCAGCACCGGCCGGTTCCCCGACGGCAGCGAGGACAGGATCGCGATCATGAAGATCAGCGCGGGGAAGGCCATCAGGAAGTCCATGATCCGGCAGATCACCTGGTCGACCCAGCCCTGGTAGAAGCCGGCCAGCATGCCCAGCACCACCCCGAGCAGGGTGGTGAGCACGGTGGCCGCGGCCGCGATCAGCAGCGAGACGCGCGCGCCGTAGGCGATGCGGGCCAGGATGTCGCGGCCGTTCTGCGGCTCGACGCCGAGCGGGTGGCCGGCGCTGATCCCGCCCAGCGAGCCGCGCGGCAGCCCGCCGAGGTCGGTATCGATGGCGGCGCTGTCGAAGTCGTTCGGCCCGTGACCGGTGATCGCGGAGATCAGCGGCGCGCAGATCGCCATCAGCAGGATCAGCACGAGGAAGGCGCTGGAGAGCACGGCGGCCCAGTCGTGCAGCAGCGCGCCCGCGACCCGCCGGCCCGAGGTGGCGGGCGCCACGGGGGCGCCCGCCGGGGGGAGAGTGGTGGTGGTCATGGTCGGCTACTTGCTCGGCTTGGCCAGTCCGACGGAGACCAGATCGATGCCGCCGGAGAACGCCGCGGACTGGTACGCGCCGGCGATGTTGGCGCCCGCGACGATGACGTACTTCTCGTAGGCAAGGGGCACGATCGGCGCCAGCTTCATGATCTGCTTGTCCAGCTCGCCGTAGGCGGCGTTCGCGGCCGTGACGTCGGGCATCGCGGCGATCTCGTCGATGCGCGCGTTGACCGCCTTGTCGTTGATCTGGGCGAGGTTCGCGTTGCCCTTGGCAGTGATGTTCCGGCCGTCGAACAGCGGCGGCAGGAACGTCGCGCCGGACGCCCAGTCGGGGCACCAGCCGGTGACGGCGGCGTCGTGCTGCTGCGCGGGTGTGCCGATCACCTCGTAGTAGGTGGAGGTGTCGATGTTGTTGATCTTGACGTCGATCTTCACCGCCTTGAGCGCCTCCTGGATGGCCACGGCGACCGCCGACATCTTCGGGTCCGGACGGGTGTCGAGGGTGAGGGTGAAGCCGTTCGCCTGGCCCGCCTCGGCGAGCAGCTTGCGGGCGGCTTCGACGTCGGTGGGATAGGGGTCGTACTCCACCCGGCCGGCGACCGTCGGCGGCTGGATGGAGGTGCCCTTGGCCGCCAGGTTCGTACCGCCCATCCCGGCCACCACGGTGTCCTTGTTGATGGCGTAGTTGATCGCCTGGCGCACCCGTACGTCGTCCAGCGGCTTCTTGGTGGTGTTCAGGCCCATGTAGGTGGTGCAGCCGTTGAGCCCGCTCAGCGTGCGCGACTTGAGCTGCGGAGTCTGCACCCGCGCCACGGTCGCCGCCTGGATCGTGCCCGCGACGGCGTCGGCGTCGGCGCCCTGCCCGGCCAGCATGCGCTCGTCGATGGTGGCCGGGTCCAGCCCGAACGTCCACTCCCAGGCGTCCGGCTTGGCCGCCCTGACATTGTCGGTGGCGGCCTTCCACTGCGGGTTGCGCACCAGCTTGAGCGAGGAGCCGCGCTGGTAGCTCGCCAGCTTGTACGGCCCCGACGCGATCGGCTTGGTGTCGAACGCGGCCGCCGCGCCGGTCCCCTTGGGGAAGGGGGTGAAGTTGGCCATGGCCAGCGCGCTGGGGAAGTCGGCGAAGGGCTTCTTGAGGTGGAAGACGATCGTCTTGGCGTCCGGGGTCTCGATCGTGTCGAGGTCGCCGGACAGGTACGGCCCCTTGTAGTCCTTGGGCGCGTCCAGGAGCAGCTTGGCGTACGGGGAGCCGATCCCGGCCTCGGGGTCGAAGCCGCGCGATGCGCCGAACTTCACCGCCTCGCTGTTGATCGGCGTGCCGTCCTCGAAGAACAGGTCGTCCTTGAGGGTGAAGGTCCAGGTCTTGGCGCCGTCGGACGGCTTGCCCGTGTCGGTGGCGAGATCGGGCACGATCTTCGTGCTCTCCGCGCCGGGGCCCGCGCCGAACGTGGTCAGACCCCGGTAGATGAGCCGGAAGAAGTTGTTGACGCCGCCGTCCCAGCCGCGCGCGGGGTCCAGGTGGGAGAAGTCCGCCTTGACCAGGAAGTGCACGGTGCCGCCCGTGGCGGCCGCCTTCGCCGACGACCCGGACCCCGGGGTGGTCGTGGCGCCGCCGCCTCCGCCACAGGCCGCGAGCGCCAGCACGGCGGTCACCGCGACGCTCGAAAGCGCAGCCGATCTCCTCATATCGCCTTCTTTCTGAAGATCCCTCGACGCCCAGCCACCATGGATTCGTCAGTAATGTGTGGCATTGCACTGAACCATAGGTGTCTGCTGGGTTGACTGCCAAGGGTTACGGCGAGGAAATCATTGACCGTAACAAGACCGTAAACCGGGAAACGGTCAACCCAAGAGGTGGCCCGCGATCCGTACCAGGTCCGCGGGATGCGGCGCGGCGACCGTGCGGCCCGCGAACGTGGCGCGCGCCACCACCGCCGATTCCAGCCACCCGTTAACGCCCTTCACCAGCAGGTCGCCGAGCTCGCCGTCGGCCAGGCGGAGCACCGCAGCCCCGCCCCGCGCGGCCACGACCTCGACGTCCCCGAGCGGGGTCCGTACGCCGACCGGGCCGTCGTTGTCATCCTGGACGAGCACGGTGAGGTAGTGGACGTCCCGGTCCGGGTGGCTGCGCAGGAACGCGTCCGCCCGGCCGTTCAGGATGGACAGTGGGCCGGGTGTGGCGGGCAGCGGCTCGGAGGGGCGGAAGAGCGAGCAGGGCTCCATGTTCTCGTCGAGGGTGGGCACCGGGCCGTCCACCAGCACCCGGCCGCCGCGGGCGAGGTGGCCGGCCAGCAGTCGCTGCACGTGACGGTGCATGAAGGGCCCGCCGGGCACGGTCACCGTCGCGAAGGCGGCCAGCCGGTCCGGCGTGACCGTCTCCAGGTCGAGCAGCGCGTAGTCGCGGCACCGCGCCCGCATCCGGTCGTGGAAGGCGCGCAGCGTCCGGCCGCACTGCGGGCCGTCGGCGCCCGACAGGGCGGCGATCCCGGCATAGGGCAGGTACAGCCCGAAAGCCTCCGACGTCACCGGGACGCACTCCAGGAACTCGGCCCCGTGGCGGGCGAAGAAGCCCGCCAGCGCGTGGACCACGGGCGCCTTCTCCGAGGGCGAGCCGTCCGCCGCGATCGGCGCGCAGTCGGGATAGCTGCCGGTGTGGGCGGAGTCCAGGTCGGGCAGCCAGCCGGAGGTGGACACACCGGTGTAGAGGTTGACGCCGGTGGCCCCGGCGGCCAGGGCGAGCAGACTCTGGTGGAAGCTGGTCGCCGCGTCGACGTAGGCGGGGTCGTAGAGCTGGGAGAAGCCCCAGTTCTCCTCCATGTTGGGGCCGGGGGCGCGCTTGGCCGCGATCACGTAACGGGCCTGCGCGTCGGGGTCGGCCGAGACGACGCCCATCCAGTTGGTGAAGCCGTAGGAGATGCCGCCCCACAGCTCGGGGCGGACGCGGGCCAGCCAGTCGTCCAGCTCCGCCACGGTCGGCGGGTTGAGGTTGACCACCACGGGCAGCTCCGAGCCGACGGCCCGCACCGAGACCTGGTAGACCGCCGCCAGGTATTCGGCGTGGCAGCGGCCCCAGTCGGCCTTCGCCCGCGCACCGGACCCTTCCCGGCGCGGTGGCTCGATCTCCGTCCACCCGCCGAACGACGTCTGATGGGCGCGGTTGTAGGCATCGAGCGTGCCGTACCAGGCACGCAGCCGGTCACGGAAGAAGGCCAGCCCGGACGGGCTGTAGTCGTAGGCGGTCAGCGGCAGCGCGCCGTTGGTGTAGATGCCTTCGTTCGCGATCTGCAGCGCGACGATCGGGCCGCCGTCCAAGATCACCTCCTTGCCGACCGCCGACAGCCACTCGCCGGCCCTGGCCAGGAAGGCGGCGCCCAGCGGCGCGGGCAGCGGGCGCCCGGGGCGGTGCGCGGGGGAGTCCGACCAGCGGGAGGGGGCGCCCGACGCGTCGAGCAGCGCCTCGATCGCCGGGTCCGCGTCGGGGCAGACCCAGTCGGGCAGCCCGCCGTAGGTGACCTCGGCGTGGATGAACGGGCCCGGCTTGGCCACCACCTTCAGCCCGAGGTCCCGGCAGAGCGCCAGGAAGCCGATGACGTCCCTGGACGGATGGGTCGCGCCGGTGAAGTCGGGCGCCGTGCCCGGCTCGGGCTGGTGGTGGCGCCAGGGCAGGTAACAGGTGATCACCTCGATGCCCAGTTCGTCGCGTACGGCCCGCAGCCGGTCCGCCCAGACGGCGGGGTCGTCGCGGTAGTAGGGGTAGTCGGCGGTGAGGAGCACCCGCGGCTCGCCGTCGACCACGGCGACCCCGTCACGGAACTCGATGGACACGTTCACACTCCTCATGCCTTGAGCCCGGTGAAGGCGATGCCCTGCAGAATGCGGCGCTGGAAGACCAGCAGCACCCCGATCACCGGGATGACGGCGAGCGTGGCGCCCGCCATGATGTAGTACGCCCGGCCGCCGTCGGGGCTGGCCACGAGCTGCTGCAACGCCAGCGGCAGCGTGTAGAGGTCCGGGTCGTTGAGCACGACGAGCGGCCAGACCAGGTCGTTCCAGTGGAACAGGAAGCTGGTGATCGTCACGACGGCCAGCACCGGCTTCGACAGCGGCAGCACGATCCGCCAGAAGATCTGCATCCGGCTCGCGCCGTCGATCAGCGCCGCCTCCTCCAGCTCGGACGGGAGCGACAGGAAGAACTGCCGCAGCAGGAAGATGTCGAGCACCGAGGCGATGTTGGGCACGATGAGCCCCCACCCGGAGTCGAACATGCCGAGCGCCTGGGTGACGTGGAGCCGTGGCACCAGCAGCGTGATCGTCGGCACCATCATGCCGCCGAGCAGCACCACGAACAGCTTGTCGCGGCCCGGGAACGGGATCCTGGCGAAGGAGTAGGCGGCCAGCGCGTCGATGAGCAGCTTGGCGGGCACCAGGACCAGGCAGACCCACACGCTGTTGACGAAGGCCCGGCCGAGGCCGCCGACGTTCAGGACGTAGTCGTAGTTCTCCAGCGTCGCCGCCCACTCGCCGGTCTTGCGGTCCACGGGCAGCAGGTTCGGCACCTTGGTGTAGATGTCGTGACCGTGCTTGAAGGAGGTGGCCAGCATCCACAGGAACGGCACCACCGACACGGCCGCCAGCAGCACGAGGGCGACATAGATCGACGCCTTGCGGGCCCTGGTCATGACGCCTCCTGCTTGACGAACCTGAACTGCAGAGCGGTGATGATCATGATGAAGGCGAGCAGGATGAACGACATCGCGCAGGCGGCGCCCATGGCGTCGTACCGGAAGGCGAAGAGGTACAGATGGAGCACGTAGCTGAGCCCTGACTGCTCGGGCCCGCCGGTGACGCTCCGCCCCGACCCGGAGAAGATCACGTACACCAGCCCGAACACCTGCAGCGCCGCGATCACGCCCGTCACCAGCAGGTAGAACGTGGTCGGGCGGAGCATGGGCACGATCACCCGCCAGAACCGCTGCCACGGCCCCGCCCCGTCGATGATCGCCGCCTCGCGGATGGTCCCCGGAATGCCCTTCAGTCCCGCCAGATAGATGATCATCGAAATGCCGCACTGCCAGGCGGAGATGAAGGCCAGGGCGGGGATGACCAGCTCGGGGGTGTTCAGCCAGTTCTGGCCGGGGATGCCGACCAGGCCGAGCACCGAGTTGATCAGGCCGTACTGCGGGTCGTACAGCCAGCGCCAGATCGCGCCCACCGCGGCCTCGGCCGTCACCACCGGCAGGAACAGCAGCAGCCGGAACAGGTTCGCCCCGCGCCGGATCGCGTTCACCAGCAGCGCCTGCACCAGTGCCGCCACCATCGTCAGCGGCACGGCGATCAGCGTGTACTGCAGGGTGACCTGCACGGACTTCCAGAAGTGCGGGTACTTGACGTCGTCGAACATCAGGTCCGCGTAGTTGGCGAGCCCCACCCAGGAGGCCGCCGAGCGCAGGTTCCAGTCCGTGAAGCTGTAGTACAGCGCCGACAGGGCCGGATACAGCAGGAAGACCACGAAGTAGCCGACCGCGGGGGTGACCAGGAGCCACCCCACCAGACGGTCGTTGGAGCGGCCGCGCGGACGCCTCCTGGGATGGGCCGCCACCTCCTTCCGGCCCTCCAGTACGGGTGCCGTCACCTCAGCCGGTCCAGCCCAGGAGGGACCGGGTCTTGCCCGCCGCGTCCGTCAGCGCCTGCTGGGCGGTGGCCTTGCCGGTCAGCGCCGACTCCAGGGCCGGGGCGATGATCTCGTCGTTGACCTGGATCCACTGCGGCACGGCCGGTCTGGCGTGCGCCACCTTGAGCTGCTCCAGAAACGCCGCCTGCTCGGGCCCGGCGGCGACGACCTGCGCCTTGAGGTTGACCGGGAAGCCGCCGAACGCGTCGGCGATGACGCCGTTGTTCTGGGCGTCGGTCAGGAACGCCAGCCACTTCCAGGCCAGGTCGGCGTTCTTGCTGGTGGAGAAGACCACGGAGTCCTCGCCGCCGATGTTGCCCGCCGGCTCGCTCTTGTACGGCAGGGGCGCAACGCCGAAGTCCAGGTCGGGGAACTGCTCGTGAATCGTCGGCACGTCCCACGGCCCGGAGATCGTCATGGCGGCCAGGCCGTTCTCGAAGGGTTTGTCCGAGTCGGTGATCTTGCGCGGCGACGACTTCAGCAGATCCACCCAGAGCTGCAGCGCCTCGACCGCCGGCGGCTGGTCGAACAGCACCTTCTTGCCCGCGTCGTCGACCATCTGGCCGCCCGCGCCGTGCACGACGCCGGGGAACATCCAGGCGCCGTAGCCGTCGCCCTTGGGCACGTTCATCCCGGCGACGTTCGCGTCGGCCTGGTGCACCCGGGCGGCCGTCGCCTTCATCTCGTCCCAGGTCTTGGGCGGCGTCGGGACCAGCTTCTTGTTGTAGAACAGCGCCACGCAGGTCTGGTCGGCGGGCAGGCCGTAGAGCTTGCCGCCGGCCCGGTTGGTGTCGAGCGCGCCCTTGTAGAAGGCGCTCTCGTCGATCAGCCCGGCGGGCACCTCCTTGATCGTGCCGTCCAGCGCGTACTTGGAGACCAGGGGCTGGTCGAGTATCCCGGCGTCGGGCGCGCTCTTGCCGGCCACGGCGCCGCCCAGCTTGGTGTTGTAGTCGTCCTTGGGGATCTTGACGAGTTTGACCGTGACGCCGGGATTGGCCTTCTCGAAGTCCTTGCGGACCTTCTCGATGACCTGACCGGCCTGCGGTGTGCGGTCCTGGTACATCCAGAAGGTGAGTGTCTTCTCATTGCCCGACCCCTGGCCGCCGCCACAGGCGGCGAGCCCGGCCACGAGTACCGCCACCGCGGCTCCTCGGACGACTGCTCGGCTCATTGTCTACTCCTCATCGGGGGGATGGGCAGACCATAATCTAAGTCTTGAATAAAGTCAGGAGCACCGAAGAAACACTTCGGTAACACCAGGCTTCGCGCTTTGAACTAACATGACGGGGCACTCGGGAGAGGACGGGACGATGGGCACGCCACAGCGCAGGACGGTGCGGGACCTCCGCAGGGGAAACCGCGCGATGCTGCTGCGGGCGCTGTACTTCGGCGGCCCGGCCAGCCGCAACGACCTGTGCGGGGTGACCGGGCTGAGCGCGGCGACGGTCAGCACCATGACGGGCGACCTGCTCGCCGACAACGTCGTGGTCGAGGCGGGTCAGGTCGACTCCGACGGTGGCCGCCCCCGCGTGCTGCTCCGCGTCAACCCCGTCTACGGCTACGCGATCGGCGTGGACGTGGGGGAGACGCAGGTCCGGGTCGAGCTGTTCGACCTGGAGATGAAGGAACGCGCCAGGGCGCACTACGCGGTGCGCTCGGCCAGGCACGACCCCGAGCTGGTCGCCCGCCACATCCTCACCGGCGTCGACGCGGTGATCGCCGAGGGCGGGATCCCCGCCGGCCAGGTGCTGGGCGTCGGCGTCGGGGTGCCGGGCATCGTCGAGCCGGGCCCCGACGCGCTGGTGCGCGCCAAGACGTTCGGCTGGGAGGCCGTGCCGCTCGGCGCGCTGCTGCGGGCGGGCACCTCGCTGCCGCTGTATGTGGACAACGGCGCCAAGACGATGGGCCAGGCCGAGCTCTGGTTCGGCTCGGGACGCGGCACCCGTGACGCGATCATGATGCTGATGGGCTCCGGCGTGGGCGGCATGATCGTCGCGGACGGGAGCATCTACCGGGGCGCGGGCAAGGCCGCCGGCGAGGTCGGCCACCTCAAGGTCGTCGCGGGCGGCCGGCCCTGCCGCTGCGGCGCGCGCGGCTGCCTGGAGGCGTACGTGGGGGCCGAGGCCATCCTGGAGCGGGCGGGCGTCGTCGCCGACTCGGCCGACGAGGAGTCGGCGCTGGCCGGGGTGCTGGAGTCGGGGTCGCCGGTGGTCAGCGAGACCGTCGAGATGCTCGGGGCCGGCCTGTCGAGCCTGGTCCACCTGTTCAACCCGGAACGCATCGTGATCGGCGGCTGGGCGGGCCTGATGCTCGGCGGGCGGCTGCTCGAGGAGATCCGCGCCGCGACCGCCGCCAACACGCTGGCCCAGCCGTTCAGCGGCGACTCGATCGTGCTCGGCCGCCTCGGCGCGGACGCCGTGGCGCTGGGCGCCGCCACACTCGTCATCGAGGCGTTCTTCCGGGAGGCCGCCTTCCGGCAATCCGTCACGACTATTGCCTAAGTATTAAATAAAGTCGTTCTACCGCAGGCGTACGCAGTCGGGGTCGAGCCCCCCACCCCGCCCACACCCAGCAGTTGCAGCGTGCGGACCAGCTCGGCGCGGAGCAGGGCCAGCACCCGGTCCACGCCCGCCTCACCGCCCGCCATCAGCCCGTACAGGTAGGCCCGGCCGACGAAACAGGCCCGCGCGCCCAGCGCCACCGCGATCGCGATGTCCGCGCCGCTGCGCACCCCGCCGTCCAGGAACACCTCCGTGCGGTCGCCGACCGCGGCCACCACCTCGGGCAGCAGTTCCAGCGGGGTCGGAGCGCGGTCCAGCTGGCGCCCGCCGTGGTTGGAGACGACCAGCCCGTCCACCCCCACCGCCGCCAGGTCCTTGGCGTCGTCCACCCGCTGCACCCCCTTGACCAGCAGCGGGCCCGGCCAGACCGACCGGATCCACTCCAGGTCGCGCAGCGTCACCGTCGGATCGAACATCAGGTTCGTGATCCCCGCCAGGTCGTCCGGCGCGCCGTCTACGGTGGCGAAGCGGAGCGGCTCGCTGGTGAGGAAGTCGAACCACCAGGCCGGACGGCCCAGCGCCTGCAGGACGCCGCGCCAACGCAGGGCGGGCGGCATCGTCATGCCGTGCCGCACGTCACGCAGCCGCGCCCCCGCCACCGGCACGTCCACGGTGACGACCAGCACCTCCATGCCCGCCTCGCGGGCCCGGTCGAGCGTCTCGCGGCTGCGCCCGCGATCGCGCACGACATAGAGCTGGAACCAGTTCCAGCCGTCCGGCGCCGCCGCCACCACGTCCTCGGGCGTCGTGGTCCCCATCGTGGACAGCGTGTACGGCACGGCCGCCCGGGCCGCCGCCCTGGCCACGGCCCGCTCGCCGTCGCGGTGCATCATCCGGGTGAACCCGGTGGGCGCGAGCACGACCGGCATCGCGATCCGTTTGCCGAGCACCTCCACCGCCGTGGGCGCCTCGGACACGTCCCGCAGCACCCGCGGCCGCAGCTCGGCCCGCGCGAACGCCGCCACCGACCTGTCCAGCGACCGCTCCGCCTCGGCCGCACCGTCGACGTAGTCGAACACCACCCGCGGAGCCCGCCGCCACGCCAGCCGCCGCACGTCCGCCAGATCAGCCGCCGCGGCGAGCCGCCGCTCCATCGACGGGAACGGCCGCGGCCTGGGCGGCAGCACGGCACGCAACTCCCGCCAGCGCGGCATGCGCCGGGGATCCCTCGCGCTCGGCCCCATGCCCAGAACGCTATCAAGGCGGTAGATCTCGGTACACAGCCCTCACTCACGCCCGCCGACTTCACGCCCGTCGTCCGGATACGCCCGCCGTCCGGATACGCCCGCCGTCCGGACACGCTCGCGCCCGCCGCGCCCGCTCACCGCGCCCCGTGTCCACTGCCCGTGTCCGCTTCGCCCGTCCACGCGCTTGGGACGTGCGCTGCACTGCGGGGTGTGTCGCGCCTGTTGGTCGCACCGTCCAGGGGTTCGCCCACTGCCTGGGTCTCCCGCGCCGCTGGTGCCTCGCCGCCCGCGCTGCGCGTGCCGCCCGTGCTGGTGAGTCGGTGGGTGGGGTGATCTACCGTGGGTCTCATGCGCGACGACTGGCTCACCCTGGTGGCGGACTCGCCGGCGGCCAGGGCCACCGGTGCCGAGCTGGTCGCCCGGTGGGCCGAGCCGCACCGCCGCTATCACACGCTCGACCACCTCGCCGCCGTGCTCGGCGCGATCGACCGGCTGGCGGACGCCGCCGACGACCCCGTCGCGGTGCGGCTGGCCGCCTGGTTCCACGACGCCGTCTACGACGGGCGGCCGGGCTGGGACGAGGAGCGCAGCGCCCAGCTGGCCCAGGCGCGGCTGCCCCGCTGCGGCGTGCCCGCCGAAAGGGTCGCCGAGGTGGCCAGGCTGGTACGGCTCACAGCCGCGCACGACACGCTGGCCGAGGACGACCGAGACGGCGCCGTCCTGTGCGACGCCGACCTGGCGGTCCTGGGCGGTCCCGGCTACGAGAGCTACACGGGCCAGATCCGCCAGGAGTACGCGCACGTGCCCGACGAGCTGTTCCGCCAGGGCCGGGCCGGGGTGCTGCGCAGGCTCCTGGCCGTACCCAGGCTCTATCGGACCGACGAAGCGCACCAGCTGTGGGAGGAGCGCGCGCGGGCCAACATGAGCCAAGAGCTAGCGGCGCTTGCGGCGGCGCAGCCCGCCGGCGATGAGGCGGCGCAGTAGCTCACGCGAGCTGACCGCCTCCGCGCCCAGCTCCACGGCCCTGGCGTGCACGGTCTCCGGCACGTCGTAGTGGTCGCGGTCGAACGCCCGCTCGGGCACGCCGAGCCGTACCGCGAAGGCGTGCAGTTCTTCCAGGGAGCTGTCGCTGACCAGATGCGACCACATGAGGCCGCGCGGCCCCGGCCAGGCGGGGGGATCGATGAGCACCGTCACGAGGTCAAGGGTAGGACCCTGCCCCGCACGGCCAGCTCCACGAGGTCCTTCACCACCACGTCGGCGCCCTGGGCGCTCAGCTCGGCGGTCTCGCCGTGCCGGTCGACCGCGATGACGAGCCCGAAGCCGCCCTTGCGGCCCGCCTCGATCCCCGGCAGCGCCGCCTCGATCAGGCCCGCCTTGGCCGCGGGCAGGTCCAGGCGGCGGACCGCCTCCAGGAACAGCGCGGGGTCCGGCTTGCCCGGCAGGTTCATCAGGGCCGCGTCGTTGCCGTCGACCAGCAGGTCGAACAGGTGCAGCACGCCCGCCGAGCCGACCAGCTTGCGGCCGTGCAGGCTGGCGGAGACGGCCGCGGTGCGCGCCCCCCTGCGGCGCAGCTCGTGCAGCAGCGCCACGGTCGAGGGGAAGGCGGCCACCCCGTACTTGTCCACCTGCGCCATGAACAGCCGGTCCTTGGCCAGGCCGAGCCCGTGCACGGTGGGCGCCCCCGCCTCGTCGTCGGGGGCGCCCTCCGGCAGCGTGATGCCGCGGGAGGCCAGGAACGTACGGACGCCGTCGAGCCGCGGACGGCCGTCGACGTGCCGCAGGTAGTCGTCACGGATGTCGAAGGGCGCCGAGCGTCCGCGCAGGAACGCGTCGAAGACATGCTTCCAGGCGGCCGCGTGCCCCCGAGCGGTGTCGGTGACCACGCCGTCGGTGTCGAAGACGACGGCGCTGATCGCGGTCAGGTCGATGACAGGCTCGTTCACACCTGTGAACGTAACCGCTCTACCACGCTACGGGTAGCTTCTCCACGCCATAGACGATGGCAAGCTTTCTGAACGGCACCTCACCCGCCACGTGGAGCCCCGGGAAGCGGCGCAGCAGCGCGGGGAAGGCGATGCGCATCTCCATCTGGGCCAGGGGCGCCCCGATGCAGCGGTGGATGCCGTGGCCGAAGGCCAGGTGCGAGCCCGCCGTCGCCCGCTCCGGCCGGACCTGCTCGATCCCCTCGCCGAGGTGGGGGTCGCGGTTGGCCGCCGTGAGCGAGCAGAGCACCATCTCGCCCTTCTTGACCGGGTGGCCGAGCAGGTCCAGGTCCTCGCGGGCGAAGCGGGGGAAGGCCACCTGCACCACGGTCATGTACCGCAGCAGCTCCTCGACCACCTGCTCGATGTAGTCGTCGTCCTCGCGTACCCGGGCGGCCTGCTCGGGGTTCTCCAGCAGCCAGAGCGTGCCGAGCGCGAGCATGCTCGTGCTGGTGTCGTGGCCGCCGGTGAGCAGGCCGTCGGCCATGCTGGCCAGCGTCCGGTCGTCGAGGTCGTCACCGTGGTCGCGCAGCAGTTGCCCGAGCAGGCCGTCGCCGGGGTTCTGCCGCTCGCGGGCGACCAGGTCCGTCAGGTACGCCATCGCGTCGTTGACCGCCTGAAGCGACGCCTCGGGCCCGGCGGTGAGGTCGAAGCGGTTCGTGCTGATCTTCAGGAAATCGGACCGTTCCTCGTACGGCACACCCAGCAGCTCGCACACGACCAGAGAGGGGATCGGCAGCGCGAACGACTCCACCAGATCGGCGGACGAGCCCTTGGCCGCCATCCGGTCCAGGTACTCCTCGACCATGGCCTCGATGCGCGGCACCAGCCTGCGCAGGCGGCGCATGGTGAACTCCGGCGTCAGGTACTTGCGCAGCCTGGTGTGCTCGGGCGGATCCCGGAAGCCCAGGCCGCCCGGGTCCTCCTGGCTGGTGCCCAGGCCGATCACGTTGCCGAAGTCGTTGCTGAACCGTTCGTGGTCGGCCAGCACGCTTCGCACGTCCTCGTACCGGGTGACCAGATACACCGTCTGGTCACCCGGGATCCGCATCGGGAACACCGGCTGCTCCGTACGGATGCGGGCGAGCTCGGCGACGGGATCGAAGCCCTCGCGCATGAACTGGACGAGGGGGAAGTCGTCTGTGTCTGACATCGAAATCCGTCCTGCTGGGGATACATCACACGATGTTGGGATAAATCCCTACATAGATGGTCCCATCTGGCAGGACGCGATCTGGCCAGGGTCAGTCGAGCGCCAGCACCCTGGTGACCTCGTCCGGCGGTGGGACCGACCGGTCGTGCGCCCACAACGGCGGCTCGGGCAGCGGGGCCTCCGCCACCAGGGACGGCGGCGCCGGTTTGGGCCGGCGCGGCTCGCGGACCCCGCCCCGCCCTCCGCCCGGTTCGTCGAAGGGAAAGTCGTCGTCGTCCGGGCCGTGCGGCTCGCCCGGCCCGAAGCCGGGCAGCCAGCTCGGAGCCCCACTGGGGAGAACACGGCGTCTGCGGGATCGCTTGCTCACGAAGCCCTCCTCGGCCTCCTTCGCCAACCCGCTCCATTGTGCGTCACCACCTTCAGGAACGCGAGATCTCCTGCGATGGGGGATGTTTGTGGTAAACGTGGGCAAAGCGGGGCAGCAGAGGCCGTTTGGCGTACAGGTACGCCGTGTTCTGCGATGATCTCGCTATAAGCGGAGTTTGAGCCTCACGGATAGTGACTGATGCCCACATTCGAGGAAATTGCTGCCTTCGTCGCCGAAAAGCCGTTCGCCACCGCGGTCATCGCGCTGCTGGGCCTGGCCGGGCTGGTGCTCGCCTACCTGATACTCAGGGTCACCTGGCGGGCCCTGTCCTGGCTGGTCTCGCGCTATATCGCCCCCCGTCCCATCGAGGACGTCCTGACCGTCGTGGCCGCGTCCATCGCGACCGGTGTCTCCGCCCAGGGCATGTGGCGCTTCTCCGGTGACGTGCTCGGCCTCGACGGGCCGCTGCGGCTGCTGCTGTTCGCGTTCATCGAGGTCGCGATCATCACTTCGGCCGTGCGGGCCCGCCGCAACATGCGCGAGAACTTCTCCGCCGGGATCGACGGCATCGCGGTGTGGGCACTGACCTGCCTGACCGCCGTACTGTCCAGCATGGACGCGCGCAGCCTGCCCGAGGCCGTCTTCCGGCTCGCCGCGCCGCTGGTCGCCGCCTGGCTGTGGGAGCGCGGCATGGCCATCGAGCGCCACCGCATCAGGGGCACGGGCCGCATCAACTGGCGGCTCACCCCCGAACGGCTGCTGGTCAGGGTGGGCCTGGCCGAGGTGAGCGACCGCACCGCGAGCGAGGTCGACGCGCACCGCAGGCTCACCCGCGTCGCGCTGGCCGCCAAGCGGGCCAAGGCGCTGCGCGAGAGCGGCGGCTCCGAACGCAAGATGCGCGCCGCGCTGGCCAAGCTCGACAAGGCCATGGACCAGGCCGTCGAGCACACCGGGCTGGCCGTCGACCAGGGTCGCCAGGAGGCGCTGCTCGCCCAGATCGCCGCCCTGTACAACACCTCCGCCCTCATCGACGCCGACCCGCGGGTGCCCTGGGAGCCCGAGGCCGACCACCACCCCGTCCCCGCCCGCCCCGCCCTGCCGCCCGCGCTGGTCGAGCTCGTACAGGACGACGACGAGGACATCCAGGTCTTCGACACCACGCCGCAGGTCGTCGACACCGCCCAGCGGGCCGCGCTGATGCGCTCCGCCCGCGACTACTGGGACCGGCAGATCGCCAAGGGCATCGTGCCGCGTACGGTCGACATCGCGCAGGAGATCGGCCTCTCACTGCCCGCCGCCCGCCAGTATCGTGCCCTGTGGAAGCTGGAGCCCGAGGCGCACGCGCTCATCGAGGCTCTGTACCAGCAGCATGGCATCGTGGACACCGGCGCCTTCCCGGCCATCGCCGACGACGGGCGGATGCTGACCACGAAGTTCTAGAGCACGTTCGGGGGAGCGGGTTGAGGGAGCGCACGCTCGAACGGGTCAGGAAGCTCCTGGCCAAGGCCGAACGCACCGACAACGAGCACGAGCGGGCCACGTTCATGGCGGCGGCGGCCTCGCTCATGGCCAAGTACGGCATCGACTCCCTCGACCCCGCCGACGCCCGCCAGACGCCGGGCGACCGGATCGTCACCCTGCCCAACCCCTGGGCCAGGGAGAAGGCGCGGCTGGTCAGCCTGGTCGCGCAGGCCCTGCGCTGCCGCCCCCTGCTCATCGGGCGCGGCGACGGCGGGCAGCGGGTGCACGTCTTCGGCTTCGCCGCCGACCTGGAGCGGGCCGACGTGCTGGCCACCTCGCTGCTGCTGCAGATGGCCACGGGCCTGGCCAGGGTACGGCCGCCCGACACCGCGATGCGCGCCTACCGGCGGTCGTGGCTGCTCGGGTTCACCGACGAGGTGTACCGGCTGCTGCGCGAGGCCGAGACGCGGGCCGAGGAGCGGGCGCCCGCCGCGAGCACCGCGCTCGTCCTGGCGGACCGGCGGGCGGAGGTGGAGCGGGTGGTGGCGGCGCACTACCCGCGCATCCGGCTCACCGTGCCGCGCACCAGCGGCACCGGCTACCGCGCCGGCGTCGAAGCGGGCCGCCGCGCCGACCTGGGCCGCACCCGCGTGGACGCCCAGTCCGGCCGCGAACTGACCTGACCCCGGCCGCCATCTGGCCTCAGCCCAGGGTGGCGGAGACCAGGGAGCGGGCCGCCTCCTGGACCTCAGCCAGGTGGTCAGGCCCCTTGAACGACTCGGCGTAGATCTTGTAGACGTCCTCGGTCCCCGACGGCCGGGCGGCGAACCAGGCGCTCTCCGTCGACACCTTCACCCCGCCCAGCGGCGCCCCGTTGCCCGGCGCCGCCGTCAGCACCGAGGTGATCGGCTCGCCGGCCAGCGACGTCGCCGTGACCTGGTCGGCCGACAGCTTGCCCAGCACCGCCTTCTCCTCCCGTGTCGCCGGCGCGTCCACCCGGGCGTACGCCGGCTCGCCGTAGCGGGCGGTGAGGTCCCGGTAGTGCTCGCTCGGCGAGCGCCCCGTGACCGCGAGGATCTCCGACGCCAGCAGCGCCATGATCACGCCGTCCTTGTCCGTCGTCCACACCGAGCCGTCGCGGCGCAGGAACGACGCCCCCGCGCTCTCCTCGCCGCCGAACCCGAGTGAGCCGTCCAGCAGCCCCGGCACGAACCACTTGAAGCCCACGGGCACCTCGTACAGCCGCCGCCCGAGCGAGTCCGCCACGCGGTCGATGACCCCGCTGCTGACCATCGTCTTGCCCACCCCGGCACTCGCGGGCCAGCCGTCGCGGTGCGCGTAGAGGTAGGAGATCGCCACGGCCAGGTAGTGGTTGGGGTTCATCAGCCCGCCGTCGGGCGTGACGACGCCGTGCCGGTCGGCGTCGGCGTCGTTCCCGGTGGAGATCTGGTACGTGTCGCGACTGGCGATCAGCGAGGCCATGGCGTACGGCGACGAGCAGTCCATCCGGATCTTCCCGTCCCAGTCGAGCGTCATGAACCGCCATGTCGGGTCCACCAGCGGGTTGACCACGGTCAGGTCGAGCCGGTGCCGCTCGGCGATCTCCCCCCAGTAGGCCACGCTGGCCCCGCCGAGCGGGTCCGCGCCGATCCGTACCCCCGCCGACCTGATCGCGTCGAGGTCGAGGACCGAGGGCAGGTCGGCCACGTACGCGCCGACGAAGTCGTAACGCCCGGTCGTGTCCGCCCGCAGAGCCTTCGTGTACGGGATGCGGAGGATGTTCTTCATACCGCCGGCCAGCAGGCGGTTGGCCCGGTCCTGGATCCAGGTCGTGGCGTCGGTGTCGGCCGGACCGCCGTGCGGCGGGTTGTACTTGAAGCCGCCGTCGGCCGGCGGGTTGTGCGACGGCGTGATCACCACCCCGTCCGCCAGCCCGGTGGACCGGCCCCGGTTGTGGGTGAGGATCGCGTGGGAGACGGCGGGCGTCGGCGTGTAGCCGTCACGGCTGTCGATGAGCACCCGCACCTCGTTGGCCGCGAACACCTCCAGCGCCGACACCCTCGCCGGCTCCGACAGCGCGTGGGAGTCGATGCCGAGGAACAACGGCCCGTCGGTGCCCTGGGCGTGGCGGTACTCGCAGATCGCCTGGCTGGTGGCGAGGATGTGATCCTCGTTGAACGCCGTGTTCAGCGACGAGCCACGATGCCCGGAGGTGCCGAACGCCACCCGTTGCGCCACCTCATCGGGATCGGGGTGGAGGGCGTAGTAGGCGGTGACCAGCTTGGCGACGTCGACCAGGTCGGCGGGCTGGGCGGGTTGTCCGGCGCGTTCGTGGCTCATGGGGCCACTTTACGAGTGGCAGTAGGGAGACCGTCGGCTAGACTCGCGTCAGTCACTAGAATGGAGTTCTGTTGCCATGCGTATCGGGCTGCTCCTGAATGAATCCAAGGACCCGGACCCGCTGGGCGGGCTCCGCGACAGCCTCGCCCAGGCGGCCGACGACGGCTTCGCCTCCGCCTGGCTGTCGCACATCTTCGGCCTCGACGCCCTCACCGCGCTGGCCGTGGCGGGCAGCCAGGTGCCCGGCATCGAGCTCGGCACCGCCGTGGTGCCGACCTACCCGCGCCACCCTCTCGCGCTCGCCCAGCAGGCCATGACGGTCAACGCGGCGGTCCGCGGGCGGCTGTCGCTGGGCATCGGCCTGTCGCACCAGATCGTCATCGAGAACATGTTCGGCTACAGCTTCGAACGGCCCGCCAGCCACATGAAGGAGTACCTGAACATCCTGATGCCGGCCACCCGCGGCGAGCAGGTCGACTACGACGGCGAGACCCTCAGGGGTCACGCCCGGCTCACCACGCCCGGAGCAGGGGTGCGGGTGCTGATCGCGGCCCTGGGCCCGCGCATGCTCAAGCTGGCCGGCACCGTCGCCGACGGCACCGTGCTCTGGATGACCGGCCCCAGGACCGTCGCCGAGCACGTCACGCCCGTCATCACCGCCGCCGCGAGCGAGGCCGGGCGGCCCGCGCCGCGCGTGGTCTGCTCGCTGCCGATCTGCGTGACCGACGACGCCGACGCCGCCAGGGCTCGCGCCAACGAGGTCTTCTCCATCTACGGCCAACTGCCCTCCTACCGGGCCATGCTCGACCGGGAAGGCGCGGCCGGACCGGGCGACGTGGCGATCGTCGGCGACGAGGACAGCGTGGGCGCCCAGATCGACGCGCTGGCCAAGGCCGGGGTGACGGAGTTCGTGGCCTCCGAGTTCGCCAAGCGGGAACGTACCAGGGCATTCCTCAAGACGCTTCTCTGATCGGCGCGTCGGCCCAGGGACCGGGAGGCATCCGAATAAACTCCCGCAAGGTGAAGCGCGAGCTGCATGGCATAGACGTGTCCAACTGGCAGGGCTCCGTCGACTGGACCGACCACGCGGGAGCGGGGGTCAGCTTCGCCTTCGCCAAGGCCACCGAGGGCGGCGACTACACCGACCAGTACTTCGCCCGCAACTGGCAGGGCATGCGGGAGAGCTGGATCGTCTGCGGCGCCTACCACTTCGCGCGTCCGAAGGGCGACGCGGCCGAGCACGCGCGCCACTTCCTGCGCGCGATCACGGCGGCGGGCGGGCTGCGCCGTGGCGACCTGGTCGCGCTCGACCTGGAGAACAACGACGGGCTCCGGCCCGAGCAGGTCGCCCACCACGCCCGCCGCTGGTGCCACTACGTCGAGCGGCACGGCGGCGTGCGCCCGTTCGTCTACACCTTCCAGTCGTTCGCCCGCGCGGGCAACTGCGCGGGCCTCGGCGACTATCCGCTGTGGATCGCCAGCCCGGAGAAACCCCGCGGCGAGCCGCTGGTGCCCAGCCCCTGGCGGGACTGGACGATTCATCAGTATGCGAACAGTCCGCTCGACCGCAACGTCTTCCACGGAAGCCGGGAAGACCTGACAAGGCTGGGGTTTCACCCGCGATAGCATCGGTGTTCACCACGACAGTGCTATCCAAGGGAGTCACCGTGTCAGCCGAGCTACGCATCACCCTCGCCGGAGCCGAGCGTGTGGTCGCGGCCGGCACGACGGCCGGTGACGCGCTGGAGGCCGACGGCCGCACCGTCATCGCCGCCAGGGTCAACGGAGAGGCCCGCGACCTGGCCCACCAGGTCGCCGAGGGCGACGTCGTCGAGCCGATCGAGGTCGCGAGCGACGAGGGCCGGGCCATCGTCCGCCACTCCACCGCCCACGTCATGGCACAGGCGGTGCAGGAGCTGTTCCCCGGGGCCAGGCTCGGCATCGGGCCGCCCGTCGAGAACGGCTTCTATTACGACTTCGACGTCGAGCAGGCCTTCCACCCCGACGATCTCAAGCGCGTCGAGAAGCGCATGCGCGAGATCGTCAAGCAGGGCCAGCTGTTCTCCCGCCGGGCCGTCTCCGACGACGAGGCCCGCGAGGAGCTGGCCGCCGAGCCGTACAAACTCGAGCTCATCGGGCTCAAGGGCGGCGCCGACTCCGACGAGCACGCCGGCGTCGAGGTCGGCGCCGGGCAGCTGACCATCTACGACAACCTCGACCCGAAGACCGGCGAGCTGTGCTGGAAGGACCTGTGCCGCGGCCCGCACGTGCCCACCACCAGGTCCATCCCGGCGTTCAAGCTGATGCGCTCCGGCGGCGCCTACTGGCGCGGCAGCGAGAAGAACCCGCAGCTGCAGCGCATCTACGGCACCGCGTGGGAGTCGCGGGACAAGCAGGACGCATACCTCAAGCTCCTTGAAGAGGCCGAAAAGCGCGACCATCGCAAGCTGGGCGTGGAGCTCGACCTGTTCAGTTTCCCGCCGGAGCTGGGCAGCGGCCTGCCGATCTTCCATCCCAAGGGCGGGATCATCCGCAAGGAGATGGAAGACTACATGCGCAGGCGGCAGGCCGAGGCGGGCTACGAGTTCGTCAACACCCCGCACATCACCAAGTCGTCGCTGTTCGAGACCTCGGGCCACCTGCCCTGGTATGCCGACGACATGTTCCCGGCCTTCGAGCTGGAGGGCATCGAATACCGCGTCAAGCCGATGAACTGCCCGATGCACAACCTGATCTTCAGGGCGCGCGGGCGGTCCTACCGGGAGCTGCCGCTGCGGCTGTGCGAGTTCGGCTCGGTCTACCGCTACGAGAAGTCGGGCGTGGTCCACGGGCTGACCCGGGTGCGCGGCATGACGCAGGACGACGCGCACATCTACACCACCAGAGAGCAGATGGCCGACGAGATCAAGTCGCTGCTGAGGTTCGTGCTCAGCGTGCTGCGTGATTTCGGCCTGGTCGACTTCTACCTGGAGCTGTCCACCCGCGACGACTCCGACAAGTTCATCGGTGACCCCGCCGAGTGGGAGGAGGCGACGCAGGCGCTGCGCCAGGTCGCCACCGAGTCCGGGCTGGAGCTGGTGGACGACCCGGGCGGCGCGGCCTTCTACGGGCCGAAGATCTCCGTTCAGGCCAAGGACGCCATCGGCCGCACCTGGCAGTTGTCCACGATCCAGCTCGACCTCAACCAGCCCAAGCGCTTCGGTCTCGAATACCAGGCGGCCGACGGCAGCCGGCAGACCCCCGTAATGATCCACCGCGCGCTGTTCGGCTCCGTCGAGCGCTTCCTCGGCGTGCTGACCGAGCACTACGCGGGCGCTTTCCCCGCCTGGCTGGCTCCGGTGCAGGTGGTCGGCATCCCGATCGCCGATGCCCATGTGGCCTATCTGCAGGATGTCGCCAAGAAGCTGCGTGAGCGCGGGATCCGGGTCGAGGTCGACGCGGCCGACGACCGCATGCAGAAGAAGATCCGCAACGCGCAGAAGTCGAAGGTCCCCTACATGCTGCTCGCGGGCGACGACGACCTCGCCAACGGCGCGGTGTCCTTCCGCTACCGCAGCGGCGAGCAGAAGAACGGCATCCCGGTGGACGAGGCGATCGCTGAGATCATCAACGCCGTGGAGCGCCGCGTCCAGGTCTGACGTTCGGTTGTCGAAGGGGTACGGCGGGCGTCCGCCGTACCCCTTCGTGCGTCGTTACTTGGCCAGGGGCTGGCCCTGCTTGTCGGTGAACTTCCCGATGAGGATCATGATGAAGTCGATCAGCACCCAGACACCCAGACCGCCGAGGGTGATGAGCTGGAGGATGCCGGTGCCGATCTTGCCGACGTAGAAGCGGTGGACGCCGAGCGCGCCCAGGAAGAAGCAGAGCAGGACAGCGACGATCCATGACTTGGCCATGAAAGAGTCCCTTTCGATTGGGGAGTTGGGCCGGGCGCTGAGGGCATGGTGAGCCCGGTCGGTGTTCATCCGCGGGAGTGATCACCGCGGTGCACGAACGCTAGCAACAGGAGCCCCGGGCCACCAGTGCTTCGGCGCTTTGTCAGCCGACGCGCTCCATATGCGGAAATATCCTCTCATCTCGGTAAATATCCGCTATGGCGGGATGAAAAGGTTGGTGGGCTCGGGCATGCGGTACGCTGACCGTACTCCGAAGATCACGCTTCCCAGAGAGATGCCGCAGAGCGGAAGCAGGCCCGCACATCGCGTGTGAGGACCCGGAGGGGCGGTGCGACTGTTCGCATGCCCTTTCGAAGGAGTGTTCTCCCGATGAACGTAGGTCTCGGCCTTCCCATCAACGACCCCGCGCAGCTGCTGACCTGGGCCCGCCGCGCCGACGCCGGCCCCTTCAGCGCGCTCGGCCTGCTCGACCGGCTCGTCTACGACAACCCCGAGCCGCTGGTCACCCTCGCCGTCCTGGCCGGCGCCACCTCGCGCGTCCGCCTCCAGACCGAGGTACTGATCGCGCCCCTCCACAACACCGCTGTCCTGGCCAAGCAGGCCGCCACGCTCGACCGCCTGTCCGGTGGCCGGTTCACGCTCGGCATCGGCACGGCCGGGCGCGAGGACGACTACCTGGCGGCCGGCGCCGACGTCCACCGGCGGGGGCGCCGCCTGGACGAGCAGCTCGCCCTCCTGCGCCGCGCCTGGTCCGGCGAGCCGTACGGCGCCAGCGCCAGCGCCAGCAACGGCGATGGCGACGGCGCCAGCGCCAGCGCCAGCGCCAGCGATGGCGACGGCGGCGGCCGCGGCGGAGCCGGAGCTGGAGTCGGAGTCGGTCCGATCGGTCCCGCGCCCGCCCGTCCAGGCGGCCCCGAGGTGCTGTTCGGCGGCTTCGTCCCGGCCGTCTTCGAGCGTGTCGCCCGATGGGGTGACGGCTTCCTCGGCGCGGGCCTGGGGCCCGGGTGGATGGACACGGCCTTCCGCGACGTGGAACAGCGCTGGGCGCTCGCCGGCCGCGAGGGCCGTCCCCGGCTGGTCGCCCAGGTCAACGTCGCCCTCGGCCCGGACGCGGTGGTCGCGGAGGCCCGGAAGGAGATGGGCGGCTATTACGCGTTCACCGGCCGTGCCGAGCACATGCTGGACGGCCTGCTCACCACACCCGCCCGGATCCGGGACGCCGTCACGGCGTTCACCGGCATCGGCGCCGACGAGCTGATGCTCTACTGCTGGGCTTCCGACCCGGACCAGATCCACCGCCTGGCCGACACCCTGTCCTGACACATCCCAGCGACACCCTGCCGCCACGCTCGGGACCAGACCTCTGACGGCGAAGGCGGTCGGCCCGTTGGGCCACCACCCCGACCCCGCCCTGCCCGTTGGCCCGCCGCCCCGGCCCGACCGGTGTTCGGACCCCTGGCTTCGGGTCGGTGCTCTGGCGTCGCGTCCGGGGCCCGGGGGCTTGCGTGGGTTTCCTCTCCGTTCAGAAGGGGTCTGGTTCCGGGGGGTCTGCGGTGGGTTGGGGTTCGCCCGGGAGGCGGACGTCGTCGACCGTGACGTTCACCTCGGTTACCCGCAGGCCGAGCATGCGGCTGACACTGCGGGCCACGTTGGTCTTGACGGCGGTGGCGACCTCCATCACCACGTGGCCGTACTCGACCACGATCGTCAGGCTCACCGCCACCTGGCGGTCCTGGATCTGGGCGTTGATGCCCTGGGTGCCGCGCCGGGAGCCGATGCCGATGCGGTCGCGGACCGACTCGAAGGCTCGGGCGAGGTCGCCGCCCAGGTCCGCCACGCCCGGCACCTCCATCACCGCGAGGAAGGTCACCTTCTCCACCACCTCGTCCGCGACCTTGATCCGGCCCTTCACCACGGCTGCGGCAGCAGACGGCTGCTCTCCAGCGAACGCCGGCGCGGCCGCCTCTCCGTACGGAGCGGTACCGGAGTAGGGGGCGGCACCGGTGTACGGCGAGGCGCCGGATCCGACGGCGGTGGACGCGGCGGTGCCGGGCGCAGCGGCGCCGCCAAGCCCAGCGGGCCCGAGTCCAGTAGGCCCGGAGCCAGCGGCCTCAGAGCCAAGAGCCCCAGAGCCAGCGGCCGCAGATGCATTGGGCCCAGGGTCAGAGAGGCCAGATCCAGTGGGTCCAGAGCTGGCGGCTGCAGATGCATTAGGTCCAGGGTCGGAAAGGCCGAGTCCAGTGGGCCCAGGGTCGGAAAGGCCGAGTCCAGTGGGCCCAGGCCCGGTGAGGTCAGGTCCGAAGGCGGGGCCGGATCTGGCGGCCTCAGATCCGGCGGAGCCAGATACAGCAGCTACATGGCCAGCGAGACCAGATTCGGTGGTGCCAGATCCGGAGAGGTCAGTTCTAGCGGCGCCAGTTGCAGAGAGGCCAGGTCCGCTGGGGCTGGGCTCTGCGGTGCCGGCGCCGATGTCGGGGACTCCGGCGCCGATTCCGCGGACGCTGGCGCCGCTGGAGTCGGCGCTGACACCGCGAACCCCGCGGCCGGAGCGACCGAAGCCGCCCGAGCCGGCGGCGCGGACCGGGCCGACGCCGTACGTGTCGGGGCCTCGTTCTGCGGTGTCGGTCCCGGTGTCGCTGTATCCCGTGGCGCTGGATCCGGTGTCGCCGTATCCCGTGGAGTTGGCTTCTGTGGCGCCGTATCCCGTGCTGCTGGATTCTGTGGTGCCCGGTTTGGGGGTGTCGTCGGCTAACGCGTCGGTCATCGCGGCCTCCTCTGAGCGGTGTTCAGCGCGATCTGTCGTGGAACAGCGGGCGTTCACGCTCGGGAGGAAACGATAGCGCGGGAGGCCCGTCAAGGGCCGAGCGGTGCGGTGACGGCGACTTACGGGGGTGGCGGCGGGTAGTGCACCAGCAGGTGCACGTGATCAGGCTCGCCGTCGAACTCGCCCAGCGGTTGTGCCGGCGATGGATGCCTCGAGTTTCCTCCGGGACGCTGTTCAGGGACGGGCCAGGCGGCGGCCAACGGACAGAACGAACGACTCTGGGAGGCGCTGAGAGAAGACCCGGGCGAGCAGCGCGTTGCGGCCGCCGTCCACGACGGACGACTTGCGGGTGGCCAGCGTTCGGAACGCGGTGGCGACGACCTGCTCGGGAGCGCGCTTCTTGCCGGCGCCGGCAATATTCGGCCCCGCGGTCATGGGCGTGTCGGTCAGGCCGGGGCAGAGGGCCAGGATGCGTACGCCGGTGCCCGCGTTCTCGGCGCTGACCGCCTGCGTGAAGGAGCGGACGAACGCCTTGCTGGCGGCGTAGGCGGCCAAATAGGGGATGGGCATGAAGGCCGAGGTGCTGGCCACGTTGACGATCACGCCGCGGCCCCGGGCCCGCATCCCCGGCAGGAAGCGCAGTGTGGTGCCCATGACGGCCTGGACGTTGAGGTCCACCAGCGCCGCGAGCCGCCCGGGGTCGGCCTCGGCGGCGTCGCCCCGGTGCGAGACCCCCGCGTTGTTCACCAGGAAGTCGATGTCCTGGCCGCCGGTTTGTTCGTAGAGCCGGGCGGAGGCGTGCGGATCGGACAGGTCGAGCGGCACGGCCGTGACCCGCACGCCGTACGAGGCCGTCAGGGACTCGGCCATGACCTTCAACGTGGCGTCTGAGCGCGCCACGAGGACAAGGTCGGCGCCGCGTCGCGCCAGCTCCCGGGCGAACGCCGCGCCGATGCCGGTGGAGGCGCCGGTGACCAGGGCCGTCCGGCCGGTGAGGTGGGACAGGTCATGCATGATCAGTTTTCCTTCCATGAGAAACTCATTGAGATATTCAAGCATACGCTTGAGGTGCTCAACGACTTTCTCAAGGAACACCGCCTACCATGGAGCCATGGAACCGGCCCTTCCCGAACTACTCACTCAACTCTTCGACGTCGCCGACACGGCCAGGGCGGAGGCGACCGCGACGCTGGCGGAGTTCGAGCTGAGCGGCTCCCAGGCCGGCATGCTGTGGGCGCTGAACCCGGCCCTGCCACCCGTGCCCATGCGCGAACTCGCCCGCCGCCTCCTGTGCGACCCGTCGAACGTCACGCTCATGAGTGCCAAGCTGGAGAAGGCGGGCCTGGTCGAACGACGCCCACACCCCTCCGACGGCCGGGTCCGGGTGCTGGCCCTCACCGAACGCGGCGTCGAGGTCTGGCACAAGCTCATGGACCGGATCACGGCCACCTCGCCGGTGCTCCGCCTCAGCTCCGCCGAGCGTCGGCGGCTGGCCGAACTGCTCACCAAGATCCAGAACTCGGCAGACAGCCCGAGGCCCTGAACGCGTTCCCTCAGGGAAAAACGTGACGCCAAGGGGGTTCGGCGGGCAACCTAGCGGGATGACCACGAACGTTGGCCGGGTTTGGTCGCGCGGCTTTGTGGCGGGGTCGACCCCAACGATGCTGGACGGCCTCCCGCCCACCGAGGGTCCAAGCAGGTCAGCCCGATCTCGTTGAAGGCATGGATCACATCCCGCACGGTGTCTTCATGCGCCGCGACCAGCCGTGCGATCGTCGGAGTGGGCGTCCCGGACGCCGACGCCATGATGATCATCGCCCGGCGTACCCGGATCGATGTGACCGATCAACTCGACACCGCGCATCCCAGGATCGCCACCTCACTCGACCCGGTGAACGTTCGTGGTCATCCCACTAGGTGGTCTGGACGGAAGAGGCCACACCACAGCCAGTGGTGCCCTACCTCCAAGCCCGGTCCTTCAGGGCCGGGTCAAGTTGACGATTGTGCCGGAAGCCTGGGCCGTTTGTCCCCGGACCTGGGGCCCTATGCTGCTAGATATGCACGATCAGGCAGGGGCCGGGGCACCCGATAACTTCCAGCGTCTGTGGACTCCGCATCGCATGGCCTACATCAAGGGTGAGGGCAAGCCGACCGGGACGGGCGCCGAGGACGGGTGTCCGTTTGACGCCATTCCCAAGATGAGCGACGAGGATGGGCTGGTCGTGGCCAGGGGCGAGGTCGTGTACGCGGTGCTCAACCTCTACCCCTACAACTCCGGCCACCTCATGATCGTGCCCTATCGGCACGTACCAGACTACGACTGTCTCGATGGCGCGGAGTTGCTGGAGCTGGCGGAGTTCACGCAGCGGGCGGTGCGCGCGCTGCGCAAGGCGAGCGGCGCCCAGGGGTTCAACGTGGGCATGAACCTCGGCCAGGTCGCGGGCGCGGGCATCGCCGCGCACCTGCACCAGCACGTGGTGCCGAGGTGGGGCGGCGACACCAACTTCATGCCGGTCGTCGCGCAGACCAAGGTGTTGCCGCAGCTACTTCGTGACACCCGCGAGTTGCTCGCCGACGCGTGGGACTGACGGCCCCGGCAGCGCGGCGATGCCCGCCGACAGCAGCAGCGGGATCGCCAGGGCCAGGGCCATCGAGAGCACGGCCGCGCCCGAGTCGTTGACCAGCATGCCGATCACGCCGCTGACGAGGGTGCCGATCAGGCCGGCCCGCAGCGCGGGGGAGTGGGTGAAGGCGGCGGGCACCACTCCGGCGGAGGCCTGTTCGGGGCGCAGGATCGCGTAGACGAGGAACGCGACGGCGGCGATCACGATCGGCATCAGGTTGGGGCTGAGCAGTGTGTGGAGCATGGCGTTGAGCTTGCGCAGGATGACGTCGAACGCCTCGCCGGTGAGCACCTGGCCGACGAACCGGCCCAGGTGGGTCTGCTTGTCGGGCGGCTGCAGGTAGTTGACGACCGCGAACGTCATCACGATCACCGCCCCCGCCACGCAGAACGCCCCCAGCTTGACGATCGACACCCGCTTGCCCGCCAGGATCAGCGCGGTCACCGCGATGCCCGGCACGAACGCGATGACGCCGCCGAAGTCGCTGCCCATGCCCGAGCCGCCGAGCACCATCGCGAACGCCCCCAGCACCGCCACCGCCGCCACGCCCACCTTGCCCGGGAAACGGTGGGCGATGGTCGTGGTGGCCAGCAGCGTGCCGGTGGCCAGCAGCGCGAACGGGATGTTGCCCAGGCCGTAGTAGCGGGCGCCCACCTCGGCGCTGTAGCCCATGATGCTGTTGAGCTGCAGGGTCGTGCCGGTCAGCAGGTCGCCGGCGAGGGTGAGCGCGGTGATGCCCGCCACGACCGCGAGCGGGCCGAGCGGTGCGCGCCGCCACGGCCCCGCGCAGGCCAGGAGGGTGATGGCCGCCACCCAGCCGAGTACGCCGCCGAGCAGGCCGAGCAGGGTGGACCAGGGCAGTAGGTTGACCAGGTAGCTGGAGACGGGCAGTGATGCCAGGGCGACCGCCGCCAGGCGTACCCACGGCAGGCCCTTGCGGCGGCGCAGCAGCAGGAACGCGATCAGGTAGAACAGGACCTGCAGCACGGCAATGACGGTGAAGTAGATGCCCTTGACCGAGCGGATCGTCTGGGCGGTGGCGTCGGCGCGGCGCAGCCGGTCGATCGTCGCGCCCTGCGCGCCCACCTGGAGCGGCACGCCCACGACCGTGTCGGGCACCGGAACGCCCGCCGTGGTCAGCGCGGTGGCGGTCAGGTCGGGCAGGATCGAGATGTCGTCGCGGTGCGTGGAGGCGGCCCCCAGCAGGTGGCCCTGGGCGCCCGGCTGGCGCAGCATCGCGACCCGCAGGTGCGGCACGGAGCCGTGGTCCGACAGGCCGGCCAGGATGACGGTCGCGTCGGCGGGCAGGGCCGCCAGCAGCGCGCCCGTCTTCGCGTCGGCCTGGCGCAGCGCGTCGCGGCGCTCGCGCGCACCGAGCTGGTCGGGCACGCGCGGCAGCGTGCCGGTGGCCAGGTAGGGGCGGATCAGGTCGTCGACCTCCACCGCCACCATCGGGCACCGCGCCAGGTCGGCGGCCGGGACCTGATCGGGAGAGGCGAGGTAGCGGGACACGGCGCCGTTGCGGTCGGCCAGCGCCAGCGCGGCGCCGGGGCCGACCGCGACCGAGCACTTGCCCGCGGCCTTCAGGGCCTCGCCGAGGGTGCCCGCGTTGCGCTGGCCCGCCACGTCGATGAGGTAGCGGTAGTCGGGGATGACGGCGCCGTCGCCGCGCGCCTCCGGCGTCGGGGGCGCGCCGCAGCTGTAGCCGGCGGCCGACCTGGTGCCCGCCGACACGGTGAGCCACCCGTCATAGGGGCAGGTCAGGCCGCCGACCGTGCGTACGGACAGTGATCCGATCGCGCTGGCACCGGCGAGCCGCCACAGGTTGGGCGTGTCGTTCGGAGTGATGTCGTTCCAGTGGAGCCCCGGCACGCCGATGAGCGCCACGCGCCCGCCGCCGTCCTCGGCCTGCCCCGCTTGGGCGAACCCCCCTACCAGCAGGAGAGTCGCCAACACGACCAGCACGCGCCTCACGGGAATGTCCCCCTACGATCTACGGCTACCGTCCGCAGCATCGTCTCACCTCGCCGTGGGTGTCGAGACCGTTCGGCACCAGCCTCTCAGACCGGGGCGACCGTCACCTTGGCGGGCTCGCTCTCGTTCTGGAGGCGGTCGAGGGAAGTCACCAGATAGGTGCCTGGGGTCTTCGTGGTGAAAGTGGGTGATGTGACGACGGCCACGAGATTGCGGGCGTCGGTGGCCTGGCAGTCCTGGCCCGACTTCGGGACCTGGTAGACCGCGTACGAGCGGGCGCCCTGACTCGCCTTCCACGAGATGACGGCGCCGGCCGCCTTGGCCCCGGCGGGCTTGGCCGGGGCGACGCCGCCGCGGTCCTTGATGAGCGGCAGCAGCGCCGGGCGGCCGTAGTGGTCGTCGGCCAGGCGGTCGATGGCGCTCAGCGGGTTGCTGAGCAGTTGGGCGGCGCTGAAGAAGACATCGCCGTCGACCTGCTTGTAGTCGCGGTTGTACGTCAGATGGGCGGCCAGCTCGCCCGGCTTGGTCCAGGCCTTGTCGTCCGTGGTGCCCACCCGGTAGAGGGCCTGGCCGATGTAGAGGTCGACGCCGGTGCCCTTGACCTCGTTGTTCCACCAGGGCACCAGGGCCCGGTAGTCGGCCAGCCGGAAGCCGCGCGACCAGTAGAGCTGCGGCATGATGTAGTCGACCGTGCCCGACTTGATCCAATGCCGCGCATCCGCATAAATCGAGTCATAGGCCGACATGCCAGAGGTGCTGGAGCCCGTCGGATCGTCCGACTTGTTGCGCCAGATGCCGAACGGGCTCACCCCGAACTTGACGTACTTCTTGGTCGCGTGCACGGCCGCGTCGACCTGGGCGATCAGCTTGTCGACGTTGCCGCGCCGCCAGTCGGCCAGCTTCGCGCCGTCGCCGTACTTTGTAAAGGCAGCCGCGTCGTGGAAAACGCCGCCCTCGCCCGGATACGGATAGAAGTAGTCGTCGAAGTGCACCCCGTCGATGTCGTAACGCCGCACCACGTCGGTGACGACCTTGGTGACGTGCTCGCGGACCTGCGGCAGGCCGGGGTTGTAGTAGAGACGGCCGTCGTACTTGACGGTCCAGCCGGGGTGCTGGCGGGCCGGGTGGCCGGCGGGCAGTTTGGCCGTGTCGGCGTCATAGGCGGCGCGATAGGGGTTGAACCAGGCGTGGAACTCCAGGCCGCGCTTGTGGGCCTCGTCGATGAGGAACGGCAGCGGGTCCCAGCCCGGGTCCTTGCCGGGTGTGCCGGTCAGATACTGCGTCCACGGCTCGATCGAGGACCTGTAGAGCGCGTCGGAGGCCGGCCGCACCTGTACGAAGACCGCGTTGAAGCGGCGCTTGACGGCGGCGTCGAGCAACTTGACGTACTCGGCCTGCTGCTTGGCCACGGGAAGGCCGGTGCGCGAGGGCCAGTCGATGTTCTTGACCGTGGCGATCCAGACGCCGCGCAACTGGCGCTTGGGGTAGCGGGCGTCGGCGGTGCAGGCGGTCTTCGCCCGCGCGGAGCTCGCCGTCTCCGTGCCGGACGAGCCGGTCGAGGCCGAGGCGGTCGCCGCGGGCGTCTCCTTGGGTCCCGGGCCGAAGAGGTAGGCGGCGCCGGCTGTGACGGTGGCGAGGGCGGCAGCGGCTATAAGAGGGCGTCCGGTTCGCATGATGCTTCAGTTTGGCATTGCCTCTGACGTGCTTAGGTCAAAAAAAAGAAATCGATTCGTGATGTTCGTGTGCTGAAAGTGACGGCTGGGCCGGGAGGGGCGGCGCTCCTCCCGGCCCGGACCGGCCGTCAGTCGCCGGTGGCGACCTTGTCGGCCACGTGCGTCGGCAGCGGCTCGTAGCGCAGGAACGAGCGCTGGAAGGTGCCGGTGCCGTGCGACATGGACCGCAGGTCGATCGCGTAGCGGGTGATCTCCAGCTCGGGCACCTCCGCCTTGACCAGGGTACGTCCCGTGCCCACCGGCTCGGTGCCGAGCACCCGGCCGCGCCGCGACGACAGATCAGACATCACCGAGCCCACGTAGTCGTCGGCCACCAGCACCGACAGCTCGTCGACCGGCTCCAGCAGCAGCGTCGACACTTTCGACGCGGCCTCCTTGAGCGCCAGCTGCCCGGCGATCTGGAAGGCCATGTCGGAGGAGTCGACCGAGTGCGCCTTGCCGTCGTACAGCGTGACGCGCACGTCCACCATCGGGTAGCCGGCGACCACGCCCCGCTCCATCTGGGCCCGCACGCCCTTCTCGACCGACGGGATGAACTGCCTGGGCACCACGCCGCCGACGATCTTGTCCACGAACTCGAAACCCCCGCCGGAGGGCAGGGGCTCCACTTCCAGATGGCAGATCGCGAACTGGCCGTGACCGCCCGTCTGCTTGACGTTGCGGCCCATCGCCTGGCACCTGCCGCCGAACGTCTCGCGCAGCGGCACCCGCAGGTCGACGCGCTCGACCTCGACGCCGTGCCGCTTGGACAGCCGGTCGAGCAGCACGTCGGTGTGGGCCTCGCCCATGCACCAGAGAACGAGCTGCCGGGTCTCGGCGTTGTTCTCCAGCCGGAGCGTCGGATCCTCGGCCACCAGGCGGCCCAGCGCCTGCGACAGCTTGTCCTCGTCGGCCTTGGACTTGGCCTGGATGGCGACGGGGAGCAGCGGCTCGGGCGTCTCCCATGCCGTCATGAGCAGGGGTCTGTCCACCTCCGACAGCGTGTCGCCCGTCTCGGCCCGGGAGAGCTTGGCCACCGCGATGATGTCGCCCGCCACGCCCTTGGCGGCGCCGCGCTGCTGCTTGCCCAGCGGGCAGGTGAGCGTCCCGATGCGCTCGTCCACGTCGTGGTCCTCGTGCCCGCGCTCGGCCAGGCCGTGCCCGGACACGTGCACGGTCATGTCGGGACGCAGGGAGCCGGAGAAGATGCGCACCAGGCTGATGCGGCCCACGTACGGGTCGCTGGTGGTCTTGACGACCTCGGCGACCAGCGGGCCGTCGGGGTCGCAGGTGATGCCCTTGACGGGTTTGCCGTCCAGGGAGGTGATCTCCGGCATCGGGTGTTCGAGCGGGGAGGGGAAGCCCTGCGTCATGAGTTCGAGCACCTCTTGGGCGCCCACGCCGATGCCGCTGCAGAGCACGGGGAAGAAGCTGCCCCGCGCGACGGCCTTCTCGAGGTCCTCGATGAGGACCTTGGTGTCGATCGGCTCGCCCTCCAGGTAGCGCTCCATGAGCGACTCGTCTTCGCTCTCCTGGATGATGCCCTCGATCAGGACACCGCGGTGCTCCTCGATCTGCGACTGGTACTCGGTACCCGGTTCCTTCTCGGTGCGCGTGCCCGTGGCGTAGTTGTAGAACTTCTGCGACAGCAGCCCGATCAGGCCGTTCACGTGCCCGTTGGTGATCACCGGCAGGTAGAGGGGGGCCACGCCGTCGCCGAAGATGTCCTGGCAGGTGGCGAGGACCTCGTCGAAGTCGGCCCGCTGGTGGTCGATCTTGGTGATCACGACGGCCCTGGGCATGCCGACCTGGCTGCACTCCTCCCACAGCATCTGGGTGAGCCCGTCGATGCCCTCCGAGGCCGACACGACGAAGAGGGCGGCGTCGGCCGCGCGCAGCCCGGCGCGCAGGTCGCCCACGAAGTCGGCGTAACCGGGGGTGTCCAGAAGATTGATTTTGATGCTGTTGTGCACCAGCGGCGCGAGCGACAGGTTCACCGAGCGCTGCTGCCGCACCTCCACCTCGTCGAAGTCGCTGACCGTGTTGCCGTCCTCCACACGGCCGGCCCGCTGGATCGTGCCGGTCGCGGCCAGCAGCTGCTCGACGAGGGTTGTCTTACCCGCTCCTGAGTGGCCGACCAGCACGACATTGCGTATCGCATCCGCCCTGTCGGCCGCTGGTGCCCTGCCCGCGGCTCCCATGGCTTGGCCAGGGTTCTTCTCTGCCACATTCGCCTCCCGCGTCGTCGGTTGAGGTTGCCAACGCCGCGCCCGAGCGAGGGGACAGAAACCGCATGGACGCGGTGTGTTCACCAAATACCCCTGTGGCGAATATCACAAGGGGGATGGGGCAAAGAAAGTCGTCGGCTCGTTAATGGCCTACGATCAGACGGCGATGCTGAAACTCCTGCGCCCGGCCATGACCCGGATACTCACCCCGCTGGGCAGGGCACTGGCCGCCCGCGGGATCGGCCCGAACGTCGTCACGGCGATCGGCACGATCGGCACCGTCGTCTGCGCCCTGCTCTTCCTGCCTCTGGGCCAGTTGTCGTGGGGTGCCCTGCTGATCACGGTGTTCGTGCTGTTCGACCTGCTCGACGGCCTGGTGGCCCGGCTCGGCGGCAAGGGGGGCAGCACCTGGGGCGCGTTCCTCGACTCGACACTCGACCGGGTGGCCGACGCCGCCATCTTCTGCGGGCTGATTCTTTACTTCATCTCGAAGCACGACACGCTGATGGCCGCGGTGACGCTGGCCGGCCTGGTCGCCGGGGCCCTGGTGTCCTACGCCAAGGCCAGGGCGGAGGGGCTCGGGCTCACCTGCGACGTGGGGCTGGCCGAGCGGCCGGAGCGCCTGGTCGTCGCGCTGGTGGCCACCTTCTTCGCCGGGCTCGGCGTGCCGTACATTCTCCCCGCCGGGATGTGGCTGCTGGCGATCGCCGGCGCGATCACGGTGGTGCAGCGAGTGGTCCACGTTCATGGGCAGACGAGGCAGGCTGGGGAGCGATGAGCCAGAAGACGTCCGTCACCGATCGCGTCGTCGCCGCGGGGTTCGCGGCCGGCTGGAAACTGGTCCCGCTGCTGCCCCAGCGCGCGACCGCGGGGGCCTTCAACCTCCTGGCCGACCGGGTGTGGCGCAGGCGCGGCCGGTCCGTACGCCGCCTGGAGTCCAACCTGGCCAGGGTGACCGGGCTCGATCCCGGCAGCCGCGAGATACGCGAGCTGAGCAGGGCGGGTATGCGCTCCTACTTCCGCTACTTCCACGAGGTGTTCCGGCTGCCGTCGATGCGCCGCGAGGACATCGTCCGCCGCACGCACGTGACCGGCGCCGAGCACATCCACGACACGGTGGCCGCCGGGCGCGGGGTGGTGCTGGCGCTGCCGCACATGGGCAACTGGGACCAGGCCGGCGCGTGGCTGGTGGGCGTGGGCCATCCGTTCGCCACCGTCGCGGAGCGGCTCAAGCCCGAGTCGCTGTTCCGCCGCTACGTCGCCTTCCGCGAGGGGCTGGGCATGGAGGTGCTGCCGCTCACGGGCGGTGACGGCCACAACTTCGGCACCCTCGCCACGCGCGTACGGCGGGGCGGCGTCGTCTGCCTGCCGGCCGAGCGCGACCTGACCAAGAGCGGCATCGAGGTGCGCTTCTTCGGCTCGGCCACCAAGGTGCCCGCGGGGCCGCCGCTGCTGGCCGTGCAGACCGGGGCGGCGCTGCTGCCCGCCACCGTCTACTTCCACGGTGACGACTGGGGGATCGACATCCACGAGGAGATCCCCGTGCCCGAGGAGGGCACCAGGCAGGAGAAGGTCGCCATCGTGGCGCAGCGCCTGACGGACGTCTTCGAGAAGGGCATCTCCGAGCACCCGGAGGACTGGCACATGCTGCAGCGGCTCTGGCTGGAGGACCTGGCCAGATGAAGGTCGGCATCGTCTGCCCCTATTCCTGGGACATGCCCGGCGGGGTCAAACAGCACATCGACGACCTGGCCCAGGCACTGATCGCGCAGGAGCACGACGTCTCGGTCATCGCGCCGGCCGCCGACGACGAGGAGCTCCCGCCGTATGTGACGGGTGCGGGCCGGGCCATCCCGGTGCCGTACAACGGGTCGGTGGCCAGGATGTCGTTCGGCTTCATCTCGGCGGCCCGGGTGCGGCGCTGGGTGCGTGACGGCGGCTTCGACGTGCTGCACATCCACGAGCCGCTGGTGCCGAGCCTGGGCGTGCTGGCCTGCTGGGCGGCCAAGGGGCCGATCGTGGCCACCTTCCACGCCTCCTGGACGCGCTCGCGGGCCATCGCGGTGGCCGAGCCGCTGCTGCGCAGCGCGCTGGAGAAGCTCAGCGGCCGCATCGCGGTCTCCGACGCGGCCCGCAAGAGCCTGGTCGAGCAGTTCGGCGGCGACACCGTGCTGATCCCCAACGGCGTCACCGTCAGCCGCTACGCGCGCGCGGAGCCGCTCGACGGGTGGGGGCCCGACGGCGCCACGCTCGGCTTCCTCGGCCGGATGGACGAGGAGCGCAAGGGCCTGCCGATCCTGCTGGACGCCTTCAAGCCGCTGGCGGCCGAACGTCCGGGGCTCAAGCTGCTCATCGCCGGGCCGGGCGACGCCAAGGACGTCTACGACCGGGTGCCCAAGGCGCTGCACGACCGGGTCACCGTGCTCGGCCAGGTGAGCGAGGCCGACAAGATCCGCGCCTACCACTCGGTCGACGTGTTCTGCGCGCCCAACACCCGGGGTGAGAGCTTCGGCATCGTGCTGGCCGAGGCGATGGCCTCCGGGGCGACCGTGCTGGCCAGCGACATCCCCGCCTTCCGCAGGGTGCTGGGCGAGGGCCAGGCGGGCGCGCTGTTCACCAACGGCGACCCCGCCTCGCTGGCCCGCGAGGCGGCCGCGCTGCTCGACGCCCCGGAGCGCCGCGCCAAGCTGGCCGAGGAGGCGCTGGTCGCGGTCGGCAAGTACGACTGGTCGACGGTCGCCCGTGACGTGGTCCGGGTCTACGAGACGGTGACGTCCAGCGGTGCGGGCGGCGTGGAGGAAGACCTGTGACCCCGACCATGATCGTGCTGATCGCGGGCCTCGTCGTGGTGCTCACGGCCGTCTACATCTCGTGGCGGGCGGGCCGGCTCGACCGGATGCACATCCGGCTGGAGCTGGCCCGCGAGGCGCTCGACGCCGCGCTCATGCGGCGCAGGGCCGTCGTGCTGGAGCTGGCCGGCTCCCGGCTGCTCGATCCGGCGACCTCGCTGGTGCTGGCCGCGGCGGCGCACGAGGCCAGGATGGCCGGGCCCGAAGATCGCGAGCACGCCGAGAGCGACCTGTCGGGCGCGCTGCGCGCCGTCGTCGACCAGGAGCGCTTCACCGAGAAGCTGTCGGAGTCGCCCGGCGGCCAGGCCCTGCTCGAAGAGCTCGGCGCGGCCGTGGCCAAGGTCGTCTACTCGCGCCGCTTCTACAACAGCGCCGTGGGAGTCACGCGTACGGCCCAGCGCCGCTGGCTCGCCAGAGTCCTTCGCCTGGCCGGGCACACCGAATACCCGCAATTCTTCGAGATTGATGACAATCCGCCCGCGACTATGGCAACTGAATGACCTGATTTGGAGAGCGCCGGTAGGCTTCTTCCGTTTCTGGGCCCATGCGGAGGAGTACACAGGTGCGGCTACCTCGGATGATTACCGTGACGCTGGCCGGGGCGGCTGTCCTGCTGCCGGTCGCGGCCTGCTCGTCGGACGAGCCCGCCGCGGGCAAGGCGCCGCAGGCGGCCACGGCTTCCCCGACCGAGGAGCCTACGGAGGAGGCGGGCAAGACCCATCCCTTCACCGGACTGCCGATGGAGGGTGGCGCCAAGCCGGTGCTCGCCGTGAAGATCGAGAACACCGCGGCCGGCAAGCCCCAGCTCGGGCTCAAGAGCGCGGACATCGTCTACGTCGAGCAGGTCGAGGCCGGTCTGACCCGACTGATGGCCGTCTTCTCCTCGAAGCTGCCGGCCAAGGTGGGGCCCGTGCGCAGCGCCCGCATCTCCGACCTGCACATCGTGCCGCAGTTCGGCAAGCCCGCGTTCGCCTACTCGGGCGTGCAGTCGCTGATGCTGCCGTTCATGGCCAAGGCCTCGCTGTACGACGTCGGCGACACCCGCAACCCGGGCGCCTTCTTCCGCCAGCCGGGCCGCTTCGCCCCGTACAACCTGTTCGCCACCACCAAGAAGCTGCTGTCGCGGGCGCCGGGCGCCGACAAGGCCAAGGACATCGGCTTCACCTTCGGCGACGCCCCGGCCGACGGCGGCGTGGACAAGAAGTCGTACACCGTCAAGTGGCCCGCCGCGCGCTTCACCTTCGGCTGGTCCGAGGCGGACAAGAAGTGGCTGATCTGGCAGGACGGCAAGAAGGACATGGCGGCGGAGGGCGGCCAGCTCGGCGCGCCCACGATCGTCGTCCAGTACACCAAGACCGAGCGCTCCCAGTTCCACGACAAGAACCAGAGCTACACGCCCCTGGTGCACAGCGTCGGCAAGGGCACGGCGGTGGTGCTGCGCGACGGCAAGGCGTACAAGGCGAAGTGGGAGCGGAAATCCGAGGAGAGCGGTACGACGTTCACCACGGAGAGTGGCGAGCCGATGAACTTCGCGCCCGGCCAGGTCTGGGTCGCGCTCGCCAGCCGCAAGCCCGTTATCCCATGAAAAGCCCACCTAGATGTACAAGAGCCTTGATAAATCCTGACATCGTGGTGTGTCAGGAGAGAGGTCTTCAGGACCTACCATGGGCTTGATAACTTACCGTTCGCCTTTGTGAGGAAGACCGTCGTGTCCAGCACGCCCGAAAACACCCCCGTCACCGGAACTGCGCGCGTCAAGCGCGGCATGGCCGAGATGCTCAAGGGCGGCGTCATCATGGACGTCGTCACCCCCGAGCAGGCGAAGATCGCCGAAGACGCCGGCGCCGTCGCCGTGATGGCCCTGGAGCGCGTGCCCGCCGACATCCGCGCGCAGGGCGGCGTTTCCCGGATGAGCGACCCCGACATGATCGACGGCATCATCGCCGCGGTGTCGATCCCGGTCATGGCCAAGGCCCGCATCGGCCACTTCACCGAGGCCCGCGTGCTGCAGGCCCTGGGCGTCGACTACGTCGACGAGTCCGAGGTCCTGACCCCGGCCGACTACGCCAACCACATCGACAAGTGGCAGTTCACCGTGCCCTTCGTGTGCGGTGCGACGAACCTGGGCGAGGCCCTGCGCCGCATCACCGAGGGCGCGGCCATGATCCGCTCCAAGGGCGAGGCCGGCACCGGCGACGTGTCCAACGCGGTCACCCACATGCGGACGATCCGCGGCGAGCTCAAGCGGCTCACCTCGCTGCCCGAGGACGAGCTGTACGTCGCCGCCAAGGAGCTGCAGGCGCCGTACGAGCTGGTCGCCGAGGTGGCCCGCAGCGGCAAGCTGCCCGTCGTGCTGTTCACCGCGGGCGGCATCGCCACCCCGGCCGACGCGGCGATGATGATGCAGCTCGGCGCCGAGGGCGTGTTCGTCGGCTCCGGCATCTTCAAGTCGGGCGACCCGGCCAAGCGCGCGGCGGCCATCGTCAAGGCCACGACGTTCTACGACGACCCCGACGTCATCGCCAAGGTCTCGCGCGGGCTGGGCGAGGCGATGGTCGGCATCAACGTCGACGACATCCCGCAGCCGCACCGCCTCGCCGAGCGCGGCTGGTAACAGGGCCTCCTGGCTCTTGGCTTGAGCGACGGCGCGCCCCTCTGACGGGGGGCGCGTCTGACGGCGCGCTGCTCTGACGGCAGGCCCCCTGAAGGGGGTGCACGTCTGGCGCGACCTTCGGGTCTCGTGCCGCAGGCGGGCACCCGCGCCTGCGGCGCCGTGCGATGCGTCCCGGTGCTCTTGCGTGCCGTAGGTGTACGGCCTCCGCCCATCTCAGGCGCGCAGATGGCGCCGCTTGCGCGCAGGCGCGCCCATGCTCTGCGTGTCGCGCGGCGCCTTTGCCTGCCGTCGCGCGATGTGTCCCTGCACCTTTTGCGTACCGCAGGTGGGCGGCGTCCGCCTGTCTGTTGCGCGCAGACGGACAGGCGCGCCCATGCCGTGCGTGTCGCGCACGGCCTTTGCCGCGGTCGCGGGCGACGCGCTCTGTGGGGTTCATGCGTCGCAAGGGGCGATATCCGTGCCTCGCGTGGAGCCATCGCGTGCGATGCGTCCCCGTGCCTTTGCGTGCCGCAGGCGGGCGGCGTCCGCCGGTGGCGCGCAGGTCCGTGGCGCGCCCGTTTCTCTTGCGCGTCGCCTGCCCTGTCTTTGGGCGGCCCGGCGCGGTCACGCCGGGCGCGTCCTCTGCGGCGACGCGCGCCTGCTCCGGCGCGTCGTCGCAGGCCGTAGGGGTGTGGGGTGAGATGATCTAGGAAGCCGGGCGCGTCGCCGGGGCGGCGGAAATTTCCGTATGGGGCGATATCCGTGAAGGATGTCGTCTTTTTCGTGTTAGGTGGTGTTCACCGGGGCGTCATGATCCTCCGTCAGGTTACGAGACGTCCCCTCGCCGACCTCCCCGGGAGCCCCCCTTGTCCAAGCTCAACCGCCGCCACTTCCTCGTCGCCGGGTTAACCGCGGGCGCCGCCGCGGCCATCCCGGCCACCACCGCGAACGCCGATCCCGTCAAGGACCCCGCCGCCGAGACCGCTCAGAGCCTGGCCTCGCGCGGCCTGACGACCGACCCGTTCACGCTCGGCGTCGCCAGCGGCGACCCGGACCACGAGGGCTTCGTGCTCTGGACCCGCCTGGCCCAGCAGCCGCTGGCCGAGGACGGTTTCGGCGGTATGCCGCAGCGGCCGTTCCCCGTGCTGTGGCAGATCTACTCCGACGAGAGGTGCCGCCGGGTGGTCCGTAGCGGCGTCGCCGTGGCCGCTCCCGAATGGGGTCACACCATCCACGTCGAGGCCGACCATCTCGGCTCCGACCGTGAGTACTGGTACCGCTTCCGCGTCGGCCCGTACATCTCGCCCGTCGGCCGGGCCAAGACCGCCCCGCACCCCCTGTCGTACGGCGGCGCCCTGTCGATGGCGTTCGTCTCCTGCGCCCAGTACGAGCACGGCTACTTCACCTCGTACCGCAGGCTGGCCGAGGAGCACCCGGACCTGATCCTTCACCTGGGCGACTACCAGTACGAATACACCAAGAACACCTACAACATCCCCGGCGGCAACGTACGTAACCACGAGGGTCCCGAGACCGTCACGCTGGCCAACTACCGCCAGCGTCACGCCCAGTACAAGGCCGACGCCGACCTGCAGGCCGCCCACGCCGCCGCCCCCTGGCTGGTCGTCTTCGACGACCACGAGGTGGACAACAACTGGGCGGACGAGATCCCGGAGCACGCCGAGGACCAGCCGACCTTCCTGCAGCGCCGCGAGGCGGCCTTCCGGGCCTACTACGAGAACATGCCGCTGCGCCGCACCTCCATCCCGCGCGGCATCGACATGCAGCTCTATCGGCGGGTGCGCTGGGGCCGGATGGCCAGCTTCCACATGCTCGACACCCGGCAGTACCGCGACGACCAGGGCTGCGGCGACGGCTACAAGGACTGCCCGGCCGCCGTCGACCCCAGCAGGTCGATCACCGGGGCCGCCCAGGAGGAATGGCTGGTCGACGGCTTCCACAAGTCGCGCGCCCAGTGGGACATCATCGGCCAGCAGGTGTTCTTCGCCCAGCGTGACAACAACGCCGGCCCGGCGAAGGTCACCAGCATGGACGCCTGGGACGGCTACGTCGCCTCGCGCCAGCGGATTACGCAGGGCTGGGTCGACGCCAAGGTGCGCAACCCGGTCGTGCTGACCGGCGACGTGCACGCGCACTGGGCCAGCGACCTCAAGCTGAACTACGACGACCCGACCGGCCCGACGGTGGGCTCCGAGCTGGTGGCCAGCTCGATCTCCACCGGCGGCGACGGCGCCGACTCCGACCCGGCCACGCACCCGTTCCTGGCCATCAACCCGCACCTGAAGTTCTACAACAACCAGCGCGGCTACGTGCTGACGAAGATCGAGCGTGACGCGATCACCGCGGACTTCAAGGTGGTGCCGCACCTGCGCGAGCCCGGCGCGGAGGCGTACACCAGGGCGACGTTCGTGGTCGAGGACGGCGTGCCCGGCGTGCAGCAGACGTACCTGCGCCCGCTCGACCCGTCCGTGCTCGCACGGCGCGTCACGGTGGACGAGACCGTCCGCCTGGAGACCGAACGCCCGTAACCCCCGCAAAGATAACGCCCGCAAAGGCGGCGTCCGTAGGGGCGCCGCCTTTTTCGCATTCGGAATATTAGCCAGACTAAGTTAGTTAGGCTAAGTATCATGAGCGACGATCCCGCCGAGCTGGCCGAACAGGTCTCCGCGGTGCTCCGCCACCTGGTCCTGCTGCTCAGGCGCACGGTGGCGGGCCAGCCGGTCACCAGCCAGCAGTACGCCGTCCTCGGCTCCCTGGAGCCCGGCCCGCGCCGGATGACGGAGCTGGCCGAGGAGCACGCCGTGCAACTGCCCACCATGACCGTGCAGATCAACCGTCTGGAGGACGCCGGGCTGGTGGCCAGGGGCTCCGACCGCGCCGACGCCCGCGTCAGGACGGTCGAGCTCACGGACGAGGGCCGCGTCCGGCTGCTGGCCGTGCGCCAGGCCAGGATCGCCCACCTCAGCCGCGAACTGGCGGCGCTCACCGATGAGGAGCGAGCCGCCCTGGCGGTCGCTTTGCCGGCACTGGCGAAGCTGGGCCGCACGTGAAAGGAGCACTATGTCGTCCGGTGGCGGAATCCTTCGTCAGCCGATGTCCGTCTGGGCCACCGCCTTCGCCGCGGTGGTCGCGTTCATGGGCATCGGCCTCGTCGACCCCATCCTGCCGTCCATCGCCCAAGGTCTGAAGGCCACGCCCAGCCAGGTGTCGCTGCTGTTCACCAGCTACTTCCTGGTGACCGCCGTCGCCATGCTGCTGACCGGCTGGGTCTCCAGCCGCATCGGCGGCAAGCGCACGCTGCTGGCCGGGCTCACCCTGGTGATCGTGTTCGCCGCGCTCTCGGGCACCTCCACCAGCGTCGCCGAGCTCGTCGGCTTCCGCGCGGGCTGGGGCCTGGGCAACGCGCTGTTCGTGGCCACCGCGCTCGCCGTCATCGTCGGCGCGGCCAGCGGCGGCGGTGCCGCGGCCATCATCCTGTACGAGGCCGCGCTCGGCCTGGGCATCTCCGCCGGACCGCTGGCCGGAGCGCTGCTCGGCGACTGGAACTGGCGAGCCCCCTTCTTCGGCACCGCCACCCTGATGGCCATCGGCTTCGTGCTGATCGCCACGCTGCTGAAGACGACGCCCAAGCCCGCCGTCAGGACCAAGCTCAGCGCGCCCATCCGGGCCCTGGCCCACGGCGGCCTGTCCACCACGGCCTTCACCGCGCTGTTCTACAACTTCGCCTTCTTCACGATCCTCGCCTTCACCCCGTTCATCCTGCACATGACCGCCTACGGCATCGGCGCGGTGTTCTTCGGCTGGGGCGTGTGCGTGGCGCTCGCCTCGGTGTTCGCCGCGCCGCCGCTGCAGCGCCGGATCGGCTCGGTGAACGTCCTGCACCTCGCGCTGGGCCTGCTGGCCGTCCTCCAGGTCGGCATCGCCGTGTCGGGACACGCCGGGATCATCGTCTGCACGATCCTGTCCGGCATCCCGATCGGTCTGAACAACACCGTCTTCACCGAGTCGGCCATGGAGGTCTCCGACGCGCCCAGGCCCGTCGCCTCCGCCGGATACAACTTCGTCCGCTGGATGGGCGGCGCGCTGGCCCCGTTCATCGCCACCAAGCTGGGCGAGGAGCTCGGCGCCCCGGTGCCGTACGCGGTCGGCGCCCTCTGCTGCCTGGTCGGCATGGGCATCCTGTACGCCCGGCGCCACCACCTCAGCGCCCTGGCCCGCGTGGACGGCATCGCCGTCCAGGAGGCCGCCGCGGTCGGCTGATCGCGCCCCGTAGGAAGATCCGAGGCCGTCCTGGTGTTGAATTGTCCGAAACCCGCATCCGGACGGAAGGATTCACCGTGCCCACGATCGGTGTACTCGCTCTCCAGGGAAGTGTGCGCGAGCATGTGCGCATGCTCCAGGAGGCCGGCGCGTCGGCCATCGCCGTGCGCCGGCCCGCCGAGCTGGACGCGGTCGACGGCCTGGTCATCCCCGGTGGTGAGTCGACCACGATGTGGAAGCTGGCCGACACCTTCGACCTGCTCGACCCGCTGCGGATGCGGATCAAGGAGGGCATGCCCGCGTACGGCTCCTGCGCCGGCATGATCATGCTGGCCGACCGGATCGAGGACGGCGTCGACGGTCAGCAGACCATCGGCGGCATCGACATGGTCGTCAGGCGCAACGCGTTCGGCCGCCAGGTCGACTCCTTCGAGGCCGATCTCGACTTCGCCGGCGAGCCGGTGCACGCCATCTTCATCCGCGCCCCATGGGTCGAATCGGTCGGCACGGACGTCGAAGTGCTGGGCATCGCCGAGCCTGGGGATAGGATCGTCGCGGTCCGCCAAGGGCCGCTGCTCGCAACCTCGTTTCACCCTGAGCTGACGGGTGACACGCGCGTGCACCGTTACTTCGTAGACATGCTGAGGGAGCTCTAGGTAATGTCCGGCCACTCCAAATGGGCGACGACGAAGCACAAGAAGGCCGCGCTCGACGCCAAGCGCGGCAAGCTGTTCGCGAAGCTCATCAAGAACATCGAGGTGGCGGCCAGGACCGGCGGCCCCGATCCGGACGCCAACCCGACGCTCTTCGACGCCATCTTCAAGGCCAAGAAGAACTCCGTGCCCAACGACAACATCGAACGGGCCCGCAAGCGCGGAGGCGGCCTGGAGGCGGGCGGCGCCGACTGGCAGACCATCATGTACGAGGGCTACGCGCCCGGCGGCGTCGCGGTGCTCATCGAGTGCCTCACCGACAACCGTAACCGCGCGGCCTCCGAGGTGCGCGTCGCGCTCACCCGTAACGGCGGCTCGCTGGCCGACCCCAACTCGGTGTCCTACATGTTCAACCGCAAGGGCGTCGTGCTCGTGCCCAAGGACGGGGTCGACGAGGACGACGTGCTGGCGGCGGTGCTGGAGGCGGGCGCCGAGGAGGTCAACGACCTGGGCGACTCCTTCGAGGTCGTGTCCGAGGCCGGCGACCTGGTGCCGGTGCGCAAGGCGCTCCAGGAGGCGGGCATCGACTACGACTCCGCCGAGTCGAGCTTCCTGCCCACGCTGAGCGTGCCGCTCGACGAGGACGGCGCCAAGAAGGTCTTCCGCCTCATCGACGCGCTCGAGGACAGCGACGACGTGCAGAACGTCTTCGCCAACTTCGACGTCTCCGACGAGATCATGGAGAAGCTGGAGGCGTGAGCGTGCACGCCTGAACGGAGTCCGCTGTAAGGTCGGGCGTCGTGACCTCCCCCCGTACCCCTACCGAGACCTCTGCCGACTTCGCGTCTCCGGCCCTGGGCTGGCTGCTTCTTCTGCCGGCGCTGCTGGGCACGCTGATCTCCTTGGTCCTGCCCACCGTCCAGACGATCCTGCTCAGCCTCCAGTCGGTCGGGATCACCGGCCCGACCAGCTACGTGGGGTTCGCCAACTTCGGCCAGGTGCTGGGCGAGGGGGCGTTCTGGAAGGCACTGGTCTTCACGCTCTCCTTGGCGGTCATGCCGCTGCTGGTGGCCGTGGTGGTGGGGCCGCTGCTCGCGCTGGCGCTCGACCGGTCGGGCGGTCTGGCCAGGCGGGCCGGGCGGATCGTGCTGTCCCTCGCCCTGGTGACGTTCTCCCCGGTGGCCGTGGCGATCTCCTGGATGAGCGGGCTGAGGTCCGACGCGTCCGGCCTGGCCGCGCTGGCCGAAGGGCTGCGCGACCCCGCCACGGCACCGTTGACGCTCCAGCTCATCACCGCCGCCGCCACCTTCGGCGTGGTCTGCGCGCTGGCGACGATGGCGTTCCTGCCCGCGCTGCGCGGCGGCACCGTCTCCGCGGCCATGCTCGCCGTGGGGGCACTCGTCGCGCTGGCGATGGTCGCCGCCGGGCTGCAGGCGTTCTCGATCGGGCTGACGATGACGCACGGCGGGCCCAACGGGTCCACGCAGACGCTGAGCCTCGTCCAGTACACCTACACGTTCATGGCGGTCAAGGTCGGGCAGGGCGCCACGGTGGCGACCGTGATCGGGGTGATCCTGGGCATCTTGGGGATCGCCGCGGTCTGCGTGGCGGCGGCGAGCGGCATGCGCATCACGGTCGTGCCCCGCGAGGATGCGCGGAATCCCGATGCGGCCCGGCCCGGCGCCGGTGCGAAGGTGATCGTCGGCGTGGTGGCGCTGGTCGTCTTCGCGGCCGTCGGGCTCGTCCTGACCTGGCCGTGGTTGTCGGCGCTGTTCGCCCCCGTCCAGGCGGGATCCGCGGCCCCGTCCGGGCTGCGTACCGTCGTCAACACCTGGGCGCCCGCCCTCATCGGCGCGCTGGTGTCGGTGGGCGTCGCCTACCTGGCCGCGCTCGGCATCGGCGGCCTGCGACCCCTGGGCCGTCGGAGCGAGTGGCTGCTGCTCGCCTTCGCCCCCTGGCTGTTCGTCGGGATCGGCCCGCTGAGCGTCGCCGACTGGCGCACCATCCGCAGCATGGGACTGATCGACTCCTTCGTCGCCCTCATCCAGCCGATCCTGGTCAGCGTGCCCGCCCTGCTGATCCTGACGCTGCTGTGCAAGGGGCTGGCCGCGCGCACCGACAAGGACTTCCTGAGCGGCGTGGTCCTGCCCTCACTGCCGATGGCCGGCATCCTCGCCCTGGCCGTCACGCTGGTGAACGGCCATGACCTCACCTGGCCCCTGCTGGTCGCCCAGGAGCCCGGCTTGGCCACCGCGCCGGTCACGCTGCTCACCCAGACGACCGGCTACACCTCGGCGGGGCCCGACGTCGGCCTGGCCACGCCGCTGGCCGTGGTCGCCGTCGCCCTGGTCGGCGTCGTGGCCGCGCAGCTGCTCTACCTCGACCGGCTCGCCATCACCGTGGGCGGTTCGCGGGAGGACGCGCTGCCTGCGTAAATTGTGGGTTCGTGGATATCCGTGATGTGACCTCCGACGACCTCGACACCGTTCTCGACCTGCGTATACGCGCCTTCGGTCCGATCCCGGCCGCCGAACGGGAGCGCTGGCGCAGGGCGGCGCTGCCCGCGCTGACCGAGGGCCGCTACGTGGGCGTCTTCGACGGCCTCAGGCTCGTCGCGGCCGCGCGGCTGCGCCCGTTCACCCAGTGGTGGCACGGCAAGCCGCAGCCCATGGCCGGAGTCGCGGCCGTCACCGTCAATCCGGAGGACCGCGGCAAGGGCGTCGGCGGCCGGCTCATGCGGGCCACCGTGGAACGGGCCGTCGCCCTCGGCGACGCCGTGTCCGCGCTCTACCCGGCGACCACGCCCCTGTACCGCTCGGCCGGCTACGAGCACGCGGGAGCGCGGCACCGCGTCAAGCTCCGGGCCGAGTCCCTGCGTACGATCCCGTCGTCCGGCGAGGTCAAGCTGCGCAGGATGGGCCCCGGCGACGCGGCGGAGCTGGTCTCCGTGCTGCGGCGGGTACACGGCGCCGCGCGCGCCTCCGGGCCCGTCTCGTGGGACGAGCGCACGTGGGTCCGCCTGCTCGAGGCGGAGGACGACTTCCTCTACCTGGCGCCGGACGGCTACGTCGTCTACCGCTGGGACGGTCAGGACATCGAGGTCGACAACCTCGTCGCCGGATCCGAGGAGACCTCCAGGGCCTTGTGGTCGCTGGTGGGTTCCGCCTCGTCGATGGCCGAGCACGTCACCGCCAGTGTCGCGCCCGACGACCCGGTGCTGTGGCTGCTGCGCGAGCGGTCGACGGAGCAGGCCGAGCTGGTGCGGTGGATGTCCCGCGTGCTCGACGTGGGGGCGGCTGTGGAGCGCAGGGGATATCCGGCCGTCGTCGCCGGCGACGCGGTCGTCGAGGTGGCCGACCGGCTGCGGCCGGGCAACATGGGGCGCTGGCGGCTGGAGTTCTCCGGCGGCGCCGGGGCCGCCACCCCGCTCGGGGACTCGGCGGAGTCCGGGCCGGTGCTGTCGATCAACGGCTTCTCCGCGCTGTACGCCGGGATCCCGGCGGCCACGCTGCGCCGCAGTGGCCTCATGTCCGGGCACGAGCGGTACGACGAGCTGCTCGACACCGCCTTCGCCGCCAAGCCGTACATGCTGGACTACTTCTGACAGACCCGCCCCCGTCCGTCGGCGCGCCCACGTTCGCCGGCCCGCTTCGTCCGCCGGCCCGCCCTCGTTCGCCGGTCCGGCAGGGCGTTTCCCGATGCGCGGGCACGTCAGCCGGGGTAGAGTCTCGTGCCGAACAGATGTTCGGCGGCGCGGGGAGGCAGGTCGGTGCGGGTGATGGGCGTCGATCCGGGGCTGACCCGGTGCGGCCTGGGCGCGGTCGAGGGGCGGCCGGGCGCGCCGCTGTCCCTGGTGGCCGTCGGAGTGGTGCGCACCGGCGCCGACGAGGAGCTGGGCGCCCGGCTGGTCGGCATCGAGGCCGGCATCGAGCAGTGGCTCGACGACGTGCGCCCCGACGCGGTGGCGGTCGAGCGGGTGTTCAGCCAGCACAACGTCCGCACGGTCATGGGCACCGCCCAGGCGGCGGGCATCGCGGTCCTGTGCGCGGCCAGGCGCGGCCTGCCCGTCGCGCTGCACACCCCGTCCGAGGTCAAGGCCGCCATCACCGGCAGCGGCACCGCCGACAAGAAGCAGATCGGCGCCATGGTGACCCGCCTGCTGCGGCTCAGCGAGATGCCCAAGCCCGCCGACGCCGCCGACGCGCTCGCCCTGGCCATCTGCCACGTGTGGCGCGGCGGGGCCCAGCACCGCCTGGCCGAGGCCATGGCCAAGGCCAAGGCTCAGGGCCGCGCCGCACAGGCCCGTACGACAAGGAAGGACGTGGCGCTGTGATCGCGTCGGTGGCCGGGCAGGTGACGGCGATCGCCCCCTACGGTGCGGTGATCGAGGTCGGCGGGGTCGGCATCCTCACCCACTGCACACCCGCCACTCTGGCCACGCTCAGGGTGGGCGAGGAGGCGCGGCTGGCCACGTCGCTGGTGGTGCGCGAGGAGTCGCTCACCCTCTTCGGCTTCGCCACCGCCGACGAGCGCACGGTCTTCGAGCTGCTCCAGACGGCCAGCGGCGTCGGCCCCAAGCTGGCGCTGGCCATGCTCGCCGTCCACTCGCCCAACGCGCTGCGCGTGGCCGTCGCCTCCGCCGACCTCAAGGCGCTCACCCAGGTGCCGGGCATCGGCCAGAAGGGCGCCCAGCGCATCGTCCTGGAGCTCAAGGACCGGCTCGGCACCCCCGACGAGGCGGTCGACGCGGCACTCAACGGCGGCCGGCGAGTGGCGGCCTGGCGCGACCAGGTCCACTCGGGGCTGGTGGGGCTGGGCTACTCCAGCAAGGACGCCGACGAGGCCATCGCCATCATCGAGCCGGAGGCCGGTGACGACCCGCAGATCGCCGTCCTGCTCAAGTCCGCCCTGCGATCGCTGAGCAGCGCGCGATGAGCGGGCCGGCCCGGTCCCCGCGGTGGGAGGTGGAGGCGTGAGCCTCGAGCGTGATCTCGTGTCACCCGACGCCGAGGGCGACGAGGTGCAGATCGAGGCGGCGCTGCGGCCCAAGCGGCTGAGCGAGTTCATCGGCCAGGCGCGGGTGCGGGAGCAGCTGTCGCTGGTGCTGGAGAGCGCCATGCGGCGCAATCGGCCGCCGGATCACGTGCTGATGAACGGTTCGCCGGGTCTGGGCAAGACGACACTGGCTATGATCATCGCAGCCGAGTTGAGCGCTCCGCTCCGCATCACGTCAGGGCCGGCCCTGGAGCGGGCCGGCGACCTCGCGGCCATCCTGTCGACGCTGGCCGAGGGCGAGGTGCTGTTCATCGACGAGATCCACCGGATGGCCCGCCCCGCCGAGGAGATGCTCTATCTCGCGATGGAGGACTTCCGCGTCGACATCATCGTCGGCAAGGGCCCGGGAGCCACCGCGATCCCGCTCGAGATCGCGCCGTTCACCCTGGTCGGCGCCACTACCAGGGCCGGGCTGCTGCCCGCGCCGCTGCGCGACCGGTTCGGCTTCACCGCGCACATGGACTTCTACGAGGTCGAGGAGCTGGAGCGGGTCCTCTACCGCTCGGCCAGGCTGCTCAACGTGCGGCTGCCGGTCGAAGGCGCGCACGAGATCGCCCGGCGCTCGCGCGGCACGCCCCGCATCGCCAACCGCCTGCTCCGCCGGGTCCGCGACTTCGCCGACGTCCGCGCGGACGGCGTCATCGACCGTGACATCGCCTCCGCGGCCCTCAATCTGTACGAAGTCGATGCCGAAGGGCTCGACCGGCTCGACCGCGCGGTGCTCGGGGTGCTGCTGCGCAAGTTCGGCGGCGGCCCCGTCGGCCTGTCCACGCTCGCCGTGGCCGTCGGCGAGGAGCCGGAGACCGTCGAAGTGGTGGCCGAACCCTTCCTCGTACGCCAAGGACTGCTGGCCAGGACCCCGCGCGGCCGGGTCGCCACCGCCGCCGCCTGGCACCACCTCGGGATGACACCGCCGCCCGACGCCTTCGGAGCGACGCTTTTCGACTGATCACAGAACGGTTGCAACCGTTTCAATATGGGAACTTCCCCGCGCGCCGAAACGCTGCCTCGTTGCCGCGTTTCGCAACAACGGCCTACACTCCGTGGCTTGGCTGGCTGTGTAGGCTGACGGGCTGAGCGGCGCGGCCCCGACGTTACGCACGGAATTTCCGGCGCGAGGCCGGTGTCAACTTCTTGTACGACAATGGAAGGTCGCTCCTTATGGACATGGGACAACTCGGAAGCATCCTGCCGCTGATCCTTCTGGTGGTGGTGTTCTACTTCTTGCTGATCCGCCCCCAGCGCAAGCGCCAGCAAGAGGCGACCGCCATGCAGAACTCACTGGCGCCGGGTGCTCGGGTCATGACGACGACTGGCCTGTTCGCCACCGTGGTCGCAGTAGAGAATGAGGATGTGGTTCTTGAGGTCGCTCCCGGGATCGAGACCCGATGGGTGAAGGCCGCCATCGGGCGCGTCGTCACTCCCGGCGACGCCCCGGCTGACGAGCCCCTCGATGACGAGCCCGTGGTGGACGCCGCCGCTGACGACACCGCCGCCCACGAGGCCAAGGTCGACGACAAGGACGACACCCCCCGCGAAGAGACCGAGCCGACCGTGGAGCGCGACGGCGGCAAGGACTCCAGCTCCAAGCAGTCCTGACCAGGCTCTGCCTCAAACCCCTATCTGAAAGACTGACGACCAGTGGCCCGACCGACCAGCCGCCACAGCCGACCGGGGCGAACGCTCCTGGTGCTGCTGGCGCTCATCATCGCCCTGGGCGGGACGATGTTCCTGCAGAAGGCGTTCACGCCGAAGCTGGGGCTCGACCTCGCCGGCGGCACGACGGTGACCCTCACACCGGTGACCCAGAACGGTGCCGCCCCGCCCGAGGAGATCCTTGACCGCGCGGTGAACATCATCCGCGACCGGGTCAACGGCACCGGCATCTCCGACGCGGAGGTCGCCAAGTCCGGCGACAACATCATCATCTCCGTTCCGGGCGCGGGTCAGGAGGAGGTCATCAAGCTGGTCGGCACCACAGCGGAGCTCCGCTTCCGCCAGGTGCTCGCCATAGCGGCCACGCAGACCCCGCAGGAGCTCGCCACCGAGGCGCCCAAGCCGGGCACTTCGCCGTCCTCCACGGCTTCCACAGCCCCGTCCTCCGCACCCACGCAGTCGGCCAAGCCGTCCACGTCCCAGTCGGCGGGGGCCCCGAAGCCCAGCACGTCGCCTACGGGCAAGGCTCTGTCGTCCGCGCTGGTCGCACCGTCGGCCACCCCGTCGGCGGCTGCCACGCCGAAGGCCAAGGAGACGCCGAAGGCGGAGAAGACCAAGGACGGCAAGGCCACTCCGGCGCCCACCCCGACGCCGAGCGGCCAGCCCACTCAGGACGGCGCGCCGGCGATCAACACCCAGGGCATCGACAAGGACGTGCTCGCGCAGTTCAACAAGCTCGACTGCAGCGACCCGAAGAACCGCGGCCAGGGCGTCCAGGACGACCCGGCCAAGCAGTTCGCCGCCTGTGAGTCCGACGGCAGCCTCAAGTACGTCCTCGACGTGGCCAAGGTCGTCGGCACCGACATCAACACGGCCAGCGCCGGCGTCCAGCAGGGCACCACCCAGTGGCTCGTCCAGCTCGACTTCAAGAGCCAGGGCGCGACCGCGTGGAGCAAGCTGACCTCCACCGCCTACAACTCGCAGGCGCCGCGCAACCAGGTCGCCGTCGTCCTCGACGGCGTCGTGATCACCGCGCCCAACATCATCGGCCCGATCCCGGGCGGCCGCGCCGAGATCACCGGTGGCTTCACCCAGCAGAGCGCCACCGAGCTGGCCGACCAGCTCAAGTACGGCGCGTTGCCGCTGAAGTTCACTCGCAGCTCGATCGACACCGTGTCCTCGACGCTCGGCCAAGACCAGCTCATGGGCGGCCTGATCTCCGGCGCCTTCGGTCTGGCCCTCGTGCTCTTCTACTGCTTGCTGTACTACCGCGGCCTCGGCATCGTCGCCGTCCTCAGCCTCGTGGTCGCCACGATCCTCACCTACACGACCGTGGTCGTGCTCGGCCACAACGCCGGGTTCCGGCTGTCGCTGCCGCACATCATCGGCCTGGTGGTCTCGATCGGCATCACCGCCGACTCCTTCATCGTGTACTTCGAACGCATACGTGATGAGATGAAGGAAGGGCGGCGGACGCTACGCGCGGCCGTCGAGGTGGCCTGGGTGCGTGCGCGCCGCACCATCCTGATCGCCGATGCCGTCATGTTCATCGCCGCGGTCGTGCTGTACGTGCTCGCCGTGGGCGGTGTGGCCGGGTTCGCCTTCGCGATGGGCCTGACCACGCTGATCGACGTCGTGGTGGTGTTCCTGTTCACGAAGCCGTTCATCGCGGTGCTGGCCAAGCTCAAGTTCTTCGCCAAGGGTCACCCGCTGTCCGGCCTCGACGCCGAGCGCATGAGGGAAGACCCTGGCCACACCACCGGCCGTACGACCACCCCGCAGGAGGCCTGACATGGGACTGGGGCGTCGCCTCTACCGCGGCGAGATCGACGTTGACTTCGTCGGCCGCTGGAAGCTCTGGTACAGCCTTTCCGGCTTCCTGCTGATCGTGTCCCTCGCCGGGCTGCTCTTCAACGGGCTCAACCTGGGCGTGGAGTTCAAGGGCGGGTCGGTCTTCTCCTTCAAAGCGCCGCAGAACAGCTCTGTGGTGCAGGTCCGCGACACCTTCCTCGAGGAGGGCGTGCACCAGCCGATCGTGCAGACGGCCGGCGACCGCTGGCGGGTCACCACCGAGACCCTCGACGAGGGTGAGGTGACCAAGGTCCAGAACGCCATTTCGAAGGACTACGGCGTCCCGGTCAAGGACGTCGACATCCAGTCGATCGGCGCGTCCTGGGGCGGCGAGGTGTCGCAGAAGGCGTGGATGGGCCTGGGCGTCTTCATGCTGGCGATCATCCTGTACCTGTCGATGGCGTTCGAGCCGAAGATGGCGCTGGCCGCGATCGTCGCGCTCATCCACGACCTCGTCATCACGGCGGGCGTCTACGCCTGGTCGGGCTTCGAGGTCACGCCCGCGACGCTGCTCGGCTTCCTGACCATCCTCGGTTACTCGCTCTACGACGCGGTCGTGGTGTTCGACATGATCAAGGAAGTCACGGCCAAGCTGGGCAGCGCGTCGAAGCAGACCTACTCGATGGCGGCCAACAACGCCCTCAACCACACACTGATCCGATCCCTGAACACCTCGCTGGTCGCGATCCTGCCGGTGGCGGCGATCCTGTTCATCGGCACCACGCTGCTCGGCGCGGGCACGCTGAAGGACCTGTCGCTGGCGCTGTTCGTCGGCATGATCGTCGGCACCTACTCCTCGCTGTGCGTGGCCACGCCGCTGCTGGTGACGCTGAAGGAGCGGGAGCCGAAATACCAGGCCATCGCCCGGCGGCTCGCCTCCACCGGCCCCAAGGCCGCCAAGGGCGGCAAGAAGGCTGCGACGGCCAAGGGCTAGCCCACACGGCCCGTACACGCACGAACGACGCCCCCGCCCACCCAGGGAGGGGGCGTCGCTCTGTGGAGGCCCTGAGGGCCCTCACAGAGACGGACATAACCGGGTGAATGCCACCCAATACCCACCCGGCGCCGGTGGTGCCCAGGATGGGCCATCATGGAGGCCGTCAGTCGTGGGAAGCAGCGACCGCCCGGCGGTCAACCGAAGGAGTGCCGTCATGAGCGACCTGAGCTCGTTGATCTGCGACCGCATCAGGGATGTGCCCGACTATCCCCAGCCGGGAGTCATGTTCAAGGACATCACCCCGCTGCTGGCCGACTCGGCGGTGTTCACGGCTGTGGTCGACGAGCTGGCCGGGGCGTACGATGTGGACAAGATCGTCGGAATCGAGGCCCGGGGCTTCATTCTGGCCGCTCCGGTGGCCTACCGGGCGGGGGCCGGATTCGTGCCCATCAGAAAGAAGGGCAAACTGCCCTCCGAAACTCTTGAAGAGTCCTACGATCTGGAGTACGGCTCCGCGACCATCGAGGTGCACCGCGACGCCTTCACCGAAGGTGACAGGGTGCTCATCGTCGACGACGTGCTCGCCACCGGCGGCACGGCGGAGGCGACCGTGGAGCTGGTGCGCAGGGCCGGAGCCGAGGTCGTCGGCGTCGCCGTGCTGATGGAGCTGGCCTTTCTCAAAGGACGCGAGCGTCTTGCGGGAGTGGATTTGCGCTCCCTTGTGATCGTCTGAGCCCGCCCCAAGACAGGCCAGGTTTCTCACCTGGATACACTGGGGGGCCTGGACTCGAAGGTAAGGAGTCTGTGTGCCCCGCGATGTGGTCGTGCCCGACGCAACTGACGCAGGGAATGCCGAGACGGCGCCCGGTGCTCCGGCTGCGCGTCGACGGAGGTTTGGGGGTGGGGCCATGAATCCGGTGCTGGAGCCGCTGTTCAGGACGGTCCGTGCCACCCATCCCAAGGCGGACCTGCGCCTGATCGAGCACGCCTACGACGTGGCCGCCTACCACCACCGCGACCAGAAGCGGAAGAGCGGCGACCCGTACATCACCCACCCGCTGGCCGTCGCGACGATCCTGGCCGAGCTCGGCACCGATGACGAGACGCTGTGCGCGGCCCTGCTGCACGACACCGTCGAGGACACCGCCTACAGCCTCGACGAGCTGCGCGGCGATTTCGGCGACACGATCGCGTCCCTGGTCGACGGCGTCACCAAGCTCGACAAGGTCAAGTTCGGCGACGCCGCGCAGGCCGAGACCGTGCGCAAGATGGTCGTGGCGATGTCGCGCGACATCCGGGTGCTGATCATCAAGCTGGCCGACCGGCTGCACAACATGCGCACGATGCGCTACCTGCCCGAGCACAAGCGTCACCAGAAGTCCCGCGAGACCCTGGAGATCTTCGCCCCGCTGGCCCACCGCCTGGGCATGAACACCATCAAGTGGGAGCTCGAGGACCTGGCCTTCGCCATGCTCTACCCCAAGCGCTACGACGAGATCGCGCGCATGGTGTCGGAGCGGGCCCCGCGCAGGGACCTGTTCCTGCAGGAGGTCATCGAGAAGGTCTCCGGCGACCTGCGCGAGGCGAAGATCCGCGCGGTGGTCAAGGGCCGGCCCAAGCACTACTACTCGGTCTACCAGAAGATGATCGCCAGGGACGTGGCCTTCGACGACATCTACGACCTGGTGGGCATCAGAGTCCTCGTCGACAGCGTGCGCGACTGCTACGCGGCCCTCGGAACGATCCACGCGCGCTGGAACCCGGTCCCCGGCCGGTTCAAGGACTACATCGCGATGCCCAAGTTCAACATGTACCAGTCGCTGCACACCACGGTGATCGGCCCCGAGGGCAAGCCCGTCGAGCTGCAGATCCGCACGCAAGGCATGCACCACCGGGCCGAATACGGCGTGGCCGCCCACTGGAAGTACAAAGAGGAGGTCGGCGCCCCCGGCCCGGCCGGCAAGGTCAAGCCGGGCAGCGACATGGCCTGGCTGCGCCAGCTCCTCGACTGGCAGAAGGAGACCTCCGACCCGGGCGAGTTCCTGGAGTCGCTCCGCTTCGACCTGTCGGTCTCCGAGGTCTACGTCTTCACCCCGCGCGGCCAGGTGGTGGCGCTGCCGGAGGGGGCCACCCCGGTCGACTTCGCCTACGCGGTCCACACCGAGGTCGGCCACCGCTGCATCGGCGCCCGCGTCAACGGCCGCCTGGTGCCGCTGGAGTCGCGGCTGGGCAACGGCGACACGGTCGAGATCTTCACCTCGAAGTCACCCGACGCCGGCCCGTCGCGCGACTGGCTCAAGTTCGTCAAGTCCGGCCGCGCCCGCAACAAGATCCGCCAGTGGTTCTCCAAGGAGCGCCGCGAGACCGCGATCGAGGCGGGCAAGGAGGCCATCGGCCGGGCCATGCGCAAGCAGGGGCTGCCGCTGCAACGCCTGATGTCCGGCGAGTCGCTGCTGGCGCTGGCCCGTGACCTACGTTATCCCGACGTCTCGGCCCTCTACGCGGCCGTGGGGGAGGGGCACGTCGCCGCCCAGACGGTCGTGCAGAAGCTTGTGGCCTCCATCGGCGGCGTCGACAGCGCCGAGGAGGACATCGCCGAGACCTCGCTCCCGACGCGTCTGCGCGGCCGTCCCAGGGGCGGTGGCGGCGCGGGCGTGGTCGTCGCGGGCGACAGCGACGTCTGGGTACGCCTGTCGAAGTGCTGCACCCCGGTGCCCGGCGACGAGATCGTCGGCTTCGTCACCCGGGGGCACGGGGTGTCCGTGCACCGCGCCGACTGCACCAACATCATGCAGCTCAAGACGCAGCCCGACCGCCTGGTGGAGGTGAGCTGGTCGCCGGGCGACGACTCGGTCTTCCTGGTGGCCATCCAGGTCGAGGCCCTCGACCGGCCCCGCCTGCTGTCCGACGTCACCAGGACCCTGTCCGACCAGCACGTCAACATCCTCAGCGCCTCGGTGACCACCTCACGAGACCGGGTGGCGATCAGCAAGTTCACCTTCGAGATGGGCGATCCCAAGCATCTCGGTCATGTGCTCAAAGCCGTCCGCAGCATTCAGGGCGTCTTCGACGTCTACCGGGTCAGCGGCGCCAGTACGTAGCCAGGTCGGGCAGGTTGACCACGATCGCGTCCTGGGTGCTGCGGGCGATGACCACCACGGCCTCCTGATCGGGGTCGGGGTTCTCCTCGCGGTGCGGCACATAGGGCGGGACGAAGATGTAGTCACCCGGCTTGGTGTCCAGCCGGGTCTCGCCCGCGCTGCCGGGGTCCAGGAACACGAACGACGGCGTGCCGCTGACCACGTAGATGGCCGTCTCCGACGCCCCGTGATGGTGATCCGCCGAGCGCGTGGAGGGGGCGACGTGGGTCTGGCCCATCCACAGCTTGCCGGACCCGGCCGTACGCCCGCTGACGGCCGCCAGGCGGTGCATGCCGGAGCTCTGGGCGGTCTCGGACGTCAGATCGCCTGAGGTGAGGTGACGCAGCCGTTGGTGGAACGGGGTCCCCGTCCGCCCGGTAGCCCTCCCACAGGCGCCCTCCGGCCCGCTCCAGCACGCTCGTGGCCGTGGCGGCCAGGCGTACCGGATCGTCGTGGGCGGAGAGCAGCTCGTCGGCGAGCGCCGCGTCGTAGGAGCGCAGCTCGCGCAGCAGCCACTTGCCCGAGCCGTGCCAGCGGCCCGCGGCCGTCAGCGCCAGCCGGGCCGACTCCTGGACGATCTGCCAGCGGACGAACGCCTGCTCGCCCGGGTCCGTCGCGCCCGCCAGGTCGTCGAGCAGGTCCGACAGGACGTAGCGGGCCCGGTCCAGCATCCCCGGCGCGGCGGGGCCGGGACCGGCGGAGAGGCGTTCGCGCATGGCCGCCTGGACCTCGGCGGCCCGTCCCGCCCGGTCGGTGAGCACCACCCCCTCCCCGCACACGCGCGGCAGGGTGGGCCGGCGGCCGGCCAGATCGCGGTCGGCGTAGGCGATCAGGCTCAGCTCGTTGTGCGCCATCAGGTCGACCGGCCACTCACGCCACCGCAGCGACTCGCGGTAGGGCACGGCCAGGCCGTCCAGCACCACGACCACGTCGAGATCGGACCGGCTCGTACGGCGGCCGGTCAGCGCGCTGCCGCCCAGAAAGGCGTAGAGAGCGTCCGGGAACCGCTCGGCGACCAGGGCGCGCGCGGCGGGCACGGGATCCATGCCTGCCACCCTAAAGCTCCCGCGCCCTCATGGGCCCGGCACCCTGGAAGCCGGGCACGCAGGCGACCCCCTTCGCCCGCGGACTGGCGCGAACCTCAGCTGAACTCGGCCAGCGTCCGCTCCGCCTCCTCCAGCCACGAACGGCGCGCCGTGATGGCCTCCTCGGCCTCCTTCACGTCCTTGGCGCGTCCGGCGGCCTGGGCCTTGGTCAGGCGCTTCTCCAGCTGCTCGATCGAGGTGCGCAGCTGGTCGACCGTGCTCTGGGCGCGGGCCCTGGCCTCGGGGTTGGACCGCTTCCACTCGGCGTCCTCGGCCTTGCGCACGGCGTCGTCCACCTTGCGCAGGCCGCCTTCGAGCCGGTCGCGCTGCTCGCGCGGCACCGGTCCGGCCGCCTCCCAGCGCTCCAGGATGTGGCGCAGCGCCGCTCTGGCCGTGCGTACGTCGGTGACCGGAAGGATCTTCTCGGCCTCCGTCAGCAGCACTTCCTTGATCTCGGCGTTGGCCGCCAGGGACGCGTCACGCTCGGCGAACACCGCCGAGCGGGCCTGGAAGAACAGGTCCTGGGCGCCCTTGAACCGCGCCCACAGCTCGTCCTCGGCCTCCCGCGACGCCCGGCCCGCGCTCTTCCAGCGCTGCATCAGGTCGCGGTAGACGGCCGCCGTCGTGGCCCAGTCGGTCGAGTCGGCGATCGCCTCGGCCTCGGCGACGATGCGCTCCTTCTCGGCGCGTACGCCCTCGCGCTGCTCGTCGAGCCCCGCGAAGTACTGCTTGCGCCGTTTGGCGAAGGCGGTGCGGGCGGCCGACAGCCGCTTCCACAGCGCCGCCTCGGTGACCCGGTCGATGCGGTCGGCCGCCTTCCACTCCTCGACCAGCTGGCGCAGCCGCTCGCCACCCGACTTCCAGTGGGTGGTCTCGTCGGCGATGCGCTCGGCCTCGGCGACGATGCGCTCCTTGACCGTCTTGGCCTCGGCGCGCGCGTGCTCGCGCGCGGCCTTGACCTCCTCGCGCCGCTGCCCGACCACCTCCGTCAGGCCGTCGAGACGGGCCGTCAGCGCGGCGAGGTCGCCGATGGCGTGGGCCTCGGCGACCGCCTCGCGGAGTTTGACGATGCTGGCCTCGGCCTGCGCCGGAGCCAGGTCGGTGCCCTTGACCCGCTGCTCGAGCAGCGTGATCTGGCCGGCCAGCTCGTCGTACTTGCGATGGAAGTAGGCCAGTGCCTCGTCCGGTTCACCGGCCTGCCAGGAACCGACGGCTCGCTCTCCCTCAGCCGTACGCACGTAGACGGTGCCGTCGTCGTCTACCCGGCCCCACGGGTCGGTGCTCACCGTGTCCTCCCGCACTATCCATCAGACCCTTCGGGACTACTGTCCCTAGTTTGTATTACGTCAGCTCTTGCCAGAGATTGTCACGTCTTTGATTACGACGGTTTCCTTAGGTGCCCCGGTGCCATCCTGTCCGCCCGCGATGACGCCCGCTTTGTTCACCTTGTCGAGGATGTCGAGACCCTTGGTGATCGTACCCACTGGCGTGTAATCCGGGGTGAGTTGCAGGTCGCCGAAGACCAGGAAGAACTGGCTTCCGGTGGTGCCCGGCGCCTGTGTCTTGGCCATCGCCATCACGCCGCGCTTGTAGGTGGCGCCCGTGAGATTCTCCTCGCCCATGACGTAGCCGGGGCCGCCCGCGCCGTCCGACTCGCCCTTGCCGTCGGCCTTGGCCTGCGGGTCTCCGCACTGCAGCATCGGGAACTGCGCGCTGCCCAGCCGGTGGCACTTGCTGCCGTCGTAGAACTTCTTCTCCGCCAGGTAGGCCAGAGAGTTGACCGTGCAGGGCGCCTTGGCGTTGTCGAGCTGCACCACGATGTCGCCCAGGTTCGTGTTGAGCGTCATCGTCTTGGTCGCCGGCTTGAGCTTCACCTTCTTCGGCGGTAGCCCGACGTCCTTGACCACACCGCCGCTCTTGTCGGCGACGTAGTCGCACGTGCCGGTCGCGGCGTTGTACGGCTTGGGGCCCGCGGCGGGCGTCGCCGAGGCCGAGGCCGAGGGCACCGCCGTGTCCGAGGGCTGCGCCGTCGCGGCGGCGTCGGTCTTGGAGTCGCCGCCGCCCAGCAACGCGACCGCGGCCACGATGCCCCCCACCACGACGATCACGCCCACCGTGGAGCCGATGATCGCCATGCGCTTGGCCCGCTGCTCGCGTTCGAGCCGGCGCGCCATCTGCCGCTCGTGGTGCTCGCGTGCCAGCTGTTTCTGCCGGTCCTTCCCCGTGGCCACCGCTTTGCCTCCCATAGTCAATCAACTGAGGTGGGCGAATCGTATCGGCCAACGGGTAATGATTCGCAGCCCGGCGACCCGCACCGGTACCCTTCGGTTACATTCCCATTGGCTTTTTTGACGAGATCAGCTGAGGCAGATGCTCATCGCAGGCTTCCCCGCAGGGGCCTTCCAGACCAATTGTTACGTCGTCGCGCCCGCAGCGGGCGAGGAGTGCGTGATCGTCGATCCAGGTCAGGACGCGGTCGACGGGGTCGACGAGCTGCTGAGAGAGCATCGGCTCAAGCCGGTGGCGGTGCTGCTCACCCACGGTCACCTCGACCACGTCTGGTCGGTGGCCCCGGTCTGCGGCGCGCGCGACGTGCCCGCCTGGATCCACCCCGACGACCGGCACCTGCTGAGCGACCCGGCCGCGGGCTGGTCGCCGACGAGCTCCTCGATGTTCGGCGGCATCACGCTGAGCGAGCCCGACGACGTACGCGAGCTGTCCGACGGGGCCGTGCTGCCGCTGGCCGGGCTGGAGATCGTGGTCGACCACACACCCGGCCATACCAGGGGGTCGGTGAGCTTCCGGTTGCCCGACGACGAGGTGATGCTCTCGGGCGACCTGCTGTTCGCCGGCTCCATCGGCCGCTCCGACCTGCCGGGCGGCGACTACCCGACGATCCTGCGCAGCCTGGCCGACAAGTGCCTGCCGCTGCCTGACGATACGGTCGTCCTGCCGGGCCACGGACCACAGACCACGATCGGCCGCGAGCGCGCCACCAATCCATATCTGAAGGAAGCCGCGCCGCACGCCGGTCCCACACGAGGCATCTAACAGGGATCTCATGAGTTTCCAAGCGCCAAAGGGCACCTTCGACTGGCTGCCGCCCCGCTCCGAGCAGGTCCTCGCCGTACGCGAAGCCCTCGTCGGCCCGGCCCGCCTGGCCGGCTACGGCTACATCGAGACGCCGGTGTTCGAGGACACGCAGCTGTTCGCCAGGGGCGTCGGCGAGTCGACTGACATCGTGTCCAAAGAGATGTACACCTTCCCCGACAAAGCGGGCCGCTCTCTGACGCTGCGGCCCGAGGGCACCGCGTCGGTCGTGCGCGCGGTCCTGCAGCACGGCCTGCACAATGGCCAACTTCCGGTCAAATTGTGGTACTCCGGCAGCCAGTTCCGCTACGAACGCTCCCAGAAGGGCCGATACCGTCACTTCTGGCAGGTCGGCGCCGAGGCGCTCGGCTCCGAGGATCCCGCGCTCGACGCCGAGCTCGTCGTGCTGGGCGCCCAGGGCTTCGCCTCGCTCGGCCTGACGGGCGTCCGGCTGCTGATCAACTCGCTGGGCGACAAGACCTGCCGGCCCACCTACCGGGCGAAGCTGCAGGAGTTCCTGCGCGGGCTCGACCTCGACGCCGACACCAGGGCCCGGATCGAGATCAACCCGCTGCGGGTGCTCGACGACAAGCGGCCCGAGGTGCAGTCGCAGCTGACCGGCGCGCCCCTGGTCATCGACCACCTGTGCGCCGCGTGCGAGTCCTACCACGAGGAGGTCCGGGCGCTGCTGAGCGCCGCGGGCGTCGCCTACGAGGACGATCCGCGGCTGGTGCGCGGGCTCGACTACTACACGCGCACCACGTTCGAGTTCGTCCACGACGGGCTCGGCTCGCAGTCCGCGGTCGGCGGCGGCGGGCGCTACGACGGGCTCAGCGAGATGCTCGGCGGGCCGCCCCTGCCCAGCGTCGGCTGGGCGCTCGGCGTCGACCGCACGGTCCTCGCCATGGAGGCCGAGGGACTGATCGGCGACACCGCACCGGGACGCGTCCAGGTGTACGGTGTCCCGCTGGGTGACGAAGCCCGCCGCCGGATGTTCCTGCTCGTGACCGAGCTGCGCCAGGCGGGCGTCAGCGCCGACCTGGCCTACGGCGGCAAGGGGCTCAAGGGCGCGATGAAGGGCGCCGACCGCTCGGGTGCCCGGTTCGCGCTGATCCTGGGCGAGCGTGACCTGGCCGCGCAGGCCGTACAACTGAAAGACCTGACCACCGCTGAGCAGACCGAGGTGCCGTTGGCCCAGGTCGTCGATGTCTTGAAGGGGAAAGTGCAGTGATGCGCACGCATACCGCCGGGTCGCTCCGCGAGGAGCACGCCGGGCAGCAGGTGACGCTCGCAGGATGGGTGGCCCGGCGCCGTGATCACGGCGGTGTGGTCTTCATCGACCTGCGCGACGCGTCCGGCTCGGCGCAGGTGGTCTTCCGCGAGGAGGACCACGCGCACGACCTGCGCGCCGAATACTGCGTGCTGGTCGTGGGCCAGGTCCGGGTCAGGCCGGAGGGCAACGAGAACCCCGAGCTGCCCACCGGCGCGATCGAGGTGGTCGCCGAGCGGGTCGAGGTGCTCAGCGAGTCCGCGCCGCTGCCCTTCCCGATCGAGGGCGGCACGGCCGTCTCGGAGGAGGCCCGCCTCAAGTACCGCTATCTCGACATCCGCCGCCCGCAGGTGGCCAACGCCCTGCGGGTCCGCTCGAAGGCCACCTACCTGGCCAACGAGGTCATGCACGAGCTCGGCTTCGTCTACGTCGAGACGCCGACGCTGACCAGGTCCACCCCCGAGGGCGCGCGCGACTTCCTGGTGCCGGTCCGGCTCCAGCCGGGCAACTGGTACGCCCTGCCGCAGTCGCCGCAGCTGTTCAAGCAGCTGCTCCAGGTGGGCGGGCTGGAGCGCTACTACCAGCTCGCCAAGTGCTACCGCGACGAGGACCTGCGGGCCGACCGGCAGCCGGAGTTCACCCAGATCGACGTCGAGATGTCGTTCGTCGACCAGGAAGACGTCATCGAGGTCGGCGAGAAGCTCATCAGCCGCGTGTGGCGCGAGACGCTCGGCTACGAGCTCCCGACGCCGCTGCCCCGCATGACCTACGCCGACGCGATGTCCCGCTACGGCTCCGACAAGCCCGACCTGCGCTTCGGCCAGGAGCTCGTCGAGATGACCGGCTACTTCGCCGGCACCTCCTTCCGCGTGTTCCAGGCCGACTACGTGGGCGCGGTCGTCATGCCGGGCGGCGCCTCGCAGACCCGCAAGGAGCTCGACGGCTGGCAGGAGTGGGCGCGCTCGCGTGGCGCCAAGGGCCTGGCGTACGTGCTCGTCCAGGAGGACGGCACGCTCGGCGGCCCGGTGGCAAAGAACCTCTCAGAAGAGGAAATTTCCGGACTTGCGGCGAAGGTCGGCGCTCAGCCGGGCGACGCGGTCTTCTTCGCGGCCGGCGCGCGCAACGCGGCACGCGACCTGCTCGGCGCGGCCCGGCTGGAGATCGGCCGCCGCTGCGGCCTCATCGACGAGTCGCTCTGGTCGTTCCTGTGGGTCGTCGACGCGCCCATGTTCGAGGAGGACGGCGAAGGCGGCTGGACGGCCGTGCACCACCCGTTCACCGGCCCCAAGCCCGAATGGGCCGACAACTTCCAGGACCACCCGGGCGAGGCCCTGGCCTACGCCTACGACATGGTCTGCAACGGCATGGAGATCGGCGGCGGCTCCATCCGTATCCACCGGGCGGAGATGCAGCAGCGCGTCTTCGACGTGCTCGGCATCTCCAAGGAGGAGGCCGAGAACAAGTTCGGCTTCCTGCTGGAGGCGTTCAAGTACGGCCCGCCCCCGCACGGAGGCATCGCCTACGGCTGGGACCGCATCTGCATGCTGCTGGCCGACGGCGAGTCGATCCGCGACGTGATCGCCTTCCCGAAGACCGCCTCCGGGTTCGACCCGCTCACCGGCGCGCCGACGCCGATCACGGGCGAGCAGCGCAAGGAGGCGGGCGTCGACGCCAAGCCCAAGACCGAGGGCTGACACAGAGCAGAGCGCCCCGCCTCTCCTGGAGAGACGGGGCGCCCTGTCGTTTACGGCTAGTCGACCGTGACCTTCTCGATGATGATCGGGTTCTTCGGGGCGGTCGAGCCGCCGTCGCCGGTGATGTCGTCCTTGCTGACGAGGACGCCGTCCTTGGCGACCTTCTCGATGATCTCCAGGCCCGAGCGGACCATGCCGAGCACCGAGTACTGGGCCTCGATCTGCGTGTTCTCATCCGACAGCGAGATGGCGAACTGGCTGCTGTTCTGGCCGGCCGCGTCCTGCGGCTGGGTGAGGAACACCACGCCGCGGGTGTACGGAATCGAGCCCACGGCCTCGTCCCCGTAGACGTAGCCCGCCGTGCCCTGGCCGTCGGTCGGGTTCTTGCCGTCGGCCTTGGCCTTGGGGTCGCCGCACTGCAGCAGGAACAGCCCCGCCGTCTCCGGCGTCACCAGGCGGTGGCACTTGGTGTTGTTGTAGAAGTTCTTTTTGGCGAGGAAGGCCATCGAGTTGACCGAACACGGCGTCGCGGCCGGGTCGACGTCGATGACGATCTTGCCGTGGTTGGTGAAGACGGTCATCGTCTTCAGCTTCATGTCCGGCTTGCTGCCGGGCATGCCCACGTACTTCATCGGCACGTCAGAGGTATCCCGCTTGTACGTGCAGGTCACCTTGCCGGCCTTCTTCGGCAGCGAGGACAGCGACGGGGTCGGCGAGGGAGCGGCGCTGGTCGAGGCCGACGGACTGCTCTCGGCCGAGACCTTCTGGGCCGGATCGTCCTTGCCGACCAGCGTGGTCGCGGCGTAGATGCCGCCCGCCACCACGACGACCGCGAGGCCCGCCCCGATGAAGATGTTGCGCCTCGCCTTGGCGGCGTCCGCGGCCGCGCGCTGTTCCTGGCGCTCCTTGTGCTCCCGAGCCAGCTGGCTCTGGCGGTCTTCGCCGCTCACCGGTATGCCCTCCACTTTTGCCTGTACATGACCAAACAACTCCGCGAATGCTACCGGCCCTTCGATGTGCCGGACGTAAGAGGAGGAAACCACTCAGAGTGACGGGATAGACGGCGAACCATATCGTGTCGCTATTCGTAGTTGAAATGAGAACTAGGAGCGCTGACATGTTCAACGAGATCTTCGGCCTGCCGGCCCATCCGCTGATCATCCACTTCGCGGTGGTGCTGACCCCCCTCCTGTCCTGCGCCTCCGTGGCGTACGCGGTGCTGAGCCGCTGGCGGCCGATGCTGGCGTGGGCGGTGGTCCTGCTCTCCGTGGGGGCGCCCGCGGCCGTCTTCGCGGCCAAGGAGAGCGGTGAGAGCCTCAAGGAGGCCCGCTTCGCCAGTGTCGACGGCACCCTGAGCCAGCGGATCTCTGCCCATGAGAGCTTCGCCAACCCGTTGCTGCTGTCGGCCGCCGGACTCGGGGTCGCCGCGCTGCTGCTCGTCTATGCCACCAGCCCGAGTCGTGGCTCGCTCGGCGACCGGTTCGGCCGTCCGGTCACGCTCGTGCTGTCCGGCGTGACGGTGCTGCTCGCCGTGGTGGTCGGTTACTTCGTCTTCCGCGCCGGTGACTCGGGCGCCAGAGCCGTCTGGGGCGCGTAGGGGGACCGCCGTACCCGGTCCACCCTGTAATCTCACGTTGTGGAGAGTCTGTTCGATTCGGCGGCTGCGGACGCCACGCCGCAACCCCTCGCGGTCCGGATGCGGCCGCGCACGCTCGACGAGGTGATCGGCCAGCGCCACCTGCTGGGCCCGGGCACCCCGCTGCGCAGGCTGGTCGAGAGCGAGGCGCCGATGTCGCTCTTCCTGTGGGGACCGCCGGGCACCGGCAAGACCACACTGGCCTACGTCGTCTCCAACGTCACCAAGCGGCGCTTCGTCGAGGTCTCCGCCGTCTCGGCCGGGGTCAAGGACGTACGCGCCGCCATCGACACCGCCAAGCGCGAGCTGGGCATGACCGGCCGGCAGACCGTGCTCTTCGTCGACGAGGTCCACCGCTTCAACAAGGCCCAGCAGGACGCCCTGCTGCCCGCCGTCGAGAACCGCTGGGTCACCTTCATCGGCGCGACCACCGAGAACCCGTTCTTCTCCGTCATCTCACCCCTGCTGTCGCGCTCGCTGCTGCTCACGCTCGAGTCCCTGAGCGACGACGACGTCCGCGTGGTCCTGGAACGCGCGGTGTCCGACGAGCGCGGTCTCGGCGGCCGCGCCACCCTCGACCCCGAGGCCCTGGAGCATCTCGTACGGCTGGCGGGCGGCGACGCCCGCCGCTCCCTGACCTACCTCGAAGCCGCCGCGCTGCTGGCCGACGACATCACGGTCGAGGTCGTGGAGAAGGCCGTCGACAAGGCGGCCGTCCGCTACGACCGGCAGGGCGACCAGCACTACGACGTCATCAGCGCGTTCATCAAGTCGATGCGCGGCTCCGACGCCGACGCCGCGCTCCACTACCTGGCCCGGATGATCGAGGCCGGCGAGGACCCGCGCTTCATCGCCCGCCGCATCGTCATCTTCGCCTCGGAGGACGTCGGCATGGCCGACCCGACCTGCCTGCAGACCGCGGTCGCCGCGGCCCAGGCGGTGCAGCTGATCGGCCTGCCGGAGGGCCAGATCAACCTGGCCCACGCGGTCATCCACTGCGCGCTGGCGCCCAAGTCCAACGCCGTCGTGAAGGCCATCGGGGCGGCGATCGGCGACGTGCGCCGCGGCTTGATCGGGCAGGTGCCCGGCCACCTGCGCGACGCCCACTACCCGGGCGCCGCCAAGCTGGGCCACGGCGACGGCTACAAGTACCCGCACGACTTCGAGCACGGGCTGGTCCGCCAGGATTACGCGCCGGAGCAGGTCCGCGGCAAGCGCTACTACGAGCCCACCAAGCACGGCGGCGAGGGGGTCCTGGCCGAGCGGTGGGCGCGGATACGTGACTTTCTGCGTGGGTCTTGAAGATCAACTACTTTTCTTTGTTACGGCACGGCCTGGTCGGTGCCAGACGCCGACCGGGGCTGAGGGCCTCCAGGGGGACGGCCTCTGACCCCGCACGGGGTTGGCCGCCGATACGACGGCTTCTTGGCCGGTGGCGTGGTTTGTCATGATCCCGTTGGCCTACGGGCGGTTGTGGTGGCAGCTCGGCTTCGCCGCCGCGCGGCGGCCACGGGCATGCCGGAGCGGCTGGTCGTGCCCGAGCCCGGCGGTGCTCGCGGGCCCGTGCGGTCGAGCGGGGAAACGGTCGCCACCGACGTGGCGGCCTGATCGAGCTCGGTGTCCCCAGTAGCCTGGGCCCTCGAACGCGATAGGGTTCTTGCCGTTCCGGCCCAGCGTACGAGGGAGATGAGCGGATGCTTACCGCTGGAGAGGTCGCCGGGCTGATCGCCGCCACCGGCTGGATCGTCCTGGTCTGCGTGCTCGTCACGGTGCTGGTCAAGCTCACCAGGCTGATCACCGAGACCGGCAGGGCGGTGGCCGACCTGAGCGCCCGCATGGCGCCGCTGCTCGACGACATGAGCCTGACGGTCAACGAGACCAACAGGCAGCTGGTGGCCGTCGAGGCCATCACCAAGGACGTCAAGCAGGTGAGCTCCCACGCCGCCAAGCTCAGCGCCGTCACCCAGACCGTGTTCACCGGACCGCTGATCAAGGTCTCGGCCATCGGCTACGGTGTGCGCAGGGCCATCGAGGTACGCAGGCCGCGCAAGGCGGGGCGGCGGCGATGATCAGACGGTTGTTCTACCTGTCGCTCGGCGCGCTGCTGACCCTCTGGGTGATGCGCAGGCTGCAGGCGCTCCACCCCAACCACGTGGCCCGCCGGACGGTCGGCGGCGCCGCGAGCATGCTCGGACGGGTGAGAGACTTTACATCTGACGCGTTCGGCGAGGCCGCGGAGCGTGAAATGGAGTTGCGGGCCCGGTTCGGGCTCGACAACCCTGACAAAAACGACTAACGCAAAGGATGGCCCCCATGGAGTCGGCAGAGATCGCCCGCCGCTTCCTGCGCTTCTTCGAGGAGCGTGGGCACAAGGTAGTGCCCTCGGCCAGCCTGATCGCTGAGGACCCGACGCTTCTCCTGGTCAACGCGGGTATGGCGCCGTTCAAGCCGTACTTCCTGGGGCAGCGCAAGCCTCCGGCGGTCCGGCTGGCCACCGCGCAGAAATGCGTGCGCACGCCCGACATCGACGAGGTCGGCAAGACCACCCGGCACGCGACGTTCTTCCAGATGCTCGGCAACTTCTCCATCGGCGACTACTTCAAGGCCGACGTGATCCCGTTCGCCTGGGAGCTGCTGACCAAGCCGGAGTCCGAGGGCGGCTTCGGCTTCCCGGCCGACCGCCTCTGGGCGACCGTCTACCTCGACGACGACGAGGCGCTCGACATCTGGCACAACAAGGTCGGCCTGCCCCTCGACCGCATCCAGCGCCGCGGCCTCGAAGACAACTACTGGCACATGGGCGTGCCCGGCCCCGGCGGCCCGTGCTCGGAGATCTACTACGACCGCGGCCCCGAATACGGTCGCGAGGGCGGCCCCATCGCCGACGAGAACCGCTACCTCGAAGTCTGGAACCTCGTCTTCATGCAGGACCAGCTGGGCGAGGTCCGCAGCAAGGTCGACTTCGACATCATCGGCGGCCTGCCCGCCAAGAACATCGACACCGGCATGGGCCTGGAGCGCATGGCGGCGATCCTGCAGGGCGTCGACAACATCTACGAGATCGACACCACCTACAAGATCCTCGACAAGGCGGCCGAGCTCACCAAGACCCGCTACGGCCGCGACCACCGCTCCGACGTCAGCCTCCGGGTGATCGCCGACCACGTGCGCACCGGCACCATGCTCGTCGCCGACGGCGTCATGCCCGGCAACGAGGGCCGCGGCTACGTGCTGCGCCGCATCCTGCGCCGCTCGGTCCGCAACCTGCGCCTGCTCGGCTCCGGCGACGAGCGCTACATGCACGAGCTGACCGCCGTCGCGATCGACGTGATGAGCGAGCAATATCCGCAGCTCAAGGCCGACGCGCCGCAGATCCACGGGGTCATCGACGCCGAGGAGGCGTCCTTCCTCGGCACGCTGCGCACCGGCACCGCCATCTTCGACGTCGCGGTGGAGGAGACCAAGCGCAAGTCCGGCACCACGCTCTCCGGCGATCAGGCGTTCCAGCTGCACGACACCTACGGCTTCCCGATCGACCTCACCCTCGAAATGGCGTCCGAGCACGGACTCCAGGTCGACGAGGAGGGCTTCCGCCGCCTGATGAAGGAGCAGCGCGACCGCGCCAAGGCCGACGCGGCGGCGAAGAAGACCGGCAACGCCGACATCTCCGTCTTCGGGCAGCTGCTGGAGAAGGCGGGCCGGGTCGAGTTCCTCGGCTACGACCAGACCGAGGCGGACACCAGCATCGTCGGCATCCTGGTCGACGGGGTCCCGGTCCCCGCGGCGGGCGCGGGCACCGACGTGGAGGTCGTGCTCGGCCGCACGCCCTTCTACGCCGAGGGCGGCGGCCAGCTGGCCGACCAGGGCGTGATCCGCACCGGCGGCGCCGAGGTCGAGATCCACGACGTGCAGACGCCGCTCGCGGGCCTCGTCATCCACCGCGGCAAGATCCGCAAGGGTGAGCTCAAGGTCGGCGACGACGCCCAGGCGGAGATCGACCTCGAGCGGCGCCGCGCGATCTCGCGCAGCCACAGCGCCACCCACCTCGTCCACCGCGGCTTCAAGAACGCGCTGGGCGAGACGGCGGCGCAGGCCGGCTCCGAAAACTCGCCCGGCCGCTTCCGCTTCGACTTCACCGCGGCGGGCGCGGTGCCGCCGAGCGTGCTGCGTGATGTCGAGGACGAGGTCAACGCGGTGCTCATCAACGACCTCAAGGTCAACGCCTTCTACACCTCCCAGTCGGAGGCCCGGGCGATGGGCGCGCTGGCGATGTTCGGCGAGAAGTACGGCGACGAGGTCCGCGTCGTGGAGATCGGCGACTACTCGCGCGAGCTCTGCGGCGGCACCCACGTTCACAGTTCCGGCCAGCTCGGCCTGGTCAAGGTGCTCGGCGAGCAGTCGGTCGGCGCCGGTGTGCGCCGTGTCGAGGCGCTCGTCGGCATCGACGCGTTCCGCTTCCTGGCCCGCGAGAGCGTCCTGGTCGCGCAGCTCACCGAGCAGCTCAAGGCACGCCGCGAGGAGCTGCCCGAGCGCGTCGAGGGCATCGTCACCCGCCTGCGCACCGCCGAGAAGGAGCTGGAGCGGCTCCGGTCCGCACAGGTGCTCCAGGTGGCGGGCGAGCTGGCGGCCCAAGCCGGCGACCTGCACGGAGTCTCCGTGGTGACGCACCGCGCGCCTGACGGCACTGGCGCGGACGATCTGCGTAAGCTCGCACTTGATGTGCGTGGCAGGTTCCCAGCTGACCGACCGGCGGTCATCGTGATCGCGGGTGTCCCCTCCGACCGGCCCGTGGTGGTTGCCGCGGTCAACGAGGCGGGACGCGAGCGCGGGCTCAAGGCCGGACGACTGGTCGGCGTCGCCGCCAAGGCACTTGGGGGTGGCGGTGGCGGCAAGGACGATGTCGCGCAAGGCGGCGGCACACGACCGGAGGCGATCGGCGACGCGCTGCGACTGGTCGAGCAGGCCATCGCGGAGCAGCTCGGCTGATATGCGGTTCGGTTCACGGATCGGCGTGGACGTCGGGTCCGTACGCATCGGCGTGGCCCGCAGCGACCCTTCGGGCCTGCTGGCCACCCCGGTGGAGACCGTCCGGCGCGGCCAGGGCGACCTCGATCGCATCGCCGCGATCGCCGACGAACACTCGGCGATCGAGGTCGTGGTCGGGCTGCCCACCTCGCTGTCGGGCCGCGAAGGGCCGGCCGCCGCGCTGGCCCGGGAGTTCGCCATTTCGCTGGCCGTTCGCCTGGCGCCCACCCCCGTCCGCCTCTTCGACGAGCGGCTGACCACGGTCGCGGCGCAGCAGGGGCTCCGGGCCAGCGGCGTGCGGGCCAAGAAGCAGCGCGCGGTCGTCGACCAGGCGGCGGCGGTCGTGCTGCTGCAGGACGCGCTCGACGTCGAGAGAGCCACGGACAGACCACCCGGCAGGCCCGTCGATCCGCCCTCCACGGCGGCCGACGGACCCGCCTCATGACCGGGCTGCCCATCGGGGACGGCGGGGATCGGCCGGGGGTGGCCGCATGAGCAACCCACCGGACGACGACGACCTGATCCCGTTCGACCGGGACCCGGACGCCGCTGTGGTGCCGGCCGTGGCGCCGGACGGCGTCGCGGTGCCGGACGACGTGGGATCTCCGGAGCACTTGACGGCTGACCCGGCAACGGACGGCCGGGAGTGCCACGCGGACGACCTCGGCCCGACCGACGGGGGCATGCTTTCTGACGGCGGTGATGGCGCGCTTGCTGACGGCGGCACGTCGGGCGGGGGCATGCGTCCTGACGGCGGTACATCCGACGGCGACGCGCTTCCTCGTGGTGTTCCGTCCGACGGCGGTGCGCCCGATGGTGGCGCGCTTGCTGACGGCGGCACGTCCGGCGGGGGCATGCGTCCTGACAGCGGCACATCCGGTGGTGGCGCGTCTGATGGCGGCGTCTCCGGTACGGATCCGGGCGACTCACTCGGCGGCGGTGACCTCACATCTGCTGCGGCAGGCGGTTACGCGTCCGCAACGGACGGTAGCGCGGCCGGGGCCGGTGACGGTGACGTGGCCAAGGGCGGGAGCGCGGCCGAGGTCGGGACTGACGGCGAGGCGAAGGGCGAGAGTTCGGCCGAGGACGCGTTCGGCGCAGATCCGGCCCAGCTCGGCCGGCAACGCCTTGCCGTACCCGCGGACGAGGCCAGGGACGCGCCCAGCGTCGGGGCCAAGGGCGGTGGTGCGTCCAGGAGTGAGGCCACAGGCGGGAGCGGGCGTGGGGCCGGGCGGCGAGGGAGGCGGGCTGCCCTGCGTAAGGCCGCGCTGCTGGGCCTCGTGGTGACGGCGTCGATCGCCGCGATCGGTGCCGGGGCGTACGGGGTGCTCAAGCCGTACCTGGCCCCCGACGACTTCAAGGGCACGGGCAGCGGGAGCGTGACCGTAAGGATCCCGCCGGGCGCCAACGCGGGGGACATCGGCGCCGTGCTGGCCGACGCGGGGGTGGTGGCCAGCGCGCGATCGTTCGTGAACGTGACCAAGGAGCGCGCCGTGGCAGGACGCCTGCATCCGGGGCACTACCGGCTGCGCAAGGGCATGGCCGCCGGCGCCGCGCTCGATCTGCTGCTCGCGCCCGCCTCAAAGGTGATCAGGCGCGTCACCGTGCCCGAGGGCATGCGGGCGGGCGAGACCCTCGTACGGGTGGCCGCCCAGTCCGGGCTGGCACTCAAGGAGCTGCAGGCGGTCGACACGGCTCTCGTCGGGCTGCCCAAGTACGCCCGGGGCCTCGAAGGGTTCCTGTTTCCCGCCACGTACGAGGTCGAGCCCGGCGACAAGGCCGTCGACCTGCTGGCCGCGATGGTGGAGCGGTTCCGCGCGGCGGCGCGGAAGGTGAAGCTGGTGGAGAAGGCGGCGCGGGTGCATCTGACCCCGCTGGAGGCCGTCACGGTGGCCAGCATGGTGCAGGCCGAGGGCGGCAGGGACGAGGACTATCCCAAGATCTCCAGAGTGATCTACAACCGGCTCCAGCGCGGCACGCCGCTCCAGATCGACAGCACCGTCCTGTACGCCCAGGGCAAGCGGACCGCGAAAGTCACCGAGAGCGACACCAAGGTCCGATCACCGTACAACACCTACGCCCACACCGGACTGCCGCCGGGCCCCATCGCCAATCCCGGGGAGAAGGCGCTGATAGCGACCCTCCATCCGGCGAAGGGTGATTGGCACTGGTTTGTGACCACGGATCCGGCGCATAGAATCACCAAATTCACCAACAAAGAGAGCGAGTTCGTGAGATACCGGGAAGAGCTGAACCGTAACCTCAGGACGAAATGATGCTTGCCGGGACCCGCCTCGTCCCGCCGGGGATCTTCGAAATCCCCGTGCGGAACCCCCGAGCAGGGGGCCGCGCGCTCTTCCCGTCCTCTAGCATGGCTACCCAGAGTGATATCCGCCGGTCGTGGGTGCACGCCCGGCGGTCCCCCCGCTCGGTGACCCCCAACGGTTCGGCAGCTCCGCTTGACGCCGGGCCGGACGTACCGGGAGATTGGCCTGCGCACCTATGAACGATCTCGACATGGATTTCCTGCTCGGCGCCGAGGACGACGAAGGCTCCTCCCGGCGCCGCGCCCGAGGTAACGGCAAGAGCGGCAGCCGCAGGCGCCGCAGGCGCCGAAACCGGGGCGGTTTCATCGCGCCGCTGCTCGCCTTCATCGTCCTGGCCGGCATCCTCGGCGGCGGCGGCTATTTCGGTTATCAGTGGATCAGTGGCGCTCTGGTGCCCGACGACTTCACCGGTGCGGGCAAGGGTGAAGTGACCGTCGAGATCAAGGACGGCCAGAGCGCCTCCGACGTGGCGGTGGAGCTGGAGCGGCAGGGGGTCGTCGCCAGCGCCAGGGCGTTCACCAACGCGATCGCCAACGCCAACAAGAGCGGCGCGCTCCAGCCGGGCCAGTACACCCTGCGCAAGGGCATGTCAGCCGCCAACGCGGTGACGATGCTCGACTCGGCCAACAAGCTGATCGTCAAGATCACGTTGGAGGAGGGGCTGCGCCTCATCGACGTCCTCGGCCGGCTCGCCCAGAAGACCGGCAAGCCGCTGAAGGAGTTCGTCGCCGCCGCCAAGGACACCGGCGACATGGAGCTGCCCCCGTATGCCAAGGGCAAGCTCGAGGGCTACGCCTTCCCCGCCACGTACGAGTTCCAGCCGAAGACCACGCCGGCCGAGATGCTGTCGCAGATGGTCGACCGCTTCAACCAGACGGCGGACAAGGCCGACCTCGTGGGTGGCGCCAAGGCCCTGCGGCGCACCCCCGCCGAGATCATCACGATCGCCAGCATCGTCCAGGCCGAGGCCGGCCGCTACGAGGACATGCCGAAGATCGCCCGCGTCATCTACAACCGGCTCGCCCACGAGCCGGAGATGCCGCTGAAGATGGACAGCACGGTGTTCTACGGGCTGGGCAAGCGCGGCACGGCCGCGACGCACGCGCAGCTGGAGAGTACCTCCAAGTACAACACCTACAAATACCTGGGCCTCCCGCCCGGCCCCATCTCCAACCCGGGCGACCACGCGATCGAGGCGGCTCTCAACCCGACGAAGGGCGACTGGCTCTACTTCGTCGCCACCGACCCGAAGAGCAAGATCACCAAGTTCGCCGTCACGGACGCGCAGTTCCAGGAATTGCTCAACGAATACCGTCAGAACGGCGGCTGACGCCTCGGGCTGAGCGGCGGAAGCCGGCCACGCCACCGGTCTCACCGTCTCGTAACGATGCCCAGCCCTGTGCGGGCTCAGCGGCCGTCTCCCTGGAGGCCCTGAGCCCTGTACGGCGACTGGGGCCTGCCGGGCATGCCGTACAAAAGAAGGCAGTAGGGCTTTGAGTAGTAAGGAGAAGCACGTGCGGGCAGGGGTGCTGGGGGCGCCGATCGGGCATTCGCTGTCGCCCTTCCTGCATCGGGCGGCCTATCGGGCGATGGGGCTCGACAGGTGGAGTTACGAGGCCCTGGAGTGCGACGAGGCCCGGCTGCCCGGCCTGCTGCCGACGCTCAGGCCGCGCCGCGGTGAGGTGCCGGGGGACGAGGGGGCCTGGGCGGGATTGTCGCTGACCATGCCGCTCAAACGGGCCGTGCTGCCGCTGCTCGACAGCGTCTCCGACCTGGCCGTGGAGGTGGGCGGCGCCAATACCGTGGTGTTCCGCGACGGCGCGAGCCATGGGGACAACACCGACGTCTACGGGATCGAACGGGCGCTGGCCGAGGCCGGGGTGCCGGCGCCGAGGTCGGCGACCGTGCTGGGCGGCGGCGCCACCGCTGCTTCGGCGCTGGCGGCGCTGCGCGGCCTGGGGCTGTACTCCGCGACCCTGCTGGTCCGTGACCCCGCCAGGGCGGGGGAGACGGCAGGGGTGGCCGAGCGGCTCGGGATGGCGCTGGCGGTGGAGACGTTCGACAAGCTCGACGTCTCGACGCGGGTGGATCTGGTGGTGTCCACACTGCCGGGCGGCGCGGCCGACGCCTTCGCGGCGCGGCTGGCGCGGGTTCCCGCGCTCTTCGACGTGGTCTACTCGCCCTGGCCGACCAGCGCGGCGGCGGCCGTCCAGGCCGCTGGCGGCACCGTGGTCGGGGGGTTCGCGATGCTGCTGCACCAGGCGGTGCGGCAGGTGGAACTGATGACGGGCCGGACGGATGTGCCGGTGGAGGCCATGCGCGCGGCCGGTGAGGCGGAGATCCTCAGACGGGCGGCCAGTCGAACGGGTTGATCAACTGGACGTCGAGGCCCACGAAGTCCTGCACATTGCGGGTGACGAGGGTCCAGTCATGCGCGCGGGCGGTGGCGGCGACGAGGCCATCGACGATCGGGAGCGGCCGCACGGCGCGCATCCGCCCCCATTCCTCGGCCACGGCGGCGGTGACGGGCAGCACCCGAGTCCTGAACTGGTGCTGGAGACGATCCAGCCAGGGCTCGTAGCCACCTGCCTGGAGTGGGTCGCGGCGGCGCAGCAACTCGACACCTTCGCGGATCTCGCCGAACACCATGACACTCACATAGAGGCTGGGCCCGCTGACGGTGTCGAGCCACCTCTGCACGCTGTCGTCTCTGACCCGCTTGGTCATTTCCGAGACGACGTTGGTGTCGAGAACGTAGCTCACTCGATGCCCTCGAAGTCGATGTCCCGCATCGCGCTGCTCTTGTCGCGGGTGAGATCGAGCGCGCTCAGGTCGGGACCTGAGAGCAGGAATTCCTTGAAGTCGGGCTGCTCGCCCTTGAGCCGGCGGTATTCCTCCATGCCCAGGATCACCGCCACATCCTGCCCGTGCCTGGTGACGATCTGCGGTCCCTCGTCATGGGCCCGGCGGACGACCTCGCTGAAGCGCTGTTTGGCCTCCTGCAGCTGCCATCTGGTCTCTTCGAGCTGCTCTACGGCCATATGCCCTCGTTCTGGCTAGTTTTCTGGACAGAATTTTAGTGCAGAGGTTCTGGTCGGTGGGGATGATTCGAGGAACTCTCGTGGTTGTGGTAACGTAGCTCTCTGATCGGTCCGGCATGCCTTGCTGGACGCGCAAGCGGAGGTCTCCCTCCCACCTGTGTCACCGAGAGGTGGCCGGGTCCAGGATCACGCCGGACTTACTCCGGGGAGCTTACGGCCACGATGCCAATGAGCTCAGTGGCCCCGCATGCGCGACGTGCGGGGCTTTTCGCGTTTGCGCGGAGTTCCTCGGCACCGAGCACGTACGGGATCGCAAACCTAGGAGGCCCCATCAGCACTGAGCCCCGCATCAACGAGCGTATCCGAGTTCCCGAGGTGCGCCTCGTGGGCCCGAACGGCGAGCAGGTAGGCATCGTCTCCATTCACGATGCCCTCAAGCTCGCTCAGGAGGCCGACCTCGACCTGGTCGAGGTCGCGGCCACGGCTCGACCGCCCGTGTGCAAGCTCATGGACTACGGCAAATTCAAGTACGAGTCCGCGATGAAGGCGCGCGAGGCGCGCAAGAATCAGGCGCACACGATCATCAAGGAGATCAAGCTCCGGCCGAAGATCGACCCGCACGACTACGAGACCAAGAAGGGTCACGTGGTGCGGTTCCTCAAGGCAGGGGACAAGGTCAAAGTCACGATTATGTTCCGTGGTCGCGAGCAGTCCCGGCCGGAACTCGGTTTCCGGCTGCTGCAGCGGCTCGCGGACGACGTCCAGGAGCTGGGATTCGTCGAGTCCCACGCCAAGCAGGACGGCCGTAACATGATCATGGTGATCGGTCCGCACAAGAAGAAGGCCGAGGCGAAGGCGGAGAAGGCCGCAGCCAAGGCCCAGCGTGGTGGCGAGGAGCCTTCCGCGGAGGAGTCTTCCGAGCAGGAAGCCTCCGTACAGGAAGCGTGACCCGCGGTTCGGGTTAGCCTTAACAGCACACCCCGAACAGCCACCCCACCAGACGAAGACGCCGCGACCGGGTCGGCCAGCACCGGCCCGGCCACCGGCACGGACGAATTGAGGAGAGACGGCGAATGCCGAAGATGAAGACGCACAGCGGTGCGAAGAAGCGGTTCCGGCTGACCGGCAGCGGCAAGCTCGTGCGTCGCCGTGCCAATCGCGCGCACTACAACGAGTGGAAGTCGTCTACTCTGACGCGCCGTCTCAAGAACGAAGTCGTCCTGTCCGACGCTGATTCCAAGAAGATCAAGAAGCTGCTCGCCAAGTAGCGCGACCCCCGGGGAGAGAGAACTATGGCACGCGTGAAGCGGGCGCTCAACGCCAAGAAGAAGCGCAAGGTCGTCCTCGAACGGGCTTCCGGTTACCGTGGCCAGCGGTCACGTCTGTACCGCAAGGCCAAGGAGCAGATGCTCCACTCGATGACGTACGCCTATCGGGACCGGAAGGACCGTAAGGGTGCCTTCCGCCGTCTGTGGATCCAGCGGATCAACGCCGCCGCCCGTCAGAACGGCATGACGTACAACCGCCTGATCCAGGGTCTGCGACTGGCCAACATCGAGGTCGACCGCAAGATCCTCGCCGATCTCGCGGTGAACGACAGCCAGACCTTCGCCACGCTCGTCGAGGCCGCCAAGAAGGCGCTGCCGGCGAACGTGAACGCCCCGGCCGTGAGCTGAGGCGATTGAGGACCGAGCCCGGCGAGGCTCCAGTCGAGGGCCCACCTGACGGTGGGCCCTTTGCTTTGTGTCCAGCCGGTACGCCCGGCCGTACAGACCATCAGGGGAGAGCATGGCCGGATCCGAGCTGACCAACGTGAAGTCGCCGCGCGTGAAGGCCGCCAGGAGGCTCGCCAAGCGCGCCTACCGGGAGCAGGACCGCAAGTTCCTGGCCGAGGGGCCGCAGGCCGTGCGTGAGGCGCTCAAGCTCGACGGGGTGACGCTGGAGCTGTTCGCCACCGCCGAGGCCGAGCTCCGCCACCCCGAGCTGATCACCGACGCGACGCTCAAGGGCATACCGATCCACCGGGCCAGCGGCGAGGTCATGTCGGAGCTCTCCCAGACCGTGACCCCGCAGGGCCTGCTGGCCGTGTGCCGGCTGGTGCACGTGCCGCTCGACGACGCCCTGTCCGGCCAGCCGCGCCTGGTCGCGGTCCTCGCGCACGTGCGCGACCCCGGCAACGCGGGCACCGTCATGCGCGCCGCCGACGCCGCGGGCGCCGACTCCGTGATCTTCACAGACGCCTCGGTCGACCCGTACAACGGCAAGTGTGTACGCGCCAGCGCGGGCAGCCTGTTCCACCTGCCCGTCACCATCGGTACACCGGTGGCCGCCGCCGTGCGTCAACTCAGAGAGCGCGGACTGCGCGTGCTGGCGGCCGACGGCGCGGGCAAGCACACGCTCGACGACGTCGACCTGTCGGGCCCCACCGCGTGGATCTTCGGAAACGAGGCGTGGGGTCTGCCCGAGGAGGTTCTCGCCGAAGCCGACGATGTGGTCAGGGTGCCCATCTACGGACAGGCCGAAAGCCTCAACCTGGCCACCGCGGCCGCGGTATGCCTTTACTCCTCCGCCAGGGCTCAGCGAGTGTCCTAGGCGGCTGGAAACCCGCTATTGTCGGCCTTGTAGGCGGAGGAGGCGAGTTCGTGCACGGCGCAGACACCGATGGTCGAGTGGTCGCCTCCGCGTGCACGATAGCCATCGACGATCTTCCAGACGGCCTCATCGTGTCCGACAGATTCGGCCGCGTGCTGGCCGTCAACCGGGCCGCCGCGCGGCTCACCGGCGTCACCGCAGAACGCGCGGTCGGCAAGGACATGAACGAGGTGTTCCCCTTCCGCGACCACGACGGCCGCGAGTGGTGGAAGGCCCTCGACCCCGAGGGCGGCCTGCGCACCCGCAGCAGGGTGCCGGAGCGGCCGCTGCACCTGCCCGGCGGGCAGGAGCTCTACGTCGCGGCCCGGCTGTCCCGCGAGCCCGAGCGGTGCGGCGACGTCGAGCGGGTGACGATCACCCTGCGTGACGGCGGCGCCCGCGCCCGGCTGGAGCGCAGCCGCGCCGACCTGGTGTCCACGGTCGCCCACGAGCTGCGCTCGCCGCTGACCAGCGTCAAGGGGTTCACCGCGACCCTGCTGGCCAAGTGGACGCGCTTCACCGACGAGCAGAAGCGGGTCATGCTCGAGACCGTCAACAACGACGCCGACCGGGTGACCAGGCTGATCACGGAGCTGCTCGACGTCTCCCGCATCGAGTCGGGCCGGCTGGAGCTGCACCGCCAGGTCGTCGACGTGCCCGCCAGAGCGCGGCGCATCATCGCCGGCCGCGCCGCGGCGGGCGAGGCCGAGGACCGCTTCCGCCTCGTCGCCGATGACGATCTCCCCGAGATGTGGCTCGACCAGGACAAGATCGACCAGATCCTCGGTAACCTGATGGAAAACGCGGTGCGCCACGGACGCGGCACCGTCACCATAGAGATCGAGTCCGTCGGATGGGGAATTGCCGTGTCGGTGCGCGACGAGGGTGAGGGCATCACGCCCGAGCTGGCTCCGCGCGTCTTCCGGCAGTTCTGGCGCGGCAACAGCCGCCGGCGCGGCGGCACCGGGCTCGGCCTGTTCATCGTGAAGGGCCTGGTCGAGGCGCACGGCGGCACGATCATCGTGCAGCGCGCGCCCGAGGGTGGGGCGGAGTTCCGATTTACCGTGCCCACCGGCACCCCTGACTTCGCCACTGTGTAGCCCCTGCGGGGGGCGGGCGTGAGTCGGCCCGGTGGGCGGATCCCACTAGACTCTGTCAAGCTCAAGCCCTGGATACGGAGCTCACTCTTGTCTGACTACGACCCCGTCGAGGTGACACCGTTGCATGCCGACGAGGTGTCCCGCATGGAGGCCGACGCCCTGGCGGCGATCAAGACGGCCGGCGACCTCGACGCACTCAAGCAGGCGCGGCTGGCCCACGCCGGTGACCGCTCGCCCATCGCGCTGGCCAACCGCGAGATCGGCGCCCTGCCCCCCAAGGCCCGCGCCGAGGCCGGCAAGCGCGTCGGCGGCGCCCGTAAGGCGATCAACGAGGCGCTCGCCGCCCGGCAGGCCGAGCTGGAGGCCGAGCGCGACGCCCGGGTCCTCGTCGAGGAGGCCGTCGACGTCACCCTGCCGTGGGACCGGCGGCCGCTCGGCGCCCGACACCCGCTGACCACCATGCAGGAGCGCATCGCCGACACGTTCGTCGCGATGGGCTACGAGGTGGCCGAGGGCCCCGAGCTCGAAGGCGAGTGGTTCAACTTCGACGCGCTCAACATCGCCAAGGACCACCCGGCCCGCTCCGACCACGACACGTTCTTCGTCGAGTCCACCGAGTCGGGCATGGTGCTGCGCACCCAGACCTCGCCGGTGCAGATCCGCGCGCTGCTGCAGCGGGGCGCGCCGTGCTACGTCATCTCGCCGGGCAAGGTGTTCCGCACCGACGAGCTCGACGCCACTCACACCCCCGTCTTCCACCAGGTCGAGGGCCTGGCGATCGACGAGGGGCTGACGATGGCCCACCTCAAGGGCACGCTCGACCGGTTCGCCGAGGTCATGTTCGGCGAGGGCATCTCCACCAGGTTCCGGCCCAACTACTTCCCGTTCACCGAGCCGTCGGCCGAGATGGACCTCAAGTGCTTCGTCTGCCGCGGCGCCTCGGCGATCCCCGGCAACCCGCCGTGCCGCACCTGCAAGTCCGAGGGCTGGATCGAGTGGGGCGGCTGCGGCATGGTCAACCCGCGCGTGCTGATCGCCTGCGGCGTCGACCCGTCCACATACTCGGGCTTCGCCTTCGGCATGGGCATCGAACGTACGCTGATGTTCCGCCACAACGCTGAGGACATGCGCGACATGGTCGAGGGAGACGTGCGCTTCACGCTTCCGTTCGGAATGGAGATCTGATGAAGGTCCCGCTCTCCTGGCTGCGGGAGTACGCCGATCTCCCGGCGGTCACCGCGCAAGAGGTGGCCGACAAGCTCACCGCGGCAGGGCTCAAGCTCGAGTCGATCAGCTCGCACGGTCACGACGTGAAGAACGTCGTGGTCGGCGAGGTGCTCGAGATCGAGGAGCTGACCGGTTTCAAGAAGCCGATCAGGCACTGCAAGGTCGAGGTGGGGGAGGCGATGCCGCGCGAGATCGTCTGCGGCGCCACCAACTTCGCCGCCGGTGACCGCGTGCCGGTCGTCCTGCCGGGCGGCGTGCTGCCGGGCGGCTTCGAGGTCGGCTCGCGCAAGACGTACGGGCGGCTGTCCGAGGGCATGATCTGCTCCGAGCGCGAGCTCGGTCTCGGCGACGACCACGGCGGCATCATGGTCCTGCCCGCCGGCACGCCGATCGGCGCCGACGTGGTCGAGCTGCTCGGGCTCCGCGACGACGTGATCGAGCTGGAGATCACCCCCGACATCGGCTACGCGCTGTCGATCAGGGGCGTGGCGCGCGAGGCCGCGACCGCGTTCGAGGTCGCCTTCCGCGACCCCGCCGACGTCGAGCTGCCCGCCGCCGACGAGCAGGCGTGGCCCGCCTCGATCGGCGACCCGGACGCCTGCGACCGGTTCGTGCTGCGCGAGGTCACCGGCTTCGACCCCGCCGCCCAGAGCCCGCTCTGGATGCGCGTACGGCTCACCCGGGCCGGGATGCGGCCGGTGTCGCTGGCCGTCGACATCACCAACTACCTGATGCTGGAGCTCGGCCAGCCGCTGCATGCCTTCGACCGGGCCAAGCTCACCGGCGAGATCGTCGTACGCAGGGCCGTCCAAGGCGAGACGCTCGAGACGCTCGACCACGTCACCCGCAAGCTCGACCCCGACGACATCCTGATCACCGACCAGTCGGGCCCGATCTCGATGGCGGGCACGATGGGCGGGCTGGAGACCGAGATCTCCGGCGAGTCGACGGACATCGTCATCGAGGCCGCGCACTTCTCGGCGACCGGCATCTCCCGCGAGTCCCGCAGGCACAACCTCGTCTCCGAGGCGTCCAAGCGGTTCGAGCGCGGCGTCGACCGCGAGCTGCCGCTGGTCGCCTCCTGGCGGGCCGTACGGCTGCTGGCCGAGCTGGGCGGCGCCACCGTACGACCGGGCGTCACGCACGCCGAGGTCGACGTCGCGCCGGCCCGCATCGCGATCCCGGCGAGCCATCCGGGCGACGTGGCCGGCGTGCCCTACTCCAAGGAGACCGTCGTACGGCGGCTGGAGCAGGTCGGCTGTGTCGTGACCGACGGCGACGACCCGGCCGTGCGCACGGGCGGCGTCGACCCGACCGGGGTCGTGACCGGCGGCGAGCTGGCGGCCAAGCTGGCCGTCACCGGCGACGACATGATCACGGTCACCCCGCCGTCCTGGCGGCCCGACCTCACCGACCCCAACGACCTGGCCGAAGAGGTCATCCGCCTCGAAGGCTACGAGCGCCTGCCCTCCATCCTGCCCAAGGCCCCGGCCGGAGCCGGGCTGACCGAGGGACAGCGGCTGCGCAGGCGGGTCGGCAGGACGCTGGCCGCCGCCGGTTACGTCGAGGTGCTCGCCTACCCGTTCATCAGTGAGGGCGACTTCGACGCCCTGCAGCTGCCCGCCGACGACCCGCGCCGCCGCGCCCTGCGGCTGGCCAACCCGCTGGCCGAAGACGAGCCGCTGATGCGCACGACGCTGCTGCCCGGGCTGCTGAAGACCCTGGTACGCAACACCGGGCGCGGCTTCTCCGACGTGGCGCTGTTCGAGTCGGGACTGGTCTTCCGGCCCCGCGAGGGAGCGCCGGCCACCGCGCCGGTGCTGCGTGTCGAGGACCGGCCGAGCGGCGACGAGCTGGCCTCGATCGCCGCGGCCCTGCCCGACCAGCCGCACCGGGTCGCGGTCGTGCTGGCCGGCGAGTTCGAGCGGTCCGGCTGGTGGGGTCGCGGGCGCCAGGAGTGCTGGGCCGACGCCGTGCAGGCGGCCCGGCTGGTGGCGGCCGAGGCGGGCGTCGAGCTGTCGGTCATCGCCGACCAGCACGAACCCTGGCACCCCGGCAGGTGCGCCGCGCTCTACGTCGGTGACACGCTCGTCGGCCACGCCGGTGAGCTGCACCCGCGCGTCGCCGAGGCCTACGGGCTGCCGCCGCGCACCTCGGCGATGGAGCTGGAGCTGTCCAGGCTGGAGTCGGCCATGCCGGGCCCGGCCGAGGCGCCGGCCGTCTCGTCCTACCCGGTCGCGACCCAGGACGTGGCGCTGATCGTGCCCGACTTCACGCCGGTCGCCGACGTGGAGGCGGCGCTGCGTGACGGGGCCGGGGAGCTGCTGGAGTCGATCCGGCTGTTCGACGTCTACGCCGGGGAGCAGGTGGGGGAGGGCCACAAGTCGCTCGCGTACACGCTGCGCTTCCGCGCGGCCGACCGCACGCTGACGGTGGAGGAGACGACGGCGGCTCGCGACGCCGCCGTGGCCATGGCCGCCGACCGCGTCGGCGCCCAGCTCCGCAGCGCCTGACCTGCCTGCTGGCACGGGCGGACGTGCCGCGGCTGACCGGTTGGTCCGGCCGCGTCCGATCGCCGATCGCTGTTCCGAGGTCCGGTACGGTCCGCCGTGCCGGGCCTCACGCTTGAAGGGCCGGAGATGAGGCATCTGCTGGTGTTCGCCGAGCGCGACGACGCCGAGGAGGTCGCGGAGGCGCTGGGCGAGCGGTTCCCCGCGCTGGGGATACCCCAGGTCGTGCGGGAGACGCTCGCGGGCGAGGACGACGCCGAGGACGCCCAGTGGCTGGTCGTCCTGGAAGGACTGGACGAGGGCGGCCTGTCGGAGGTCGACGCGCTCGTGGAACAACACGACGGCTGGCGCGAGCCGGGCTGACCCGCGTCCAGGGCTCGCTCGCCCGGCACGCGCGGCGGCGCTGAACGCGTCCGGGCCGCCATCGACGGCCCTCCCGCGCTCGCGCGGCGGCGCGGCCTCTGGCCATGGCCACCGCCGAGGGCGTCAGGCGGGGAGTTGGTCGGCTCGGCGGGCCTTCTCGGCCAGGGCGTGCTCGTCGGTGCGCGAGTCGTACCGGCGGAACTTCGGCAGCATCGCCGCCAGTCCCGCCACCGCCGCGACGCACAGCACGCCGCCCGCCCCCAGGGAGAACCGGGCGCCGCCCAGCTGCGCCATCAGCCCGGCGCGCGCGTTGCCGAGCATCGGACCGCTGGCGTAGGACAGCAGCTCGATGCCGGCCAGCCTGCCCCGCAGCTCGTTGGGGATCGTCTGGTTCCACATCGTCATGCGGAAGATACCGCTGATCATGTCGGCCGCCCCGGCCAGCGCCAGGCAGAAGAAGATCGCCCAGACGTTCGGGATCGCCGCCGCCAGTGCCATCGCGGCACCCCACAGCGTCGCCGCGATGATCACGCCCATGCCCTGCCGGTGGACGCGCGCCGTCCAGCCGCCGGTGAGCGAGGCCACCAGGGAGCCCACCGCACCCGCCGAATAGAGCAGCCCGAGTGCCTGCGGTGCGCCCAGCTCGTCGGCCAGGAACGGGAACAGCGCCGTCGACATCGCGAACAGCATCGCGGCGATGTCGACCAGGTAGGTGCCGACCAGATCACCGCGCCCGGCCGCGTAGCGCACGCCCTCGACCAGCGAGCTCAGCGACGCGGGCGCGGCGTCCTCGGCGGGTGGCACGGCCCTGATCCGCCAGAGCAGCACCAGGGACAGGACGAAGCTCACCGTGTCGACGCCATAGGCGACGGCCGTGCCGAACGCCGTCACCAGTAGCCCGCCGAGAGCCGGGGCGACGATCGCGCCGAGGTTCCAGCGCAGGCTCGCCAGCACCGCGGCCGCGCTGAGCTGGTCGTGTCTGACCACCTGCGGGATCAGCGCCTCCAGGCTGGGCCGCTGCAGGCACGCGATGCCCATCGCCAGCGCGCCGACCACGTAGAGGACCCAGATCTGCGGGTGGGGGAGCAGCGAGTTGACCATGAGCAGCCCCGAGGTCACCATCAGCCCCAGCTCGCTGAGCAGGATGACCGTGCGCCGGTCGAGCGCGTCGGCGATGGCGCCGCCCCACAGCCCGCACACCACCATCGGCACGAACTCGGCCAGGCTCACCAGGCCGACCGCCACGTAGGAGCCGGTGAGCTCCTTCATCTGGTACGGCACGGCCACCACGGTGATGAACGTGCCGAACATGGTGATGACACCCGAGGCCATGAGCAGCCGATAGTCTCGCGAGTCGCGCAACGGGCCCAGATCGGGCACCAGCCCGCGGAGCAGGCGCTTCAGTCGATCGGCCACAAGGTGTGATTCTGCGCTGCGGCCCTCGGCGCGGGCAATCGGTTTTCTTCCGGCACACGCTTGGGGCCCCCGGAGAGAACTCCGGGGGCCCCAAGGAGACATGTTCAGGCGGGCACCTTGTCCAGGAAGCCCAGGACCCGGGCGATCCTGCCGTCCGCGGCCAGCTGCACCACGTCGAACCCGACCACCACCGGCTCCTCGCCCGCCGGGCCCAGGTGCCAGCTGAACCGGGCGATGTCGTGGTGGGCGTCGTACACCTCGCCGGGGCTGAACACGAAGCCGGGGAACATGCCCTGCGCGCCCTCGATCAGCGCGGCGAGCCCGGCGTGACCGGCCACCTCGGCCAGCGGGTCGGTGTAGGTGGCGTCCTCGGTCCACAGCGCGGCCACGGCCTTGGCGCGGGCGTCGGCGTCGGTCTCGTTCCAGGCGGCGATGTAGCGGTCGACCAGCTCGTTGCTCATGATTTTCTACCTTTCAGATGATTTTTCGACTTAAAACAGGGGGCTAGCGGAGCCGGCGGAGGCCCATGATCTGCAGCTCGGCGAAGACGCCGACCACGAGGGCCTGGGCGATCGCCCACACCGCGCCGATCGTGGTGAACTCCGCCACCCCGGTGACCACGGCGAGCACGCTGCCCAGGGTCCAGACGGCGTTGAGCGCGATCACGGCCTTGGTCGCCACCGGGCTGATCGCGCGGCGGCTCGCCAGCAGGCCGACCGCCGCGCCGTACACGAGAAGGAAGACGCCGATCTCCCTGAGCAGCCCCGCGTCCGGGCCGAGCAGGTCGCTCGCGGGACCGGCGGCGGCGAGGTAGGCGAGCCCGTTGACACCGGTGACGACGGCGTCGAGAACCAGCGTCAGGCGCAGGAACCTGGCGCGGTCGGTCATGGTGAGGACGGTCATTTCGGCCCTTCCTTCCGGGAGTTCGTTCAGACATGAGAAACATGTCAGCCGGGGTGGGGGCGCCGCGATTACGCCGGAGGTAAAGCGGGCGCTTATCTCCCGCTCCACCTGGGATCCGGACCCCGAAAAAGGAAATGCAAGATCTTTGGGGATCGACGCCTCACGTCGCCCACGGGCCCGGCATAGTGGTCAGCCCGGCAAGGGGATGGTGTTTTCCCAGGTCGGAGCGATGGGGGGTCGCAGTGGGTCTGTGGCGAAAAATCATGAAGACAGGGCGGATGGCCGAGCCACCGCTGGAACGTGCCAAAAGTCCGGGGGTGCCGGAACTGGTGGGGTCGGTGCAGCTCCGCCACGTCGACGCGGGCTCGTGCAACGGATGCGAGGTGGAGATCGCCTCGGTGTTCGGACCGGTGTACGACGCGGAGCGCTACGGCGCCCGGCTGGTCGCCTCGCCGCGGCACGCCGACGCGTTGCTGGTCACGGGGCCGGTGACGCGCAACATGGAGATCGCGCTGCGCCGCACCTACGAGGCGGTGCCGGAGCCGCGCCGGGTGATCGCGCTGGGTGACTGCGCGCGTGACTGCGGGGCGTTCGCGGGCGCGTACGGCGTGGCGGGCGCGGTCGGCGACGTGGTGCCGGTCGACGTCGAGGTCCCCGGCTGCCCGCCACCACCCGAGGCGATCATCGAGGCGCTCCGCGGGATGACCGGTCGATGACCCTCTACGCGTGCGCCCTGGGCCTCTGCCTGGTCGCCGCCCTCGTCGCCCTGCTGCCCGCACGCGCACCCGCCGCCGAGGCCGAGGCCCCGGAGCGGGAACGCGGCGCCGAGGGCGCGGAACGGGAACGCGCGGCGGGGGCGAGCACTGTGGCGGCGGGGGTGATCACCGCGGCGGCCGGGGCGGTGGCGACCGTGGCGGGGGTGCTGGCGATGCTCGGCCACGGCTGGTCGGCCTGGTTGCCCGACCTGCTGCCCCTGGGCGGCGTACGGCTGGCGCTCGACCCGCTCGGCGGCCTGTTCACCGCCGTCACGGGCGGGGTGACGGTGTGCGCGGCGATCCACGGCATCGGCTCCGGCCCGGCCAGGGCCACGCGGGCGGTCGTGCCGTTGTTCGTGGCCGCCCTGCTGCTGGTGCCCGCGGCCGACGGGGTGGGCGCGTTCCTGCTCGGCTGGGAGCTGATGGCGATGACCTCGCTCCTGCTCGTGCTGGCCGAGCATCGCACGCGGCCGTCGGTCAGGAAGGCCGCGCTCTGGTACGCCGTCATGACCCACCTCGGCCTGGTGGCGATCATGTGCGGCCTGTGCTACCTGGCCGCCGGAGCCATGGGCGACGGCTTCGACCAGCTACGCGCCGCCGAGCTGTCGCCCGCCGCCAGGAACGTGATCTTCCTGACCACCCTGGCCGGGTTCGCCGCCAAGGCCGGCATCGTGCCGCTGCACGTGTGGCTGCCCAGGGCCTACCCGGCCGCGCCCGGCCACGTGTCGCCGCTGATGAGCGGCGCCATGGTCAACATGGGCGTCTACGGCCTCGTCAGGGTCGGGCTCGACCTGCTGCGCGGCGGCCCCGTCTGGTGGTGGTGGATCGTCCTGGCGCTCGGCGCCCTCTCGGCCCTGTACGGCGTGCTCCACGCGGCGATGGCCACCGACCTGAAACGGCTGCTCGGCTACTCCTCGACCGAGAACATGGGCCTGGTGCTCATCGGCGTCGGCGCGGCCGGCTTCTTCGCGGCCGACGGCGCCGCCCCGCTGGCCGCCCTCGCCCTCACCGCGGCACTGCTGCACGTGGTCAACCACGCCGCCTTCAAGACGCTGCTGTTCCAGGCGGCCGGCTCGGTCCAGCGGGCGACGGGCACCAGGGACCTGGACGCGCTCGGCGGCCTGCGCACCCGCATGCCGTACACCACCGCCCTGTTCGCCATCGGCGCCCTGTGCGCGTCGGCGCTGCCGCCCGGCAACGGCTTCGTCAGCGAATGGCTGCTGCTGCAGAGCCTCATCCACGCGCTGCCCGCCTCCGGTGTGGCGGGCGCGGTCACGATGCCGCTGGCCGTGGGCGCCATCGCGCTCACGGCGGGACTGGCCGTGGCCACGTTCGTGAAGGCGTTCGGCGTCGGCTTCCTGGCCCGCCCGCGCGGTCCGGGCGCCGAACAGGCGGCGGAGAGCCCGCGTACCGCGATCTACGGGATGGCGCTGGCCGCGACGGCCTGCCTGTTCCTCGCGCTCAACCCCACGCTGGTGCTCCCCGCGCTCATCGACGCCGTCACGGAGATCATCCCCGCGGGCCGGCCGGTCACGGGCGAGGTGACGCTCCGGCTCACCGCGATCACCGGCTCGATCTCGCCGATCCTCATCGCGCTGGCGCTGGCCGGGGCCATGGTGGCGGTGCCGGCGCTGGTCCGCGCGGTGGCCACCCGGCGCGTACGACGGGCGGCCCGCCTGTGGGACTGCGGCGCCGGACCGGTGTCGGCCCGCATGGAGTACACCGCCACCTCCTTCGCCGAACCCCTGCAACGGGTCTTCGTCGACGCCCTGCAACCGGAGCGCGCCATCGACGTGACAGCCGTCAAGGAGTCGGCGTACCTCGTGCGGCGGGTCCGGTTCCGGGCCAGGGTGCCCGACCGGGTCGAACGCCGCCTGTACGAGCCGGTGCTGGCCGCCGCGGTCCGGCTCGGCACGGGCGCGCGGCGGCTCGCCGACGGCAGCGTCCACCGCTACCTGTCCTACGGCTTCTACGCGCTGACCGGCGTGCTGATCGTGCTGGCGGTGATCTCGTGATCGCCATGGTGCTGCAACTGCTCGTGGTGGCCGCCGGAGCGCCGCTGCTCGTCGGCCTGATGCGCCAGGTCAGGGCACGCCTGGAGGGCCGCGCGGGCGCCGGGGTGCGGCAGCCGTGGCGCGACCTGCGCAAGCTGGTGCGCAAGGAGGCCATCGCCCCGCACGGCACGGGCTGGCCGTTCAGGGCCGCCCCGCCGCTGCTGGCCGGGACCACGCTGGTGGTCGCGGCGGCGGTGCCGCTGGTCACCGCCGACTCGCCGCTCGACGGCGTCGCCGACCTGTTCGCGGTCGCCGCGCTGCTCGCACTCGGCTCGGTGGCGCTGGCGCTGGGCGGGCTCGACACGGGCACCGCGTTCGGCGGGATGGGCGCCAGCCGTGAGATGACCGTGCTCGCCCTGGTCGAGCCGACGATCCTGCTGGCGGTGTTCGCGTTGTCGATCCGGGTGGGCACCACCGACCTGGGCGCGATCGTCACCGCCACCGAGAGCAGCCCGCTGTCGCTCATCTCCCCGGTCAGCCTGCTGGCCGCCGTCGCGCTCGCGGTGGTCACGATCGCCGAGTCGGGCCGGATCCCGGTGGACAACCCCTCGACCCACCTGGAGCTGACGATGATCCACGAGGCGATGATCCTGGAGTACGCGGGCCCGGACCTGGCGCTCATCGAGTGGGCCTCGGCGATGCGGCTGACGGTCATGCTGGGGCTGTTCGCCGGGCTGTTCGCGCCGTTCGGCATCGCCACCGCGAGCGCCGGGCCGGTCGCGCTGCTGGTCGCCGTGGTGGCCTTCGCCGCGAAGGTGACGCTGCTGGGCGGCGTGCTGGCGGCCGGCGAGGTGTTCATGGCCAAGCTGCGCCTGTTCCGCATCCCCGAGCTGCTGGCCGGCTCGTTCCTGATGGCCCTGCTGGCGGTCGCCGCCTCCTTTTTCCTGGCGTGAGTGAGATGACTGATCCCCTGTACGTGCAGGCGCTCGACCTGGCCTGCGGCGCCTTCCTGCTGACCGGGGTGCTGGTGCTGTGGCGGCGCGACCTGGCCGCGATCATCTGGCTGTTCGGGCTGCAGGGGGTGGCGCTGGGCGCGCTGATCGCGGTCAGAGGGCTGCACGAGGCCGACGTGGAGCTGACCGTGCTCGGCCTTGGGGTGGGGCTGCTGCGCGCGGTGCTCCTGCCGTACCTGATGCGGCGCGCGCTGGCGGCCGGCGAGGAGGGGCGCGAGGCCCGGCCGCACGTCAGTGTCGCCGCGTCGCTGCTGGTCACGGCCGTCCTGACGATGATCGCGTACGCGGTCTCCCAGCCCCTGGTACGGCTGGCGCCCACCCCCGCCACGCAGGCCGTGCCGATCGCGCTGACCGTGCTGCTGGTGGGCTTCTTCGTGCTGGTCACCAGGAGGCGGGCGCTGTCGCAGGTGGTCGGGTTCCTGCTGATGGACAACGCCATCACCGCCGCCGCGTTCCTCACCACCACCGGGGTGCCGCTGGTGGTGGAGCTGGGCGTCTCCCTCGATGTGCTGCTGGCCGTACTGGCGCTGCAGGTTCTGACCACCCGGATGCGGGCCGCGTTCGGCGGCACCGACCTCGACGAGCTACGGGAGCTGCACGACTGATGATGATCGTCCCGGTGGCGCTGCCACTCGTGGCCGCCTGCCTGTATGCCCTGTTCGGCTGGAACCGCGTGACGGCGTGGCTCGGCGCCGTGTCCGCGGGCGGGCTGCTCGCCGTCGCCGTCCTGCTCGCGCGGGCCGGTGCGGGGAGCGGGCTGTGGGGGCTGCTGCGGGTGGACGCGCTCAGCGCGTACATGCTGATCGTGATCGGCGTCGTGGCGATGCTCGCGATGCTGGCCAGCCCCGGCTACCTGCGGGCCGAGGCGGTCGCCGGGCACGCGGGGCCGGCGGCCGCCCGCCGTTACGGGATCTTCACCCAGTGCTTCGTCGCGGCGATGGCGACGGCCGTGCTCGCCGCCAGCCTCGGGATGCTCTGGGTGGCGGTGGAGGCGACCACGATCCTGACCGCGTTCCTGGTCGGGCACCGCCAAACCAGGAAGGCCACCGAGGCGGCCTGGAAGTACGTGGTGATCTGCTCGGTCGGCATCGCGCTCGCGCTGCTCGGCCTGGTGATCGTGCACTACGCCGCCGTGCACGCCGGGCTGTCCACGCGCGAGGGGCTCGACTGGGTGTCGCTGGCCGGGCACGCCGGGCGGCTCGACCCGGGGGTGACGCGGATCGCGGTGGTGCTGCTCGTGCTCGGTTTCGGCGCCAAGGCGGGGCTGGCGCCGCTGCACGCCTGGCTGCCCGACGCGCACAGCCAGGCGCCCGCGCCGGTATCGGCGCTGATGTCCGGGGTCCTGCTGTCGGTGGCGTTCTACGCGATCCTGCGGGTCAAGGTGATCTCCGACGGGGCGCTCGGGCCGGGGTTCTGCCGGCTGCTGCTGATCGTGGTGGCGCTGGCGTCGCTGGCCGTGGCGGCGGCGCTGCTGATCGGGCAGCGCGACGTCAAGCGGATGCTGGCCTATTCGAGCATCGAGCACATGGGGCTGATCGCGCTCGGCGCGGCTATCGGCAGCGGCCTGGCACTGGCGGCCGTGCTGCTGCACATCCTGGGGCACGGGCTGGGCAAGTCGGTGCTGTTCATCGGGTCCGGGCGGATCCAGCAGGCGGCCGGGAGCAGCCGGATCGACGAGGTCGGCGGGCTGGGCGGGCAGGCGCCCGGACTGGCCACGCTCTTCGGACTCGGGCTGCTGGCGCTGCTGGGGTTGCCGCCGTTCAGCCTGTTCGCCAGCGAGCTCGGCATCGTACGGGCGGGCTTCACGGCCGGGCTCGGGTGGGCGATGGCGCCCGCGCTGGTGCTCATGCTGGTGATCGTCGCGGGAGTGGGCGGGACGGCCGGACGCATGCTGCTCGGCGACGCGCCACCGGGCGCAGCGGGCGGGCTGGGGATCCGCCTAGGGGGAGCGGGAGTGCCGCTGGTCGCGGGGCTCGTCGCGTGCGCGGCGCTCGGCGTGACGCTGGGGCCGCTCCGGCCGCTGCTGGAGTCCGCCGCCACCATCGCCACCATCGGACCGCCGGCCGGCCCCGTGGGAGGGGCGCGATGACCGCCGTCGTCGGAGGAGAGCCGACGGTCGCCGACATCGGGCCCGGCGAGCTCGTCGCGTGCGCCGCCGAACTGTTCGCCCTGGGGCATCGCGTCGCCCTCGTCGCCGCGCACGCCGAGGAGACCGGCTTCCGCCTCGTCTACCTGTTCACCGCCGCCCGCCCGGCGCGGCGGGCCGAGCTGCACGTACACCTGACCGAGCCCGCCGTCCCCAGCCTGGCCGCGCTCTCCTTCCCCGCCGGGCGCTTCGAGCGGGAGATCCGCGACCTGTACGGCATCACGCCCGAAGGCCACCCATTGCCCCAGCGCCTGGTCAGGCACCACCACTGGCCCCGAGGCTGGTACCCGATGCTCCCCGACGCGGGCCGGCCACCGTCGTTCGGCGATCCCGAGGGCCCCTACCCGTTCGGCGACGTGGAGGGCGACGGCGTCTACGAGATCCCGGTCGGCCCCGTGCACGCGGGCTGCATCGAGCCGGGCCACTTCCGCTTCTCGGTGGTCGGCGAGACGATTCTCAAGCTCAAGGCCCGCCTCTGGTTCGTGCACAAGGGTCTCGAACAGCTCTTCGAGGGCCGTCGCCCGGAAGACGGGCTGGCGCTGGCCGAGCGGGTCAGCGGCGACACGTCGGTCGGCCACGCCCTGGCCTACTGCCTGGCCGTCGAGGAGGCCACCGGCACGGCCGTCGACCCCGAGTCGCAGCGCGCCAGAGCCGTGCTGCTGGAGCTCGAACGCCTCTACAACCACGTCACCGACCTGGGCGCGCTCTGCAACGACGTCGCCCACAGCGTCCTGCAGGCCCACTGCGGCACTGTCCGCGAACACCTGCTGCGCGTCAACGCAGAGGTCACCGGCCACCGCCTGCTGCGCGGCGCGATCCGCCTCGGCGGCGCGGCGCCGCGGGCCATGCCCGACCCGGCAAGGCTGGCGGCGCTCGGCGCCGAGGTTGCCGAGATCGCCGGGCTCGCGCTCGGCCACGGCGTGGTCTCGGACCGGTTCACCGGCACCGCCGTGCTCACCGAGCGAGCCGCCGCGGACCTCGGCACGCTCGGCTACGTGGCCAGGGCCAGCGGGCTCGACATCGACGCCCGCCGCGACCACCCGTTCATCGACCTGGGGCCGTTCCCGGTGGCGACCCGGACGAGTGGAGACGTGCTGGCCCGCTTCCAGGTCAGGGCCGACGAGATCGCCGCCTCGATCGGGCTGATCGACCGGCTGGCGAACGCCTCGGGTGACTGGAGCCTGCCGGACGGGCGGCGCGGCTCGGGCGTGGGCATCGTCGAGGGCTGGCGCGGCACCATCGTCCACCGCGTCGAGCTGAACGGGGATGGCAGGCTGGCCAGAGTGAAGATCGCCGACCCGTCGTTCTTCAACTGGCCCGCGTTGCCGGTCGCGCTGGGCGGCGCGATCGTGCCCGACTTCCCGCTGGTCAACAAGAGCTTCAACCTGTCCTACGCGGGCAACGATCTCTAGCCGCCCAGCACCTCGCGGCGCAGGTGGGTCTTGAGGATCTTGCCGCCCGGGTTGCGCGGCAGCTCGGAGTCCCTGAACCAGACGTGAGCCGGGATCTTGAACTTGGCGATGCGCTCCACCAGGAAGGACTGGAGTTCCTCGGCGGTGGTCGAGGTGCCCGGCTTGAGCCGGACCACCGCGCCCACCTCCTCGCCCAGCTCGTCGTGGGGGATGCCGATCACCGCCGCGTCGTCGATCGCCGGGTGCTCGAACATGGCCGCCTCCACCTCGGCGCAGTAGACGTTCTCGCCGGCCCTGATGACCATGTCCTTCGCCCGGTCCACGATGTAGACGAAGCCGTCCTCGTCGATCTTGGCGAGGTCTCCGGTGTGCAGCCAGCCGTCGACGAAGGTCTGTGCCGTGGGCTCCGGCTTGTTCCAGTAGCGCATGATGACGTTCGGGCCGCGTACGCACAGCTCGCCCACCTCGCCGCGCGGCAGCTCCGCACCCGTCGGGGCGACCACCCGGACGTCGACCACGGCCGTGGGCAGGCCGATGCTGTCGGGCCTGGCCTGGTAGTCGGGGCCGCCGTTGCCCACCGCCAGGCCGGTCGTCTCCGTCATGCCGTAGCCGTTGGAGGCGGCGCGGTCGGGCAGGTTCTCGCCGATGCGCTCCAGCAGCTTCGGCGGAGCCGGTGCCCCGCCGTAGCCGAGGGTGGTCAGCGACGACAGGTCGTACTTACCGAAGTCGGGATGGGACATCAGCTGCCACGCGTTGGTCGGCACGCCGATCATCGCGGTGATCCGCTCGCGTTCGATCAGCCGCAGCGCCTGCTCGGGGTCCCACTTGTACATCAGGACCAGCCCGCCGCCGGCGAACATGGTGGTGGTCAGCGCGGAGAAGCAGCCGGTGACGTGGAACAGCGGCACGGTCAGCAGCGTCACCCGGCGCGCGCCCGCCGCCGCGGCGGCGTCCTTGCCGGCCAGCGCGACCGCCCGCATCAGCCCGTAGGCGACGGTCATCGGCGACTGGCCCAGGTTGCGGTGGCTGCCCAGCGCCCCCTTGGGATGCCCGGTCGTGCCGGAGGTGTAGAAGATCGTCGCCGGATCCTCGGGGGAGAGCTCGACGTCGGGCAGCGTCACGTCCGCGCCGACCTCGCCCAGCACGTCCTCGAACGAACGGGCGCCCTCGGGCGCCTCGCCCCTGGCCACGATCATCGGCACGCCGGTGGCCGCGAGCCGGACGGCCCGCTCGCCGTCCGCGATCAGCACCTTGGCGTCACAGTCGCGCACGCCGTACGCCAGCTCGGGCTCGGTCCACCAGGCGTTGAGCGGTACGGCGATCGCCCCGGCGGCCAGCGCGGCGGAGAAGGCCACCACCCACTCCGGATAGTTGCGCATGGCCACGACCACCCGGTCACCCTTGGCCACGCCGTACTCCGTCACCAGGCGGTTCGCCAGCGTCGCCGCCCGCCGGAAGTGCTCTTCGAACGTGATGTGCTCGTCCTCGTAGACGAGGAACTCCTTCTCGCCGTGGAACCTGCTCATCTCCAGCAGGGCGCGGAAGTGGCCCGGAGCGTGCTTCCAGGTTCGTACCCCGCTGTCGCCGATCTCCTCCATCTCGAAAAGCTGGCCAGGACCAGTGAGCTGGGCTTGGACCTGGGCATGAGAAAGAGTCATGCGAGCACTCCCACAGTGGACGGCGATCCCGGATAAATCACAGTACCGACCGGTAGGTACGTCGCGCTAGACCGCGAAATCCGGGCGAAACAGGCCATTAACCGTCTCGCTATGTGAGCGCAATGGCGCGCCCAGGTTGCGTGTTCATCCTCTGGAGGGCATCATCATCACAGTAAGAGCATGAGTTGAGATGCATAACTATGCAGGAGGTTCGGGATGAGAGCGGCGATCGCGGGAGCCAGCGGCTACGCGGGCGGTGAGCTGCTGCGCCTGCTGCTCGGGCACCCGGAGCTCGAGATCGGCACGCTCACCGCGGCCTCCAGCGCGGGCAGCGCGCTCGGCGCCCACCAGCCACACCTTCCGCAGCTCGCCGACCGGATCATCGAGGCCACCACCCCCGAAGCGCTCGCCGGGCACGACGTGGTCTTCCTGGCCCTGCCGCACGGTCACTCCGCGGCCGTCGCCGCCCGGCTGCCCGAGGACACGGTCGTCGTCGACTGCGGCGCCGACCACCGGCTCACCGACCCGGCCGCCTGGCAGGAGTTCTACGGCGGCGAGCACGCCGGCACCTGGCCCTACGGCCTGCCCGAGCTGCCCGGCCAGCGCGAGGTGCTCAAGAGCGCCAAGCGGATCGCGGTGCCCGGCTGCTACCCGACCTCCGTCATCCTCGCCCTGCTGCCCGCCTTCGCCGCCGGCCTGGCCGAGCCCGACGTGGTCGTGGTCGCCGCCAGCGGCACCAGCGGCGCGGGCAAGGCGCTCAAGCCCAACCTGCTCGGCAGCGAGGTCATCGGCTCGGTCAGCGCGTACGGCGTGGGCGGCGTCCACCGGCACACCCCGGAGATGGAGCAGGCCCTCGGCAGCGTCGCGGGCACCCCGGTCCGCGTGTCGTTCACCCCCACGCTGGCGCCGATGAGCCGCGGCATCCTGGCCACCTGCTCCGCCCCCGCCGCGCCTGGGCTGACCAAGGCCGCCGTGCGAGAGGCGTACGAGAGCGCGCTGGCCAAGGAGCCGTTCGTCACCCTGCTGCCCGAGGGCACCTGGCCGGCCACCGCGATGACCTACGGCGCCAACACCGCCGCCCTGCAAGTGACGCTCGACGAGCGCGCCGGCCGCCTGATAGCCGTCATCGCCATCGACAACCTCACCAAGGGCACGGCCGGAGGCGCGATCCAGAGCGTGAACCTCGCACTCGGCCTGCCGGAAGAGCTCGGCCTTCCCCTGACAGGAGTTGCTCCGTGAGCGAGCACAACGTACGACTCGATATGCATATCTATCCGGCACTCACGGAGGAAGCCGCATGAGCGTGACCGCCCCCCTCGGGTTCAGAGCCGCGGGTATCGCCGCCGGCATCAAGTCCGGCGACGCGCGCGACCTCGCCCTGGTCGTCAACGACGGGCCGAACCACGCCGCGGCCGGGGTCTTCACCGCCAACCGCGTCAAGGCCGCCCCCGTCCTGTGGTCGCAGCAGGTCCTGCGGGGCGGGCGGGTCCGGGCGGTCGTCCTCAACTCGGGCGGCGCCAACGCCTGCACCGGCCCCGAGGGCTTCCAGGACACGCACGCCACCGCCGAGAAGGCGGCCGAGGTGCTCCAGGACTCGGCGGGCGAGATCGCGGTCTGCTCGACCGGCCTGATCGGCGAGCGGCTGCCCATGGAGGCCCTGCTGGCCGGTGTGGAGGGGGCCGCCGCGCAGCTGTCCCGCGACGGCGGCCTGGCCGCGGCCGACGCCATCCGCACCACCGACACCGTCTCCAAGATCTCCTTCAAACGCGGCGGCGGCTACATGGTGGGCGGCATGGCCAAGGGCGCGGGCATGCTCGCCCCGGCCCTGGCCACGATGCTCTGCGTGATCACCACCGACGCCGACCTGACCGCCGAAGAGCTCGACGCCGCGCTGCGCGAGGCCACCTCCAAGACCTTCGACCGGCTCGACGCCGACGGCTGCATGTCCACCAACGACACCGTCCTGCTGCTGGCCAGCGGCGCCTCCGGGATCAAGCCGGACCTGGCGGAGTTCCAGCAGAAGGTCACCGAGGTCTGCGCCGACCTGGCCAGGCAGCTGCTGGTCGACGCGGAAGGCGCGTCCAAGGCCATCGCCATCGAGGTGGTCGGCGCCGTGTCGGAGGACGACGCGGTCAAGGTCGGCCGTGCCGTCTCCCGCTCGAACCTGCTCAAGTGCGCCATCCACGGCGAAGACCCCAACTGGGGTCGTGTGCTGGCCGCCGTCGGCACCACCGACGCCGTGTTCGAGCCCGACCGGCTGAACGTGGCCATCAACGGCATCTGGATCTGCCGCGGCGGCGCGGTCGGTGACGACCGGACCAAGGTCGACATGCGTCCCCGCGACGTGACGATCACCATCGACCTGTCGGCCGGCACCCACTCGGCCACCGTCCACACCACTGACCTGACCGCGGACTACGTCCACGAGAACTCGGCGTACTCCTCATGAGAGCCATCACCGCCCACACCAAGGCCGACACGCTCATCGAGGCCCTGCCCTGGCTGGCCCGCTTCCACGGCGCCATCGTCGTCATCAAGTACGGCGGCAACGCCATGATCGACCGGTCGCTCATGGAGGGCTTCGCCGAGGACATCGGCTTCCTGCACTACGCCGGCCTGCGGCCGGTCGTGGTGCACGGCGGCGGCCCGCAGATCAGCGAGCACTTGGACCGGCTGGGCATCGAGTCGACGTTCACGGCGGGGCTGCGGGTGACCACGCCCGAGGCCATGCAGGTGGTCAGGATGGTGCTGGTCGGCCAGGTCAACCGCGACGTCGTCGGCATGATCAACAGGCACGGCCCGCTCGCGGTCGGCATGTCGGGCGAGGACGCCCACCTGTTCACCGCCGAGCGCAAGCACGCGCTCGTCGACGGCGAGCCCGTCGACATCGGCCAGGTGGGCGAGATCGTCAAGGTCGACCCCGGCGCGGTCCGGGCCATGATCGACAACGGCCGCGTCCCCGTCGTCTCCAGCGTCGCCCGCGGCGACGACGGGGAGATCTACAACGTCAACGCCGACACCGCCGCCGCCGCGCTGGCCGTCGCCCTCCAGGCCGAGAAGCTCATCGTCCTCACCGACGTCGAGGGCCTGTACGCCAGCTGGCCCGACGACACCGACGTGATCGACAAACTCGACGGCGCCGCGCTGGAGGCCATGTTGCCCTCACTGTCGAGCGGCATGAAGCCCAAGATGGAAGCCTGCCTGACGGCGGTCCAGGGCGGCGTGCCCCAAGCTCACATTCTCGACGGCCGGGTGTCGCACTCGCTGCTGCTCGAGATCTTCACCGACCAAGGAATCGGAACCATGGTGATGCCCTGATGAATCTTCGTGACAGGTTCGAGCAAGCCTTCATGCCGAACTACGGCGTCCCGCCGATCGCCCTGGCACGAGGCGAGGGCACCCGCGTATGGGACGTGGACGGCAAGGAATACCTCGACTTCATCGGCGGCATCGCGGTCACCTCGCTCGGCCACGCCCACCCGGCCTTGGTCGAGGCGGTCTCCAAGCAGGTCGCGACGCTCGCGCACACGAGCAACCTGTTCCTGCACGAGCCCGAGGTGCTGCTCGCCGAGAAGCTCCTCGACCTGCTGAACGCCCCCGGCCGCGTCTTCTTCGCCAACTCCGGCACCGAGGCCAACGAGGCCGCCTACAAGCTGGCGCTCAAGTACGGCAGGCGCGACGGCCGCACCTACTTCGTCGCCGCCGAGAACGGTTTCCACGGCCGGACGATCGGCGCGCTCTCGCTGACGGGCAAGAAGTCGATCCGCGACCAGTTCGGACCGTTCCCGGTCGAGGTCCAGTTCGTCCCGTACGGTGACGCCGCCGCTCTCAAGGAGGCCGTGACCGGCGACTGCATCGCGGTGTTCCTGGAGCCCACCCAGGGCGAGGCGGGCGTGGTCCCGCCGCCGGACGGCTACTTCGCGGCGGCCCGCGAGATCTGCGACTCCACCGGCGCGCTGCTGGTCGCCGACGAGATCCAGTCCGCGATCGGCCGCACCGGGCACTGGTTCGCCCACCAGGCCGACGGCGTCATCCCCGACATCCTGACCCTGGCCAAGGGCCTGGGCGGCGGCCTGCCGATCGGGGCGTGCGTCGGCTTCGGCGACGCGGGCCGGCTGTTCGACAAGGGCGACCACGGCTCCACGTTCGGCGGCAACCCGGTCTCGTGCGCCGCGGCGCTGGCCGTGCTCGACAACCTCGACCTCGACCACGTGAAGACGATCGGCGACCGGCTGCGGACCGGCCTCGAAGCGGTCGGCCACCCGCTGCTGAAAGGCGTGCGCGGGCGCGGCCTGTGGCTGGCCGCCGTGCTGACCGAGCCGGTCTCCGGCAAGGTGCAGCAGGCGGCGGCCGACGCGGGCTTCCTGGTCAACGCGCTGCAGCCGGACGCCGTACGGATCGCGCCGCCGCTGGTCGTGACGGCCGAGCAGGTCGACGCGCTCGTCGCCGCCTTCCCCGGCATTCTCGACGAGGCGGCGAAATGACTACCCACGGCGTGGTCAGACACTTCCTGCGCGACGACGATCTCTCGCCCGCCGAGCAGGCCGACGTGCTCGACCTGGCCGCCGCGATGAAGAAGGACCGCTACGGCTACCGCCCGTTCGACGGGCCGCGGACCGTCGCCGTCCTGTTCGACAAGCCCTCCACCAGGACCCGGGTCTCCTTCGCCGTCGGCGTCGGCGAGCTGGGCGGGATCCCGCTGGTCATCGACGGCGGCAGCTCCCAGCTGGGCCGGGGCGAGCCGATCGAGGACACCGCCAGGGTGCTCGAACGGCAGGTCGCCGCGATCGTCTGGCGCACCGGCGGCCAGGAGCGCATCGAGGCCATGGCGGCGGGCACCACGGTGCCGGTGGTCAACGCGCTGACCGACGAGTTCCACCCCTGCCAGATCCTCGCCGACCTGCTGACCGTCCGCGAACGGTTCGGCAGGACGGCCGGGCGGACGCTCACCTACGTGGGCGACGGCGCCAACAACATGGCCCACTCCTACCTGCTGGGCGGCGCCACGGCCGGCATGCACGTACGGATCGGCGCCCCGGTCGGCTACCAGCCGGACGCCGTCATCCTCGACCGCGCCGCCGCCATCGCCGCGACCACCGGCGGCTCGGTGATCTCGCTGACCGACCCGGCCGCCGCCGCCCAGGGCGCGCACGTCGTCGCCACCGACACCTGGGTGTCGATGGGCCAGGACGGCAAGGAAGAGCGGGTCCACGCGCTCATGCCGTACCAGGTCAACTCCGAGCTCATGGAGCACGCCGCGCACGACGCGATCGTGCTGCACTGCCTGCCCGCCTATCGCGACTACGAGATCACCGCCGACGTGCTCGACGGCCCGCGCAGCGCGGTGTGGGACCAGGCCGAGAACCGGCTGCACGCCCAGAAGGCGCTGCTCCACTGGCTGGTGAGCAACCCATGACGATCCCGATGACCAAGGTCGCGCGGCAGGCGAAGATCACCGAGCTGCTGCAGCGCCAGGCCGTACGCTCCCAGCCGGACCTGGCCAAACTGCTCGCCGAGAGCGGGGTGGAGGTCACCCAGGCCACGCTCTCCCGCGATCTGGACGAACTCGGCGCGCTCAAGCTGCGCGCCGAGGACGGCTCGCTGGTGTACGCGCTGCCCGGCGAGGGCGGCGGCCGGATCCGGCTGGCCAGGCTGGGCACCGGTGAGTCCCCAGCCGCCCGGCTGCACCGGATCGCCGAGGAACTGCTGGTCTCCGCCGAGGCCTCGGCCAACCTGGTCATCGTCAGAACCCCGCCGGGCGCCGCCCAGTTCATGGCCTCCGCCATCGACCACGCCGACTGGGAGTCCATCCTCGGCACGGTCGCGGGCGACGACACGATCCTCGTCATCAGCCGCGATCCCCAGGGCGGGCACCAGGTGGCCGAGGCGCTGCTGAGGGTCGCGGCCCGACGCGCTTAGCCGTTTTCTGAAGAACTTGGAGAAACACATGACACAGAGAGTGGTACTCGCATTCTCCGGAGGCCTCGACACCTCCGTGGCCATTCCGTTCCTGGCCGAGAAGATGGACGCCGAGGTCATCGCCGTCGCCGTGGACCTGGGACAAGGTGGCGAGGACATGGAGGTGATCCAGAAGAGGGCCATGGACTGCGGCGCGGTCGAATCCGTCGTCGTGGACGCCAAGGAGGAGTTCGCGGCCGACTTCTGCGTGCCCGCGCTGCAGGCCAACGCCCTCTACATGGACCGCTACCCGCTCCTGTCGTCGCTGTCGCGGCCGCTCATCGTCAAGCACCTGGTGACCGCGGCCAAGCAGTTCGGCGGCACGATCGTCTCCCACGGCTGCACCGGCAAGGGCAACGACCAGGTGCGCTTCGAGGCCGGCCTGGCCGCGCTCGCGCCCGACCTGAAGGTCGTCGCCCCGGCCCGCGACTTCGCCTGGACCCGCGACAAGGCGATCGAGTTCGCCGAGCAGAAGGGCCTGCCGATCGAGACCTCCAAGAAGAACCCGTTCTCCATCGACCAGAACCTGTGGGGCAGGGCGGTCGAGACCGGCTTCCTCGAGGACATCTGGAACGGCCCCACCGAGAACGTCTACTCCTACACCGCCGACCCGGCCGTCACCCGCGACGCCGACGAGGTCGTCATCACCTTCGAGCAGGGCGTCCCGGTCAAGCTCGACGGGCGTTCGCTGACGCCGTACCAGGTGATCGACGAGCTGAACACGCGTGCCGGCGCGCAGGGCGTCGGCCGGATCGACATGGTCGAGGACCGGCTCGTCGGCATCAAGTCACGCGAGGTGTACGAGGCGCCCGGCGCGATCGCGCTGATCACCGCGCACATGGAGCTGGAGAACGTCACCGTCGAGCGTGACCTGGCCCGCTTCAAGCGCGGCGTCGACCAGCGGTGGAGCGAGCTCGTCTACGACGGCCTCTGGTTCTCGCCGCTCAAGACCGCCCTGGACGCGCTCATCGCCGAGGCCCAGAAGCACGTCAGCGGCGACATCCGGATGACCCTGCACGGCGGCAAGGCGACCGTCACCGGCCGCCGTTCGGAGCAGTCGCTGTACGACTTCTCGCTGGCCACCTACGACACCGGCGACACCTTCGACCAGTCGCTGGCCAAGGGCTTCGTCCAGCTCTTCAGCCTGCCCTCCAAGATCGCCGCCGCGCGAGACGCGAAGCGGGGCTGATGTGCACTATGGTCGCGGGGGACGATAAGGAGATGACGGTGAGTGATGGCAAGCCGATGCGGCTGTGGGGCGGGCGCTTCGAAGGCGGCCCAGCTGACGCGCTGACCCGGCTGTCGGTGAGCGTGCACTTCGACTGGCGGCTCGTGCCGTACGACCTGGCGGCGTCCAGGGCGCACGCCCGGGTGCTGCACAAGGCGGGGCTGCTGAGCGACGACGAGCTCGATCGGATGATCGGCGCGATCGACGACCTGGAGCGCGCCTGCAAGGCGGGCGAGTTCCGGCCGACGGTCGCCGACGAGGACGTGCACACCGCGCTCGAACGCGGCCTGCTGGAGCGGCTCGGCTCGCTCGGCGGCAAGCTGCGCGCCGGCCGGAGCCGCAACGACCAGATCGCCACCGACCTGCGCCTCTACCTTCGTGATCATGCCCGCACGATCGTCTCCCGGCTGGTCGAGCTGGAGACGGCGCTGATGGCCCAGGCCGAGCAGCACGCCGACACCGCGGCGCCCGGCATGACCCACCTGCAGCACGCGCAGCCGGTCTCGTTCGGCCACCAGCTGCTCGCGCACGTGCACGCCTTCGCCCGCGACATCGACAGGCTCACCGACTGGGACCGGCGCGCGGCCGTCTCGCCGCTCGGCGCCGGCGCGCTGGCGGGCTCGTCGCTGCCGCTCGACCCGCAGGCCGTGGCCGCCGAGCTGGGCTTCTCCTCGGCCGCGCCCAACTCCATGGACGCGGTGGCCGACCGTGACTTCGCGGCGGAGTTCCTGTTCGACGCGGCCCTGATCGGCGTGCACCTGTCGCGGCTCGGTGAGGAGATCGTGCTCTGGGCCTCGCAGGAGTTCCGCTGGATCGAGATGGACGACGCCTACTCCACCGGCTCGTCGATCATGCCGCAGAAGAAGAACCCCGACGTCGCCGAGCTCGCGCGCGGTAAGTCGGGGCGGCTCATCGGCAACCTCATGGCGATGCTCACGACGCTCAAAGGCCTGCCGCTCACCTATAACCGCGACCTGCAGGAGGACAAGGAGCCGGTGTTCGACTCGGTCGACACGCTGCTGCTCGTCCTGCCCGCGATGGCCGGCCTGGTCGCCACCATGCGGGTCAACACCGCGCGTATGGAGGCGTCGGCTCCCGAAGGCTTCGCGCTCGCCACCGACCTCGCCGAGCTGCTCGTCCGCCGCGGCGTGCCGTTCCGCGACGCGCACGAGGCGGTCGGCCACCTGGTGGTGTGGTGCCAGGTCCACGACAAGGACCTGGGCGAGCTGACCGACGACGAGATGGCCAAGGTGTCACCGCACCTGACGCCCGACGTCCGCGACGTGCTGAGCGTGCCCGGCGCCCTCGCCGCCCGCAAGTCCCACGGCGGCACCGCACCCGACCGGGTCCGCGACCAGCTCGTCGCGCTGCGCGAAGCGGTCGACGCCCAGGCGGCGTGGGCCGCGGGCGCCTAGACTCCGGCATGCCTTCCGGGATCCCGTGCTCGGCGCCGCTGCCGCGGCGCTTCTTCGACCGGCCGTCGCACGAGGTCGCGCCCGACCTGCTCGGGCGCGTGCTCGTGCACGGTCCGGTCGCGGTCCGGCTGACCGAGGTCGAGGCGTACGGCGGGCCCGGCGAGGATCCGGCGGCCCACACCTACCGGGGACGGACGGCCCGGAACGCGGTCATGTTCGGGCCACCCGGCCACCTGTACGTGTACTTCACCTACGGCATGCACTTCTGCGCGAACCTGGTGTGTCTGCCCGAGGACTTCGGGTCGGCGGTGCTGCTGCGGGCCGGTGAGGTGGTGGCACGGGCCGACCTGGCCCGGTGGCGCCGCTCAGGCGGCGGCTCGGGCGACGGTGGTCCGGACGGCGCTGGTCCGAGCGGCGGAGGTTCGGGTGCTTCTCGGCGTAAGCCGATCGCGGACCGCGACCTCGCTCGCGGGCCCGCCCGGCTGGCGGTCGCGCTCGGGCTGGCGCGCGAGCACAACGGGCTCGACGCCGTCTGGGAAGGCTCGCCGGTCGGGTTGCCCCACCTGCCCGACCCGGGCTCAGCCCCGCCCGGGCTCTCCGACCCGGGCTCAGCCCCGCCCGGGCTCTCCGACCCGGGCTCGGCCCCGTACGGCGACCGGCTCGACCCCGCGGCCCGGCCCGCCGACCAGCCTGACCATGCGACCCGGCTTTCCGGACAGCCGGAGCATGCGGCCTGGCTCACGGGTCTCCCCAAGGGGACCGCGGTCATGCTCGAAGGGTGGCCAGCCGAGGCGGACGCGATCAGGTCTGGCCCGCGCACCGGGATCTCGACCGCCAAGGACACGCCCTGGCGGTTCTGGATCGACGACGACCCGACCGTCTCGCCGTACCGGGCTCACACCCCGCGCCGCCGCAGCACCGCGGCCACCTCGGTCGGGGAGGTCCCCAGCTCGTGAGCACTGAAGATGTGCAGGTAGTCACCGGTGTCGATCTCCAGCATCTCGCTGCGCAGACCATACCTCCTGCGCACGTCCACCTTGACGTCCTCGATCGCCTCCCACGGCACGTGCCGCCGGCCCGCGAAGCCGTGCACCACGGTGATGCCGCTCTCGTCGGCCGCCAGCCGTACCGGGACCAGGACGTCACGGAGCCCCATGGCACCCACCAGCACGGCCGCCGGAATGGCCAGGATCACCCCCCGCACGTCATCCTGGAGGTACCAGAACAGGGCGAGACCGGCACACGCCACAGCCCCTAGGATCTTGAAAACAGCCAGCTCGCGACGGACCTTCCACATGGCGACAGAGAGTATCCAAGTGGCGGACATCCGGCGCGATCCGGCACTCTGTAACCACTCGACGTCTCCTGGAAAGCCAGCACCGTGACCGACATTCTCGATGAGCTCGAATGGCGCGACGTCCTCGCGCAGACCACCGACATCGACGCCCTGCGCGGGGCGCTGTCGAAGGGTCCGATCACGGTCTATGCGGGCTTCGACCCGACCGCGCCGTCCCTGCACATGGGCAACCTGGCCACGCTGCTGATCCTGACCCGCTTCCAGCGGGCCGGCCACAAGCCGATCGGCCTGGTCGGCGGCGCCACCGGCCTGATCGGCGACCCCAGCGGGCGCAGCACCGAACGCGTCCTCAACACCACCGAGGTCGTCGAGGAATGGGTCTCCCGGATCCGGGTGCAGGTGGAGAAGTTCCTGACCTTCGACGAAGGTCCCGCCTCGGCCGAGCTGGTCAGCAACCTCGACTGGACCGCCGAGATGTCGGCCATCGACTTCCTGCGCGACATCGGCAAGCATTTCCCCGTCAACCGGATGCTCGCCCGTGAGTCGGTAGCGGCCCGGCTCGGCGGCGACGGGCTCAGCTACACCGAGTTCAGCTACCAGATCCTGCAGGCCAACGACTACCTGGAGCTCTACCGGCGCCACGGCTGCACGCTCCAGATCGGCGGCAGCGACCAGTGGGGCAACATCACGGCCGGCGTCGACCTGATCAGGCGCGTCGAGGGCGGCCACGTGCACGCCCTGACCGGCAAGCTGATCACCAAGGCCGACGGCACCAAGTTCGGCAAGACCGCGGGCGGGTCGATCTGGCTCGACGGGGCGCTGACCTCCCCTTACGCCTTCTACCAGTACTTCCTCAACGCCGACGACCGCGACGTGGTGCGCTTCCTGAAGGTGTTCACCTTCCGCGAGCGCGAGGAGATCGAGGCGCTGGAGAAGGCGGTCGCCGACCGCCCGTTCGCCCGCGAGGCGCAGCGGACGCTGGCGGAGGACCTGACCACGCTCGTGCACGGCGCGGGCGAGCTCGCGGCGGTCGTGGCGGCGTCCAAGGCGCTGTTCGGCCAGGGGTCCCTCGAAGAGCTGCCCGTGGCGACGCTGGCGGCGGCGCTGGCCGAGGTGCCGAAGGCGATGGTTCCGGCTCTCGGGGCGCCGTTCGTGGACCTGCTGGCGGACAGCGGCCTGGTGGAGTCGAAGTCGGCGGCCAGGCGCGCGGTCAAGGAGGGCGGCGCCTACCTCAACAACGTCAAGATCACTGACGAGGCGTACGTACCGGAGGCATCGGACCTGCTCCACGGGCGGTTCATGGTGCTACGGCGCGGCAAGAAGTCGGTCGGCGGCGTCGAGGTCGGCTGACCCGCCCGTGTGAGCGCAGCGGGCCTTTCCCGGAGGGGGAGGGCCCGCTTACTTACGGGTGAACAGGGCCACGGTGAGGCCGGGCGTATCCGCCGAGTGCCAGGACCCGGCCTGCTCGTACCCCGCCTCCTGAACCGCCTTCACCCGTGGCAGCTTCTGCCCCGCGGACTTGACGCCGCGCCACACGACCCAGACCCGCTTCCAGTCGGCCAGCGCGGCGGTGACGTCATCGCGCTCCGGAAAGCCGAACCCCTCCGCCTCCGGGGCGGGCCCCAGCCGCAGCACGTCAGCCGGCATCGTCCGGTCGCCGTAGTAGTCGAACCCCGCCCGCACAGAGCTCTGCCCGAACACGATCGCGTCCTCCGGCCGAGCGTCCACCTTCCGCACAGCCCACGGAAAGTCCTCGAACCGCCCGTTGGCCTCCCGAACCTCCGCACGCTGCGGCAAGCCCACCACCACGGTGACCACCACCAGTCCGCAGCAGGCCACCACCGTCGCCCGCGGAACACTCGCCACCGCGATCCCCGCCAGCAGCGCCAGAGCGGGCGCGGCGACGAACAGGTACCGATCCACATAGACCGGCGTCACCAGGTGCGACACGGCCAGCAGGAGGAGCGGCGGCAGCACCAGCCACCCCAGCAGCGTCCCGGCCCACGCCCGGTTGCGGAGCAGCACCACACCGGCCAGCGCCACCACGAACAGCAGCACCCCCACCTCGGTGCCCCCCGCCACCATCTTCGGGAACTTCAGCAGCACCTCCGCCCCACGCTGCGGGATCCAGCTGATCGCGTGCCGCTCGCCGTACCCGATCAGACCGAGAACGAGCGCGGGCAGGCACCCGACGGCGATCGCGGGCAACCACCTCAGAAGCACGGTACGGCGGGGCAGCAGCGCGACGGCGGCGACCAACTGGGCGGGCAGCACGAGCACCGCGAACAGATGCGTGCAGCACACCAGCCCCACAGCCGCGCCATAGAGCACCCAGGGGGCGCGTTCCGCCTCCTGTGCGCGTGTGGCACGGTGGAGGGCCCAGAATGAGAAGACCACCGCGGCCGCCGCGGGCGCGTACGAGCGGGCGAAGGCACCGTAGTACGACACTGAAGGCAGCGCCGCGAACAGCGCGCCGGCCGTCACCCCCGCCCACGTGCTGTGCAGCCGCCGCCCCAGGTCCACCAGGAACCACGCGGCGACCCCGATCGCCAGCGCCGACGGCAGCCGCAGCCACAGCTCCGCCGTCCCACCCTTCACCCAGAGCTGCATGAACAGGTAGTACGGCAGGAAATGACCATCGATGTGCCGCGCCAGCTCCCACAGCCCCGGCAATGACCGGGACGCGGCGCTGATCGTGGCCAGCTCGTCACCGTTCAGCGAGGCGGAGCCCGAGCCGGTGAACGCCACGATTCCGGCGATCCCGGCCATCCACCATGGGCTTGACCTGCGCTGACGTAGGGTCGGCCGGGCTGGAGGGGCAAGGGTGGAGGCGGTGGTCACCGGGGCAGAATACGCGCATAGGCTCGGATTTATGCCTGAAGTGATCGTGTTCGACCTTTACGGGGTTATCGCCCGTGTTCAGACGCGTGAGGCCAAGCAGGGCCTCGTCGACCTCTCCGGGGTCCCGGGGGAGAGGTTCTGGGAGGCGTACTGGGAGTGCCGGCCCGCGTATGACGCCGGCCAGGACGCCAAGGCGTACTGGGCCGCGGTCGCCGGACGGCTGGACACGCGGTTCGCCGACGTGAGCGCGCTGATGGCAGCCGACCTGGAGAGCTGGTGCCATGTCGACGCCGAGATGGTCGCCGTGGTGCACGAACTGGCCGACCGGGGACGGACGCTGGGGCTGCTGTCGAACATCGTCCCCGACCTGGTGCCGGTATGGGAGGCGCAGCATGGTGACTGGCTGGGGCGGTTCGCGTCGCTGACGTACTCGTGCCAGATCGGGGTGGCGAAGCCGGACCGGCGCGCTTACGAGATCTGCGCGCGGCGGCTGGGAGTGGAGCCGGGGGAGGTGCTGTTCTTCGACGACAACGAGGCCAATGTCGTCGCGGCGCGGGAGGCTGGGATGGCGGCGGAGCTGTTCACCTCTCCGGCCCAGGTACGCGCGCTCACGCTTTCCGCCCCTTGACCGAGGATCCGGGTGGCTGCCGGTGACATCGCCCTGCCACCAGCCCGAGATCTCGGCGCGGGACCCGAGACAGGGCTTGCCCTTTGCCTGCGCGGCTGGGTGAGCTGCTTGCTCAGCACCTCACCCAGCTCGCCGTCCGCATTCTCAGCACGCGGAGATCAACAGCTCGTTCGCCGGCCTTGGACCGACAGCTACTCCTTCGCCCGCGTCGGGCAGAGACTGACAGACACTCGCTCGCCCTCGCCGGGCACGACCACCTCTCCGGCATCCGCCCGCGCAACTGGGCCTCCCGCTCGGCTAAGCGCGGTCGTACGTGCCGACCGCTACAGGCGTACAGCGGTTGGATGCAGTGCCCAACTGGAGACCCGCGGCGGTGTGGTGCTGCTGGTCGGGCCGTGTCAGGTCGCCGACCAGGGCGATCCGTTCGCGCCAGGGCAGCCGAGGCGTCGCCAGGTCGCTGGTGAGCCCGGCCAGCACCGCCCACCCGCAGAGCCACCCGGGCCATGGCGGCCATCTCAGGGCGTCACTGGCTGGTCGTACGTGTCGGCCGGGCGACGATGACCACCCGCCGCTCCGCGTCTCCCACCGGCCGGTCGTACGACAGTCCGTAGCGGGTGGCGAGCACATCGAAGAGGTCACCCGAGGGGTCCGGATCGATCCGCTCCACCACGGCGCGGATCTCCAGGTATCGGTACGGCTTATCGGGATCGTTGATGGAGACCGCCAGATCACCATTTTCCACAACATTTCGGTACTTCTGGCGGTCTGTGGTGGTCGTGAAGCGCAGGTACTCGCCGTCCCACACCGTCCAGACGGGGTTCACCTGTGGCTTCCCGCCAGGCCCGATGGTGGCCAGGTGCGCGAACAGCGGTCGGGTCAGCAGGTCCAGGTGGCTCTCAGGGATCACTTTCCGGCTCCTCATTCCTGTTGTACGGTTCCGGCACACTATCAAAGCTTTTATAACAGTCAAGGTTGGTTTGCTTGTACCATCTGTTGGCATGGGAATGCCCGCGGAGGAACGCCTCGGCCTCGACATCAAGCGGGCCGAACAGGAGCTGATCGCCGCCAAGCAGATCGCGGTCAGGCCCACCGGGCTGACGGTTCCGCAGTACGCGACGCTTTACGTGTTGGCCGCCAATCCCGGCATCTCGGCCGCCGCCCTGGCTCGAGCCTGCCTGGTAACCCCGCAAGCGATGACGGTGGTGCTGAAGAACCTCGACGCGCGCGGCCTGGTGAAGCGTACGCCGCACCCATGGCACCGCAACGTCCTGGAAACCCAGCTCACGGACGCCGGCCGCATCGCACTGGAGGCGGCGGACGAACGGGCGGTACGGATAGAGCAGGCGATCGCCGACGAACTCACCACAGAGGAGCGGGACACCCTGCGCTCCCTCCTCAGCAGGTGCGGCGCGGCGATCGAACGGGCATCCACGCAACTGTGAATGCCGGACTCACCTGCCGGGCTCAGTCGTCGCGCCAGGTGGCATGGCGCCCCAACCAGCCCCCCGACACCCTGACCTCCACCATCTGCCTTGGTGCTCAGCCGGACCCCGTACACCGGCTCTCATCAGCTGCCCTGGTGCCCGGCCAGACTCCGTTTACCTGGCTCTCGCCAGCTGCCCTGGTGCCCGGTCAGACCCGTACACCCGGCCCTCGCCATCTGCCTTGGCGCGCGGTCGGACCCTCTTCACCGGCGTCGGCCATCCTGCCAGCCTCGCCCCCGGCCGCCGCGTTACCCACGCCAGCCTCCGCCCGCTACCTCGCCACCTCACCAGTCGGCCACTGCGCACTCATGCCGGTCCGCTACACCCACGCCTTTCGCCACTCGCTACCTCGCGGGCCCGTGCCCCGACCGGCGCGCACCACACCAGTCCGTCACTGCCACGCGCGACAGGAACCGGGCCTCCGGTTCCCACGCCCAGTTGCTCGGCCACCACGTGTCTGGCGTCCCCAGCGCATCCATGCTCGGCGTCCGACCTTCACGCCCGGTCTCCAGGAACGCGCCCACAAACCTGGCTGTCCAGCCTCCGCGCCTGGCTTACAGGGCCTCGGCAGCCCGGCTACCTGGCCTTCACAATCCGACTACCTGCCCTCCGCGTTCGCCTTCGGAACGGTCGCATTCGGCTGCCGATCTCCGCAGCCGGCACGCCGCAGGTGCATCCAGGCAGCGCTCCGGCCCCCACTCTGGGTCTCAGAGTCGCCCACCCCGAGGGGTTGCTTGGGCCAGGGCCCAGAGCCGTCCCCCGAGGGGCAGCTCGGGCCAGGGCCCAGAACCGCCTACTAGGAGGGGTTGCTGGGTCCGGATGTCCGATGGTCTCCGAGCCGCGACATGTCCCGTTGGGTCCCTCCCCTCCACACCCTCGATGCTCCGAAGTCCTGGTCAGCTGACTCTCTGGGCTGCGTCTCCGCAGGTGGAGTCCGGTCTTTGTCCGACGTTCGGGAGAGACGTCCCAGGGCGTGGTGAACCCCGATTTGACGTAGGGCCAACGGCGACCTAATCTTTCACTTCGCCCCGGGAGTGAGCCGGACGCCGATCAGGCGGACGGGCCCCAGGGCAAGCCCCTTGAGATAACGAGCCACTCGGCCAGGTCGCTTCAACGCGCACTTCGGTACGAGTCGTCTCGGGCGCGCTCAGATCACCGGAAAATCGGTTGATTCGACAAGCCCAGGATGACACGGTAAGTTACGAGGGTTGCCCCGGAGACGGGGCGCACCATCCTAGCTAGATTTGATCGACTTCATGCAAATCTACGATTTGACACGAAATCAGCAAATCTGATAAGATGGAGAAGCGAAGTGTGCGCCTCCGAGCAAGGGTCCGGATGGATCTGAGCGAGGATGTACGCGTCCGTTTCTTGAGAACTCAACAGTGTGTTAAAAGCCAGTGCATGATGCACAACCCCGTCATGTCCATGCTTTCGGGTGTGGATGACGG